>NZ_JAHYSG010000053.1 GCF_022095675.1 Dactylosporangium sp. AC04546 | reverse complement strand
CCTATGCGCCCACCCCCGTGAGCCCCTATCCGGGCCAGCCGACGGGCGGCGTCGCGGCCGCACCGACCAGCGGCTATCCGGCCCCCCACCCGAGCGCCTACCAGCCGGCGCCGACCAGCGGCGGATTCCCGGCCCAACCGACCAGCGGCGGGTTTCCCGCGCAGCCGACCAGCGGCGGGTTCCCCGCGGCCGCCGCCTACCCGGTCGCGCCCGTCAGCGCACACCCGGCCGGCGGCGCCTATCCAGGCCAGCCGGGCGCCTATGCAGGCCAGCCGAGCGGCTACCAGCCGCCTGCGCCCCCGCCGCAGGAGCCGCAGCAGCCGCCCCGGCGACCGTCCGTGGTCATCGGGCCCGGGGTCACCATCCAGGGCAACGTCGCCGTGTACGGCGACTCCGACCTCATGCCGAAGTACGCCCGGGACGACGACGATGACGACGAGCCGCCGGCCGCCCCGGCCAAGCCCGAGCGCGCGCCGAGGTCCGGCGGGGGAGCGCTGCGGCGGCTGCGGTTCCTCGCGCTGCCGGTACTCCCGTGGGTCCTCATCATGACCCTCACCCCCTGGGGCCGCGGGCTGTTCAACGACGGCAAGGCCAAGGTCGAGGAACTGCTCGGCAACGGCCCGGCCCCGTCCGCCTCGGCCTCCGCGCCCGCGTCGCCCGAGGCGTCGCCGGCCCCGCCGAGCCCGACCGGCCCCACCGCCCACCTCGACCCGTCCAGCGGCAAGGCCGGCACCCAGGTCAAGGTCACCGGGGCCCACTTCGCACCGCGCGAGAAGGTCGAGATCCGGGCCGGGACCACCCTGCTGTTCACCGCCACCGCAGGCGCCGACGGCGCGTTCACCGCCACCGTCACGCCCGCGAAGACCGGGGCGAAGGCCGGGCCGCTCACCGTCAAGCTGACCGGCAAGACCAGCAAGCAGGAGATCACCGCCGAGTTCGTCGTAAAGACCGCCTGAGCAAGTGGTCCGGCGCGCCGGACCGCGGGTGGTCCTTCCCGGCACCCGGTGCGGCGGCGGAGGATGACCGGCGTGGAGTTCCGGCACGCTGACGCGATCTGGCGCGATCATCCAGCCCTGGTACCGGCGGTGCTGTCCCTCGGCGGCGTGACGCCCGATGCCGACGTCGCCGCGGCGGTGGCCGCGTTCACGGAGGCGGCGCGGGCGCGGCTGGCCGACGGCCCGGAGAGCGGCTTCCCCGAGATCCAGGCCTGGCGCCGCGCGTTCACGGCGCAGGGGCTCAAGCCCACGCAGTACCGGTGCGCCTCGGAGTCCCTCCTGCGCCGCCTGCGCCGCGAGGGTGACCTGCCCGCGCTGCACCCGCTCGTCGACCTCTGCAACGCCGTGTCGGCCGCCTTCGCGGTGCCTGTCGCCGCGCTCGACCTCGACCGGATCGACGGCGACCTCGAGGTGCGCTACGCGGATGGCACCGAGGAGTACGAGACGTTCGGCGGCGAGCTGGAGCACCCCGACCCGCGCGAGGTGGTGTTCGCCGACGCCGCCGGCCGGGCGCACGCCCGCCGCTGGACCAACCGGCAGAGCGGCCGCTCGGCCATCCGCCCGGAGACGTCCCGGGTGCTCGTCGTGGCGGAGGGGCTGCATGCGACGGCCGCGGCCGACGTGCCGAAGCTGCTCGACGCCCTCGCCGGCGCGATCTCCGGCGCCTGGGCCGCCGTCCCGCGGACGGCGGTGCTGCGCCGCGACGAGCCGGCGTTCCGCGTTTGAGAAGATCTAGAGCAGCGTCTCCTGTACCGGGAACGTCAGCCGGGCCGTCGTGATGCCCTCCAGGACCTGGTCGTCGTTGAGGTCGCGGGCCATCACCTGCGCGTAGTTGCGGCCGCGGTGGTGGGTGTTGCGCATCCGGACCACGTTCGGGAACCGGCCGACCGCGCGCATGTCGCCCAGGCCGGACAGGAACACCAGCTGGATGCCGTTCGCGGCCGCGACCCGCCGCTGCAGGTCGAGGAACGCGACGTAGTTGGCCGTGCCGAGCGGGTTGTCCATCGGCAGCACCCCGAGGCCGGGCACGTCGCCGCCCCGGTTCGCGGCCCGCAGCCGGGCGAGCATGCAGAACAGCAGCAGGCTGATCGTGACCTTCTCGCCGCCGGACCACTTGCTCATCAGCTCCACCGGCTGGCGGTCCTCGCCCAGCTCGGTCGACGGCTTGAGCACCCGGGCGACGAAGTTGCCCCGGCCGACCACCGCCGTCGTCGCCTCCCACACCAGGGCGAGGCCCTCGGGGATCGGGTCCTGCCGGGCGACGAGCCGGTCGACGAGCCGCTCCACCCGGCTGCGCAGCGTCGCGTCGGTGGTGTCCACATTGGACCGCGGCCCGACGTCGAGGAACCGCCGGTTGCGCAGGTGGTCGGCGAGCCCCGGCGGCAGCTGGGCGTGATGCTGCGCCCGCTGCAGGGTCTTCAACCCCTCTCGTACCTCCGCGCAGAGCGCCGTCACCACGAGATGCTTGTCCTTGTCGACGGCGGCGAGCTCGCCGGCGAGCGCGTGCCGGTACGTCGCCAGTTCGGTCGCCAGCCGCTCCGCCTCCGCGACGCTCAGCGTGGCGCTCTGCTCGCTGCGGAACCGGTCGCGCACCTCGGCCGTCACGGCCGCGAACCGCTCCTCCCCGGCCCACCGGTCCATCCGGTGCACCTCGCCGTGGAGCTGGCTGCGCGCGCCGGACACGGCCCGCTCGGCGCCCTGCAACGACCGCCGCGCCTGCCGCGCCGCCTCCCGGGCCTCGTCGGCGTCCCCGTCGAACGGAGCGTTGAAGTCCACAGTGGACGCGTCGTCGGCCAGGTCGGCCCGCAGGTCGGCGGCGAGCTCGCGCAGGTCGGCCGCGCGGCGCCGGCCGGCCTCGGCGGCCCGCTCGGCCGCGGCGACCCGCTCCCGGGCCTCCCGCTCCTGCAGGACGGCCGCGTCGAGGCGCTCCTGATGGGCCTCGGCCCAGGCGCTCGCCTGCGCTTCGTCCCGGGGGTCGTCGGCCGGTTCGAGCTCGGCGGGCGACGGGCGGGCGGACTCGTGAACGGACAGGGACTGGCGGGCCGTTTCGGCGTCCGTCTCGGCGCGGGTGGCGTCCGCGCGGGCCGCGAAGTGGGCCTGCTCGGCCTGTTCGGTGCTGCGGCGCACCGCCTCGGCGTCGGCGGCGTCCGCCGTGCCGGCCAGGGCGGCCGCGGCCGTGCGTTCGTCCGGGGTGAACTGCTGGACCTGGCGGTCCAGGCCGTCGAGGCGGCGGGTGATCTCGTTCGCCGTCGCCTCGATGGCCGAGCCGGACGACTGGCGGGCGTACGCCTCGTCGGCCGCCTCGTACGCGCTCTGGGCGGCCGCCAGGCCGGGCAGCGGCGCCGGGACCGGGCCGTCGGCCAGGCGGTGCAGCTCCTCGACCCTGGTCCGGTAGCCGCGCAGCGTTGCCCGGTGCCGGTCGGCGTCGGCGCGGGAGGCCGCGACGACCGCGGCCGCCGACCGTTCGCGCTCCTCCGCCAGGGTGAGGCGCTCCTCGCACGACGCGCGCTGGGCCGGCAGGCCGTCGCGCTCGGCGCGCAGCGCGGACGCCTCGGCGGCCCGGCGGGACAGGTCGGTCAGGACGCCGAGGCGGGTGGCCAGGACGCGGCGGCGCTCGGCGAGCGCGCGCAGCTGGCCGGCGTGCGCGGCGGCCCGCTCGTCGAGGCCCGCCCGCTCGGCGTCCAGCTCGGCCGAGCGGGACTGGGCGCGGGCCAGCAGCTCGGTGAGGCGCGCGTGCTCGGCGTCGAGGTGCTCGCGGTGGCCGGGCGGGCAGCGCTCGGCGAGCAGCCGCAGCTGGTCGCGCAGGCGCAGGTCGTGGTCGCGGGCGTCGAGCAGCTCCTGCACGCGCACGCCGCGACCGGCCCGCCCGGCGGCCCGCCGGTCGGCCTCGCGGGCGGCGGCGGTGCGGTCGTACAGGGCCGGGGCGGGCGGCAGCACGAACCCGTCGGCGGCCGGCGCCGGCGCGCCGACGGCGGCGTGCAGCGCGGCGGCCGGGGCGACCTGGACGGCGCTCGTCGGGTACAGCTGCGCGGCCTCCAGGGCGTCCCGGGCCCGGCCGAGGTCGGCCGGGTCGTGCACGAGCAGCCCGCCGACCAGGTGGGGCGCGGCCGTCACGGCGAGGGCCCAGCGGTCCGGCGGTACCGCGTCGGCGAGCAGGTGCCAGCCGGTCGTGGCCGGGATCCGCTCGGCGGCGAGCACGTCGGCCGCCCGGGCCAGGTCGAGCGCTGCCGGCAGCAGCCCGCGGGCCGAGCCGAGCGCCTGCACGGCCCGGTCGTCCTCGGCGTCGGCGACGGCGAGCTGGATGCGCTGCCGGTCGGCGGCGATGATCGCCTCGGCCAGCTGCTCGGCGAGCAGCCGCTGCTCGGCGACCGGGTCGACGCGGTCCCGCTCGGCGAGGGCGGTGAGCCGCGGGTCGGTGGCGAGGGCGTCGATCTCGGCGAGCAGCGGGGTGCGCTCGGCGTCGAGGGTGGCCCGCCGGTGGGTGAGCTCGGTGATCGACGCCTGCACGGCGCTGCGCTCGCGCTCCTGGGCGGCCCGGTCCTCGGCGAGCCGGGCCGCGGCGGCCGGCAGCTCCCCGGTGAGCCGCTCCTCGGCCTCCCGGTCCTCGTCGAGCCCGGCCGCGAGGGCCGCGTCGAGGTCGCCGGCCGACGGCAGCGCCCCGGCGCCGGAAGCTGCGTCGGGGCCGGACCGTGGCGGCAGGTGCCCGGCCGTGACCGCCGCGTCCGGGCCGGGCCGCGGCGGCAGGTGGCCGGCCGTGACCGCCGACGCGAGGTCACTGTCGAATGTGGACAGTGCCTGGGCCGCGGTGCGGGACCGGGCCTCCAGGCCGCCCAGCTCGGAGCGCAGCGCGTCGGCCTGCCCGCGGGCCGCCGCCTGCTCGCCGGCCGCCTCGTCCGCGGCGGCCCCGGCCGCGGTCACCGCGGCGTCGAGGTCGGCGCAGGCGGCCCGCAGCGCCGCCACGTACACGGCGGCGGCCGCCGCGCGGGCCCGGCGCAGCGGCGCCGCCCCCTCCTCGGCCTGCTGCTGCTGGTGGCGCAGCGCGGCCAGCCGGTCGGCGAGCGCGTCGCGCTCGGTGAGCAGCGGGACCAGCTGCCAGGCCCGGTGCGAGCGGTGCCGCTCGTGGACGACCGCCGCCGACGCCTGCACCCGCCGTACTGTCGCGTCGGCATGCAGACGTGCGGCCTGGAACCGCAGGTCCCGCACGCGCGCGTCGAGCGCCCGCGCCGTCGCCGCGGCGCGCTCGGCGATCCCGAGAGCCGCTGCCCCGCTGTCCAGCGCCGTCTTCGCCGCCTCGTCCGCGGCCGTCGCGGCGAGCGCGAAGGCCCCGGCCAGCCGTGCCGCGGCCGCCCGCTCCGCCGCCGCCAGCTCCTCGGCGGCGCCGAGCGACGAGCGGGCCTTGCCGAGGTCCGCGAGCAGCCCGGTGGCCTCGTCGCAGAACGTCACCTCGGCCCGCAGCCGCGGCTGGCGGGCCAGGCGCTCGCGGGTGCCGCGCAGGATCGTGGCGACCTTCGTCGCCGAGGTCGGCTCGGTGACCAGGCTCAGCAGGTACTGCACGAAGTCGTCGGACGTCTTGAACTTGAAGTGGTGCTCGATGCCGCCCTCGGTGGCGTTGATTTTCAGGATCGCGGTGAACAGCCCCGGGTCGAGGCCGCGGTCCTGCAGCGCCTGGGCCCAGCGGTCCTGCTTCGCGGTGACGATTGCTGCGGTCTCCGCCGGCAGCGTCTCGATGGTCCGCACGAAGTCGCGCAGGTCGGTCGGCAGCCCACCGAGCCCGGCGAACGGCAGCTGCTCGATCTCGACCCCGGCGGCCGGCGTGAACGCGTACCAGCTCTGCCGGAGCCGGTCGTGCGCCGCGTTCGGGTCGGCCGGCTGGACCCGGTCGGTCCACTCGTAGACGGCGCCGGTGACCAGCCGCCGGCCGTCCGGGTCGGTCCACTCGACGACGACGTGCCCGGTGTCGGCGCCGAGGACGCAGTCCTCCAGGTGCCGGCCGGTCGTCGCGGTGGCCAGGAAGTCGCGCCGGTCCGGGCGGATGAGCGCGCAGACGAGCGCGATGAGCGTCGACTTCCCGCCGCCGTTGCGCATCCACAGGATGGTGTCGAGCGGGCGGCCGTCGCGGCCGGTGAGGTCGAGCCAGACGTCGCGGAACCGGGCGGCCGGCGACCCGACGCGGTCCAGGTGGATCCGGCGGATGCGCCACAGCCTGGCGGGCGCCGCCATCAGGCCGCCGCCCGCAGCGCCGAGAGCGCCTCGCCACCGGCCATGTCGGCGACGAGCAGCCGGAAGCGGTCGGTGAGCTGGTACGTCGACGGCCCCATCTGCGGCATCGCCCGCGCGGCGCCCCGCTCGACGAGCCAGCCGAGCACCTCCTGCACGGCGAACTGGGTGCAGCCGCGGGCCGGGCCGGGCTGGCGGTCCTTCGGCCGGAACGCGGCGGTGCGCCGGTAGACGTCGGCGGCCCGGCGGTGCTCGGTGTCGGCCGGCCCGTCCGTCGCGGCGGGGAGGCGCTCGATGGCGTCGCGGATGAACCGGTCCAGCGCGGCCACCTCGACGATCTTCACCTCGGTCGCGTCGAGGTCGGCGTCGGTCGGGAACGCGTACGCGGCGATGCCGAGCACGGCCAGGCCGGCGATGAGCTTGTCGTCGGCGCCGAGGTTGCCGCCGCGCAGGTCGGCCATGCGCACCGCGAACACGCTGCCGGGCTGCGTGGTGAGCACCAGGCCGGTGCGCGGCGGCGCGCCCAGGACGACCAGGCCGAGGCCGCCGGCGACGGTGTCGACGGCGTCGCGGAAGGCGGTGCTGGTGCGGTACCGCTCGAGCAGCAGCCCGTACGGGTTGCCCTCGCTCGGCCGAGCGCCGGGCCGCAGCCCGAACGCGACCAGCTCGGCCGCCGCCCACACGTCCTCCATCGGCACCGTCACGCCACGGGCTCCTCTGCTCCTTCGACGAGTCGCTCGTCCCGCCGGTACGTCACCATCAGGTCGTCGCCCCACACCCCGGGGTGATCGAGGAGCGCCCCGGTCCGCTCGGCCGCCACGCCGGCGGTGAGCGCGGTCAGGCCGTCGTCCTCCTCGTCGCCGGTGCTGTCCGGCGCGTACGCCCACAGCGCCGAGAGCAGCACCAGCTCCCGCTCGTCGGCGTCGCCGGCCTCGGCGAGCAGCGCGGACAGCGGGACCGGCCGGTCCTCGGCCCGGCGCAGGATCCGGGTCGCCGCCGCCACCACGGCCGGCGGGTACGACTGGAGGTCGACGCCCTCGGTCTCGCCGGGCAGCTCCGGCTCGGCCTCGGCCGGCCCGGTCACCCGCGGCGGGGCGAGCAGCATGTCGGTGAGGCCGTCGAGGTGCAGCAGCCGCGGCACGCGCAGGCCGAGGATCCGGTCGCCGAACGCCTCGGCGACCGGCTGCGCCCGCGGCTGGGTGAGCTGGAGGACCGGCTGGAACAGCTCGGCCTCGATGTTGAGCAGCCGCAGCTGGATCCGGCGGGCGAACACCTGGCTGAGCTGGGCCTGGAGGAACACACCGCGTGCTCCGGCGACCCGCTCGGCCAGGTCGAGGTGGACCTGGCGGATGCGGCGCAGCGTGTCGACGAGGTCACCCGACGCCCGGCGCACGGCGGCGTCGGTCTCGGTGTCGATGCCGGCGGCGACGTGGTTGAGCACCTCGGCGTCGGCGGCGATGCGGGCCTCGACGTGCTCGCGGGCCCGTTCGAGCCGGCTCGGCACGTCGGTCACCCAGTCGAAGGCCCGCACGTCGCGCCGGGTGGCGTCGAGCACGTCGGCGAGCGACGCGGACATGGCCACGGACACGCGCTCGGCCTGGGTCGCGGTGCGCCCGGCGGCCTCGAAGCGGCGGTCCCGCAGCTGCCGCTGCAGTACCACGGAGAACGCCGCCTCGGCGTCGTCCACGTCGAGGTCGAGGCCGTTGAGGTACACCATGACCGCCTGCGGCGAGGCGAGCACGACGGCGCCGTCCGGCCCGTCCTGGAGCTGGAGCAGCTTGAACGCGAACTCCTCGCTGGCGCCGCGAGCGGTGTCCACGAAGGGGTAGACGAACGCGCTCTGGTTGTCGGCGTCGTTGAGCAGCCCCTTGATCACCCAGCGTGCGGCGTCGAGCGCGGCCGCCGGGTCCGGACGCATGAGCGCGGCCAGCCCGGCGATCTCGTCGACCAGCTCGGCCAGCGTGACCGGCCGGGCGAACCCGAGCGAGGCGACCGCGATGTCGATCGCGGCGAGGGCGAGCTGGCGCAGGTCGTACGCCTCGTGCACGTCCGCGTGCGCCGCGTTGCGGACCAGCCGGGCGACCGGGTCGGTGAGGATGAGAGCCCGCCACCGCGCCCGCATCGAGGCGTCGGCGACCGGCGACCGGAGCTCCGGCGCGTCGGCCACGTCGAAGAGCTCCGGCTGCACCCGGGGAGGATATCGTTGCCCCGGGTTTCACGATCGGGCGACGGGTATTCACCGGCGGTGACCGGAACCGTGAACCCGGACCGCGCCGAGTGGGACGTCGTCGTCATCGGCACCGGGCCGGCGGGGGAGACCGCCGCGCTGTACGCCACCCGCTTCTCCGGCCTCGACGCCGTGATGATCGAGCCGGAGCTCGTCGGCGGCGAGTGCCCGTTCTGGGCCTGCGTGCCGAGCAAGGCACTGCTCGCCCCCGAGCACCTGCTGAGCGACGGCCGCGACGTGGGCGGCGTCCGCGAGCTGCTGGCCGACCGGCATCTCGACGTCGAGGGGGTGCTGCGCCGCCGCGACGCGCTCGTCGACCACTACGACGACACCGGCTTCGTCGGCACCGCCCTGTCGTGGGGCGTCGACGTCATCCGCGGCAAGGGCCGCGTCACCGGCGAGAAGACCGTCGAGGTCAACGGCCGGACGATCCGCGCCCGGCACGCCGTCGTCGTGGCCACCGGCAGCTTCCCGTACTGCCCGGAGGTCCCCGGCCTGGCCGAGGCCCGCCCGTGGTTCTCCCGCGACGTGACCGCCGTCCGCGAGGTGCCCCGCCGCCTGCTCATCCTCGGTGGCGGCCTGGTCGCCTGCGAGTCGGCCACCTGGCTGCGCGCGCTCGGCGCGGTACAGATCATCATGGTCGAGCGCTCCGACCGCCTGCTGCCGGCCCAGGAGTCGTTCGCGGGCGTGGCGGTGGCCGACGGCCTGCGCGCCTCGGGCGTCGACGTCCGCCTCAACCAGTCGATCGCCCGGGTCTCCCGGGAGATCGTCACCGACGCCGGCCCGGGCCTGGTCCACGGCGCCCCCGCGGTGGTGACCCTCTCCGACGGTCAGGAGATCGTCGTCGACGAGATCCTGGTCGCGGCCGGCCGCCGCCCCGCGTCCGCCGGCGCCGGCCTCCCCGAGCGGTTCACCGTCGACGAGCACCTCAACGTCGACGGCCAGCCCTGGCTGTACGCGGTCGGCGACGTCACCGGCGAGTCCTACCTGACCCACATCGGCAAGTACCACGGCCGCGTCGCCGGCGAGGTGATCGCCGCCCGCGCGACCGGCGCCGCCCTGGACGAGTCCCCGTTCAACCGCCACACCGACCGCGTCCGGGCCGGCAGCGTGGCCCAGGTGATCTTCACCGACCCCGAGGTGGGCGTGGCCGGCCTGACCGAGGCGGCGGCGACGGCCCGCGGCCACGACGTCGAGACGGTCGAGACCGACCTGTCCCAGGTGTACGGCGGCCGGGTCCAGCGCGACCACTACCGGGGCCGGGCCAAGCTGGTGGTGGACCGCCGCACGGACACGCTGCTGGGCGCGACGTTCGTCGGCACCAACATCGCCGAGCTCACCCACTCGGCGACGGTGGCCGTCACGGCGGGGGTCCCGGTCCAGGCGCTGTGGCACGCGATCGGCAGCTTCCCGACGCTGAGCGAGGTCTGGTCGTACCTCCTGGAAGCCCTCGACACCCAGCGGATGGCCTGGTCGAGCCGCTCCTAGCCCCGGCGGTAGCGGGCGGCCGGCCGACCGCGCCGCCCGCAGCCGTGCGGCAACCGCGTCAGTCCAAGCGCTCGGCCGTCACCGTGACCGTCGCCTCCGCGCCGTCCACGGCCACCGTGATGCGGTGCTCGCCGGGCTCCAGGGCGGCCCAGGCGTCCAGGCCGCGGCCGGCCTCGGCGCCGTCGACCGTCCAGACGGCGTCGGACGCGGTGCCGATGACCGAGGCCCACAGCCGCAGCTCCTGCCCGGCCAGGTAGGTGTAGCCGTCCCGCGGGTGCAGGATCGCGACCTGCGGCACCAGGTCGGGCACCCGGATCCGCACGGGGTCGGAGACCGCCGAGTGGAACCCGTCGTGGGCCACGACCTGCAGGAAGCCCTCTCCGGACGGCACCCGGCCCGGTTCGAGCTCCAGCTCGCGCCCGGTCAGGTCGACGTCCACCGACTCCCACGACTCGCCGTCACGGGACCACCGCAGCCAGTACTCGGCGGCGCCCGCGGTCGCCTCCCACGCCACCGTGACCGCGCCCGAGCGCGAGACCTTCGGCTCGGCCAGGGCGACCCGGGGCGGCTCGCCCGGGGCCTCGCGGCGCCACACCGTCTCGCCGCGGGTGGTGATGTCGAGCGTCGCGCCCGGGGCGACGTCGGGCAGGAAGGCCTGCGCGACGTACGAGGACGGCGGACGTCCGGGCAGACCCGCGCAGCCGCAGGCCGCGGTGGTCAGCCGGACGAACACGCCGCTGGCGAGCACCCGGCCCTCGGCGTCGCGCAGGTTCGCCGTGAACGGCGTCGCCCCGGCCGCCGGCAGCTCCGGGTGGGCCCGGGTGCGGGCGACCTTCACCACGTCGCCGACCCGGCCGTCCTCGATGAGGACCAGCACCGAGACGACGTGGCGCAGCTCGACCTGCGGGTGCACCGGCAGCTCGACCGGCGGGGGACCGACCGGCGGGATCTTGATCTCCTGCCAGACCAGGTCGCGCCACCACGGGTGGTCCATGCCGACCGTCACCGGGCTGAGCACGGCCGCGTTGATCAGGCGGCCGTGGTGGTACGGCGAGATCCACTTCGGCCAGGCGTACCCCATGACGTCCTGGAACGTCTGCGGCGACAGCACGTTGCCGGTGTTGACGTCGAGGCCGTACTCGCCGTCGTGGCCCTGCGCAACGCCGGCCGGGTCGTAGGGCTCGTACGGAGGGAAGTTCGGGTCGGGGTTCGGCGCCCCGCCGGACGGCGCGTGGGCCAGCCCGGCCGCGTGCCCGGCCTCGTGCGCGAGGGTCCACGGATCGCCGATCGGGCCGACCGCGACGCCGCCGCCACCGCAGCCGACGACCGGGCCCATCGGCGTGCCGGACGGCAGCAGCCCGTAGTAGATCCAGCCCGGCTGGTTGCCGTCGGCGGTGCGCACCGTCGCGACCCGGGCGTGCAGGGCGTCCCAGGCGGCGCCGCAGCCGCTCGGCGGGAACGTGGCCGACTGCAGCGGTACCGTCTGGGTGAGCGTCCCGGCAACCCGGAACGCGGCCGTGGACTCGACCGGGAACAGCGTGAGCGCGGTGCCGGCCATCGCCTGGAGGTCGGCGAGCGCGGGCGCGGGCAGCGTGAGGTTCGGGGCGCCCTGCTGCATGCCGCTCGGCCCGTTGTAGGAGATCAGGACGCCGGCCAGGCGCAGCGTCTGGCGCAGCGTCACCTCGACGTCGATCGTCGCCTCGGCGGTGCGGGCGCCGCTGCGGACCCGGGCCACGAGGCGTAGGTGGCCGATCATCTCGCCGGCCGGCACGACGAAGTTGACGGTCTCGCCGATGGTGCCGCGGGTGCCGGCGTACGTGGTGCCGAACGACGGCGGCACCGACGTCGCCGACGAGGCGTGCGGGCTCAGCGTCGCGACCGGGGTGTAGAGGAAGCCCAGGCGGCGGCGCTGCACGGTCAGCTCGGCGGTCAGGCCGGAGGCGCCGAACACGCTCGCGACGTACACCCGGACCCAGGCCGGCTTGCCGGACACCAGGCGCAGCGCGTTGTCACCCTGCCGGTCGGCCGGGTCCGTGAGGTGCCGCTCGGCGTCGAAGAACTGCACGGCCTGGGTCACCTCGATGCCGCTGACGAACAGCCCGAGCCGCTGTAACCGTGACTCTTCCAGTACAACGTTGATGTCCATGCCCCATAGGAGCGGCCCTGACTAGGACAGATACGTGTGTCGGGTACGGTGGTTCGTCGTGACGGAATATCTGCAGGTGTCGACGGCCTTCACGACCCGGCAGGACGCGGCGTACCTCGCCCGCTCGGCCACCCACTCGCGGCTCGCGGCCGCCGCCCAGGTGATCGGGCCGGTGCTCTCGATGAACTGGCACGACGGTGCGCTGGTCGAGACGGAGGAGTGGCAGCTGGTGCTGCGCACCCGGGTCGAGCGCTTCGACGAGCTGACCGCCTACCTGGTCGACCGCCACCCGGAGCCCAACCCGGAGATCGTCGGCGTGCCGATCGTGCCCGGCACCCGGTCCTACCTCAACTACCTGGACCGGCGGACGTCGCCGGCGTCTCTTTAGGTGGCGGCGACCACGCCGCCCCACAGCAGGGCGACGATCACGCCGCCGAGCGCGGCCCGGTAGTAGACGAACGACGCGATCGAGTGGCTGGCGACGAACTTCAGCAGCCAGGCGATCGACGCGTAGGCCACGACGAAGCTCACGACGAGGCCGACGCCCACCGGCACCCAGCCGACCGTGTCGGCGACCTCGCCGGCCCGCTGCACGCCTTCGAGGGCGCCGGCGGCGGCGAGGGCCGGGATGCCGAGGAAGAACGACAGCCGGGTCGCGGTCACCCGATCGAGGTCGCGGAACAGCCCGGCGCTGATCGTGGCGCCCGAGCGGGACACGCCGGGCACCAGCGCGATGCACTGGGCCAGCCCGATGAGCAGCGAGTCCTTCCAGGTCACCTGCCCCTCGCCGCGCCGGTGCCGGGCCACGTGCTCGGCGGTGACCATGACCAGGCTCCACACGACGAGCGCGCCGGCCACGAACCACAGGCTGCGCAGCGCGCCCTCGATGAGGTCCTTGAACAGCAGCCCGACGACGGCGATCGGCACCGAGCCGATGATCACGTTGATCGCCATCCGCCAGCCGTCCTGCTTGCGCCCCTCGGCGCTGGCGACGCCCTTGACGAACCCGGCGATGAACCGCCCGATGTCGGCCCGGAAGTAGATGATCGCGGCGATGATCGCGCCGACCTGGATGATCGCGGTGAACGCGGTGACACCCTTGTCGTCGATCGGGATGCCCATGATCTTCTCGGTGATCGTCAGATGGCCCGTGGACGACACCGGCAGGAACTCGGTGACACCCTCGACCACGCCGAGCACAGCCGCCTGCCAGATATCCATTCGGGCAACCTACCGGACAATGTCGCGATGGCCATCCCCGACTGGGCGTCGCTGCGGCACGCCTACGGCTCCGCGGCCGACGTCCCCGCCCAGCTGGCCGTGCTCGCCTCGCCGGACGAGGAGGAGCGGCACGCGGCCCTCGGCGAGCTGTTCACGAACATCGTCCACCAGGGCCGCCGCTTCGAGGCGAGCGCTCATGCCGTGCCCGAGCTGCTCACCCTGGTCGCCGACCCGGCCGTCCCCGACCGCGACTTCGTGCTGGTCCTGCTCGGGCAGCTGGCCATCGGCTCCGCCGAGGGCTGGCTCCCGCTCGGCCTGCAGCCCGGCGGGCTGGTCGACCCGGCGGCGCGGGCGACCCATGCCGCCGTCGCGGCGGGCGTACCGCTGTTCGCCCGCCTGCTCACCGATCCCGACGACGGCGTCCGGAGCATGGCCGCCTACCTCCTGGCCTGGTTCCCGTCCCGTCGCGCGAACGCGATCCCGGCCCTGCGGGCGGCCGTCGACGACCCCGACGACAGCACCGCCGCGACCGCCCGCGTGTCGCTCGGCCTGCTCGGCGCCGTTGTCGTCGAGGCCGGCGACCGTCCTGCCACAAGGTGGGCGACGGCGATCGCCCTGGCCCGGGTCCACGGCGCGCGAACGCCTCCGGCGGCCGTCGACGAGCTGGTCGCCTGGGCCGGCGACCCCGGGGCGCCCGAGCTGCCGGTCGCGTTCCTCGACGGCGACGCCGCCGGCTACGCGGCCCAGTCGCTGACCCTCACCGGCACCGACCCGGCGGTCCTGCTGCCCCGCCTGCCGGCCCTGGCCGGCCCGCAAGCGGTGACCCACGTCGACGCCCTGCTCCGCCTCACGTTCCCCAACGGCGTCCCGGCGCGGCTGGGCGCGGCGCAGCGGGCCACGGTCGACGCGCTCAACGCCGCGCCGCGGATCGGGGAGTGGGACGGCAACGAGTACCTGAACTTCACCGAGCTCATCGCCGGGCACGGCCTCACAGCGCTTGTACCCCCACCGGGAGCGGACCCCGCGCCACGTGGCTGAGCAGGGTCTCGCGCATCGCCTGCGCGGCGTGCGGCAGGACCGAGCCGCGGCGGCGGGCCAGGGCGATCGTGCGGTGCACGTCCGGGTCGGCGAGCGGCGTGGCCCGCAGCAGCGGCCGGTTGACCAGGGCCATGCTCGGCACCAGGGCCACGCCCAGGCCGGCCTCGACGAACGCGAGGACCGCGTCCATCTCGCCGCCCTCGACGGCGTACGTGGGCGTGAACCCGGCCCGCCGGCACGCTTCGAGGGTCGCGTCACGCAGGTCGTAGCCGGTGCGGAACATGACGAGCGGGGTGTCGCGCAGCTCGGCGAGCGACAGATGCGACGGCAGCGGCGCGACCGAGGCCACGACCAGGCTCTCGCGCAGCAGCGGCACCGCCTCCAGGGCCGGGTCGGTGCCCCGGGCCGGCTGCACGATCAGCGCCAGGTCGAGCGCGTGCGCGACCAGGCCGGCGACGAGGTCCTGGGAGCCGCCCTCGTCGACGTGCAGCTCGATCTCCGGGTGGCGGGCGTGGAAGTCGCGCAGCACGACCGGGACCAGCGAGGTGCACAGACTCGGCGTCGCGCCCAGCCGGACCCGGCCGCGGCGCAGGCCGACGACCTCCTGGACGGCGTCGCGGGCGGTGTCGGCGTCGGCCACCACCCGGCGGGCGAGGGGGAGCAGCGTCTCGCCGGCTGTGGTGAGCACGACGGTGCCGCGGGAGCGGTCGAACAGGGGCGCGCCGAGCGTCGACTCCAGGGTGTGAATCTGCTTACTCAGCGTCGGCTGGCTCACACCCAGCAGCTCGGCCGCCCGGGTGAAATGTCGGTGTTCGGCCGCGGTTACGAAGTATCGGAGCTGTTGGAGCTGCACGCTGATAGCCTACGGCTATCGCGAGTGCGGTCTTCATGCATTGGACGAATGGGACCATCGACCCTAGCGTCGGGCTCGTGGCGGTACTCACGGCCCCTCCGCGCGCCGTATCGAAAAAACGTCGTTCTTCCGTCGGGCTGAAGCTGGTCATGGCGACCAGCGGCATCCTGCTGGTGCTGTTCCTGTTCGCCCACATGACGGGCAACCTGAAGATCTTCGTCGGCGCCGAGGCGTTCGACCACTACGCGGCCTGGCTGCGCGAGATCGGTTCGCCGTTGTTACCGCATCAGTGGTACCTCTGGATCCAACGCGGCGGCCTGACGATCGCCGTTCTCGCGCACATCGCCGCCGCCACGATCCTGGCCCGGCGCGCCCGCGCCGCCCGGCCGGTCCGCTACGCCCACCGGCCCAAGGTCCAGGGCAGCTACGCCGCGCGCACCATGCGCTGGGGCGGCGTCATCATCCTGCTGTTCGTCGTCTTCCACATCCTCGACCTGACCGCCGGCACGGTGAACCCGGTCGGCGACCCGCACCACCCGTACGCCAACGTGGTCGCCGACTTCGCGCCCTCGCGGTGGTACGTCACGCTCTTCTACACGCTCGCGGTCGTCGCCGTCGGGTTCCACCTGCGGCACGGCATCTTCAGCGCGCTGCGCACGCTCGGGCAGCGCACGCCGCGCGGCGAGCGCAATGCGCGATCCGTCGCGCTCGTCCTCGCCGTCGTCCTGGTGGCCGGCTACCTGTCGGTGCCGTTCGCCGTCCTCACGGGGCTGGTGTCATGACCATGAAACTCTGGAACGAAGGCGACCCGATCGCCGACACGGCCGCGCCGGACGGCCCGATCGAGACCCGCTGGGAGCGCCGCCGGTTCGGCGCCAAGCTGGTGAACCCGGCCAACCGCCGCAAGCTCAGCGTCATCGTCGTCGGCACCGGCCTGGCCGGCGGCTCGGCCGCGGCGACCCTCGCCGAGGCCGGCTACCGCGTCCGCTCGTACTGCTACCAGGACAGCCCGCGGCGCGCCCACTCGATCGCGGCCCAGGGCGGCATCAACGCCGCCAAGAACTACCGCAACGACGGCGACTCGATCTACCGGCTGTTCTACGACACGGTCAAGGGCGGCGACTTCCGGGCCCGCGAGTCCAACGTGTACCGCCTCGCCCAGGTCTCGGTGAACATCATCGACCAGTGCGTGGCGCAGGGCGTGCCGTTCGCCCGCGAGTACGGCGGCCTGCTCGACAACCGCTCGTTCGGCGGCACCCAGGTCTCGCGCACCTTCTACGCCCGCGGCCAGACGGGCCAGCAGCTGCTGCTCGGCGCGTACCAGGCGATGGAGCGGCAGATCGCCGCCGGCAACATCGAGATGTTCGCCCGGCACGAGATGCTGGAGCTCGTCGTCGCCGACGGCCGGGCCCGCGGCATCGTCGTGCGCGACCTCGTCACCGGCGAGGTCACCACCGACCTGGCCGACGCCGTGGTGCTCGCCAGCGGCGGCTACGGCAACGTGTTCTTCCTGTCGACGAACGCCAAGGGCTGCAACGTCACCGCGTCCTGGCGGGCGCACCGCAAGGGCGCGCTGTTCGCCAACCCCTGCTACACGCAGATCCACCCGACCTGCATCCCGGAGTCGGGCACGCACCAGAGCAAGCTCACGCTCATGAGCGAGTCGCTGCGTAACGACGGCCGCGTCTGGGTGCCGCTGCGCGCGGGCGACGACCGCGTCCCGGCCGACATCCCCGAGGATGAGCGCGACTACTACCTCGAGCGGATCTACCCGTCGTTCGGCAATCTCGTACCCCGGGACATCGCCTCCCGCGCCGCGAAGAACGTCTGCGACGAGGGCCGCGGCGTCGGCCCCGGCGGGCTGGGCGTCTACCTCGACTTCGCCGACGCGATCGGCCGGCTCGGCCGGGCCGCGGTCGAGGCGAAGTACGGCAACCTCTTCGAGATGTACCAGCGGATCACCGGCGAGGACCCGTACGTCACGCCGATGCGCATCTATCCCGCGGTGCACTACACGATGGGCGGCCTGTGGGTCGACTACGACCTGCAGTCCACGATCCCCGGCCTGTTCGTCGTCGGGGAGGCCAACTTCTCCGACCACGGCGCCAACCGGCTCGGCGCGTCGGCGCTCATGCAGGGCCTGGCCGACGGGTACTTCGTGCTGCCGAACACCATCAACGACTACCTGGCTTCCGGCCCGTTCCCGGCGCTGTCCTCTGACGACGAGGCCGTCCTGGAGGCGCGGACCTCTGTGGAGTCGCGTTTGGCGCGGTTGCTGTCGGTCAACGGCGACCGGACCGTCGACTCCTTCCACCGCGAGCTCGGCCACATCATGTGGGAGTACTGCGGGATGGAGCGCACCGAGGAGGGCCTCACCAAGGCGGTCAGCCTGATCCGCTCCCTCCGTGAGGAGTTCTGGACCCGCGTCAAGGTCCCCGGCACCGGCGAGCAGCTCAACCAGAACCTCGAGCGGGCCGGCCGGGTCGCCGACTTCTTCGAGCTGGCCGAGCTCATGTGCGTCGACGCCCTGCACCGCGCCGAGTCCTGCGGCGGGCACTTCCGGGCCGAGAGCCAGACCCCCGACGGCGAGGCGCTGCGCCACGACGACGAGTTCTCCTACGTGGCCGCCTGGGAGTTCGCCGGTACCGGCGAGCCGCCCGTCCTGCACAAGGAAGCGCTCGACTTCGAGTACGTCCACCCGACTCAGCGGAGCTACAAGTAGATGGACATCACCCTGCGCGTGTGGCGCCAGGCGGGACCCTCCGACCGCGGCCGGATGGTCGCCTACCGGGTGGAGGGCATCTCGCCGGACGCCTCGTTCCTGGAGATGCTCGACGTCCTCAACGAGCGGCTCATCCTGGAGGGTGACGAGCCGATCGCGTTCGACCATGACTGCCGCGAGGGCATCTGCGGCATGTGCGGCATGATGATCAACGGCTCGGCCCACGGCCCCGCTCGTCTGACGACGACCTGCCAGCTGCACATGCGCGAGTTCAAGGACGGCGACACGATCGACGTCGAGCCCTGGCGGTCGGCCGCGTTCCCGGTCGTGCGCGACCTCGTCGTCGACCGCTCCGCCTTCGACCGGATCATCCAGGCCGGCGGGTACATCACCGCGCCGACGGGCGCCGCGCCCGACGCCCACGCGTCCCCGGTGCCGAAGGCCGACGCCGACGCCGCGTTCGAGGCGGCCACCTGCATCGGCTGCGGCGCCTGCGTGGCCGCCTGCCCGAACGGCTCGGCGATGCTGTTCACCGCGGCCAAGGTCGCCCACCTCGGCCTGCTGCCGCAGGGCCAGCCGGAGCGCGACACCCGGGTGGTCGGGATGGTCGCCGCCCACGACGACGCGGGCTTCGGCGGCTGCACGAACGCGGGGGAGTGCACGACGGTCTGCCCCAAGGGCATCCCGCTGACGCTCATCGGACGCTTGAACAGCGACTACCGGAAGTCGGTGACCGGGCGGGGCCGATAGGGTACCGCCATGCACCTGTCCGAACTGCGGGGCCGCCGGGTGGCGGTCTGGGGCACCGGCCGCGAGGGGAAGGCGGCCGTCGCCGCGATCGCGCCGGCCGGGCCCGCGAGTCTTGTCGTCGTCCAGGACAAGGCGACGTTCCTGGGCACGCCCTGGGACGCCACCCTGGCGCCGCTGGTCGAGGGCGACGCCGCCTGGCAGGCGCTCGACGACGTCGAGATCGTGGTGCGCTCACCCGTCATCGGCGAGTCGCACCCGTGGGTCCAGCGGCTGCGCGAGCGCGGCGTGCGGATCACCGGCGGCACCAGCCTGTGGATGGCCGACCGGGCCGAGCGGACCATCGGCGTCACCGGCAGCAAGGGCAAGAGCACCACGACGGCACTCATCCACCATCTGCTGGTGGCCTCGGGCCGCCCGGCGGTCATCGGCGGCAACATCGGCATTGCGGCCTTCGACCTGCCGGACGCGCCGCTGTACGTGCTGGAGCTGTCGATGTACCAGTCGGCCGACCTCGACGACTCCCCCCGTGTGGTGGCGCTGACGTCGCTGTTCGAGGAGCACCTGGACTGGACCCGCGACGGCCTCCCGGCCCAGTACTACGCCCACAAGCTCAACATCGTCGCGCACGGCCCGTCGGCGGTCGTCTACAACGCGACCGACCCGGTCCTCGCCGCCGAGCTGGCCGCCCGCCCCGGCCTGCCGCTGCACCCGGCCGCCGTCCCGGCCGGCTTCCACGTGCGCGACGGCCGTGTCCTGCTCGGGACGACGGACCTGTTCCCGCGCGAGGCCTTCCCGCTGCGCGGCACCCACAACGACGGCAACCTGTGCGTGGCCCTGGGCGCGCTGCAGGCCTGGGGCGTCGACGTGGTGGGGGAGCGTTTGTTGCTGGAGGCGGGCCTGCGCTCGTTCCAGCCCCTGCCGCACCGCCTGACCCCGATCTCCGACCCGTCGGGCGTGGAGTTCGTGAACGACTCCCTGTCGACGGCCCCGCAGACCGCGATCCATGCGATCGAGGCCTACGCGGGCCGCCCCCTGGCCGTCATCGTCGGCGGCCAGGACCGCGGCATCGACTACACCCCGCTGCGCGACTACCTGTCGTCCCGCGGCGTGCCGCTGACGTTGATCGGCGTCCCGGACAGCGGCGAGCACATCCTGGACGTGGTCGGCGAGCTCCCGGGCGTGACCCGCGTCCTGGCCGACGACCTCCCGGACGCGGTCCGCCGCTCCCGCACGATCGTCCCCCCGGGCGGCGTGGTCCTGCTCTCTCCTGCGGCCCCGAGCTACGGCCGCTACGACAACTACGAGGCCCGCGCGCGGGCGTTCGAGGCCGCGATCACCGCAACGGCCCCCGCCTGACCCCCGCCCACCCCCGCCCCAGCCCCTTCGCGATCTTGGAGTTGTGGTCCCGGAAATGTCCGATATAAGCGACAAATTCGGGACCACAACTCCAAGATCGCGGGCCGTTTCGGGGGCGAGGCGGGCTACGGAAGTGGTGGGGAGGTCTCGCGGACGGTGCCGTTCGACAACGTGAGCCAGCGGTCGACCGCGATGTCCTGCAGGAAGCGGTCGTCGTGGCTCACCACCACGAACGCGCCCCGGTAGGCCGTCAGGGCCGCCGTCAGCTGCTCGACGCTCGTCAGGTCGAGATTGTTCGTCGGCTCGTCGAGCAGCAGCAGGTGCGGGGCCGGGTCGGC
This sequence comes from Dactylosporangium sp. AC04546, assembly GCF_022095675.1. Lineage (GTDB taxonomy): Bacteria > Actinomycetota > Actinomycetes > Mycobacteriales > Micromonosporaceae > Dactylosporangium. Next base: position 61,151 of record NZ_JAHYSG010000053.1, on the reverse strand, counting down.
GCACAGGACGCACAGCAGCGTCGCGCGGAGGCGTTCGCCGCCTGACAGCGTGCTCACCGGCTGGGCCGCGCGGTCCGGCTTGAACAGGAACCTCGCCAGCAGGTGCATCTGCTCCGTGCGGGGGCGGCCGGGGGCCGCCGCGCGCAGGTGCTCGGCCGTGGACACGGCCGGGTCGAGCAGGTCCAGGCGCTGGGAGAGGTACGCCACGCGGCCGTCGGCGCGCGTCACCTCGCCCGCGTCCGGGGTCTGCAGGTCGGCCAGCACGCGCAGCAGGGTCGACTTGCCGGCGCCGTTCGGGCCGGTGAGGGCGATGCGCTCCGGGCCCCGGATCGTCAGGCCGGCACCAACGAAAAGGTCGCGGACGCGCACGCCGGAGGCCGTGACGACGGTGCGGCCCTGCGGTACCACCGTGCCCGGCAGCGACAGGGCGAGGGTGTCGTCCTCACGGAGCGCGCGGCCGGCCTCGTCGACCCGGGCGCGGGCGGCGTCGACGCGCTGCGCGTGCAGGTCGTCGGCCCGGCCCGCGGACTCCTGCGCGCGCCGCTTGAGGCCGCCGGCGATGATGCGCGGGATGTCCTGGCCGGCCCGGGCGCCGGCCGACGCGCGGCGGGCCGCCCGTTCGCGGGCCTGCTGCAGCTCGCGCTTCTCCCGCTTGAGGTCCTGCTCCGCGGTGCGCAGCCGCTGCTCGGCCACGTCACGGGAGGCGCGCTTGGCCTCGTGATACAGCGTGAAGTTCCCGCCGAACAGGCGCAGCTCGCCGCTCGTCAGCTCGGCGATCCGGTCGACCCGGTCGAGCAGTTCGCGGTCGTGGCTGACGACGAGCAGGGCCCCGCGGAACTCGGCGAGCGCGTCGAGCAGGCGCGCGCGGGCGACCCGGTCGAGATTGTTCGTCGGCTCGTCGAGCAGCAGCACGTCGGGCTGCTTGAGCAGCTGCGCGGCGAGGCCCAGGGACACGACCTGGCCGCCGCTGAGCGTCTCCAGGGGGCGATCGAGCGTGACGTCGCCGAGGCCGAGCCGGTCGAGCTGGGCCCGGGCCCGCTCCTCGACGTCCCAGTCGCTGCCGACCACGGCGAAGTGCTCCTCGGCGGCGTCGCCGGACTCGATGGCCGCCAGCGCGCGGACGACGGGAGCGATCTCGAGCGCGTCGGCGACGGTGAGGCCGGCGGCGAGGGGGAGGTGCTGCGGGAGGTACCCCAGGACGCCGTCCACGCCGACCGTCCCGCCCGTCGGCGTCAGGTCACCGGCGACGAGCCGCAGCAGCGTGCTCTTGCCGGCGCCGTTGGGCGCGACGAGGCCGGTGCGGCCGGGGCCGACGGCGAAGGTGAGGTCGTCGAAGACGGGGGTCGCGTCGGCCCAGGAGAAGGACAGACTGGTGGCGACGATGGAAGCCTTGGACATGAACCGATCCAGGAAGAGTTGAGCGGAAAGGGGACGTCGAAGCTCCGGGTGTCACCCGGAGATGTCGTCCTCGCCCAACATCGGCATGTCCTTCCAAGATTTTTTGTTGCCACGAGCGTACCACCCGCAACCGTTACGGCAAGGTTTCCTCAAGGTCGTCTTGCTTGCCTGGTTCGCGTGCATCCGTGGCACCTAGAGTCCTCGCGGCCGTCTCTCGGGATCCGGAGGACCAGTGACAATCAGTGCGACGCAGGCACACAGGGCGCGGTCGACCGCCGCCGTCCTTGTGGTGGCGGTGACCCTCGCCGGCTGCGGCACGAAGCGCGAAGGAGCGGGGCAGGAGCCGGACACCCCGGTGCATGTCCGGCTCTACGGCTCCGACGCCAACATGACCAACTCGCTGCGTGACAAGCTCGACGGGAACCCCGCGCTGCTGTCCGGCATGACCGGCACCGCCCCGCTGCTCAAGCTGCCCGAGACCTTCAAGACCCGGCTGCGCGCGGTCGACCCGTCGCTCGCCGACTTCGGCTACGCCGCCGAGGCCTACGACGCGGTGATGATCGCCGGGCTGGCCGCCGAGTCCGCCCGTACCGTCGACGCACCCGCCCTCGCCAAGCACATCGTCCCCGCCACGACCGGCGGCGCCGAGTGCGACAGCGCGGCCACCTGCCTGCCCATGGCCAAGGCCGGCCGCGACTTCGCCTATCGCGGCGTCTCGCTGAGCCGCAGCGGCCTCACCGACCAGGGCGAGCCGTCGTCGGCCTCCTACGGCACGCTGCACTTCGGCCGCGACGCCACCATCAACGACAACCTGACCGAGTACGTCGGCGCCGGGGACGAGCGGTCGGCGAGCACCGCGGCCGCGCCGCCCCCTGCGTCCAGCTCGACCCGGAAGCGTGCGCTGAAGGTCGGCGCGCTCATGCCGCACACGGGGCGTCTCGCGTACCGCAGCGGCCCGCGCTTCGCCGGCGCCAAGCTCGCGGTCGCCGACCTCAACGCCGCCGGTGGCGTGCTCGGCGAGCCCGTCGAGTGGGTCGACGGCGACGACGGCACCGACGCGGCCGTCGCCGCGGCCACCGTCGACCGGCTCGTCGGCCTCGGCGTGCAGGTCATCATCGGCGCGTCCTCGTCGAGCGTGACCAAGGCGGTCATCCCGAAGATCGCCGCCGCCGGGCGCATCCTCATCTCGCCGTCGTCGACGTCGGACGAGCTGAGCGCGGTGCCCGACAACGGCCTGTTCTTCCGCACCGCGCCGCCGGACACGCTGCAGGCGCGGGCCCTCGCCGACGTCATCATGCGCGACGGCCCGAAGCGGGTGGTCGTCGTGGCGCGCGAGGACGCGTACGGGATGGGCCTGCAGCACAACGTGCAGGCCGACCTCGTCGCGGCCGGGATGACCGAGAACGACGTCGAGCTGTTGAGCTACCCGGCGAGCGCCGAGGACTTCGGCGGCATCGCGGCCTCCGTGCGGGAGGCGAAGCCCGACGCCGTGCTCATCATCGGCTACGAGGAGACCGCGACGATCGTGCGCGCCCTGGCCGCGCGCAAGGTCGGCACGGAGAACGGCCTGGCCGGCTCCTGACCGCAGCTTTTCTGGCTGCGCTGGAGGGCCGCGGCGTGTACAGCCCGTCGCGTCTCCCCCACGCCCAGTGCGCGTCGGGCAGCCGTTCGGCGAACACCTCGACCGGTGTCGGCTTCCCGACACCGGTCTCGCCCTCGCCGGCCCTGGCCTGCGCCGCGCACTCGGCCGGCTAGCCGGGCGCGGAGTCCCGCTCCAGCAGCGGCATCGCCGTCAGCGGCCGGTGCCGTAGCGCTCCGCGGCGCGGGCCTTGGCCTTGGCCGCCTCGACCTCGCGGTCGCGCGGTGGGCTGTTGGTGACCAGAGCGTCGAGCAGCACGCGGGTCGCCTCGGCGACGGCGGCGACAGCGGCGTCGAAGGCCTCCTGGTTGGCCGCGGACGGCCTGGTCATGCCCGCGACCTTCCGCACGTACTGCAGCGCGGCGGCGTCGATCTCGTCCTCGGTGGCGGGCGGCTCGAAGTTGTTGAGCACGCGGATGTTCCGGCACATGCCATCCACCTTGCCAGGTGTTTTGAAAAACTGTCGCACCCGGTGACTAGTCTCCCGGGGTACCTGATGCTGTTCCTCTCTTTTCGCATCAATCCGATTGATCCCCCCTGAGATCGGTGAGGCAGTGATCGCATGACGTGGTTGGCGGCGAGTGGTGGCTACGAGGTCACCCTGGTGTCCGGGCAGATAGCCTGCCGCAACGCGAAGGGCAAGGTGCTCAAGTCGGTGCCACCGGCGCTGCGCGACGACCCGGCGGTGGCCGGGCTGCGGCAGCTCGTCGAGTGGCTGGGCCGCCACGAGGCCCAGGTCCGCGAGCAGGTCGACCTGTGGATGGTCCGGTCGCTGCCGGTGCCGGCCGCGGTCCTGGCCCGGGTCTGGGCCGACGAGACGTGGCGGGCGGCGCTGACCGACCTGGTCGTCGCGGTCCTCGACGACGACGGCGGCTGGGACCCCGACGAGGTCGGCTTCCTGCGCGACGCCGGCCCCGACGGGATCGGCATCGTCAACCTCGACGGCGAGACCGTGCGGCTGCCGGCCGAGCGGGTCGCGGTCCCGCACCCGGTGCGCCTGCCCGACCTCGACGACCTGCGCGAGTTCGCCGCCGACCTCGGCGTCAACCAGTCCGTCGACCAGCTGTTCCGCCAGACGTGGGTGCGCCCGGCGGTGCTGGACGCCTCCGCGCGGGCGGTCCGCGACTATGCCGGGGGCCGCTTCGCCGAGCTGCGGCACCTGCTGGGCCGGGCCGCCTCGCTGGGCTATCCGGCGAAGGGCGGCTATGCGGTCTGCCGCGTGTTCGAGGACGGGCAGGTCGTCGAGGCCCGCAGCTGGGTCGGGGCCGACGACCCCTGGTCCGAGGCGGAGACCGGTGACCTGGTGTTCGTGAGGGGCGACGGCGCGGGCATCCCGCTCGCCGAGGTGGGGCCGGTGGCGTGGTCCGAGGGCATGCGCATGGCGGCGGCGCTCTACGCCGGCCGGGTGGTCGAGGAGAGCGGCGAGGAGGAGGCGGCATGAACAACGAGGCGTTGCTGGATGCGGGAGCGGTGCTGCTGCCCGGGGCGGAGGCGGTGGCCGACACGGTCGACACGCTGACCACCCGGACCTACCGGCACCCGGTGCTCGGCGAGCGGTCGGTGGTGCGGCTGGTGCCGCGCACGCTCGGCCCGGCCGAGGACCTGACGATGGAGTTCCTCGGCTTCGCCGCGCCCGAGGAGGTCGCCGAGGTCGGCGTCGTGCGGCAGCAGGCGCTCGGCTTCCCGGCCTGGGCGCTCGTCCACGACCCGGCCAATGGCCACCACGCCCTCGCGCTGGTGAAGGACATCGAGCGGCTCTCGCGCGTGGCGAAGTCGCGCATCGGCCCGGCCCGCGACGGCTTCAACGAGCTCGGCGAGCGGCTGGCCCGCTCCGTGCCGCACTTCCTGCCGACGTTCTACGAGGAGGCCGCCCGTGCGTTCCTCGTCGCCGACAGCACCACCTACGCGGCCACCATGTTCGGCAAGGCCCGCGAGGCCGAGCGCCTCTTCGCGCTCACCATCGACGAGGAGCGCCAGCACACCGTCTTCCTCGAGTTCGCCCTCGCCGGCGCGCTCACCGCGAAGGCGCTGTCGGCCCACGCCCGCGACCTCGCCGGGCGCAGCGCGCCGACCGTGGCCTACGAGCGGTTCCGCCGCCTGTGCGTCGAGCGCACCCTCGGCGGCATGCCGCCCTATGCGCAGATGCATGTCGACCTGCGCCGCCTGGCGAAGGCGGCCAAGGTCGGCGAGGAGGACGAGGAGCGCCTGATCGCCGAGCTGCTGGAGGCGCCGTCGATCCTGCGCGCTCCCGGCGGCTTCTGGACGGCGTACCGTCCTGCGCTCATCCGCCTGGCCCGCCGCGACCCGCAGGTCCGCGGGCAGCTGCTCGGCATCTTCCCGCGCGAGTGCCCTGGCGACGTGTGGCTCGACATCCTCGACGAGTCGGGGGCGAGCGACTCGCTCACCGGCCCGGCCGGCTCGGTCCCGGCCGGAGCCGAGCCGTCCGACGGCCCGGCCGGCTGGCTGTCCCGGCTCGACAAGCACCGGGCCGACTGGCGGCGCAAGCGGCTCCCGGCCCAGCTGCGGCTCGTCGAGCGCATGGCGGAGCGGCTGCGCGTCGATGGCGTCCCGGTCGACCTGGGCAGCACCCGCCAGGCGGTCGACCTCGACGTCGTCGACCTGTGTCTGGAGCTGGAGGTGCCGCTCGCCGAGTTCGCCGAGGACGTGCACTGCCCGGTCGACAGCTGGGTCAAGGACGAGGCCGAGGGCCGTCGCGACCTGGCCCACGTGGGGCGGTTCGAGCCGCTGCTGGGCCGCCTCGGCGAAGCGGTGGAGGGCTTCCTGCGCACCGGCTGGGGCGACAACGTCAGCGTGTCGCCGGAGCGGGTCGCGACCGTCGTCGCGGTGCCCGGCCTGCGGTCCGCGCTGCACGGCTGGCTCGACCGGCTCGCCGGGCGCATCGTGCGCGAGGGGCTGACGTCGCTCGCTCCCGAGCTGGCCCGGCTCGCGTTGGTCGCCTGCCCGGAGGGCCTCGCGGTCAACCCGGAGGCGATCCGGCGCATCACCGAGCACGACCTCGGCCCGATCCTCGGCGCCTCGCTGCGGGCCGGCGTCTTCGACGAGTACGGCTGGCCCGCCCTGGAGGACGCGGTCGCGCGCCTGGTGTCGCCGGGTGGTGACCGTCCCGAGCTGCAGGCCCAGTGGCCGCAGCTGATGCTGCGCTCCGGCGAGCAGGTGGTCGTCGCCGGCGCCGACGGCGTCGAGCTGGAGCACCTGCTGCGCATCCCGCCCGCGCACCGGCAGTGGCGGTGGCGGCAGACGCTGCGGTATGTCGACGGTCAGCTCCTCGTCACCTGGGACGCCGACGACAAGCGCGCCGGCTACTGGACCGGTGCCCCGGACGACGTGTTCGAGGCCCCGGAGGACGCGTTCTCCGGCGACGGCCAGGGCTCGATGGCGCTGCCCGGCGGCGGCCGCACCGGCGGCTGGCGGCCGCTGCACCCGGGCGACCGCGCCGCGGTCGACCGCGGCACCGTCGCGACCGACGGCCTGCACTACTGGGTGCTCATGTATCACCAGAACGACTACACCTGGCGGTGGCGCGAGTTCGACCCCGCGACCGGCGATCTCGGCCGCGCGTCGATGCCGGCGTTCTTCGAGGCGGGCGGCGTCGCGGGCTTCGAGCTGGAGCCCCTCGCCTGCCGCCTGCGCACCGGCGGCCCTGAGATCGTCGGCAGCCCGCTCGGCCAGCGCGACGGGCTCATCGGCTGGCGGCTGCGCCGCGGCCCGGGCGGCGCCCAGCTCGGCGAGGGCGCCGACGGGCGCACGTTCACCGAGCCGGGCCAGCCCGGCGGGGGCACCGCCGGCCAGCTGATCGGCGCGATCCGCTTCCCCGGCGCCGACACCGTGTACGGCATGCTCCGCCAGGAGGCGTATCGCAACAACGCCGTCGTGCTCACCACCGCCGACGGGCTGCGCTTCGCGCACGTCCGTCTCGAAGGGGAGAGCGGCCCGTTCGCCGAGGGCACCCCGTTGGTGCCGCCGCCGCCCTACTGGCACTACCTGCGGCCGCGCGACGAGGCCGGCTCCGCGGCGCTGCGCGGGCTCACCGACGCCACGGCCGGCGAGCTGCTCGCCGCCGCCCTCGCCCAGAGCGGGGCCGAGCCCGACGCCGACCTCGACGCCGAGGCGGTCCGGAAGCTGGTGGCCGACGCCCTGCCCGGGCTGGCCCACCCGGCGCTGCTCGCCGGCGTCGCCGGGGTGGTCCGGCACGCCGCCCGCTCCGCGCGGCGGCTGCACCGGCTCACCACCGCGACCGCCGAGATCGCCGCCCGGTCGGTCGCCGCGGTGACCGACCCCGACGCCGACAAGCCGTCGGACACGCTGCTCAACGCGGCACTCAGCGGGCTCATCCCCGGCTGCTACGACCACGGGCACGAGGCGGTCCGGCTGTTCCGGCTCACCGGCGCGGCCCTCACCGGCCGCGAGCCCGACCGGCCGATCAAGGACGTGCTCGCCCGGGCCGACGTCGACTGGTTCGACACCATCGGGGCGCTGCCGGCCGTCCTTGTGCGGGCCGTCTCGCCGCTCACCCCGGCCGAGCACCGCACCGCCATCCTCGACCTGCTGGAGATCATCGCCGACTCCGGCCTGATCGTCGCGGGCGCCCGGTTCCGGCGCATGATGCTGCGGTCCGACACCCAGGCGCCGGTCCTGACCGCCGGCGAGGTCGTCGACCTCGGTGACGGGCGGCGGCTGGTCGCGACCCGGGTCGACAAGGAGGACGGCGACGCGGTCGTGCTGGAGCTCGCGACCAGCGGCCGGTCCGGGCCGATCCCCGGGCACACGATCAGCGCCGAGCACCGGGTCATGCACACCCACGGCATCGGTGCCGAGCAGGTGACCGCGTTCGTCGCGGCCGCCCGCGCCAACGGCCCGCTGCCCTACCGGCCCGAGCTCGTCAGGGCCACGTCCGTCGCGGCCGGGATCAGCCTCGCCGAGGCCACCGTGCTGCTCACCGGCCCCCGCGACAAGGACGGGTGGGAGCAGCGGCCCGAGGGGTGGGAGCTCGACCCGTCCGTCACCCCCGCGACCGTCGAGCTGGCGATCGAGCGGATCCGCCGCGACAGCACGCTGTCCCCGTCCGCCGGCGTCCACGCGGTGCTGCTGCCCGAGGACCCGTCGGCGCTGTGGACCACCGGGCCGGCGCTGGACCGGATGGCCGCCTGGCGCACCGAGCGCGTCGGCGTCCGCACCCCGGTCGACGACGGGCTCATCCTGGAGCTGCACCGCTCCGGCTCGGTCGCCGGCCTGCCCGCCTCCGAGTTCCTGCACGGCGTGGCCAACGCGGAGACCTGCCGCTGGCTGCAGGGCAACGTCGACGGCGTCGACGTCGACGACGTCGTCATCTCGGTCGTGCGCAGCGTGCCGTGGCTGGTGCGGCGGCTGCCGGTCGCCGACCCGATCCGCGTCGCGCTGCCCCGCGTGCTGGAGCTGGCCGGGCAGCGGCTGCGCGACCCGGAGACCACGTTCGTCGTCGGGCACAACGACACCGAGGCGTTCGAGAAGTTCGTCGCCGGCCTCGGCACCCCGGTCACCCGCGACGAGAAGGCCATCGACACCGGCCTGTTCTTCATGACGCAGGGCGGCTACTGGAACGCGATCCACCTCCGCCCGGCCCGCGTCGCCGGGGTCGACGACCCGTTCCTCGGGGCGCTGATCGCGTTCACGGGCGAGAGCCAGCAGATCGTCGCGGCCCGCGCGGTGCTCGCCGGCCAGCTCGCCGACTGGATCGGCGCCGAGCCGGTCGAGGACGCGCACGACCCGTCCCGCTCGGTGCCCGAGCTGGTCGCCACGGTCGCCGAGCGGCACGGCCTGAGCGCCGACGCCGCCACGGTCTACCTCCAGCTGCTGGCCCTGCCCGACCCGACCGACCGCAACGTCGCCACCTGGACGGGCTGGAAGCCGGCCCGGCTCAAGAAGGCCCGGGCCGAGCTGGCCGGCACCGACCTCGTCGTCGAGGCCAAGCGGCCCCGCGCCGGCCGGTCGCTGTTCCTGCCCGGCGGATGGCTCGCCCTCGGCACGCCGCACGTGCCGCTGGAGCGGTGGAAGCTGCCGCTGCTCATCGGCGACGGCGAGGACATCGGCGGCCTCGGCGTCGTCGTGCCGGTCGCGCCCGCGCCGCGGCTGTTCGAGCTCGCCTGGGGCCGGATCACCGCCGGCGACCTTCCCCGATTCGAAGAACTCACCACGAACACGAAGGGACGCCGATGACGGCCTCCACCCTGACCCGGCAGATCGACCCCGCCGAGTTCGCGCACGCGACCGAGCTCGAGTTCCTGGCGGCCTACGACGACGGCCCCCGGCCGCCCGGCTGGCGCCTCACGCCGCGCGCCGTGGTGACCTTCATCGCCGGCAGCGACGACCGTGAGCTGACCCTGCCCAAGGGCGTGCGGCCCGAGGGCGTGCCGGTCAAGCTCACGATCCCGCGCAAGTTCGTCGGTGACCGGTCGCTCGTCGAGCGCTGCGTGGTGACCCTGGCCGGCGAGCGCGGGCTGCTGCTCGTCGGCGAGCCCGGCACGGCCAAGTCGATGCTGTCCGAGCTGCTGTCGGCGGCCGTCTGCGGCACCAGCGAGCTGGTCGTTCAGGGCACCGCGGGCACCACGGAGGACCAGCTGCGCTACGGGTGGAACTACGCCCTGCTGCTGGCCTCCGGCCCGAGCCCGGAGGCGCTGGTGCCCTCCCCGGTGCTGACCGCGATGCGCACGGGTGCTGTCGCGCGGATCGAGGAGATCACCCGCTGCCTGCCCGAGGTGCAGGACGCCATGGTGTCGATCCTGTCGGACCGGCGCATCGCCGTGCCCGAGCTGGCCGGCACCCCCGGCGCCACGATCCACGCGGCGCCGGGCTTCACGCTCATCGCCACCGCCAACCTCCGTGACCGCGGGGTGTCGGAGATGTCCGCCGCGCTCAAGCGGCGGTTCAACTTCGAGACCGTCGGCCCGATCCCCGACCTGGCCGCCGAGACCGCGCTCGTGGCCCGCCAGGCCCGGGCCGCCCTCGACCGGGTCCAGACCGCGTTCGCGGTCGACGACGCCGTGCTCGAGGTGCTCGTCACCGCGTTCCGCGACCTGCGGGCCGGCCGGTCCGTCGAGGGCTGGGAGGTCGAGCGCCCGTCCACCGTCATGAGCACCGCCGAGGCGGTCGCGGTGGCCACGTCGCTCGGCCTCGCCGCCGCCTACTTCCCGGGCGACCGCGACGTGCTGTCGCTCGTCCCGGCCCACCTGCAGGGCGTGGTGTGCAAGGACGACCCGACCGACGGCGCGAAGCTCCTCGGCTACTGGGACGGCGCCGTCCGCCGCCGCGCCGAGGAGGGCGCCCGGCTCTGGCGCCAGCTGTGGGAACTGCGCGATGTCCTCCAGTCCTGACACCGCCCTCGCCGGGCTGGCCGGCTCGACCGCGCCGTATCTCATCGGCGTGCGCCACCACTCGCCGGCGCTGTCCGTCGTCGTCGACGAGCTGCTGTCGAAGTTCGGCCCGGAGGTGCTGCTGCTGGAGCTGCCCGCCGAGTTCGCCCACTGGCTGCCCTGGCTGGCCGACGAGGCCACCCGGGCGCCGGTGGCGCTCGCCGGCGTGGTCGGGCCTGGTGGCGGCCCGGCGTTCTACCCGTTCGCCGACTTCTCGCCGGAGCTGGTCGCGGTCCGCTGGGCGGCCCGCAACGGGGTCGAGGTGATCCCCTGCGACCTGCCGCTCGCCGACCGCCGCTGGCAGTCGCGGGAGCAGGTGCCGTCGGAGGCCGCGTTCCCGTATGCCGACTCGCTGCGGCGGGCGGCGTCCGGCCGGTCCGACGAGGACATGTGGGACCGCATGGTCGAGGCGCGGGCGCCCGGCTCCGACGCCGAGTCGGTGCGCCGGGCCGCGCTGCTCGTCGGCTGGGCGATGCGGGAGGACGCCGCCGGCGGCGCCGGGGTGTCGGCGCTCGACCTGCACCGCGAGGCGTGGATGCGGCGCTGCCTGGCCGCGACCGGCGGCCGGCGGGCCGCGGCCGTGGTCGGCTCGTTCCACGCGGCCGCGCTGCTGTCCGGCGACCCGTCCGGCGACGGCGAGCCGTCGGGGGAGGAGGTCGTCACCTCCCTCGTGCCGTACAGTTTCGGCCTCCTCGACGCCCGCTCCGGCTACCCCGCCGGCATCCGCGACCCGCGCTGGCAGCAGGCGGTCGTCACGGCCGGAGGGCTCCCCGAGGCGGTCGAGTCGGCCGCGCTCGCCTCGGTCGTCGAGGTCTGCGCCCGCATCCGCGCCGCCGGCCACCCGGCCGGCCCGGCCGAGGCCCGCGAGGTGTTCCGGCTCGCCGCCGATCTCGCGCGGCTGCGCGGGCTGCCCGCCCCGGGCCGGGGCGAGCTGGTCGAGGCGCTGCAGAGCGTCCTCGCGCACGGCGAGGTGCTCGGCCGCGGCCGCGCCGTCGCCGCGGCGATGGAGCACGTGCTCGTCGGCGAGGTCCGCGGCGCGCTCGCGCCCGGCGCCCCGCGGTCCGGGCTGCGGCCGTCGGTCGAGTCGCTCGTCGCCGGCCTGCGTCTGCCCGGTCCCGGCGAGTCGTCCCGCGACGTGCGGCTCGACCCGCTGCGCTCCGACCTCGACCGGCGCCGCGAGGTGGCCCTGCGCCGCCTCGCCGCCTGTCACGTCCCCTACGGCGAGCGCACCGCCGTCGAGGGCACCGGCGGCGCCGACGCGCTCACCTCCCGCTGGAGCATCCAGTGGGTGCCCGGCACCGAGGCGATGCTCGACGTCGCCGGCCTGCGCGGCGTCACCCTGGCCCAGGCCGCCGAGGGCGCGCTGCGCGAGCAGCGCCGCGCCGAGCGGGCCGCCGACGGCCCGACCGCCGCGCAGATCATCGCGGGCCTGCAGGCCGCCGCCGAGTGCGGCCTGTCCGACCTGGCCCGCGAGCGGCTGGCCGAGTTCGAGGCCGAGATCCCGGCGAGCGCGACGCTCGGCGAGCTGATGACGGCCCTGGCCCTGGCCGACCGGCTGCGCCACGGCCACGTGCCGGGCCTGACCGACCCGTCGTCCCTCGGCGACCTCGGCGCGGTCGTCGCCGCGCTGGAGGCCGCCGCGGTCCGCCAGGTCGACGGCCTGGCCGGCTCCGACGCGGTCGCCGACGTCCAGGCGCTCGTCGCGCTGGCCCAGCGCGTCGACGCGGCCGGGGCCGGCCTGCGGCTCGCCGATGCCCTGACCCGGCTGGCGCTGACCGGCACGCCCGCGATGGCCGCCGGGGCGGGCGCCGTCCAGGTCCTCCTGGGCCTGTCGTCGGCCGCCGACCTGGGCGCGCGGGTCGCGTCGTGGGTCGACCAGGCGGTGGCGGACGAGAGCCGGCGCCGCCTGTTGGGCCACCTGCGCGGCCTGCTGGCGGCGGCCGAGCCGCTGCTGCAGTCGGGCCACGGCGTCCTCGACGGGCTCCTGGACCGGGTGGCCGGCCTGCCCGACGCGGCCTTCCTGTCCCGGCTGCCGGCGCTGCGCGGCGGCTTCCAGGTCGTCAGCCCGGCGGGGCGCGACCGGCTGCTCGCGGTGGTGGAGGCCCGGCTGGGGACCGACGAGTTGTCCCGGGATCCGCAGGCGCTGGATCCCGGGCTGCTGTTGACTCGCCTGCTCGCGGATCGGGCTGGTTCCGCCGCGGTGGCCGCTCTGGCATTGCCTGCCGCGCCGTCCGTGCCTGCCGCTCCGTCCGTAACGGCCGCGTCCGCGCCGGCCGGTTCTTCCGCGCCGGCCGATTCCTCCGCGCCTCTTGAGGCTTCCGCGTCCGGTTCCACATCTCCATCCACCGAGGCCGCTCCACCTGAGTCCGCTTCCTCCACCGTCTCCGCCGGGTCCTCCTCCACCTTGTCCACTGTGGACAGATGGCGGTTGCTCCTGGGGCGGCAGCCGGAGCGGCTCGCGGGGTCGGCCGGGCGGTATGCGACGGCGCTCGACGAGTTGTACGGGGCCGGGACCGGCGAGGGCTCCCGCGCCGACGCGGCCGCCCGGGCCGGGCGCGAGGCCCCATTCCCGGGTGTGCGGGAGTGGGCCGAGGAGCTCACCGCGCTGTTCGGGCCCGGCATCCGCGAGGAGGTCCTGGCCCGCGCGGTCGAGGGCGGCCGGCGCGACGCCGCGCTGCTGCTCGACCCGCAGGCCGTCTCGCCCTCGGTGGAGCTGTTGCAGACCGTGTTGTCCCTGGTCGGCGCGATGCCCGAGTCGACCGTGGCCCGGCTGCGGCCGCTCGTCGCGCGCATCGTCGACGAGCTGACCCGGCAGCTGGCCACCCGGTTGCGCCCGGCGCTCGCCGGGGTCACCACGCCGCGACCGACGGCGCGGCCCGGCGGGCCGCTCGACCTGGCGCGCACGCTGCGGGCCAACCTCGCCACCACGCGGCGCGACGCCGACGGGCGGGTGACGATCATCCCGGAGCGGCCGGTGTTCCGCACGCGGGCCCGGCGAGGCGTCGACTGGCGCCTGGTCCTCGTCGTCGACGTGTCCGGCTCGATGGAGGAGTCGGTGATCTGGTCGGCGCTGACCGGGTCGATCCTGGCCGGCGTGCCGGCGCTGAGCACGCACTTCATCGCGTTCTCGACCGAGGTCGTCGACCTCACCGACCGGGTCGGCGACCCGCTCAGCCTCCTGCTGGAGGTCAGGGTCGGCGGCGGCACCCACATCGCGGCCGGGCTGCGCCACGCGCGGTCGCTGGTGACGGTGCCGTCGCGGACGATGGTGGTCGTCGTCAGCGACTTCGAGGAGGGGTATCCGCTCGGCGGGCTCCTTGCCGAGACGCGCTCGCTGGTCGAATCGGGCGTGACGGTGCTCGGCTGCGCGAGCCTCGACGATGCCGGGCGGCCGCGGTACTCGGTGTCGGTCGCCTCGCAGCTCGTCGCGGCCGGGATGCCGGTCGCCGCACTCAGCCCGCTGGAGCTGGCCCGCTGGGTCGGAGAGAAGGTGCGCCCGTGAGCGCCTCGTCCCTGCCGCCGATCGCGGCGCCGGTGCTCGTGGCCGCGGTCGACGGGCTGCCGGCCCGGCTGCGCAAGAAGCTCGACGACGCCGCGGCCAAGCTGGCGGACCGGCCGGTGACGGTGGACGGTCCGCGGTACTGCGTGGCGATCGACGACGCGACCACGGTCACCCTCGTCACCGAGGGCGGCGTGGTCCGGACCGCCGACGCGGTCACCTGCACCTGCCTGCTCGCGCCGAACTGCCTGCACCGGGCCGGCGTGCTGACCCTGGCCCCGGTCGACGCCGGCATCGCCGGCGCCGACGCGGACGAGGCGGCGGTCGCTCCGCTCCCGGCCGGCGACGGCGAAGCGAGTGGGTCCGGGTCGGTGGACGGCGCTCCCGGGTCCGGGGCGCCGGTCGCTGCCGTTCCGGCTGAAGACGCGGCGCTGACGACCCAGCAGACGGCGGCCGTCGCGCATCTGTGGCGGGCGGCCGTCGCGGTGCTGGCGGCCGGGGTCACCGGCTCGGGGGCGGTCGCGCGCACGGCGCTGCTGCGGGCGGCGCACGACGCGCAAGCCTGCAAGGTGTACCGGCCGGCGGCCGCCGCCCGCACCGTCGCCACGCTGTTGCAGGCCGCTCGGACGGGCGAGGCGCAGTACCGGCTGGGCGACCTCACCGACGCGATGCGTGAGCTGCTGGAGGTGACGCACCGGCTCCGGGTGTCCCCGGGGGCGGGGCTGCTGGGCAGCGCCCGGCGCACGTACGAGCTGCAGGGCAGCCTGCGCCTCTACGGCCTGTGCACGACGGCGGTGGTGGCCGGCACCGGGTATGCGGGTGTGGTCACCTATGTCGCCGACCGCGACGGCGGGCTGTGGATGATCGCCGACCTGTATCCCGGCACGGCGCGGCGGGCGGCGACGGCCGGGAACGCGACCGTCAAGCTCGGCGAGACGGCGCTGAGCCACCGCGGCCTGACCCGCGCCGGCCTGGTCGTCTCCGGGGCCACCGCGTCGGCGAGCCGCCAGCTCGGCGCCGGCAAGTCCGTGCGGGCCGTGACGGCGAGCGGGGTGTCCTGGCACGAGGCGCCGCTCGCCGGCCTGTGGGCGCAGCCGGCGGCCGAGCAGGTGCACCGGGCGTTCGCGGCCCTGGCCCAGCCGGTGACCGACCGCCCGGCCGGCGCCGACCTGCTGTTCCTGTCGGTCCGCCTCGACGGCCCCGACGCCGACGCGGTCCGGGCCACGGCCACCGACGGCACCCGCCTGACGCTGCGGGTGGCGTCGGACCATCCGTCGCTGGCGTACCGGGACAACCTGCGGCTGCTCGCCGCCCGCCCGGGCCTGGAGCTGCTGCTGGTGGGCCGGCCGGACCCGGGACGCCCCGGCACGGTGTACCCCCTGGCGATCGCCCCGCCCGCCGGCACGACCTGGCTGCTGCCGGCCCCGCACCAGGGCCACGCCGACCTGGCCTTCGACCGCCTGCACCGCAGCCACATCCCGCTCGCCACGTCAGGCGAGGGGGAGGACCTGCACGACGGAGCGGCGGACGACGGCGGGACGCCGGCCGGTCCGGCGGCGACCGCCGACGCACCGGAGCCGCTCGATCCCGGTACGGGCGCTCGATCGCCGTCGGCGATCGATCCTGCGGCGGAGGGTGGCCCGGCGGGAGCGGCGGATGCTCCTGCGGCGGACGGCGGCCTGCCTGGTACGGCGATCGATCCTGCGGCCGACGGTGGCCCGGCGGGAGCGGCGGACGATCCCGCGGCGGACGGTGGTCCGGCGGGGGCGGCCGTCGACGTTGAGGCGGCGCTGGCCGTGCTCGGTGAGGGGGACGGTGGCGTGTGGCGGCCGTCGGTCGGTGACCCGGCGCTACAGGTGCTGCGGGTGCAGGTCGAGCGGACGGTGTCCGGCGGCCGGATGGTGGTCGGGCTCAGCCGCGGGCGCGGCCCGACCGACGCCGACCGGCTGCGGCGGGCCCGGCTCGACACGGGCGCGGAACTGCTCGACGGGCTCGCGCTGGCGGCCGGCAACCGCACGCGGGACCCGTTCGGGCGGCTGTCCGACGACGACGGGGCGGCGTTCGCGCAGGCCTGGCTGGCCACGGCGGTGTACGCGGACGCGGCCGAGCGCGCGTACGCCGAGGCGACCTGGTTACCCGAGCGCCCGGAGCTGGAGGCCGCCGGGCACTGACGACCGGGCGCGGCCGGCCGTCGGCGGCGGCCGGCCGCGCGGGATCGGCTCTGGTCCTACGTCGGTGAGCGGGTGGACATGACGGCGAGCAGGCCGCCGTCGGGGTCGCGGAAGAAGGCCATCCACTCCTCCGTGCCGTCCTCGTGACGGTGGATCATGTGGGGCTCGCCCTCGAACGTGACGCCGCGGCCGGAGAGGGTGGCGTGGGCGGCGTGGACGTCGGGGACGCGGAAGTACAGGATCGACTCGGCAGCCGAGCCGGTCGTGAGGAACAGGCGGGTGCCGTCGCAGTCGAAGAACGCCAGGTCGCCGAAGGTGTACAGGTGCGGCAGGCCGAGCACGTCGCGGTACCACCGCACGGCCTCCTGCACGTCGGTCACCTGCCGGGAGATCTGGCCGATCGGGCCGAGCCGGAAATCGTCCATGGACGTCACTCTGGCACGAACACGGGCCGTTCGATGCCGTCGTGCGCGGCGACGGCTGCCATCGTGTCGCGGTACTCGGCGCGGTCGAGGGTTCCGGTCAGCCGGCGGTACACGGCCTCGCACTCGATGTCGGCGAGCCGGTGGCTGCGGTCGGAGACCCCGCCCTCGGCCCGCGCCGCGCGCAGCTGCCGGGCGATGAGCATCACGTAGAGCACGGCCAGGACGCCGGCCACCACCATCGTCGCGATCACTCGCGCCACTGTAGCGGCCCGGCCTGCGAGGCACGGTCGGGCTCACGTCCCGGGGCGGGCACCGGACGGGCGCCCTTCGGCGTCCTCGCCGGCCGGGGTTGCTGCCGTCGGCTGCGCCGGTACCACGACGTCCGCGGCGGCTTCGGCGGCCTCCATCGCGGCGTTCGTGGCGGTGCGCAGGCCGAGCAGGGTCGTCAGCACGAGCACGCCCATGATCGCGAACACCGGGCGCACGCCGAAGGCCTCGGCGAGCAGGCCGCCCGTCGCCGCGCCCAGGGGCATCGTGCCCCAGGCGACCAGGCGGTAGCAGCTGTTGACCCGGCCGAGCAGGTGGTCCGGGGTGATGGACTGGCGCAGCGACACCATGACGACGTTCGCGATCACGATGCCGGCGCCGCCGACCACGAACGACGCGCTGATGGTGAACGGGTTCGTCGTCAGGGCCGGGACGCCGACCAGCGCGGCCGCGGTCGTCAGGGCCACGGCGAGCCCACGGGCCCGGCCCAGCGCGCGGACGACCGGGCCGGAGAGCAGCGAGCCGAGCAGGCTGCCGACCGCGAGGGCCGTCAGGAGCCAGCCGTACTCCGGGGCGGACAGGCCCATCGCCGAGCCCGGCCCGACGGCGTACACGACGAGCACCGCGAAGGCGGCGTTGGACGCGAAGTTCGAGACGCCGACCATCGCCGCGAACGTCCGCAGGAGGCGCTGCCGCCACAGCCAGCGGACGCCCTCCACGATCTCCGCCCGGATCCCGGCGCCGGCCGCGTCCGGCGGGCGCGCGACCCGGAACGAGCCGCGCATCGGCAGCAGGGCGGCGGCCGCGGCCAGCCACAGCCCGGTCGCGCCCACGAACGGCGCCGCCGCGCCCGCCACGACCAGCGCGCCGGCGAGCGGCGGGCCGGCGAACTGGTTCGCGGTGAGCTCGGCCGCGTACAGCCGGGCGTTCGCCACCGGCAGCCGGTCGCGCGCGACGACCTGCGGGACGATCGACTGCGCCGCCGTGTCGTGGACGGTCTCGGCGATGCCGACGCAGAAGGCGACGAGGTACAGCAGCCAGATCGTCGCGACGCCGGCGAGCAGGCCGGCGACGAGCGCGCCCAGGAGGACCGCGCGCAGGGTGTTGGCGCCTGCCATCGCGCGGCGCCGGTCGACCCGGTCGACGAACGCGCCGGCCGGCAGCGCGAACAGCAGCCACGGCAGCGTGACCGCGAAGGCGAGCCCCGCCACGAGGGCGGGCGACCGGGTGACCCCGACCGCGACCAGCGGCAACGCCACCTTGAGCACTCCGTCGGCCAGCCCGGAGAGGGCGGCGGCACTCCACACGAGCCGATACGCGCGCGTCATACTGATGGAAAATACTCCATCGATGGGAAGATTTTCCACTAGTACCGTACGATGAGGCGTGAGCGAAGCACCTCGACGCCGTCCGGCGACCGCCCAGGAGGCCAAGGCGCTGGGTCATCCCCTGCGGCTGCGGATCCTGCGGCTCTGCCAGGACCACGAGCTGACGAACAAGCAGCTCGCCGACCGCCTGGACCGTGACCCGGGCACGGTCCTCTATCACGTCAAGATGCTCGCGGCGGCCGGCCTGCTCGAGGCGGCGCCCGTGCGGGCGGGGGAGAGCGGCGCGCTCGAGAAGCCGTACCGTTCGACCGGCATGACGTGGTGGCTCGACGGCCCGCTGGTGGACGCCGACCCCGACACGGCGTACGCGCCGGTGGCGGCCTTCACGGAGGAGCTCCGCGAGGCGGGCCCGGCGTCGGTCCGCCTGTACGAGCGCTTCACCCTCCACCTGTCCGCCGACGAGATCGCCGAGCTGGACCGCAGAATCCTGGCGATCCTCGACGAATATGTGGCGACCGATCACGAGCGCGGCGACCGCCCGGCGCTGGGCGGCATCTTCCTCCTGCACCAACTCCCCGACTGAGGCTTGCAAACTAGGTTCCTAGGAAGCTTGAGCGGGTGTGGCGGGCCACGCGGCGGGCTCGGCGAGCGTGGTGTTGATCGCTGTCTCAGGCGGCCTCTCCCGGCAGCGGTGAAGTTAGGTTAGTCTTCCCTGACTTTGGCCCGGATGAGTGAAGCCCGGGCGGAGCACGGCGCGCGGCTTGTGCCGGTGACAGGCGAGGAGGACGTCGCGATGCCGAGCGGCACGCCTACCGGGCCGGGGACTCTGCGGACCGCGCTCCGGCGGAACCGGCGGCGGCTCGGGCTCGGGACGCTGCTCATCTGTGGGCATCAGCTCTGCGAGGCCACCGTCCCCATCCTCATCGGGGTCGGGATCGACCGCGCCGTCGCGCCCGGTGACGGCCTCGCGCTCGTGGGATGGGTCGCGGCGCTCGGGGTGCTCTTCACCGCGCTCACCATGTGCTACCGCTGCGGGGCCCGGCAGCTCATGCAGGCCATCGCCGACGAGGCGTACGTGCTCCGCGACGAGCTCGCCGCCAAGATTCTGCATCCGCGCGGGATCCGGACCGAGCTGCGGGCCGGCGAGCTGCTCACCGTCGCCTCGACCGATGCGGACAACGTCTCGTACCTGCTCGACTACGTGCCGCGGATCGCCGGGGCCCTCACCGCCACGATCGTGAGCGGGGTCGTGCTCATCGCCGTCGACTGGCGGCTCGGGGTTGCCGTGCTCGTCGGGACGCCCGTGGTGCTGGCCGGGCTGCAGTTCGCGGCGCCGCGGATCACGCGGCGGGTCGAGGCGCAGCAGGAGCTGGCCGGGCGGGCCGCGGCGCTGGCGACCGACCTCGTCGCCGGGATCCGGCCCCTCAAAGGTGTCGGGGCGGAGCGTGCCGCGGCGCGGCGGTACCGGAGCGTCAGCCAGGCGTCGATGCACGCCTCACTGCGGGCCGCGCGGACCCAGGGGAGCTACCTCGCCGCGTCCACCGCGGCCAGCGGGCTGCTCGCCTGCGGGGTCGCGGTGCTCGCCGGGTGGTTCGCGCTGACCGGGCGGATCACGGTCGGGGAGCTGATCGCGGTGATCGGGCTCGCCCAGTTTCTGATGGAGCCGCTCGGACTGCTCGCCATCATCCCGAGCTGGGTGGCCGAGGCCCGCGGGTCGGCCGAGCGGGTCGCGCTGGTGCTCGGTGCCGAGCCTGTGCTCCCGGCGGGAGCGACGCGAACCAGCAGACCGCTGAACCTGGAGATCGACGCGCTGCGGCACGGGTCGCTCGACGGCCTCCACCTCACGATCAAGCACGGGGAGTTCGTGGGCGTCGCCGTGTACCGGCCGGGGGACGCCGACGCCCTCATGCAGGTGCTCGCCGGACGGGCGGCGCCGGGGGAGTACGACGGCCAGGTGCGCCTCGGCGGCGTCCCGCTGCACGACCTCGACCTGGCCCACGCCCGCGCGACGCTGCTCGTGGAGCCGCACAACACCGACCTGTTCGCCGGTACCGTCGCGGAGAACCTCGACCCGGGCAGTGCCGCGGACGACGACGGGCTGGACGCCGCGGTCCGGGCGGCCGCGGCCGACGAGGTGGTCGCGGCGCACCATGCGGTCGATGAGCGGGGGGCGGGGCTGTCGGGCGGGCAGCGGCAGCGGCTGGCGCTCGCGCGGGCGCTGCTGGCCCGGCCGCCGGTGCTGGTGCTGCACGACCCGACGACGGCGGTGGACGCGGTCACCGAGCAGTCGATCGCCCGCGGGGTGCGGGCGCTGCGCAGCGGGCTGACGACGCTGGTCGTGACGAGCAGCCCGGCGCTGCTGGCCGTCGCCGACCGGGTCGTGGTCGTCGACGCGGGGCAGGCGACGGCCGAGGGCACGCACGAGACGCTGGGCGCGGCCGACGCCACGTACCGCGCGGCGGTGCTGCGATGACGCGTCCCGAAGTCACCCACGCGATGACGCTTGCCGACGTCAGCCGCGCGGCGGTGCTGCGATGACGCTTCCCGTCGCGACCGGGCGCGAGGCCTGGCGCTGGCTGCGCCGCGAGCTGGGCCGGCGCCGGCTCGAGGTCGGCCTGACCGTCGGGGTCGGCCTGCTGGGCGCGGCCGCGTCGGTCGTGCCGGTGAGCGCGCTCGGCGAGCTCGTCGACCGGGTCCGCGCCGGCGCGCCGGCCGGGACGATCGCCGGGATCGGGGCCGTGATCGGCGTCGCCGCGCTGGTGGCGGGGGCGACGACCGGTCTCGCGGCGTACCTGGTGGCCCGGGCCGGCGGCCACATCCTGGCCGCGCTGCGGGAGGCGACGGTGGAGCGGGCGCTGCGGCTGCCGGCCGCGACCCTGGACCGCGCGGGCCGCGGCGACCTGCTGTCGCGGGTCGGTCCGGACGTCGCGGCGGTCGGCCGGGTCGTGTCCGAGATCCTGCCGACGATGATCTCATCGGTACTGCTGGCAGTGCTGAGCCTGGCCGCGATGACCGGCATCGACTGGCGCCTGGGCCTGGCCGGCGCGGTGGCCCTGCCGATGTACGCGCTCGGCCTGCGCTGGTACCTGCCGCGCTCGGCCCCGGTGTACGCGGCCGAGCGGGAGGCGATCGCCGACCGTTCGCGCCTGCTGGTGGAGAGCATGCTCGGGCGGCCGACGGTGCACGCGTACCGCCTGGAGGAGCGCCACCTGCGCGGCATCGACGCGGCGTCGGCCCGCGCCCGGGACCTCGCCGTGGGTGTGTTCCGGCTGTTCACGCGGCTGGTCGCCCGGGTCAACCGGGCCGAGTTCGTGGGCGTGGCCTCGATCGTGGTCGTGGGCTGGTTCCTGGTGCGGGCCGGCCAGGTCACGGTGGGGCAGACAGCGGCGGCCGCGGTGCTGTTCCACCGGCTGTTCAACCCGATCGGCGGGCTGCTGTTCAGTTTCGCCGAGATCCAGGCGGGCGGCGCGGCGCTGGCCCGGCTGGTGGGTGTGGTGACGATCCCGCAGGAGACCGGCGAGGGCGTGACCATCGCACCGGATGCACCGGAACTGGTCCTCGACGGTGTGCGGTTCGGTTACGACGACGGCGACGACGTGCTGCACGGCGTGACGGTCCGGGTCGGGCCGGGCACACGCGTGGCGCTGGTCGGGTCGACCGGCGCCGGCAAGACGACCCTCGCCGCGCTGGCCGCCGGCCTGCTGCGGCCCCGCGCGGGCACGGTGAGCGTCGGCGGCGTGGCCCGCGACCCCGACGGCCTGCGGGCTTGCACGGCGATCGTCACCCAGGAGACGCACGTGTTCGCCGGGCCGCTGGTCGAGGACCTGCGGCTGGCCCGGCCGGAGGCGACCGACGCGGAGGCGGAGGCGGCCCTGGCGACGGTCGGCGCGCTCGACTGGGCGCGGGCGCTGCCGGACGGGCTGGCGACCGTGGTGGGGGAGGGCGGCCACGCGTTGACGGCCGCGCAGGCCCAGCAGCTCGCCCTGGCCCGGGTGGTGCTGGCCGACCCGCCGATCGCGATCCTCGACGAGGCGACCGCCGAGGCCGGCAGCCTGGGCGCGCGGGACCTGGAGCGCTCCGCGTTGGCCGCGACGGAGGGCCGCACGACGCTCGTCGTCGCGCACCGGCTCACGCAGGCCGCGGCGGCGGACCGGATCGTGGTGCTCGACGGCGGCAAGGTGGTGGAGGAGGGCAACCATGCCGAGCTGGTCGCCGCGGGCGGCGCCTACGCCCGCCTCTGGGAGGCCTGGAAGACCCGAGGCGCCTAGGCTCCCATCTGGTCGGCGGCGACTTGGCCACGCCGGGATCGCCGTCGGCCGGATCGCGCAGTACCGCAACAACGGCCAGCCGCTGCCCAAGGGCGATGCTGCCACCGCCGACGGTGAGCCCACCACCGACCCGGCACCTGCCGCTGCCGGCCTAAGCCGGTGGCCGGAGCCGGAGGATGCGGTCGTCGTCGTCCTCCGGCTGGCCCCGGCCGTCGCGGTTCGACGTCAGCACCCACAGCGAGCCGTCGGGGGCGGCCGCGACGTGCCGGATCCGCCCGTACCGGCCGGCCAGCAGGGCCTGCGGGTCGCCGCCGTCGAGGCCCAGGCGGTACACCTTCTGGCCGCGCAGGCACGCCACGTAGGCCCGGCCGCCGGCGATGGCCAGGCCGCTCGGCGACGCGTCGTCGGTGGCGAACGTGGCGACAGGGTCGGCGTACCGGCTGTCGCCGCCCTTACCCTCGACCTCGGGCCAGCCGTAGTTGCGGCCCGGCTCGATCCGGTTGAGCTCGTCGTAGCGGTTCTGCCCGAACTCGGTCGCGAACATCCGCCCGTCGGCGTCCCAGGCCAGTCCCTGCACGTTACGGTGGCCGAGTGTCCACACCGGACTGTCGCCGAACGGGCTGCCCGGCGCGGGCCGCCCCTCGGGCGTGACCCGCAGGATCTTGCCGCCGAGGTTGGCCCGGTCCTGCGAGC
Source organism: Dactylosporangium sp. AC04546 (assembly GCF_022095675.1). Taxonomy (GTDB): domain Bacteria; phylum Actinomycetota; class Actinomycetes; order Mycobacteriales; family Micromonosporaceae; genus Dactylosporangium. The sequence goes on along the minus strand of NZ_JAHYSG010000053.1, from coordinate 38,058 downwards.
GGCTGGACTGGGCGGCGTCGCCCGTCCCGATGTACAGCATCCCGTCGGGCCCGAACGCGATCCGCCCGCCGTTGTGGTTGCCGGCCTTCGGGATGCCGGTGAGAATGGGCTGCGGTGGCTCGCCCAGGCGCATCCGGGCGACCCGGTTGTCGTCCTCGGCGGTGTAGTAGACGTACACCCAGTCGTCACGCACCGCGATGCCGAGCAGCCCGCCCTCACCGCGCGGCCGGGCCTCGGCGATCTTCTGCACCTCGGTCACCGCCCCGCTCGCGGTGACCTTGAGGATGCGGGCACTGTCGCGCTCGGTGACGAGCGCCGACCCGTCGGCCAGAAACGCAAGCCCCCACGGCGCTTCAAGATGGCGGGCGACGACCTCGACGTCAGCCGCTACGGTCGGGGCATCCTCAACGGTGGGGTCGGCGAACCACCCCCGCCACCAGGCAACGGCCCCGACCCCGGCAAGCACGACGACCACGACCCCGCTGACGATCCACCACCGTCGCATGCCCCCAAGCATGTCACGCCGCCCGGCCCGATCAGTCGCGGTCTACGCTGCGGGCGTGCCGACCTCGACTGACGCCGTGTGGGGGAAGAGCCCGAGGTCAGTCGGCGCTGCCCCCGGCTGGTGCGGCTGTTCGCATGAGCCCTACGCGGCAGGTCATCGAGTTCAGCGAACACGCAGCCCGCCGCCGGTCAGGAATCGGTCGGTGGCACGAAAAAGCGTTGCCTGCTTTGGATCCGGCGCGTACCTTGGTTGATGTACAGCGAGAGCCCAAGCTTCGAAGGAGCAGACCGATGACGACGTGGACCGCCACCCAACCCCGGCAGCTGCCGGCGTTCGGTGCCGCGCTGCCCACGGCCGCCGCGGCCTTCCGACCGAAGCATCTCGCCCTGGGACGGCGTCGAGGATAAGCGTCACGCGCATCCTTCGACCGCCCGCTCCCGACAGGGACCGGGCGGTTCTTCTTTTTCCGCACAGGGACGGCGATGCGCCGGTCCCGCAGACAAGCACGCCTCCGTTCGTTGACAAGTCCACAGTGGATGCAGCGGTTGTATCGGGAACGACCGGCTCGGTGACCGGACCTGGCCTGGGACCAGGAAGTGCGGGGTTCGACTCCCCGGTTCCCGACTGTGTCATCCCGCGTCGCAGGCGCGGGACCATGGGGTTGTAGCTCAGTTGGTAGAGCATCGGCTCGGCAGACCGAAGGCCGGGGTTCAATTCCCCGCGACTCCACGTTGTTCCTTGCCCGGCAAGCTCAGAAGGCAGAAGCACCGGCGTGAAGCACCGGAGGTTGCCCGTTCGATCCGGGCGCGGGGCACGGTTGTGCCGAGATTGGGAGCTCGGCTAACGGCAGGCCACCGGACTTTGGTTCCGGCCGTGGAGGTTCGAGTCCTCCGCTCCCAGCAGGATTGCCGATGTAGCTCAGTCAGGTCAGAGCGTCCGCCCGGTACGCGGAAGGTCCCGAGTTCGAATCTCGGTCTCGGCTCGTCAGGAAACCACGCCGGTGCAGCACGACAGGTGGTGCACGCGACTCGTAATCGCGAGGAGGGAGTTCAAGCCTCCCCGCCGGCTCTGTGGGCGACGCGCAGGTGCGCAGTGCTGTCTTGCAAACAGCGCCCGCTCGGTTCGATACCGAGGTTGTCCATCCAAGCCCGTCTGGCCCAACGGAAGAGGCGCCGCGCTCAGATCGCGGAGGTTCAGGGTTCGAATCCCTGGTCGGGTACGCAGCACAACGCCCCTGTAGCTCAACGGATGAGCAGCAGTTTACGAAACTGTGGGTATGCGAGTTCGACTCTCGCCAGGGGTACGCATTCGGGTTGTAGCGCAGCTTGGTTCAGCGCGCCGTCTTCGGGAGGCGGAGGCCGCCGGTTCGAATCCGGCCAGCCCGACGAGCAACATCCATGCGCCGCTAGCTGAGTGGGTTAGCACCGGTCTCTTAAACCGGGGACGCCAGTTCGATCCTGGCGCGGCGCACGATCGCGAAGCATTGTTGCACCGGCGGCCGGTCTGGCCGCTGCGCCACCAGGTCCGCGCTCATGATCCCGAAGAGTTCTGGTCGCCTACGGTGCCAGAACTCTTCGCGATCGAGGTGGTCGATGGTCACAAGTCTTCGCGATCACCCGCGATGCCGGTGGAGCCGACCGTGGTGTTCATGGTGTACGGGTTGTGCACGCCAGATTGTGGCTCTGGAGGTTCGGGTTCGACTCCCGGTGATCACCCTTGTGAACCGCTGTCATCCACTGTGGACGGAACTGCCGAACGGGAAGAGGACCGTGGCGCCGTCCTGGGTGCGGATCGTCACCGGGAGGCGGCCCTTTGCCGGGGCCGCGCCCGTGAGGACGTCGGCCAGTGCGTTCAGCGACGGGGGCTGGTAGCCGTAGGCCGCCAGGTAGACCGGGGCCGCCGGGAAGTAGGCGATGTCGTACGGGCCGCCGACCGACGCCACCACCACTGGCCGGCCCGTGGCCAGCAGGGCCGCCACCAGGCGCTGCTGGGTCGGGTCCGACCAGGCGTTGTACGTCGTCACCACCGTCGCGTCGGCCGTCGAGGCGGCGGCCACCGCCTGGGCGATCAGCGCGTCCGACGGGGAGCCCGTGTAGAGGCGGGTCGCCGCCAGGCCGCGGGCCGTCAGGGCCGTCGTGAGGGTCTGCGTCGTCGAAACGCCCCAGCCGGTGACCAGGACCGTGCCGGAGCGCAGGGGGAGCGGGGCGCCGGTGCGCAGGGCCGTGATCGAGCCGGCCGCGGCGTCCGCCATCGTCGAGAGTGCGGAGGGCGTGCCGACCACGGGCGCCGGGACGTACCGATGCTGCCACAGGTCCAGGTCGCGCTTCATCCGCAGGATGCGGCGGACCGAGCGGTCGATCCGGGCCTCGGACAGGGTGCCGTTGCGGACCGCGTCGAGCACGGCCTGGTAGGCGGCCGGCAGGTTGCGGGGCATGAGGAGCTGGTCGACGCCCGCGTCGAGGGCCTGGAGCACGATCTGCTCGGTGGTCAGGCCGGCCAGGGCGGCCGCGTCCAGGGCGTCGGTGATGACCACGCCGTCGAAGTGCAGGCGGTCGCGCAGCAGGCCGGTGACGATCGGCTTCGACAGGCTGGCCGGGCGGCCGGACGGGTCGAGCGACGGCGCCACGATGTGGGCCGTCATGATGCTCGGCACGCCCGCGGCGATGGCGGCCTGGAACGGCGGGACGTGGGTGGCCAGGATCTCGGCGCGGGACTCGTTGGTGACGGCGACGCCGTTGTCGGTGTTCACCGTCGTGTCGCCGAGGCCGGGGAAGTGCTTGGCCTGGGCGCCGATCCCGGCCAGCCGGTAGCCGGCGGCGGCGGCCGCGCCGAACAGCGCGACGTGGGCGGTGCGGTCGCCGAACGCCCGCGGGCCGTCGGCCGTGTTGCGCGGGTTGGTGTTCACGTCGACGACCGGGGCGTCGACCATGTTGATGCCGAGCGCGCGCAGCTCGGTGCCGCTGACCCGGGCGACCCTCGTCGCCGTGAGCGGGTCGAAGGTGGCGCCGACCGCCATGTTGCCGGGGGAGACCGCGAGCGGGGCACCGATCCGGTTGACGACCCCGCCCTCCTGGTCGGTGCTGATCAGCAGCGGTACCGAAGCGGCACCCTGCAAGCCGTTGGACAGCTCGGCGATCTGGGCCGGCGTGCCCAGGTTGCGGCTCCAGCTGAAGTAGATCACGCCGCCGAGGTGGTAGCGGGCGACGGCCTCCGCGCCGGTGCTCACGCCGAACGCGGCCTGGTTCGCCGCGACGTCGGCGGCCTCGGTACTGCTGGCACTCGCGCCGTAGACGTAGGTCACGAACAGCTGCCCGACCTTCTCCTCGAGCGTCATGTTCGGCACCGGGTCGGCCGAGGCCGGCGCGGGCCAGCCCGCCAGGACGGTGACCAGGGCCGCGGAAAACGCCACAAATCGCCGGAAGCGCATGGATCCACCCTCCATCCATCGACGGATGTTGTCAACGTAGGTTGGCGGGATGTTCAGCGTTCCGCTCGCCGACGGTGCCGCCGAGCTGCGGCCCCTGGAGCCGTGGCAGGCCGAGGAGTTCTTGGCGCACATGGATCGGGCCCGCGAGGTCGTCGACCCGTGGATCCCGTGGGCCGGGCGGAGCACCGACCTGGTGACGACCCGGCAGACCCTCCAGCGCTACGCCGACCTCCAGGCGCGGGACGCGGGCCGGATCTTCGGGATCTGGCTCGACGGGAAGCTGGTCGGCGGCACGATGTTCGTCTCGTTCGACGCCGAGGGCGGCGTGGCCGAGGTGGGGGTGTGGCTGGAGCCGGCGGGGCAGGGCCGCGGGCTGGTCACCGCCGCGGTCCGGGTGCTGATCGACTGGGCCTTCCGGGTCCGTGGCCTGCACCGGGTCGAGTGGCACTGCCGCACCGACAACACGGCCAGCTCGAACGTCGCCCGGCGGCTCGGCATGCGCCTCGACGGGGTCATGCGGGAGTCGTACCTCTACAAGGGCGTCCGGCACGACACGCAGATCTGGTCGATCCTGGCGACCGACAGGCCTTAGCTCTGTGACGGCCAGCCGGAGGCGTTGAGCCGGCGCAGCCGTTCGACCTTCTCGGTGATGTCGGCGGTGATCTCCTCCGGGTCACGCCCCTCGTCGAGGGCCGCCTGCCGGGCGCCCCGCAACGCGTCGTGGAGCAGGTTGACGACCTGGTCGTCCGCGGAGGGCTCGGCGGGCGGCTCGGGTAACGGCATGGTTGGACCTCCGGCGCGTCTGTGGTACAGCCCAATACTGACGGACCGTCGCCCGGGGGACCACCGCACCGGCCGGTCGGGTGGCCGACCCTGCCCGGGTGGCGGCGAGAACGGCCCCGTTGTGCTGTGCCGTCCGGTTCTGCTTCCATCCAAGATGGCGTACGCGCAGTCCGCATGCCGTTACGGAAAGGGGACCGTGATGCCGCCGCGCGGTGACGAGGCAGCGATCGCAGAGGTCCGGGAGCTCAGTCGGCACGGCCGGCTCAGCGGCACGATCGCCGCGCACACGGGCGTGCAGCGGCGGCGGCTGATCGGCGCGGTCTACACGATCGCGATGCCGGTCGTGTTCACCCGCGTGACGCGGCGGATGGAGCTGCGCCGGGGCCACCACGCGTGCGCGACCTCGGTACGGCACCTCACCGACGACTGCATGGACCGCTTCGAGGACGACATGGAGGCGGTCGTCTTCGACGTCGAGCGGCGGGCCACGCTGCCGATCCGCGACCTGGAGGCGTGGATCGCCAGCCGGGTCGGCCAGGCCACGGTCGACGGGTACCGGCGCCGGCGTGGGGCGGTCGGCGCCCTGCAGCGGCCACGGCTGCCGCGCTGGCTCGGCGAGGAGCTGGCCTGCGACCGCTGGCTGTGCGAGCTGGCCCTGAAGATCTTGAGCTGGGCGGGCAGCCCGGTGACGGCCGGCATCGAGCTGTGGCCGACCGAGGCGTGGCGGATCGCGCGGGCCGAGTTCCGCGACGACCGGGACGGCGGGGGCATCCGCGGCGACCTCGCGACGGTGCTGGCGGCGATGCGCACGCGTCCGGCGTGGTTCGAGGCGTACGTCGAGGGGCCGCTCGGGTACAAGCAGACGCCCGTCGCCTGGCAGCTGGAGGATGACCGGGGCCACCCGGCCGAGCACGCGGCGTTCACGTTTGTCGATCGCGACGAGCAGGACGACGCGCAGCTGCGGGTGCTGGCCCACCAGGCGTTCGAGGCGATCCGGCTGCGGATCGGCCGCGGCGAGGGCGCCCACGCCGTCGTCGTGGACGTGATCGGCACGATCTTCGGCGGTACCGCGGCCGGCCCGGCCGACGACCGGTCCCTCGCGGCGATGCGGGACGACCCGGTCGAACGGAACCGGATCGTGGCGGCCGTCCTCGCGCTGCTGGATGAACCTGGGGCGTTCTGAACCGAAATGCCCGCTGCGGGTTACGTTGAGGTATGGCCGACATCAGCGGGTACCTGACGTCCGAGGTCGTCGTCGACTACGCCGACGGGCTCATCGAACGCCGTGAGGCACTGCGCCGGCTCGCCCTGCTCGGCGTCGGGGCGGCGGTGGCGGTCCCGATGCTGGCGGCGTGCGAGTCCAACGGCAAGCCGGCGGCCCCGGCACCGTCGGGAGACGTTCCCACCGGCCTGCCCACCGAGGCGATCACCTTCACCGGTCCGCGCGGCACGCTGCAGGGCGCCTGGGCCGCGGCCGCCGACCCGAAGGGCTCGGTCCTCGTCATCCACGAGAACCGCGGCCTCACCGACCACATCCGCTCGGTCGCCGGCCGCCTCGCCGCCAGCGGCTTCTCCGCCCTCGCCATCGACCTGCTGTCCGAGGAGGGCGGCGCGGCGACGTTCACCGACCCGGCCAAGGCCACGGCCGCCCTCAACGCGGCCGCGCCCGGACGATTCGTCGCCGACCTCCGGGCCGCCGTCGACGAGCTGCTGCGCAGGGCACCGGGCCGGCAGGTGGCGGCGATGGGATTCTGCTTCGGCGGCGGCATGACCTGGCAGCTCCTCGCGGCCGGCGAGCCGCGCCTCGGCGCCGCCGCGCCGTTCTACGGCCCGTTCCCCGGCGGTGGCGACCTGTCCGGCTCGAAGGGCGCCGCGGTCCTGGGCATCTACGCCGAGAAGGACGCCCGGGTCAACGCCAGCCGCGACGCCGCCACCCAGGCGCTGGAGCAGGCCGGCCTGACGCACGAGATCGTCACGTACCCGGACGCCGACCACGCGTTCTTCAACGACACCGGCCAGCGCTACGCCCCGCAGGCCGCCGCCCAGGCCTACGAGAAGCTGATCGGCTGGTTCACGACGCACCTGCGGTGAAGGTCCGGGGCCGCGCCCCTCGCCGGCCTGCGCTGAGCAGCCGGTTGGCCGCGTCGAGCAGCTGCTCGCGCAGCGTGTCGTCGTCGAGGTCGTCGAGGGCCGCGTCGATGCCGGCGACGATGAGCCCGCCGCTGATCATGGAGGCGGCGACGCTGGTCGCGGTGTCCGGGTCGGGCCCGGTGATCAGCTCGCGGATCCGCAGCATCGAGACCATCGCCGGGTGGTCGGTGACGATCTGCTGCACGACCGGGTCGAAGCGCATGACGGCGGCCACCCGGCGGTGCTCCACGACCAGGTCGACGACCCCGCGCAGCGCGATGTCGCGCCGCGCCGCCGGGGTGCGCCGGGCCTGGGCCGCGTCGGCGATGTTCGCGAGCGCGTCGAGGGCCGGGCCGATGACCGCGAGGACGATCTCCTCCTTGGTCGGGAACTGGTGGTAGACGGCCGCCTTCGTCACGCCCAGCCGGTCGGCGATCATCTGCAGCGACGTCCCGCTGACCCCGAACTCGGCGAACAGGTCGAGGGCGGCGGTGAGAAGCCGTTCCCGTGCGCTCATGCGTTCATCTTGCCCTTGCCTCTAGGTAGCCGATCGGCTAGCTTACCTGCCTAGCCGATCGGCTAGGCACTGGAGGTGTGCGGTGGACGAACGCTGGGACCGCGAGGTCGACGTGCTGGTGGTCGGCACCGGCGCGGCCGGGATGACCGCGGCGATCACCGCCGCCGACGCCGGCCGGACCGTGCTGCTGGTCGAGAGCACGGACAAGTGGGGCGGCACGACCGCGCTGAGCGGCGGCGGCCTGTGGATGCCGACCAACCCGCTCATGGCGAAGCTGGGCCTCGACGACTCGGTCGACAAGGCGCTCACCTACATGGCGGCCGCCATCGGCGAGGCCGGCCCGGCCAGCTCACCCGAGCGCCGGCGCGCGTTCGTCGAGACGGTCCCCGAGGTGTACCGCTTCCTGGAGCGCCTCGGCGTCCGCTGGACGGCGGCCAAGGACTACCCCGACTACTACCCCGACCGGCCCGGCGGCATGACCGGCCGCGGCATCGAGGCCGAGCCGTTCGACACCCGCAAGCTCGGCGACCGCTTCGCCACGTTCCGCGGCCGCGAGAGCATCCCGGCGCCGCTGAAGACCGACGACGTGTGGCTGCTGTCGCGCGCCTGGTCGACCCCGTCGGGCTTCGTGCGCGGCGCCCGGTTCGTGTTCCGCACGCTCGGCGGGCTGGTCACCGGCAAGCGGCTGTTCGGCATCGGCGGCGCGCTCACCGCGAACCTGATGGCGATCCTCATCCACCAGCGGGTCGAGCTGCTCCTGGAGACCCCGCTGCGCTCGCTGGTCCTCGACGAGGCGGGGGCGGTCACCGGCGCGGTCGTGGGTGACCTGCGGGTGCGGGCGACCGGGGGCGTGATCCTGGCCGCCGGTGGGTTCGCCCGCAACACCGAGTGGCGCCAGAAGTACCACGGGATCCCCGGCTACACGTCCGCCGCCGCGGGCGACCTGGGCGAGGTGATCGGTATCGCGGAGGCGGCCGGCGCCCGGCTGGAGCTCATGGACGACGCCTGGTGGGGCCTGTCGGTGCCGACCGCCGACCACGGCGCCCAGTTCGTGCTGTCGGAACGCTCGATGCCCTTCGGGATCATCGTCGACGGCGACGGCCAGCGGTACCTCAACGAGTCCGCCAGCTACATCGACGTCGGCCACGCGATGCTGTCGCACGGCGCCGTCCCCAGCTGGCTCATCGTGGACGCCCGGCACCGCCGCCGGTACCTCTTCAACGCCTTCCTCCAGGGCACCAAGAAGCTGCGCGCCGCCGGCATCGTCCACACCGCGAAGACCCTCGACGAGCTCGCCCCCGCGCTCGGCATCGCCCCGGACCGCCTGCGCGCCACGGTGGCCCGGTTCAACGGCTTCGCCCGTCGCGGGGTGGACGAGGACTTCGGTCGCGGCCGCACCGTCTACGACAACTACTACGGCGACCCGCGCGTCAAGCCGAACCCGAACCTGGGCCCGCTGGAGAAGGGCCCGTTCACGGCGGTCCAGCTGGTCCCGGGCGACCTCGGCACGAAGGGCGGCCTGCTGACGGACGCCGACGCCCGGGTGCTGCGCGCCGGCGGCACGGCCATCGAGGGTCTGTACGCCGCCGGCAACACCACCGCATCGGTCATGGGCCGCACGTACCCGGGCCCGGGCTCGACGATCGCCCCAGCCGTGGTCTTCGGCTACCGCGCCGGCCGCGCGGCCAGCCGCCTCACGGCACCCGCGTGACCCGGCTCCCCGGTCAGCCGGATTGTTGACAATCGTGTCAGAACACTGCGAGACTGGCCGCGGACCGCACCACCAGTCTCGGAGAACGCATGCCCGAACCGTCCGCACCATCGCGCCGGCGCGCGTCGGGTGCCTCGGCCGCGGAGGCGCGTGAGTTGTTGCGCGCCGCGATCCTCGGCGGGGAGTACCTGCCCGGTGAGCGCCTCGTCGAGGCCCAGCTGTGCGAGCGCTTCGGGGTCAGCCGGTTCAACATCCGCACCGCCCTGCAGGAGCTCGCCGCCGACGGCCTGGTCGAGGTGCAGCGCAACAAGGGCGCCCAGGTCCGCAAGGTGTCGCTCGACGAGGCCGTCGAGATCACCGAGGTCCGCATGGTCCTGGAGGGGCTCGTCGCCGCGAAGGCCGCGATCCTGGTGACCGACGAGCAGGCGAGCGAGCTCGACGAGATCGGCCTGCTGATGCGGCGCGCCGTGGCCGCGGGGGAGTTCCGGCGGTACAGCGACCTCAACCAACGCCTGCACGCCCTCATCCGCACGATCGCCGGGCACCGCACCGCGGACGGCATCATCGAGACGCTGCGCGGCCAGCTGGTCCGGCACCAGTTCATGCTGTCGCTGCACCCCGGCCGCCCGCTGGTGTCGCTGCCCCAGCACGAGCGCATCATCGAGGCCATCCGCGAGCGCGACCCCAAGGCGGCCGAGTCCGCGATGCGCGACCACATCGCGAGCGTCATCGAGGCGCTGCGCGGCATCGACACGCCGGGGCTGCGATGAGCACGGTCGCCGTGCTCGGCCTGGGTGAGGCCGGCGGCCGCATCGCCCGCGACCTGGTCGAGGCCGGCGCGACCGTCCGCGGCTACGACCCGCGCGTCACCGCGTCCGGCGGGGTGCACGACGCCGCCGACGCGGCCGAGGCCTGCCGCGACGCGAGCCTGGTCCTGAGCGTGAACAGCGCCGCCGACGCGCTCGACGCCCTGGCGCAGGGGCTGCCCGGCTGCGCGCCGGGCACGGTGTGGGCCGACCTGAACACCGCCGCCCCGGCCGTGAAGGAGGCGGTGCACGCCGCCGCCGGCGACCGGGCCGTGGTGGCCGACGTGGCGCTGATGGCCCCGGTCCCGCCGCGCGGGCTGTACACGGCGATGACCGCGAGCGGCCCCGGCGCCGAACCGTTCGCCGCGGCGGTGCGCACGTTCGGCGCCACGGTCGACGTGCTGCCCGGCCCGGTCGGCGTGGCCGCAACCCGCAAGCTGCTGCGCAGCGTGTTCTACAAGGGCCTGGCGGCCGCGGTGGTCGAGGCCCTGGCCGCGGGCCGCGCCGCCGGCCTGGAGGACTGGCTGGCCGGCAACATCGCCGAGGAGCTGGTCCGCGCCGACGCGGCGACCCTGGAGCGCCTGGTGACCGGCTCCCGCGTCCACGCCGTGCGCCGCACCCACGAGATGGAGGCGGCGGCCGAGCTCCTCGACAGCCTGGGCGTCCCCGGCCGGGTCACCCGGGCCAGCCGCGACTGGCTCAAGGACCTGGCGGGCTGACTCAGGTCGTGGCGGTGAACCGCCGCTCGTGGTGGATCAGCGCCGGCCCCGGCGGGCCCGGCCACACCTCGGTGACCTGGGCGACGACGAGCGTCGAGGCGCCGACCGGCACCCGGTGCAGCGGCTCGCACCGCAGGGCCGCGGCGGCGCCGGCGAGCACCGGCTCCCCGGTCGGCAGCGTCTCCCAGCCCTGATCGGCGGTGAACCGGGGCCCGCCGGCCCGCGCGAAGTCCGCGGCGAGCGCCGCGTGCCCGGCGCCGAGCAGGTTGACCACGAGGCTCGGCGCGGCCGCGATGACGAGCGCCGAGGGTGAGTCCATCACCGAGAACGACAGCGCGGGCGGCGCGACCGACACCGACGCGACGCTCGACGCGGTCAGCCCGACCGGCCCGGCCGGCCCGCGGGCGGTGATGACCGCCACGCCGGTGGGGTAGGCCCGGAACGCGCCCCGGAAGAGCTCCGCGAGCTCGGCCCCGGCAATGATCGTCACGCCCTGAGCCTAAAACCTGAACCAATGTTGAGGTCAAGTCCGCGTTGACATGTGACCAAATGGTCACCTATTTTGAATGCATGACCACCGCTGTGAACGTCCGGACGGTCGTTGCCACACGGCCGTTGCTGATCGCCGGAGCCGTCGCCGGCCCGCTGTTCCTCGTCGTCGTGCTGATCCAGGCGTACAGTCACGACGGCTTCGACCCCGCCCGGCACCCGCTCAGCTCGCTGGTCCTCGGCGACCAGGGCTGGGTGCAGGTCGCCAACTTCTTCGTCTGCGGGCTGCTCAGCCTGGCCGGCGCCGTCGGCCTCCGCCGCGCCGGCGCCGGCACCTGGGGGGCGGTCCTCGTCGGGGCCGGCGGTGCCGGCCTGCTGGTGGCGGGGCTCTTCCAGACCGACCCCATCAACGGCTATCCGGTCGGCACCGCCGACACCGTCACCTGGCACGGCACGGTCCACTCGATGGGGCCGGGCGTCGCCGGGCTCGCCGGCCTGGCCGCGTTCGTGGTGTTCGCCCGCCGCTTCGCGCGCCAGGGTGAACGCGGCTGGCTCGCCTGGACGATCGCGACGCCGGTCGCGGTGATCGCCGCCGACGTGGCCTCCTTCGCCGCCGGCGACTTCCGCCTCCTGCTGCTTTCCCAGGCGCTCGTGACGGCGTGGACGACCACGCTGTACGCCAAGATGCTGCGATGACCCTCACCTACGAATGGCGCGGCGACTTCGGCGACCCCGAGGTCGCCGCGCTGCATGCCCGGTCGTTCGACGGGGACGGCCGCAGCGACTGGCGCGCCAGGCTCGACCGGCACGCCCTCGGCTGGGTCTGCGCCCGCGAGGACGGCGACCTCGTGGGCTTCGTCGTCGTGGCCTGGGACGGCGGCGCCCACGCGTTCATCCTCGACACGATGGTCGCCCCGGAGGCCCGCCGCCGGGGGATCGGCGCCCGGCTCGTCGAGCTGGCGGCCGAGGGAGCCCGGGCGGCCGGCTGCGACTGGCTGCACGTCGACTTCGAGCCCCACCTGCGCGACTTCTACCTCCATGCGGGCGGCTTCACCCCGACCGACGCGGGCCTGAAGTCCCTGTGACGGAGGGCACGCGGTACCCGGTGGATCGACGGTCTTCGTAGGTCACCCGGGGGTGAGGTGCTGCGGTACCGTACCCAGTCAGACCGGGGCTCGAGGCCGGGGGACGGGGGGGTCGTGAGCGGAGGCTTGCTGGATCCGGACGGCGCGATGGAGCAGGTCGCAGAGTGGCGCGGCCGCATCGACCGCATGGCCGCCGAGACCCAGGCGATGAGTGACCGGCTGCGGGACCTGCGGATGACCGCGGCCGACCCCAACGGGCTGTGCGAGGTGACCGTCGACGTCAGCGGGGCGCTGGTCGACCTGCGGCTCGGGCAGCGCATCCAGCGGGTCGCGCCCGACGTCGTCGCCCGCACGATCATGACCACCATGCAGGAGGCCAAGGCGCGGCTGGCCGCGCGGTCCCGAGAGGTCATCGAGGAGACCATGCCCGGCTCACCGACCGGGCGGGCGATCGCCGAGCGGGTCGGGGAGCGGCTGAGCGAGCCGGGCCAGGCATCGGAGCAGACCCCGGACCGGCCGCAGGACCGGTGGTGACGGCATGGCCGACGGCATGAAGGTCGACACGGCCGAGATCCGGTCGCACGCCAGCAAGATCGAGGACCTGGTCGCGCGGTTCCACGCGGTCAAGACCGCCAGCGCGCACATCCGCCAGGACGACCAGGCCTACGGGCTGCTGTGCGGGTGGATCTCCGCCATCCTGGAGAGCCGGCACGCGAAGCAGGACGAGCTGATCGCGTACGTGCAGGAGAACCTCATGCTCGTCCTGCAGGGCCTGGACATGACCGCCAACGCCTACGACGCGGTCGAGAGCGACAACGGCGACATCATGAACAAGTACGGCACGTCATGACCGAGGGCTCCCTGATCGCTTCGGTCGAGTCGACCCGCCGGGCGTGGACCGGCTCGTCGATGGGCGAGAGCATCCAGGGCCTGGTCGACGCGATCCACAGCAAGGGCTGGGTCGACGACGTGCTGGCCGGCGCCGGCCTCGGCCTCGAGGTCGCCTCCACCGTGATGGACCCGTTCAGCGCGCTGCTGGCCAACGGCCTCGGCTGGGCGATGGAGTACTTCGACCCCCTGCGCGAGATGCTCGACCAGCTCACCGGCATGCCCGACGTGGTCCGCTCGCACGGGGCGACCTGGAACAACATGGCCGACGCGCTGTTCAAGATGGGCGAGGACCTGCAGCGGGCGCTCGGCGCCGACATGCCGAGCTGGCACGGCGAGGCCTCCGACGCGTACCACGGGCTGATGCTCAACAACGTCGACGCGCTCAGCGGGCTCGGCGCCGTCTCGGTCGCCATGGCCGAGGCCACCTACGCCGCCGGTGAGCTCGTGCAGTTCACCCGCGAGCTCGTCCGCGACCTCATCGCCGACCTGGTGGCCCGCGTCATCGTGTGGGCCGTCGAGGCGATCTTCGTCGTCACGATCCCGGTGATCGCGGCACAGATCGTCGCCGCCGTCCTCAAGTGGGCCGGGCGCATCCTGTCCTACATCTCCGCGCTGATCATGAGCCTCACCAACCTGACCAAGCTGCTGAACGGCTAGGGTGATGGGCAGACCACACGGACCGACCACGACCGGCGGCGGGGGCACGCACCCGCACGGCTCCGACGGCGACGGCGCCGACACCACCCACGGCGGTGACGGCGGCGACTCGCCCAGGCGGGTCCGGCCCGCCGACGCGCAGACCGTCACGCAGGCGCAGGAGACGACCGGGCAGGCCGCTCAGGCCGGCCGGCCGCCGCTCGCGCTGCCGCCCAGCAGCACCACGCGCACGCGGAGCCAGGTAGTCAACACGAAGGACGTGCGGGAGCGCTGGCAGCGCGGTGAGGAGTGGGTCCGCGAGCTGTGGGGCGGCGACCCAACGCAGCACTATCCGGTGGACATGAACGACGACCCGGACTTCCCGGTCACCACGCCCGGCGGCCGCCACGTGGACGTCCCGGTCCACGTCAACGGGCAGACGATCGCGGTCGAGGTCAAGACCTACGGGCCGTACCGGATGATCGAGGTTGACGGCCAGAATGTCCCCGTCAAGGTGGAGGTGCCGCTCAGCGACAAGATCAAGGAGCAGATCAACAAGGACGTCGCCCTGCGCAACGCCGATCCGACCTATGATCCGCGCTGGGTGTTCGTGGGCGCCCCGCCCTCACCTGAGCTGCTGAGATACCTCGACAGCGCTGGTATCATCGCCAATATCCACAGCTAAGCGATGGGATGTTCATGAGCGAGAACGCGGCTCAGGCCCGCGAGGATCTGCCGGTCTGGGCGAGCGAGTCTCATCAGAACTTCGAGGCCCTGGTGCGCGGGCTCGACGCTCCCGCCCAGGCGGTCGCCGCCGACCCGTTCGTCCTGGTGCCCTATCTGCAGCGGTACGTGTCGGGGCTGAACCTCAGCCAGTTCCAGCAGGACGACTGGGTCACGCTGCACACGGACCTCGGCGCGTTCGTCGCCGAGTACATGATCGTGCGGCACGGCGCCCGCTGGGCGATCCGCGACGCGCCGCGCTCGCCGCGCGGCTTCCGCTACGTGATCGAGACCGCCACCGGGTTCGCCGACCCGTTCGCGGTCGTGGCGACCGAGTTCCGCTCGCCCCCCATCGAGATCACCCGCATGATCGCCAGCGCCGAGCTCACCACCGGCGTCATCCGCCAGCACGAGGAGTAGCCCGCCCGGGCGGTCACCCGCCGCTGCGAGCAGCGGCGACGCCGACCTCGACACGCCGCTTAGTCACCCCTCGCTGAGCCGCGCGCTCAGCCGTCGCTGCGCCGCGTATTCAGCCTTCGCTGCGAGCAATGACCGCGACGGCGCGCCGGCCCCGCTGACGGGCCCGGCCGTCGTGCCCGGCCGCCAGGTCCAGCTCGGCGACGCGCGCGTGCAGGGCCGCCTCGGCCAGGGGAGCGCCGGCGTCGTGCGGATCGAGCGCGGCCCGCCGCCGTGACGCGGCGACAGCCTGCCGGAACAGTACGCGAGCCGTGACGTGGTCGCCGGTCTCGCGCAGCCAGTCGCCCAGCCGCTCGGCGGCCGCGGCCAGCTCGCGGTGCCGGTCGGCGGCGCGGGGGAAGCGATGCACCAGGCGCTCCGCGATCTCCAGCGCCCGTTCGAGGTTGCCCCGTACCTCCTCCGGGTGCCCGCCCGCGGCCGCGTGGCCGGCGGTCCGGCGCAGCGCCTCGGCCAGGTCGCGCCAGGCGTCGACGCTGTCCTCGTCGACCCCGGCCAGGCGCTCGGCGAGGGACAGCCCTGCCGCCACGTGGTTGCCGGCGCAGGCGAGGTCGCCGGCCTCGACGTCCATGTCGGCCAGCCGCCAGTACGAGCTCAGCAGCTGCCGCTTGCGCGCGATGCTGTCCGGCTCGGCCTCGGCCAGGCCCTCGATGATCCCCGCCGCCTCCAGCGTGAGCTCCCGGGCGCGGGCGGGATCGGTGCCCTCGGCGCGGACCAGGTCGGCCAGGGCGCCCACCGAGCCGGCCAGCTCGTCCTGCAGTGACGAGGCCTCCTCGGAGGCGGCGGCCGTGAGGCGCCGCCAGAGCTCCAGCGCCTGTTCGGTCAGTTCCCGCGCCGTGGCCGGGTCGCCCTGGGCGCGGTGCACCGCGGCCAGGACGCCGAGGGCGTTGGCCAGGTCGACCTGGAGCACCGCCGTCTCGGCGAAGGCCTCGGCGAGCGCCCGATGGATGTCCAGCGCCGCCTCGCCCGACGCGCGGGCGTCGTCGAGGTCCCCGCAGTCGAGGGCAAGCTGGGCAAGGCGCCCGTGGCTCAGACCGACGTTGCGGCGCAGC
Source organism: Dactylosporangium sp. AC04546 (assembly GCF_022095675.1). Lineage (GTDB taxonomy): Bacteria > Actinomycetota > Actinomycetes > Mycobacteriales > Micromonosporaceae > Dactylosporangium. The sequence goes on along the minus strand of NZ_JAHYSG010000053.1, from coordinate 22,110 downwards.
GGCCCTTCGGCGGGATCGCCCGCGCTGAGCCGCTCATCGACGTCGAGCGCCTCGGCGTAGCAGCGACGCGCGTCGCCGGTACGCCCAAGCCGGCGCAACAGCCGCCCCTGCACGTCGAGCGCCCCACTCAACTCAACCGCAGCGGCCACGCTCGGCTCGACTGCGGCGGTGCTCGTCTCCTCCCCGGCGGCGGTGCTCGGCTCGACCGCGGTGGCCGTGCTCGGCTCCTTCCCGGCGGCGGTGCTCGGCGCAACCCTTGCCGCGGCGCGATGGCACGCGATGACCAGGTCGCCGAGCGCGGCGGCGTCGGCGGTGCGGCCGAGGGCCTCGAGCGCGTCGCGCTCCCGCCCGGCCAGGCCGGCGAAGGCGGGGTGGTCCTCCGGCAGGGCCGAGGTCACCGGGTCGAGGAACAAGGCGACGGTCGCGTCCCCGTCGAGGCGCGGCAGCACCCGCTCGGCGAACGCGGCCAGCTCGTCGAGCGCGTCGAGGACCCGCAGGTGGTGGACGGCCTCGGTGAGGGTGCCGAAGTCGGCCCGTCCGGCGTCGAAGACCTGCGCGCACATCGCCGCGGCCCGCCGGCGCCGGTCGGCCAGCCGGTCGCCCTGCAGCCCGGCAAGGGCCGCGCGGACCCACGGCTCGACGAGCACGCCGTCGCCGTGGGCCGCCGCGAGCGTGAGGCTCCGCAGCCGGACAAGGTGGGCGGCGAGATCCGCGCCGGCCGTGCCGTCCGGGTCGGACTGCAGAGCTAGGGCGAGGTCCGTAGCGGTCAGGGGTATCCGCACCACGGCCGCCTGCAGCAGCGTCTCGCGCTCGGCCTCGTCGAGCAGGCCGACCAGCTCCTCGACGAGCATGTCGCGAGCCGCGAGCGTGACCGCCTGCCGGGCGGCGTCGGCGGCGGCGGGCGCGTCGGCGGCCGAGCGGGCCAGGGCGATCCGCTCGCGCCGGGCGAGGGCGCGCAGCCGCTCGGTGACCTCGGGCAGGCGGGCCCGGCCGCCCTCGCCGTGCAGCAGCGCGTCGACGAACTCGACGAGCCGCGGGTGGCCGCCGACCGTCTCCAGGACGGTGGCCCGATCGTCGGGGTCGAGGTCGCGCAGCGCAGGCAGACGCAGCAGCAGCCGGCCCAGCTCCGCGTCGCCCATCCGCGGCACCTCGACCCGCAGCAGCGGCACGTCGCACGGCAGCGGGTGCCGGCTGGTCACCAGGATTTTGCCGCGCTCGGCCGCCTTGCACAGCGCCGCGAAGGCGTCGGCGAAACCGGGGTCGTGGAACGCCTCGCCGCCGACCGTGAGGTGCCGTTCGAAGTCGTCGAAGAGCAGCAGTACCCGCCGGCTGCGCAGCTCCTCCGCCAAGGCGGGGACGTCGTCCGCCGTGTGCACGACGATCTCCCACGGGTCGTCGTCGTCCTCGCGCAGCCGGTTCAGCGCGCGCCCGGCCAGGGCGGTCTTGCCGATGCCGGCGACGCCGGTCAGGACGACGCCGTTGACGAGGGCCGAACCCGCGGCGGGCGGCAGGTCGTCGCGCAGCGTCCGCAGCACGGTGCGCAGCAGGGCCCGCCGGCCGACGAGGTCACCCAAGGCCAGCTCCCGCACGCCGGTTCCGCTCGGCGCGTCGGTCGGGTTCTCCAGTGGTACCGGATCCGCGTCTGTATTCCACAATGGACCGTCACCGGCGGCGAAGAGCGTCGCCACCGCGTACTCGGGGCGTCCCGGCTCGTCGAAGAGCGCGGCGCGCGCGTCGGCGAGGGCGGCCGCCACCGGGAGGTTCTGCTCGGCCAGGGCGCGGTAGACGCGGGTGAGCAGGCCGGTCGCGTACCGGTCGCTGACCGACGTCTGCATCGCGATCACCCGCTCCGCGCCGTGCCGCAGCAGTGTCACCGCCAGCCCGGTGGAGGCGTCGGCCGCGCCGTCGCAGCTGGACAGCACGATGAGCGGGAGCGGTCGGCCGCCGCGGCGCAGCACCCGCACCAGGTCCTCGGCGCCGACCTGCACGGCGTTGCCGTCGCGGTCCTCCAGCTCGACGCCGTGCGGCGAGCCGTGGGCCGACAGGTGCAGCACGTGGTACGCGTCGCGGCGCAGCGCCGCGGCGATCTCCTGTGGCCCGGCCACTTCGAGGATCGTGACCTCGACCCGGCGCAGGCCGTCGACGACGCTCATGATGGCCTGCATCTCGGCCTCGACGTCGAGCGCCACGTTCGCGGTGTGCTCGGGCGCGCCGACCGCGACCAGGATCTTCAGCGGCCCGGGCGCCGGCGGCTGCACGGCGGTCTCCACGCCGGCGACCGCGCGGGTGAACCGCACTCCCTCGACCGCGGCGAGGACGCGCTGGTCGGTGAGCCGGATCAGCTCGTACGGCAGCTCGTGGGCGGGCCCGTCACCGGTGACGACGACATCGACGAGGGCTCCGTCGGTGACGATCGTGGTGAGGTGGTCGAGCGTCTCGGCGTCGAACAGCGCCGCCGACAGCCGCTGCCCGAGCCGCCCCAGGCGCTCCGCGGCATCGGGCCGGTCGATCAGCGTCCAGACCTCGTCACGACCGAACGGCAGCGGCTCGTCGCGCTCGCACAGCACCTCGCCGTCGAGCGTGACGGTGCTGCGCACCCGGCTCTCCGCGACGCGGACGTCGAGGGACAGTTGGTAATGGGCGCTGCCATTCATGGCCGACATCATGTCAGGCAGCGGCCCGCCCTTCTGACAGGGCGGGCCGCCTCGGCTGGATCAGCCGTTGAGCATCTCGTACGCGCTGGCCGGGGCCTCGACGACGGACTTGCCGGTCGGCTTGGCCGGGATCTTCACGGTGCCGTACTGCGTGACCTTGAGCGTCAGCTTGTGCGCCTTGGTCTGGCCGGCGGCCGGCACGTCGATCGTCAGGTCGGTGAACCGGCCCTGGGCGTCGACGGTCGCGGTGAACGGGACGGCGGAGGCCTTGTCGGCCAGGGCCCTGACCACGGCCTCGTCGGTCATCGGGGTGTCCTCGCCCTTGGTCAGGTCGAGGGTGCCGGTGTACTTGCCGTCGCCGGTCGTCTGGACCGCCTCCGCGCTCTTCAGCATGGCCGTGAGGTCGAGCATGTCCGAGTCGTCCTGCTTGATGCCCAGGCTGTCGGCATCGGTGATCTTGGACTTGTCGAGGTGCATCCAGGTCTTGCCGTTGAACTGGGACATGCCCGGCACCTGCTTGGCCAGGTCACCCATGTCCATCTTCAGGTAGGCGTCCGGCTCCAGGAGCAGGATCTCCATCGTGAACGCGGCGTCCGGGTCGGTCGAGATCATCTTGAGGTACGCCTGCTTCTTGGTGGCGTCGATCGCGGCCGAGCCCTTGTTGTCCCGGCCGGTGAACTCCACTCCGTAGACGCCCTTGTCGTACTCCGCGAGCGAGTCGAGCAGCAGCTGCTTCGGCTCCGGCGCCTTCGAGGTGGTCGGTGCGGCGACGGGCGAGGCGCCGCTGTCCGTCAGGCCGGCGCAGGCGGTCGTACCGAACATCATCGTGACCGCGACGATCGTCGCCGCGGTCCGTCCCCATGCGAGCTTCATCGAGTTCTTTCTAGTCGTGGGATGGCGCGAGGATCGTACTGACGGCTGCCGTGCGGGATGGGTCCCGAACGATCACTTGTCGATCACAGTCCGGTTGCTGTGCCGCGCGTCACAATTCCCGTCCAGTGGCCCCGGTGCGGCGATCAGCCGGTGCGGTCGGCGTGGCGCTCGGCATTCCGGAGGGGACGGTGAAGTACCGCCTCAGCAGCGCCCTGCGGCGCATCGCCGAGCAACTGGTCGCGGTTCCCTGACGGGGCATCGTGACGACGCACGGCACACCCGGGACGTCACGGCGCGGGAGCTGCGTAGCGGGTGTCTGTTCCCGGCGCCTGCAACCTGACGTCGGGGAACGACCCGTCCCCGAACAGCACACGCCGCGCGGCCGCCCGCCCGGCTCCGGTGCGCAGGGCAGCCACGGCCGCCTCGGCGACGGCGGGGGAGCGCACCCCGGCGAACAGCCGCCGCAGGGCGAGCCGCCCCCGGAAGCGTTCGCGCAGCGCGCTCCCGTCATAGGCGCGCAGGACCGTGTCGTCCCCGTCGCGCAGGTACCGCACGACGACGTCCGCGGCCAGCTCGGACAACCGCAGGCAGGGATCGAGCCCACCGGCGGTGAGCGGCGATACGGCGCCCGCGGCGTCCCCGACGAGCAGCCCGCGCGGGCAGGCAAGCCTGCGCAGGATCCCACCGACGGGAATCGGCCCGCCACGCCGCTCCGCCGCACCGGTGGGCCGGGCGCGGCCCGGCGCGTCGGCGGCGAAGCGGTCGAGCAGCTGCCGGAGCCCGCCGCGCATCGCGCGCTGATATCCGGCGATGCCGATGTGAGCATGTCGGCCGTCGTCGATGACCCACCCCAGATAGCCGGGCGCGATCCTCGGATCGAGCACGCAGTGGAACGTGGGAACGCCGCTGCCGGCCGCGATCGGCTCGACGATCTCGGCCCCGACGAGCAGCCTCCGGTTGACGTCGAGCCCGAGATCCCGCGCGACCCGCGACCGCGCACCGTCCGCTCCGACGACGAACCGGACCCGGACCGGTTCCTGCGCTTCGCCGGCGAGCTCGGCGACGTCGTGCACCAGCCCCTCGTAGCGGACCCCGAGCCGCACCTGGGCCCCGGCGCGTTCGGCGGCCCGGCGCGCGTGCTCGTAGACCCCGGGCATGTCGGCGACCCGGTACTCGTCCCGGTCGCTCGTGAGCCGGACCGGCGCCCGGCGCGACGGCGGGTACAGCACCACGTCCCGCACCCCCGGCCCCAGCAGATGCCCGGGCACGTCGAAGTCGTCGAGCGTCCGCCGCACGAAGATCCCGGTCGTGCGAATCCCGGAGGCCAGCGACCGCCGCCGATCGACCACGAGCACGCCCAGCCCGCGCTCCGCGAGCAGCCGGGCCGTGTGCAGGCCGGCGAGGCCCGCACCCACCACGAGGACGTCAACAGTCTGCACAGCTCACGACGCTACGGCGCCGACCCGCCCCGGCCGCCGCCGTGCACGCTTCCCGCCCGCGACATTCACACCCTGACCACATTCCGGCTTCGTACCACATTGCGTCGATATCGTCGCTGGTGCATATAATCGCCGGATGGCTCCACCCGGACACTCCGTACCGCCCCGCCCGCCGTGGTCCCTGATCGGCCCGGGGGTGGGCGCAGTGCTCGCCGCCGGCGTGCTGACGGCCCCGGTCGGCCCGTTGACCGAAGCGATCCAGCGCGACCTGGGCCTGTCCTCGGCGGCGCTGACCACGATCCTGGCCGTGCAGTACGCGGCGGCCGCCGTTGCCCTGTTCGCCCCCGGGCACCTGCTGGGCCGCCGCGCCCCCACGGCAACCGCCCTGCCAGGCCTGGTGCTCGTGCTGGTGGGCACCCTCGTGAGCGCGTTCGCGCCGGGAGCGGCCGTGATGGCGGCCGGCCGGGTCCTCGCGGGCCTGGGCGCCGGCACCGCGGCAGGCGCCGCCCTGGCCCTGTCCACGCAGCTGGCCACTGCCCCCGCGATCCCTTCGGGCCCGGGCGCCGCGACGGACCGGACGGACGTGCGGCGCTCCCCGGCCCGGCTGGTGCTCCTGCTCGCCCTCGGCGCCGCTCTGGTGCTGGGACCGGTTGCGGGCGGCGTGGTGGTGCGGGCGCTGAGCTGGCGGACGGCGTTCGTGGCCGAGTTGCCGGTGGCGCTGTTCGGACTGCTCGCCGCCGCGGCGAGCGGCGTCGCCCTGCTGGTCGCCCGCGGGTCACGCCCCGGCCCGCCACTTGTCCAGCCCCCGGCGACACCGTTCCCGGGCGGCCCGGCACGCTGACGATCCCGAACCCGGCCCGACCTCCGCGCGGCCGGTCCCAGGCGCCGGGCCGGCGGCCCAGCACCGGCCAGATCCGCCGACGATCCACACCCACACCCACACCCACACCCGGCCCGACCTTAGGTGCCGGGCCGGCGGCTCAGGACTGGCCCGATCCGCCGACGATCCACAACCACACCCAGCCCGGTCTCAGGTGCCGGGCCGGCGGTCTAGGACTGGCCGGGCGCCGCTGCCGTGCGGCCCAGCGGGGCGGTCGACCGCCGAAGGTCCCACGGCAGGCCGGCTGGCGGACGGCGCAGGCGAGACCGGAGGTCCAACGGCACCGGAGGCGCCCGCGGACCCGGTGGGCAAGGCCGGCAAGCGGCGGTGCGGAGGGCAGGTGGCTTCCGCACGGTATTCCTGTCAGGAATAAAACATTCCCGGCAGGAATACCGCGCGACGACAACCCTCACCGGCCGCCGGCTCACGCCAAGTTCAGGAGCAGTCGATCAAACGCTGACCGAACCCGTTAGGCGTCGACGTACTTGGCCAGGTGTTCGCCCGTCAGCGTCGAGCGGCCCGCGACCAGGTCGGCCGGGGTGCCCTCGAAGACCACCTTGCCGCCGTCGTGGCCGGCGCCCGGGCCCAGGTCGATGATCCAGTCGGCGCGGGCCATCACCGCCAGGTGGTGCTCGATGACGATGACCGACTTGCCCGCGTCGACCAGGCGGTCGAGGAGGCCCAGCAGCTGCTCGACGTCGGCCAGGTGCAGGCCCGTCGTCGGCTCGTCGAGGACGTAGATGCCGCCCTTGTCGGCCATGTGGATGGCCAGCTTCAGGCGCTGGCGCTCGCCGCCCGAGAGGGTCGTGAGGGGCTGGCCCAGGGTCAGGTAGCCGAGGCCGACGTCGGCCATGCGGAGCAGGATCGCGTGGGCCGGGGCCGACTTGGCCTTGCCCGTGGCGAAGAAGCCCTCCGCCTCGGCCACCGGCATCGCCAGGACCTCGCTGATGTCCTTGCCGCCCAGCTTGTACTCCAGGACGGAGGCCTGGAACCGCTTGCCCTCGCACTCCTCGCACACCGTCGACACGCCGGCCATCATGGCCAGGTCGGTGTAGATGACGCCGGCGCCGTTGCAGTTGGGGCAGGCGCCGGCCGAGTTGGCGCTGAACAGGGCCGGCTTCACGCCGTTGGCCTTGGCGAACGCCGAGCGGATCGGGTCGAGCAGGCCGGTGTAGGTCGCCGGGTTGCTGCGGCGGGAGCCGCGGATCGCGGTCTGGTCGACCGAGACCACGCCCGCGCCCTTCGGGATCGATCCGTGGATGAGCGAGCTCTTGCCCGAGCCGGCGACACCGGTGACGACGCACAGGACGCCGAGCGGGACGTCGACGCTCACGTCCTGCAGGTTGTGCCGGGTCGCGCCGCGGATCTCCAACTGGCCGGCGGGCTTGCGCGGGTCGGGCTTGAGGGTGGCCCGGTAGTCGAGGTGGCGGCCGGTCAGCGTGCCGCTGGAGCGCAGCCCGTCGACGGTGCCCTCGAAGCAGACCGTGCCGCCCGCGCCGCCGGCGCCCGGGCCGAGGTCGACGACGTGGTCGGCGATCTCGATCGTCTCCGGCTTGTGCTCGACGACGAGCACCGTGTTGCCCTTGTCGCGCAGGCGGACGAGCAGGCCGTTCATTCGCTGGATGTCGTGCGGGTGCAGGCCGACCGTGGGCTCGTCGAAGATGTACGACACGTCGGTCAGGCTCGACCCGAGGTGGCGGATCATCTTCGTGCGCTGGGCCTCGCCGCCGGAGAGCGTGCCGGAGGGGCGGTCGAGGCTGAGATAGCCCAGGCCGATCTCCACGAACGAGTCGAGCGTCTGCTGGAGCGTGGCCAGCACCGGCGCGACCGACGGCGCCTTGATCGAGCGGACCCACTCGGCGAGGTCGCTGATCTGCATCCCGCAGGCCTCGGCGATGTTGAGCCCCTCGATCCGCGAGGCGAGGGCCGCCTGGTTGAGCCGCGTGCCGCCGCAGTCCGGGCAGGCCGTGAACGTGACCGCGCGGTCGACGAAGGCGCGGATGTGCGGCTGCAGCGCCTCCTTGTCCTTCTGCAGGAACGACTTCTGGACGCGGGGGACGAGCCCCTCATACGTCATGTTGATGTTCTCCACCTTGACCTTGACCGGCTCGTGGTAGAGGAAGTCGTGCAGCTCCTGCTCGCTGTAGTCGCGGATCGGCTTGTCGGCGTCGACGAAGCCGGAGGCGGCGAAGATGCGCACGAGCCAGCCGTCGGCGTTGTAACCCGGGATGGTGATCGCGCCGTCGTTGAGCGACTTGCTGCGGTCGAACAGCTCGTCGAGGTCGATGTCGTTGGTCGTGCCCATGCCCTCGCACTTCAGGCAGGCACCGGCCGGGACGTTGAAGCTGTAGTGGAACGCCGGACCTGCGCTCGGCGTGCCGAGCCGGCTGAACACGATGCGCAGCATCGCGTTGGCGTCGGTCGCGGTGCCGACCGTGGAGCGGGAGTTGGCTCCCATCCGCTCCTGGTCGACGATGATCGCCGTGGTCAGTCCCTCGAGCAGGTCGACGTCGGGCCGTGACTGGCTCGGCATGAAGCCCTGGACGAAGGCACTGTAGGTCTCGTTGATGAGCCGCTGCGACTCGGCCGCGATCGTGCCGAACACGAGCGAGCTCTTGCCCGAGCCCGACACCCCGGTGAACACCGTCAGGCGCCGCTTGGGGATCTCGACGCTCACGTTCTTCAGATTGTTCTCACGGGCCCCGTGGACCTTGATCAGGTCGTGACTGTCTGCCTCATGCACCGGGTCACGATATCCGCCGGGTGTGACACTTTCCGGCAGTCCGCCAGGCTTGACACCACCCGTGTTATCGCTAACACTCCCACGTAACGAGCCGTCCGCCATACGGCCGTCGATGAGCCGAACCCCCGCAGAAGCTGACACCCCAGCGCCGAGCCCTTCCCGCCGGTTCCGTCCAAAACCCCAAGAATGTTAACGCTAACAGCCGACCGGCGAGGCCCGCAGAGAGGACCGCCATCGTGCACCTGAGCCGCCGAACGTTCGTCCAGCTGACCGGTCTGTCCGCCGCCGCCACCACGATCGGCGTCGCCGCCACCGCGGGGTCCGCCGCCGCCGCGAACAGCGCCTACGTCTTCGCCTACTTCACCGAGTCGCCGAGCATGACCGGCGCCAACTACGGCCTGCACCTCGCGGTGAGCACCGACGGCCTGAACTGGTCGCCGCTGAACCAGAACAACCCGGTCGTCACCCCGACCGCGGGCACGCTCGGCCTGCGCGACCCGTTCGTGCTGCGCAAGCAGGACGGCACGTTCGTCGTCCTGGCCACCGACCTCAACGGCACCGACTTCGGGCAGAACAACCAGTACCTGCACGTGTGGGACTCGACCGACCTGACGAGCTTCACGGGGTACCGCCGGATCCGCATGCACACCCTGAACACCCACACCTGGGCGCCGACGGCGTTCTGGGACGCGTCCCGTGGCCAGTACGGGATCGTGTACTCGGCGAACAACGGCGCCGACGTCTTCATGGTCAACTACACGTCGGACTTCCGCACGGTCAGCGCCAACCAGGTGTACTTCAGCCCCGGCTTCAACGTCCTCGACGGCGACATCGTCGTCGACGGCAGCACGTTCTACCTGTACTACAAGAACCTCGGCAACGGCCTCACGTACGGCGCCCGCTCCTCGACCGGCGCCGCGAACAGCTACACGACGTACACCTCCGGCCTGCGCCAGGGCAGCGCCATGGAGGCGCCGATGCTCGTGCGCAACAACGTCGGCACCGGCTGGTGGCTGTGGGGCGACTCGTTCAGCCCGGTCAACAACGACTACTACGCGTGGTCGAGCACCAACGTCGGCGGCAACGCGTGGAGCGTGCTCAACCAGCGTGACTACACCCCGCCGCTGAACGCCAAGCACGGCTCGATCGTGGGCGTCACCTCGGCCGAGTACAACGCCGTGGTCTCCCGCTGGGGCCTGCCGGCCTGGGTGCGGCTCAAGTCGTCGAACTTCCCCGACCGCTTCGTGCGGCACGCCAACAACGTGGGCCGCATCGACGCCTACCCGTTCGACCCGTACCAGGACCAGCTGTGGCGCATGGTGGCCGGCCTGGCCGACGGCGCCGGCGTGTCGTTCCAGTCGGTGAACTACCCGACGCGGTACCTGCGCCACTACAACTACGAGATCCGCCTCGACGCGAACGACAACACCGCCGCGTTCCGCGCCGACGCCACCTTCTACCGGGTCGCCGGCCTGGCCGACTCGACGTGGTCGTCGTTCCGGTCGTACAACTTCCCCGACCGGCACCTGCGCCACTCGAACTACGTGCTGCGCATCGACCCGATCAGCACCGCCACCGACCGCCAGGACGCCACGTTCAAGGTCACCTCATGAGGCGCGCCATCGCGACAGTGGCCGCCGTCTGCCTCCTCCTGCTGGCGACCGCGACCAGGGCGGCCGCGCTCGACCCGTTCACCGGCTACCTCCTCGCCCACTTCGTCGGCGAGTCGTCGACGGCCCAGCAGATCTACCTCGCCCACAGCAAGGACGGCCTGCACTGGACCGACCTGAACAACGGCGGGCTGGTGCTGCGCTCCACCGTCGGCACCAAGGGCGTCCGCGACCCGTCCCTGGTCCGCTCGCCGGCCGGCGACCGGTACTGGATCATCGCCACCGACCTGTGCATCTCCTGCGGCCAGGACTGGAGCACCGCCCAGAACAACGGCAGCCGCAACCTCGTCGTCTGGGAGTCCACCGACCTGGTCACCTGGTCGGCGCCGTGGCTGCTCAACGTCGCCGGCGCCATCCCCGACGGCCGCAACGCGTGGGCCCCGGAGGCGATCTGGAACCCGGCCACGAACGACTACGTCCTCTACTGGGCGACGAACGCCACGCTGAACGGGGTCCTGAAGCACCGCATCTACTCCGCGCGGACGTCCAACTTCCGCAGCATCACCACCCCGCAGCTGTACATCGACCGCGCCGGCACGCAGGGCATCATCGACACGCAGATCATCGAGGTGCCGACCGGCAGCTACCGCTACGTGCGCGCCTCCGGCGACGGCCAGATCACCATCGAGGGCAGCAACTCGATCCTCGGGACGTGGACGAACCTCGGCAACCTGTCCGGGATCGGCCTGACCGGCTCGCAGGTCGAGGGGCCGATGTGGATGAAGTTCAACACCGGCGGCGACTATGCGTTGTACCTCGACCAGTACGCCTCCGGCCGCGGCTACCTCCCGGTGCTGACCACCAACCCCGCCACACCACCGGGCAGCTACCGGATCCCGGCCGCGAGCACCTACGCGCTTGGCGGCACCAAGAAGCGCCACGGCGCGATCCTCAACCTGACCGCCGCCGAGGAGAGCCGGGTGCTGGCCCGCTGGCCCAGCAACGTCGCCGTCAACCGGATCCAGTCGTACAACTTCCAGGACCGCTACGTGCGGCACACCAACTTCGACGTGCGCATCGACCCGAACGTCAGCCCCGCCCAGGACGCGCAGTTCCGGCTCGTGCCGGGCATCAACGGTGCCTCCGGCACCATCTCGTTCGAGTCGGTGAACTTCCCCGGCTACTACCTGCGCCACGTGAACTACGACTTCGTCCTGGCGGCCAACGACGGGACGGGCACCTTCGCCGGTGACGCCACGTTCCGCCAGGTGGCGGGGCTGGCGAGCAGCTCGTGGACGTCGTTCCAGTCGTACAACTTCCCCGACCGGTACATCCGCCACTACAACTACCAGCTCCGGCTCGACCCGATCACCGACGCGACGGGCCGCGCCGACGCCACCTTCCGCATCACGACCTGACCCCCGGTGCCGGCGTACCACCCCGCGTGGGGGCGGTGCGCCGGCGGCACACACCCCGAGGAGCCGGTTCCAGCCGCCCCCGCCGCTGGCCGTCGCCGCATCGTCGCGACCGCCTATGTGGCCGTGCAGGCCTATGGGTCGAAGACCGTCACCGACCTGGCCCCGGGAAGCAGGCCTACCAGTCGTTCGACGCCCGCGCCGCGCACCTCGACGCCGGCACCGACACCGTGACCACCGACACCGCCATCAGCCGCGGCTGAACACCCCTCTGATTGGAACAGGATGAGACACCGTAGATCCGTACGCGTCCTGCGGGCGCTGGCGATCGCTGCCACGGCGACGCTCCTGACAAACGTGGCCGTCGCGGTGCCACCGGCCGCCGCCGCCGAACCGCCGCTGCCCGCGGGCGCGTGGGTCGACACGTTCGACGGCGCCGCCCTCGGCCCGGACTGGGGCGTCGTCAACGCCGTGCCGGAGGCGCTCGCCGTCACCGGCGGGCAGCTGCGGCTGACCTCGCAGACCGGCGACACGTACCGCACCGTCAACAGCGCCAAGAACATCGTCCTCGTCGACGTGCCCAACGGCGACTTCACCGCGATCACCCACTTCACGGGCGCGGTGTCCAAGACGTTCCAGGGCGCGGGCCTCATCGCGTGGCAGGACATGGACAACTACGTCCGCTCCGGCCTGACCTACGTCGGGACCCTGTCGCCCTCGGGCCGCGCGATCGAGAACGACATCGAGGCCGCTGCCGCCTTCACCGCGAACAAGTTCACCGACCGGCCCGGCTCGTCGGCCGAGACCCTGCGGATGCAGCGCACCGGCAACACGGTCGCCACCAGCTACTGGGACGACGCGCAGCAGCAGTGGGCCGACGCCGGCTCGGTCACGGTCACGTTCCCGATCACCAAGATCGGTGTCTACGCGCTCGCCGCGGGCGACGGCACGACCCACGACGCGGCGTTCGACTACTTCGCGCTCGATGCGGCCGAGGGTGCGGATGTGGTACCCCAGCAGCCGTTCACGTTCACCACGCCGTACCTGGCGGACCGTGACGGCGGCCTGGCCCTCGACGCCACCCGCCCGGCGAACGCGGTCACGCTCACCGCGACCGCCGCCGGCACCGCGTCCGGCACGGTCAAGCCCGTGACGCTCAAGGCGGGCGACCGGCCGGTCGTCGCCCGCGAGGGCCGCTTCGTGCTGGCCGACCCGGGCACCGAGCCGACGCAGCTGCGGCTCACCGACGCCGGCGGCGGCAAGGTCTTCCTGCACAACGGTGCCGGCGCGTTCGCGGTACGCCGGGCAACCGATGGCGCCCTCGTCCTCGGCGACCGCGCGGCCGCGGCCAGGCTGACGATCACGACGGTCACCGTCGCGCAGCACGACCTGGTCGTCGACACCGCCGCGGCGCGCACCGAGATCAGCGACGACCTCTACGGCATCTTCTACGAGGACATCAACTACGCCGCCGACGGCGGCCTCTACGCCGAGCTCGTGCGCAACCGCTCGTTCGAGTTCAACACCTCCGACAACAGCTCGTTCAACGGGCTCACCGCCTGGGAGACGGTCAACCGCGGCGGCGCGACCGCCACGCCCACCGTCGGCACCGACGCGGGCCGGCTCAACGACAGCAACCGCTACTACCTGACGCTGACCACGACGGGCGCCGGCGCCGGGGTGCGCAACACCGGCTACAACACCGGCTTCGCCGTCCAGCAGGGCGCCCGCTACGACCTGTCGGTCTGGGCCCGCTCGGCCACCGCGCAGGACCTCACCGTGCGGGTCGAGGACGCGGCCGGCACCGGCGCGTCCGCCACCGGCACCGTCCACGTCGACGGCTCGAACACCTGGAAGGCCTACCCGGCCACGCTCACCGCCACCGGTACCACGGCCGCCGGCCGCCTCGCCGTCCTGGCCGGCGCCGCCGGCACGATCGCCCTCGACATGGTCTCGCTCATGCCGCAGGACACCTGGGTCGGCCCGGTCAACGGCCGCTCGGTGCTGCGCAAGGACCTCGCCGACAAGATCGCCGCGCTGAAGCCGAAGTTCCTGCGCTTCCCGGGCGGCTGCGTCACCAACGTCGGCACGTTCAACACGTACCTGGAGAGCAACGGCGCCGACCGCCGCCGCACGTTCCAGTGGAAGGAGACGATCGGCGCCGTCGAGCAGCGCCCGACGAACTGGAACTTCTGGGGCTACAACCAGTCCTACGGCATCGGCTACCTCGAGTACTTCAAGTTCGCCGAGGACATGGGCGCGACCCCGCTGCCGGTGCTGTCGGTCGGCGCGAACGGCTGCGGCAGCACGATCCCGGAGATGACCGACGCGGCCCGCATCCAGCGCTGGGTGGACGACACGGTCGACCTCATCGAGTTCGCCAACGGCCCGGTCACCAGCGAGTGGGGCGCGAAGCGGGCGGCGCTCGGCCACCCGGAGCCGTTCCACCTGCGCTACATCGGGCTCGGCAACGAGGAGAACACCACCACGTTCGAGGCGAACTTCCCCAAGTTCCGCGACGCGGTCAAGGCCGCCTACCCGGACGTGACCGTGATCTCCAACTCCGGCCCGGCCGCCAGCGGCGCGCGGTTCAACACCCTGTGGAACTACAACCGCCAGCAGAACGTCGAGATGGTCGACGAGCACTACTACCTCGACCCGTCGTGGTTCCTGGCCAACAACCACCGCTACGACTCCTACGACCGCAACGGGCCGCACGTGTTCCTCGGCGAGTACGCCTCGCGCGGCAACACGTTCGCCAACGCCCTCGCCGAGGCGTCGTACATGACCGGCCTGGAGCGCAACGGCGACCTGGTGGAGCTGGCCTCCTACGCGCCGCTGCTGTCCAACGAGAGCTACGTGCAGTGGTCGCCGGACGCGATCTGGTTCGACAACCGCCAGTCGTGGGGCTCGCCAAACTACTACACGCAGCAGCTGTTCTCGGTGAACCAGGGCGACCAGGTCGTGCCGAGCACCGTCACGGCCGGCGCCGCGGCGGCCAACGTGGTGCGCGGCGGCGTGTTCCTGTCGTCGTGGAACACCGCCGCCGCGTACGACAACGTGAAGGTCACCGCCAACACGGGCGGCGCGGTGCTGTTCCAGGACGACTTCTCCGGCGCCCCGGCCTGGTCGGCCCAGGCGGGCAACTGGGCCGTGCAGAACGGCGAGTACGTCCAGTCGTCGACGAGCGTCACCGACGCGCGCTCGATCATCCCCGACGCGTACACCCGGAACTGGACCGACTACACGCTCGAGCTCGACGCCCGCAAGACCGCCGGCTCGGAGGGCTTCCTGATCGGCTTCGGCGCCGGTTCGGCCGGCGACTACTACTGGTGGAACCTCGGCGGCTGGAACAACACCCGCCAGGCCCTCGAGCGGGCCGTCGGCAACTCGCGGGGCGAGGTCGCGGCGGGTCCGGACACCGGGGTCGTGACCGGCCAGACATACCACGTGAAGATCGTCGTCGAGGGCGCCAAGATCAGCCTGTACCTCGACGGCGCGCTCCAGCTGACCTACACCCAGCCGGCGCCGCAGGTCCTCTACCAGGTCGTCACCCGCGACGAGGACACCGGCGACATCGTGGTCAAGGCGGTCAACCCGTCGGCGACGACGGCGCGCACCCGCGTCCAGGTCACCGGCGGCACGCAGATCTCCCCGCAGGCCACCGTCACCGAGATGACCGGCCCGCCCACCGCGACCAACACCAAGGCGGCGCCGACCACCGTGGTGCCCGTCGAGCGGTCGTGGACCGGGGCGTCGAACGACTTCACCTACGACTTCCCCGCCTACTCGATCACCTTCATCCGGCTGCACCAGGCGACCAACCCGGTCCAGCTCACCGTGACCGCCGCCCCGAGATGCCTCGGCGGCACCGCCTACCTGGCGGTCACCGCGGTCAACACCGGCACCGGCGCCACCGCCGTCGGCTTCACCACCCCGTACGGCAACAAGACCTTCCCGTCCGTCGCACCCGGCAAGCAGGCGTACCAGTCGTTCAACGCCCGGGTCGCCTCCCTCCCCGCCGGCCGCGCCACCGTGACCGGCACGCGCGACGGGCAGACGGTCACCTACCACGCCGACTACGCCGCGATCAGCTGCGGCTAGGAGAGAAACCACGTGAAACCGCACCACATCGCGGCCGCCGCGGCGCTCGTCCTGAGCGTCGTGGCGGCGGCCACCCCGGCCGCCGCCGTCGGCGAGCCCGCTGACGCGGGGCTGCTCGTCTGGTACCCCATGACCGAGACCACCGGCACCGGAGCGGCCAACGCCGCCGCCGGGTCGGCGTTCGGTGCCGCGACCGTCGTCGGCGGTGCCGGGCGCACCGCCGACGGCGTCCGGCTCGACGGCGTCGACGACTACGTCGACCTGCCCGACAACCTGCTCACCGGCCTCACCGACGTCACCGTCAGCATCGACGTGCTCGTCGACACCGGCCAGGCGACGCCGTACTTCATCTACGGCCTCGGCAACGCCACCACCGGCGACCCGGCCGGCTACCTCTTCACGACCGGCAACGCCTACCGGTCCTCGATCACCACCGGCAACTGGCGGACCGAGCAGACCGTGGCCAGGAGCGGCAACCTGACCCGCGGGGTCTGGAAGACGCTCACGTACACGCTGTCGGGCACCACGGCGACCCTGTTCGAGGACGGCGTCCAGGTCGCCCAGAACACCGGCGTGACCGTCGATCCGGGCACGATCGGCGGCGGCGTGACGGCCGACAACTGGATCGGCCGCTCGCTGTACGCCGCCGACAAGCGCCTCAAGGGCCAGGTGCGCGACTTCCGCCTCTACGACCGGGCCCTCGCCGCGGCGGACGTCGCGGCGCTCGCCGCCCCGACGTCGACGGCGGCGGTCGAGGCCGACCTCGCCGCCCTCACCCTCGGCGACACCGGCAGCGTCCTCGGCGACCTGGCGCTGCCCGCGTCGGGCGCGCAAGGTTCGGCGATCGCGTGGGCATCGAGCGACCCGGCGGTCGTGTCGAACGCCGGCAGGGTGACCCGCCCGCCGGCCGGCTCGCCGCCGGCGCAGGTGACGCTCACCGCCACCCTCACGCGGGGCGCGCTGACGCGGACCAGGGCGTTCGCGGTGACCGTGGTGCCGGCGTTCGACGACGCCACCGCCGCGCAGCACGCCGTCGCGCAGGTGAGCATCCCGAACCTCGGCGACGTGCGCGGCAACCTCCGGCTGCCGGCCGCGCTGGAAGGCGTCGGACTCACCTGGTCCTCGTCGAACCCGGCCGTCATCGGCACGGGCGGCGAGGTCAGCCGGCCCGCCGCCGGGAGCCCGCCGGCCACCGTCACGCTGACCGTCACCGGCCGCAAGGGCGACGCCTCCGCGAGCCGCGACCTCGTCGCGACCGTCCCGGCGCTGCCCGCCGTCCAGGACCCGTTCGGCTACCTCATGGTCCACTTCGTCGAGGACGCCAACGGGTACAAGGAGAAGATCTACCTCTCGCTCAGCCGCGGCGAGGACCCGACCCGCTGGTACCGGCTCAACGGCGGCGAGCCGATCCTCGCCTCCGGCCTCGGCACGACCGGTGTCCGCGACCCGTACCTCGTCCGGTCCCCGGAGGGCGACAAGTTCTGGATCATCGCCACCGACCTGCGGGTCTTCGGCGGCGACAACGCCGGCTGGACCGAGTGGAGCCGGCGCGGCAGCCGGTCGCTGCTGGTCTGGGAGTCCACCGACCTCGTGCACTGGTCGGACACCCGGCTCGTCCAGGTCGCGCCCCCGACGGCCGGCATGGCCTGGGCCCCCGAGGTGATCTACGACGACACGACGGGGGAGTACGTCGTCTTCTGGTCCTCGACGCTGTTCGCCGAGACCGACACCGGGCACACCGGCGCCACCTACAGCCGGATCCTCTACGCCAAGACCCGGGACTTCGTCACGTTCACGCCGGCCCAGGTGCTCATCGACAACGGCGGCGAGACGATCGACACGACGATGATCCGGGCCGGTGGCAAGGTGTTCCGGTTCAGCAAGGACAACAGCTCGGCCGGGCGTGAGGTGTTCGGCGAGGTCGGCTCGGGCGTCTTCGCGACCGACTTCGCCATCACCCAGACGCGGATCGGCCGCGCGCAGTACGGCTCGGTCGAGGGCCCGCTGGTCTTCAAGGACAGTTACGCCGACAAGTGGTACCTCTACGTCGACCGCTACGGCGCGGTCCAGGGCTACGCGCCGCTCGTCAGCACCGACATGGCGGCCGGCTGGTCGGCCCTCGGCGGCACGTTCGAGCTGCCGGCGCAGACCAAGCACGGCGCGGTCATCGCGCTGCGCGGCGACGAGTGGGAGCGCCTCGCCGGCGTGCAGACCGCGTCGGTCGACGCCGTCTCGGCGACGACCCCCGCCGGGGTGCGGCCCGACCTCCCCGCCGCCGTCACCGTCCACCTCAGCGACGGCTCGGCGCAGCAGCGGCGCGTCACCTGGCGCCCGGCCGACGTGACCCGGCCCGGCTCGGTCACCGTCACCGGCGACGTCATCGGCACCGGCGTCACGGCCACGGCGACCGTCACCGTCACCGGCGTCCCGCTGACGGTGGGCGCGCAGTCGCGGTGCATCGGGTCGACCGCGTACGTCGCGGTGACGGCCGTCAACGCCGGCACGAGCGCGGTCACGGTCACGCTCACCACGCCGTACGGGTCGAAGACCGTCGCCGACGTGGCCCCCGGCAAGCAGGCCTACCAGTCGTTCAACGCCCGCACCGGGCAGCTCCCGGCCGGCACCGCCACCGTGACCACCGCGTCCGGCAGCTACCCGGCACCCTACCCAGCCATCACCTGCAACTGAACCGATCGACAAGGAGTACGCGCATGACCCCCTCGACCACCGCCCGCCTACTGGCCGCCTCGGCCCTCGGCGTCGCGCTCGGCGGCGTCGCGGCCGCGGCACCGGGCCTGGCCGCGCCCGGCGACCCGGACGTCGACATCTCGGTCGTCATCGACGAGATCACCACGCCCGGCCAGCTCACCATGACCGTCGCCGACAACACCGGCGTCACCCTCACCGAGAACGGCTCGAACGCGGCGGCCCGGCAGTTCACCGGCGTCACGCCGAAGATCACGGTCACCGACACCCGCAAGCCGGAGGAGATCCCGGCCGGCTCGTTCTGGGCCGTGGTCGGCCAGGCCAGCCAGTTCGTGCCGGCCGGTGGCGGGGCGGGGTTCGGCCCGCAGTACCTCGGCTGGAGCCCGCGGCTGCTGACCGGCTCGACCACCGGCGCCGTGTCGCCGGGCGAGCCGGTCTCCAGCGTCATCTCCGACGGCACCGGCGCGCCGGCCGTCGGCCTGCAGGGCCAGGAGCTGCTGGTGTCGACGGCGAACGCGGCCGACGAGACCGGCTCCTGGGAGGTCAACGCCGACCTGGTGCTGCGCACTCCGGTCGACGTGCCCGCCGGTGAGTACCACTCGACGCTGACGCTGTCCCTGTTCGACCAGTCCTGATTGTTGACTGCCCCGGGGCGCGGCCTGCCGCGCTCCGGGGCGTTCGTTCTGCCTTGATGCATCGTCCCTGATGCATCAAGCTTGATGTATCAGGGAGCTCAGATGCACAAGGTCCCGCTCATGCTCGTCGTTGTCGTCGCCGTGCTGGCCGCCGCACCGGCCCCGGCCGTCGCCGAGCCCGCGAAGGGCGACGTGACCTGGTCCGTCGTCCCGGCCAACGCCGCCGGGCCGGACTCGCGGCGGGTCATCGACCTCGCCCTCGGCGGCGGCGAGAAGGTCACCGAGCACGTGGCGGTGACCAACCACTCGGGCCGCCCGGTCGTCTTCACCGTCGACGCCAACGACGGCTACCTCACCGAGAGCGGCCTGTTCGACATGCGCGCCGCCGACGTCGCCCCGACCGACGGCGGCTCCTGGATCACCGTGCCCGACAACGTCACCGTGGCCGGCGGCGCCACCGCCGTCATCCCGGTCGTGATCGCCGTGCCGGCGCGGGCGACGCCCGGTGACCACCCGGCGGGCGTCACCGCCTCCCTCGACACCGCGGCCGGCCAGGTCCGCGTCCAGAACCGGGTCGGGGTGCGGATCAACCTGCGGGTCACCGGCGCGCTCGACGCGCGGCTCGCCGTCGCCGACGTCCACGCCACCTACCACCGGTCGTGGAACCCGTTCGCCGCCGGGACGCTCGACGTGCGGTACACCGTGAGCAACCCCGGGAACGTGCGAGCCGCGGCCAACACGCGGGTCACCACCGCCCACCTCTTCGGCAAGCACACCTGGACCGACCCGAGCAGCGCCCGGGCCCGGGAGGTGTTCCCGGGCGGGACCCGCGAGTTCGCGACCCGGCTCACCGGGCGGTGGCCGCTGGGCCGCATCAGCACGACGGTGACGGTCTCCGCTGCCGCCGACGGCGCCGCGGTCGCGGCCCCGGCCGAGGTGACGGTGACCGGCTGGGCGCTGCCGATTCCCCAGTTCCTGCTGGCGCTCGCGGTCGTGCTGGCCGTGTTCGCCGTCCGCGCGTGGCGCCGGCGGCGCCGCGCGGGCCTGGAGCGGCTGCTCGCCCAGGCCCGCGCTGAAGGTCGCGCTTCCGCCGGCGGCTGACCTCAGGGGCAGGTCCGGCCCTCGTACGCCACCTGGTAGGTGCTCGTGACCGGCGTGCCGCCGATCGTCGCCGTCGCGGTGACCGTCACCGTGCCGGCGACGACCTGCCCGGCGCGCGTGTTGAACGACTGGTAGGCCTGCCTGCCGGGGGCCACGTCGGCGACGGTGCGGCCGCCGTACGGCGTCGTGAGGGTGATCGTCGCCGGTGCGCCGGCGGCGTTGGTCGCCTGCACGGCCACGTACGCGGTCGCGCCGACGCAGCGGGTCGTGGCCGTGACGGCCAGCGGCACCGGCTGGGGGAGTGCCTTCACGGTGACGGTGATCGGGGCGCCCGCCACGGACCGGGTGCCGAAGGTGGCGGTCGGGGTCAGCTGGACCACCGCGTCCGGTGCGCCGGCGGCGGGCCGCACGACCTTGCCGGTCGTGGCGACGACGCCCGGGGCACTGCTGGCCCAGCTGATCGCCGAAGCGTTGGCGCCGCTTGACGGCAGTGTCAGGTCGGCGGTGACCGCGCTGGTGTCGCCGAGGCTGACGGCCGCGTCCACGCCGGCCAGGTGTTCGTACACCGGCGCGCCGAGGGCGGCCACGTCGGCGTCCGGCAGCGCGGTGCCGAGCACGAGGAAGTCGTCGATCGCGCCGGACCAGTACGCGTCGGCCGGGTAGAACGACTTGCCCAGATAGCCGGAGTAGGTCGCCGTCCCGGCCGCGGCGGCCGCGGTGAGGGTGGTGGCCGTCGATCCCACCCGGACGCCGTTGACATATGTGGTGATGGATGTGCCGCCATCGACGACGACCGCCACGTGGACCCAGGTGCCGGTCGGCGCCGGTGCCGCGGCCGCGGCCCGGATCTCGGTCGTGCCGTTCTTGACGGCGCCGTACGCGTTGGCGCCGCACCGGGTCGTGGCGAACACGTAGCGGTTGACGTCGGCGCCGAGCCCGTACGGCCACGTGCACGTGGGCGCCCCGCTCCAGTTGAGCCAGGCCGACAGCGTGATGTCGGTGGCGTCGGCGGCCACGAGGCCGGGCGGGATGATCACGTGCGGCGCGGCCGAGGTGCTGGCGCCGCCCGGCAGTGACAGCGCCAGGTCGCCCGCACGCCCGGACGGCCCCGGCACCACGGTCGCGCCGCTGCTGAACACGAACCCGTCGTGCCCGCCGGCGCTGTCGGTGACGACGGCTTCTTCGGGCACCTGCCCGCCTTCCGTCACGAGGTCGTCGAAGGTGTACCGAAGGATCGCGCCGTCCGCGGCCGTCGCCGCGGCCACCGGGGCACCGGCGCCGGCCGCTCCGCCGGTCGTCAGCGCGGCGGCAGTGGCGAGCGTCAGCGCCACCCTGCCGCGCCGTGCTCGTCGTGGGTCGGATGCTGCTGACATGTTCACGGCTCCTGTCGCCAGTGCGCAGCGGTGTGCCGTCACCGTTGCGCGGTGCGGCTCGGTCCGAGACTGCTGTCTCCGCGGCCGTCAGGCCGGCCGGAGTCCGCGATCGTCGCGCAGGGGTGTTAGCGCTCACACGATCGCTCGACGACATTGAAGCATCGGTGCCAGGTGGCCGTCAATGCAGCGTGTGCCCCGCTCGGGTTGGCATCGCGCACGTATTGACATTGCCCGCTGTGGTGATCGAAGCTTCGTGGCACACCCCAATCGCAGCGTTCGCCTGCTCGATCCTCGATCGTTGATGTGAGCGTTCACACGCTGCCTCTCAGGAGGACTCTGTGCTGTCTTCATCGTTGAGCCGCCGCGGTGTGCTGCGGGCCGCCGGTGCGGCCGCCGTCGTCGGGGCCGCCGCCCCGGCGCTCGGTGGCGCCTCCGCCGCCGCGGAGCTGCCACCGGTGCGTGCTGACATGGGTGTCGGTGCATACCCGTTCGAGCTGGGGCAGGTGCGGTTGACGGCGGGCCGGTTCCTGGACAACCAGAACCGGACCCTGTCGTACCTGCGGTTCGTCGATGTCGA
>NZ_JAHYSG010000052.1 GCF_022095675.1 Dactylosporangium sp. AC04546 | reverse complement strand
TCGACATCGACGAACCGCAGGTACGACAGGGTCCGGTTCTGGTTGTCCAGGAACCGGCCCGCCGTCAGCCGCACCTGCCCCAGCTCGAACGGGTATGCACCGACACCGATGTCGGCACGCACCGGGGTCAGCGCGGCCTCCGCGGCCGTGCCGGGGATCAACGTCGTCGCCACGGCGGTGGCGCCGGTGGTCTGCAGCAGCCGGCGGCGGCTCAGTCGGGCCATGATGTGGTCCTTTCCTGGTTACCCGGCGATCTCGCGGAGGAGGCGGGCGTTGTCGAGGTGGTCGGTGTCGGTGACCCGTGCGACGATCCGGCGGTCGCGCAGGACGGCGATCGTGTGGCTCATCCGCAGGATCTCGGTCAGCTCGGCCGAGACGAACACGACGGCCATGCCGGCCCCGGCGAGCTCGACGACGAGCCGCTGGATCTCGGCCTTGGCGCCGACGTCGATGCCGCGGGTCGGCTCGTCGAGGATGAGCAGGCACGGGTCGGTGAGCATGGCCCGGGCCAGCAGCACCTTCTGCTGGTTGCCGCCGCTGAGCTCGCGCACCGGCAGGTTGGGGTTGGCCGGGCGGATGTCGAGGC
The DNA here is from genome assembly GCF_022095675.1 of Dactylosporangium sp. AC04546. Classification (GTDB taxonomy): domain Bacteria; phylum Actinomycetota; class Actinomycetes; order Mycobacteriales; family Micromonosporaceae; genus Dactylosporangium. The sequence continues at coordinate 83,095 of NZ_JAHYSG010000052.1, read as the reverse complement.
CGGCGATGTACCAGTCGACGACCTCCTGCCGGCGCCGCTTCGGGATCGGTCGCGACCAGCCGCGCGAGGCCTGCAGCGCGAGCAGGATGTTCTCCTCGACGGTGAGCTGCTCGACGAGCCCCTCGGTGCGACGGTCCTCGGAGCAGAACGCGATGCCGTGCCGCACCGCCTCGTGCGGCTCCGGCGTGACGGCCGCCGCCTTGACGGTGAGCCGGCCGGTGTCGGGCCGGTCGGCGCCGAACAGCAGGCGGGCGAGCTCGGTGCGCCCGGAGCCGAGCAGTCCGGCCAGCCCGACCACCTCGCCCTTGTGGATGGTGAGGCTGAACGGCTCGACCGCCGGGGCGCGGCCCAGCCCGTCGGCGACGACGACCGGCTCGGCGCGGTCGGGCCGGTGCCGCGGCAGGTCGTCGAGGCTGTCGAGCTCCTTGCCGAGCATCAGCCCGACGAGCTCCAGCTGGGGCAGGTCGCCGACCCGGTGCTCGCCGACGACGGTGCCGTTGCGCAGGACCGTCATCCGGTCGCAGATCTCGTACACCTGGTCCAGGAAGTGCGACACGAACAGGATCGCGATGCCCTGCTCCCGCAGCCGGCGCATGACCCGGAACAGCCGCTCGACCTCGCCCTGGTCGAGGCTGGACGTCGGCTCGTCGAGTACGAGCACCTTGGCCTCGACGTCGACGGCGCGGGCGATGGCGACCATCTGCTGGATGGCGATCGGGTAGTCGTCGAGCTGGGCGGCCACGTCGAGGTCGAGCTGGAGGTCGTGGAGCAGCTCGGCCGCGCGCCGGCGCATGGTCTTCCACCGGATGTGCCCGAAGCGGGTCGGCTCGCGGCCGATGAAGATGTTCTCCGCCACCGACAGGTTGGGGCAGAGGTTGACCTCCTGGTACACGGTGCTGATCCCGGCCTGGGTGGCCGCCCCCGGTCCGGCGAAGCTCACGGCCTCGCCGTCGAGCACGATCCGCCCGGCGTCGGCGCTGTGGACCCCGGTCAGGACCTTGATCAGGGTCGACTTCCCGGCGCCGTTCTCGCCCATGAGGGCGTGGATCTCTGCGGGGTACAGCCGGAAGTCGACCTCGGCCAGGGCCTTGACCCCGGGGAACTCCTTGCTGATCCGGTACATCGAGAGCACAGGCGCGGTGTCCATGGCACCCCCGGTTCCTGGGTGTGCGGGCACGCCGGACCACCGGATCGTGTTAGCGCTAACACAACCGGCCCGGCGGTGCTCGTGGCGGTTTGGTGCGGTGGCGGGAGACGCGTTGTAGAGCGTTAACATTCGGCGGTTGAGGCAGCACGGTACTGAACCGCGCCCCCGCGCGTCAACGTCCACCGATGTCCACCGATGTCCCACCGATGTGTGGAAGGGCTGGACCCGGCCACTGTGGGAGGGTTCAGGATGGGGCGGTGCCAGGTTCCAGTGAACGTCTCACGATCGGCGGGTTCGCCCGGCTGTGCCGGCTGACCGTCAAGCGGCTGCGCCACTACGACGAGCTCGGCCTGCTGCGGCCGGCCGAGGTCGACGCCGCGACCGGCTACCGGTTCTACCACCGCTCGCAGGTGCGCGACGCGATGGCGATCGGGCTGCTGCGCTCGCTCGACGTGCCGCTGCCGGCGATCGCCGAGATCCTCGCCGGTGACGAGGACGACCGGGCGGCCGTGCTCGCGGCCCAGCGCGACCGGCTGGAGCGGGAGCTGGCCCGGGCCCGCCGCACGGTCGACGCGCTGCAGCGGCTGCTCAGCGAGGGGCTGCTCCAGCACGACGTGCGCCTGACCCGGGAGCCCGCCCGCCGCCTGCTCGTCGCCCGCGCGGTGTGCACGGCCGACGACGTTGGCCCGGCGGTCGCCGGCTGCGTGGTCCGCTTCCTCGCCGCCGGCGTGCCGTTCACCGGCCCGCTGTGGGGCCTCTTCCCGACCGACCTCGACGGCGAGCTGCCCGTCGCCGCCGGCGCACCCGCGGCCGGGGCGCCGCCCGCCGGGCTGGAGGTCGCCGAGCTGCCGGCGACGGCGGCGGTGGTGGCCGTGCACAGCGGGCCGTACGAGCAGCTGCCGCTGACGTACCAGTCCGTCTTCGCCTGGATTCACGAGCGCGGGCTGGTGCCGCTCGGCGCCGCCCGCGAGCTCTACCTGACCGACCCGACGACCACCGAACCGGACCGGCTGGTGACCCAGCTCGTGGTGCCGGTCGTAGAGGAGTGACCGCCGATGACCACGCTGGACCTGCGCAAGCTGCACCGGCCGCTGTACACCGCGGGCGCCGAACCCGAGTTCGTCGACGTCCCGCCGCTGCCGTTCCTCATGGTGGACGGCGCCGGGGACCCCGCCGGGGAGGCGTACCTCGACGCGGTCGGGCGGCTGTACAAGGCCGCCTACCGGGTCCGGGCCGTGCTCAAGGCGGCCGGGACCGTGTACAGCGTGCCACCGCTGCAGGGCCTGTGGACCGACGTCGGCGACGGCCGTGGCGACCGCTCGGCCTGGAAGTGGACGATGCTGCTGCAGCAGCCGGCCGGGGCGGACGCGGCGATGCAGGACGTCGAGGGGGTCCGCTTCGAGACGTTCACGGAGGGCCCGTCGGTGCACGTGCTGCACGTGGGCCCGTACGCGCAGGAGACCCCGGCGATCGAGCGCCTGCTGGCGTTCGCGGCCCGCCACGACCGCGCGGTCACCGGTACGCACCACGAGATCTACCTGAGCGACCCGCGCCGCACGGCCCCGGAGCGGCTGCGGACGATCATCCGCTACGGCGTGACGGCCTGAGTCCGGGCCGGGAGGCGCAGCGACAGGGCGGCCGCGGCGGCGGCCAGTCCGTGGTGAGCTGCTCGAACTGCCCGAGCCGGGTGAGGAACTCGGCGTCGTCGCCGGCCAGGTCGGCCGGCAGGTCGGCGAGCAGGTCGTGCAGCAGCTCCCGGCCGAGGGCGGTCAGCCGGTCAAACTGGACGAACAAGGTCGCCCTGCCCGGCCGCGGCCGGGCGGGAACCTCAGACGGCCATCTCGCCGAGCGCCGACCAGTCGTCCTGGGGCAGGGTGACGTTGACGATCCGCGGGGTCTCGACGAGGTACCGCGGCAGCGTCCGCTGTGCCTCCTTGAAGTGCTCCGACGTCACGTGGGCCTCGCCGGCGTCGTCGCGGAACGCCTCCACGAGCACGTACTCGTCCGGGTCGTCGAGGCTGCGGGACCAGTCGAACCACAGGTTGCCCGGCTCGGCGCGGGTCGCCGCGGTGAACGCGGCGGTGATCGACGGCCAGGCGTCGGCGTGCTCGGGCCGGACGCGGAACTTCACGGTAATGAAGATCATGGATTATCCGATCAGCAGGAGGACGGCGACCGAGGCGCCGAGGGTGACCACGGCGGTGACGGCGCCGGTGCGGATGAAGGTGCTCCAGTTGACGGTCACGTTCTGGGCCCGGCACCGTTCGTACCACAGCAGCGTCGCCAGGGACGCCCAAGGCACGATGATCGGCCCGATGTTCGTCCCGAGGAGGAGGCCGAGCAGCTGGGTGTGGTTCGCGACGGGCACCGCCGACTCACCCGCGACGTAGGCCGGCAGGTTGTTGATGAGGTTGGACAGCCCGGCCCCGGTGGCGGCGGCCCGCACGGTGCCGGCGACGCCCGGGTCGGTGCTCATGATCGTGGTGAGCAGGTCGTCGAGGCCGAGCCGGCCGACGGCCTGCATGACCAGGAACAGGCCGGTGACGAAGCACAGCAGCCGGACCGGGATGAGCGACCAGCGCAGGCTCGCCCGGTCGCGCAGCAGGAAGCCGGCGAGAACGGCGCCGGCGCAGGCACCGGTGGTCCAGGCGAGCGGCACGCCGACCAGGATGAGCACGACGAAGCTGACGCACGCGACCGACGCGAGCACGAACAGCACCCGGTCGTGCGGGCGGTGCGGCGCCGGCGGCGTGTAGCGCTCGGCCCCCCGCCGGCCGCGCCGCCAGTAGAACAGCCACAGGCAGGCCATGGTGGCCAGGATCGACGCCGCCTGGGGCAGCAACGTGCGGGCCGCGAACTCGGCCGGCGTCAGGTCGATGCGGTCGCCGGCGAGCAGGTTGGTGAGGTTGGAGACCGGCAGCAGCAGGCTCGCGGTGTTGGCGAGCCAGACGGTCGTCATGGCGAGCGGCAGGGGTGGGACGCGCATCGCGCGGGCCACGGCCAGCATGACCGGGGTCAGCAGGACCGCGGTCGTGTCGAGGTTGAGGAACATCGTGGTCGCCGAAGCGAGCAGCACGCACAGCAGGAACAGCACCGCGTAGTGGCCGCGGCCGAGGATCGCCAGCCGGGCCGCGACGACGTCGAACACCTCCGCCTTCGCCGTCAGCTCGGCGAGGATCACCACGAAGCCGAGGAAGATCAGCAAGGGCAGGACGCGCCGCAGGGTCGCCGTCGCGTCCGCGGGCGTGAGCGGGCCGGCGAGCACCGCGGCCACCCCCAGCACGCTGACCGCGATCGCCACCCAGGTCAATGCGTCGGGCCGCCACCTGGCCGCCCGCGCGGGCCGCTGCTCGACCGTCACCGAGTCGTTCACAGCGCCCAGTATCAGGGATGGCCGCACTCGATCGGTTGTCGCACCGTGATCGCGTGAACCGGTAGAGTAGGCGCCAATCGATGGGCGACAGGGGGCACCGTGTCCACAATCGTGGCCGGAAATGAGCAACGACCTGCGATTACGGTGCTACAGCTGGCCGGGCTGCCGGAATTCCATAAGCCGGACGGCGGCCCCGGCGAACGTCCGGACGAGGCATTCCGGATCATGCTCGGCGACGGGCTGCCCCGGCCCGATCTCGTGGTGGTGTCCGGCAACCTGGCCCGCCGCGGCCGCAAATGGGAGTACGACCAGGCGCTGCGCTACCTCGCCGAGCTGGCCGCCGCGGTCGACCTGCCGCCGCGGCGCGTGGTGCTCGTGCCGGGCGAGGGCGACATCAACCGCGAGGCCGCCGCCTCCTACTTTCTGCAGCGCGCCGCCGAGGACGAGGAGGCCGAGCCGCCGTACTGGCCGAAGTGGACACAGTTCGCCGCCATGTTCGGCCGGTTCTATCACGACGTCGCCGACGTGTCGTTCGCGCCGGGCGAGCCGTGGTCGCTGTTCGAACAGCCCGACCTGAAGGTGATCGTCGCCGGGGTCAACTCGACGATGGCGCACAGCCACCGCGACGAGGACGCCTACGGGCTGATCGGCGAGCAGCAGGCGCAGTGGTTCCAGTCGCGGCTGCCGCGCTACGCGGGGCAGGGCTGGCTGCGCATCGGCGTGCTGCGGCACGGCCCGGCGGGCTCCGGCGGCGAGGAACTGCGCGATGCCGAGCTGCTCGACCGCCTCGTCGCCCCGCACCTCAACCTGGTCGTGCACGGCGCGAACGGCGGGGCCGGCGCGGGCACGCCGATGTTCGCCGCCGGGCCGGGCGGCGCCGCGCTGGTGCGCATCGCCCCGGAGGGGCTGACCCGCTGGACGGCGCGCAACGGCGGGCTCGTCCGCGAGGAGCTGCCGGCCGCCCTCGACGCGGTCCACGCGACGTTCCCGTCGGCCGGCCCCACACCAGCGCCGGTCGAGACGATCCAGCCTGGCGGCCGGGCCCGGCGGGTCGAGGAGTTCGCCGACCGGGTCAAGGAGATCTGCGCCCTGCGCCACGGCGGCGCCACGATCGTGACGGTCGCCGCGACCGCGAAGGCGCCGATGTACCTGCGGGTCAGCTCGGTCGAGGACTCGTTCGTCACCCAGCGGCCGGTCGGCCTGGCCGAGAACGGTGTCACCGAGCGGATCATCGACCAGTTCGTGCAGCACGTCCACCAGGACTTCGCCGCCGCCGACCCGTACCTGGTCTCCGAGTTCGTCTACAGCGGCGCGCCCGCCGACGAGGTGCTCGTCGCGCTCGCCCGCAAGCGCGGGGTCAACCTGCGCAGCTTCGTCGAGTACCAGGGCCTGATGGACCTGCGCAGCTACCTGGCCCGCCAGACCGAGCGCCTGGAGAACAGCCGGCTCTATCCGCCGGCCACCTACGTGCCGCAGCGGTACCGCGTGATCGGCACCCCCGGCGAGGTCCGCGCCGGCCTGCTGGAGCAGGTGTTCAGCTGGATGGAGACCGACGACCAGCAGTTCGTGCTCGTCCTCGGCGACTTCGGCCTGGGCAAGACGTTCCTGCTGCAGGAGCTGGCGCGGCGGATGCCCGAGCGGCTGCCGCACCTGGTGCCGATGCTGCTGGAGCTGCGCACCCTGGAGAAGGCCCGCAGCGTCGACGAGCTCGTCGCGCAGCACCTCGCGTTCTCCGGCGAGAAGCGGATCAATCTCGACGCGTTCCGCTACATGCTGCGCAGCGGCCGGATCGTGCTCATGTTCGACGGCTTCGACGAGCTGGCCCTGCGGGTGTCCTACGACCGGGCCGCCGACCGCCTGCAGACCCTCCTCCAGGGCCTGGAGGGCCGGGCCAAGCTGGTCATCAGCAGCCGCTCGCAGCACTTCATGTCGACCCAGCAGGTGCTCACCGCGCTCGGCGAGCGCGTCGAGCGGGTCCGCAGCTCGCACCTCGTCGAGCTGGTCGACTTCACCGACGAGCAGATCCGCGAGTACCTCATCCGCCTCTTCGGCGGCGACCACCGCAAGGCCGACGCCCGCCTCGACCTGATCCGCGAGATCCGCGACCTGCTCGGGCTGTCCCGCAACCCGCGGATGCTCGGCTTCATCGCCAACCTCGACGAGGCGCGGCTGCGCCGCGTGCACGCGCGCGAGGGCAGCATCAGCTCCGCCGACCTGTACCGCGAGCTGCTCGACCACTGGTTCCGGCACGAGGACTGGCGGGCCAGCCCGCGCGGCGCCACCCCGGTCCTCACCACCGACGACCGCTGGCGGGCGGTGCGCGCCCTCGCGATGCGGCTGTGGCAGTCGATCGAGTGGACCGTCGCCGTGTCGGAGCTGGAGGAGGAGACCGCGCAGGCGCTCGGCCCGCTCGCCGAACGCTTCCTCGACGAGGACCAGGCGGCCCAGCTCGTCGGCTCGGGCACGCTGCTCGTGCGCGACGACGACGGCCGGTTCGGCTTCGTGCACCAGTCGGTGCTCGAGTGGCTCATCGCCGCCGAGGCCGCCCGCCAGCTGCAGGGCCCCGACCGCAACCCGGCCGTGCTCGGCCACCGGCCGATCTCCGCGCTGATGGCCGACTTCTTCGCCGGGCTGGTCGGCCGCGGGCCCGCCGTCGAGTGGGCCCGGCAGGTGCTCGACAGCGTCACCGCCAGCGACGTGGCCAAGAAGAACGCGCTGCTCGTGCAGGACCGCGTCGGCGTGCAGCACGCCACCCAGGCCCGGCTGTCCGGGCAGAACCTGCGCGGCAGCCTCATCGCCGGCAACGACTTCAGCGAGGCCGACCTGGCCGGCGCCGACCTGACCTCGGCCCGGCTCGTGCAGAGCGACCTCAGCCGGGCCTCGCTGCGCGCCGCGCAGTTCGTCGGCGCCGCGCTCGACCGGGTCCGGCTGGTCGGCGCCGACCTCGCCGGCGCCGACTTCAGCGAGGCCCGCCTCGTCGCGACCGACCTGTCCGGCACCGTGCTCACCGGCAGCCGCTGGACTGGGGCGTCGCTCATCAACGTGACCGCCGACCCGGCCGCGCTGGGCGGCCCGGAGCTCGCCGAGGCCGCCGTCGCCGGCCGTGACCCGGTCGTCGTGCAGCGCCCGCCCGCGGTCGCCCCGGCGCGCAGCGTGGCGTTCAGCCCGAGCGGCCGGCTCGTCGCGTACGGCATGGGCCAGACGGTCGTCATCGCCGGCCCGCAGGGCGGCCGCATCCACCGCACGCTGTCCGGCCACACCGGCGAGATCACGTCGGTCGCGTTCAGCCCCGACGGCGGCCTGCTCGCCAGCGCCGGCCTCGACGGGACCGTGCGGGTCTGGCGGACCGACGACGTGACGCTGCGCGAGACGTTCGCCGAGCCCACCGGGCCGGTGCAGGCGGTGGCGTTCAGCCCCGACGGGACGCTGCTCGCCGCCGGCGGCGAGGACGGCAGCCTGTACCTCTGGCGGGTCGCCAACGGCGTGCTGCACCGCACCCTCGGCGCCGAGGACGCGGCCGGGCCGGGCGTGACCGCGGTCGCGTTCAGCCCCGACGGCACGCTGCTCACCGCGGCCGCCGCCGACGGCCTGGTGCGCATGTGGAACGTCGCCGACGGCACCCGCGGCCGCACGCTGCACGTGTCCGCCCGGCCGGTGCAGGCGCTCGCGTTCAACGCCGACGGCACGCTGCTGGCCACCGGCAGCGGCGACGGCAAGGCCCGGCTGTGGCGGGTCGGCGACGGCGCGCTGCGCGACGAGATCGCCGCGCACATCCGCGTGGTGCTCGGCGTCGCGCTCAGCCCCGACGGCACGGAGCTGGCGACCTGCGGCGGCGACGGCCTGGTGCGGCTGTGGAACGTCGCCGACGGCTCGGTCGTGGCCAACCTGTCCGGCCACGACGACGAGGTCCTCGCCGCCGCCTACAGCCCCGACGGCGACCTGCTGGCCACCGCCGGCACCGACGGGAGCGTGCGGATCTGGACGGTGTCGTCGCACAGCGGCCGGTTCGCGTTCGGCGGCCGCCAGCACGACATCAACGACCTCGCCGGCACGGGCGACGGGCGGCTCCTCGCGGCCGGCACCGACGACGGGCGGGTCCGGCTGTGGCGGGTCGCCGACGGCACCTCCACGGTGCTGCACCGCGACCACACCGACGGCGTGTTCGGCGTCGGGTTCAGCCCCGACGGCGCGCTCGTCGCGGTCGGCGGCGCGAAGGGGACGGTACAGCTGCGGCGGCTCGCCGACGGGGAGCTGCACGCGTCACCGGCGGGTGCCCCGCACGGCGGCCCGGTCCGCAAGCTGGTCTTCAACCACGCCGGCGACCTGCTCGCCACGGCGGCGGGGGAGGGCCGCATCCGGCTGTGGCGGGTGTCCGACGCCGCCCGCGTCAACACCCTGGCCAGCCCGACCCGCACGGTCGCCGGGCTGGCGTTCACCCGCGACGACCGCACGCTGGTGGTGGCCGGCGGCGACGAGACCATCCAACTGTGGAACATGGACGACGGCACCTGGGGCCAGCCGCTGCTCACCGGGCGCACCCGGGTCGTGTCGGCGCTCGCCTTCAACGGCGCCGGCAGCCTCCTGGCCAGCGGCGGCAGCGACGGCACGGTCCAGCTGTGGCGGTACGCCGACCGGGCCCACGTCGCGACGCTCGCCGCGCACCGCGGCTGGGTGCACAGCGTGGCGTTCAGCCCCGACGGCACCACGTTCGCCACCGCCGGGCAGGACGAGACGGTCCGCGTGTGGCGCACGGCCGACGGCGCGCCGCTGGCCACCCTGACCGGGCACCTCGGCGCCGTCTACGACGTGACCTACTGCGCCGGCGGACTGCTGGCCAGCTCCGGCGCCGACGGCGTGGTCCTGCTGTGGCGGCCGCCGAGCCCGGTCCCGGCCGCCACGCTCGTGCCGTTCGACCAGGACGGCTGGGCCACGATCCTGCCCGACGGCCGCTACAAGCTCGACGGCGAGCCGGGCGAGGCGCTGTGGTGGGCGATCAAGCTCTGCCGCTACTCGCCCGGGCAGCTCGACGCGCCGGTCGACACTTCGATCCGCCGCCTGCCCGTCGAGGCACCCGTCCTCTGGTGACCCGCGCCTTATCGCTGGCGCGGTGTCGCCGCGCGGCCCGGGGCGACCGGCAGCGCGGGCACCGCGGGCAGTGCCCCGGTGGGCAGGGCCTGGCCGCGGCGGTAGTCCGTCAGCGTCGTGATCGTGTCGCGCAGGAACCCGACGAGCACCTTGCGCAGGTCGGCCGCCTGCCGGTCGACCGCGAACCCGCGGTCCTCGTCGGTCTCCGCGAGCCGCTCCTGCCGCATGACCGCCCGTTCGCGCTCGTCGATGGCGGGGAGGAACCGCTCCAGCAGCGTGTGCGTGCGCTCGGGCAGCTCGGCGAACGCCGCCGGCAGCAGCACCGGCGCGTGCAGGTCGACGGCGGTCTCCAGCTCACTGGCGAGGGCCGACATCGCCTCGGCCCGCGACGCGCGGGTGCGGGCGACCGAGTGGTCGGCGAGCTGGTTGAGCCGCTTGAGCGCCTCCAGGAGCGCCTCGGTGAGCCGCGCGGCGGCGGCCAGGGACAGCTCCTCGCGCCGGTTCTCCCGGTCGGTGCGCTGCGAGCGGCGGATCGCGTAGAGCGCGACGAGCACGGAGAGGATCGACCCGAGGAACGCCCCCACGAACCCGTCGGCGAGCGTGTGCGGCCAGCTTTCCTGCACTGCGGTCCCCCGTCCCTGCGTACCCCTTGTATGTACGGATGCGGTTCCGGCACGCGTGATACAGATGCTGTCACAGCACGTGCCCGCGCGGGGTCGCGCACCGAGATGAGCGCGGGTGTCGGCCACCAGCCGTCGTTCGGCGGCAGCGCAGGGTCCACGGTCCCCCGGCGGGGAGTCGGCGAGGTCGCGTCGCGTCCGGAAAGCTGTCATAGCGTTGGGGGAGCGCCGCGCGAGCAGGCTCGGGCTCAGGGCGGTGGTCCGTTCAGACGCCGTTGCGGGCGATCACTTCCTTGTACCACCTGGCGCTGGCCTTGAGCGTGCGCTGCTGGGTGGTGTAGTCGACGTGGACCATGCCCCAGCGTTGGGTGTAGCCCTCGGCCCACTCGAAGTTGTCCATCAGGGACCAGACGTGGTAGCTCTCCAGCTTCACGCCCGCGGCGATAGCGCGGTGGGCGGCCGCGAAGTGCTCGCGCAGGAACGTGACGCGGTCCTGGTCGTCGAAGGCGTTCGTCGTGGGCATGCCGTTCTCGGTGATGGTCAGCGGGACGTCGCCGTAGTCGCGCTTGATGCGGGTCAGCAGATCGTACAATCCGTTCGGGTCGATCTCCTGCCACGTCGCCTGCGACGTCGGGTGTTTCATGACGCGGGAGCCCGTGCCGGTGATGTGGGTCGGGCCGTAGTAGTTCACGCCCAGCAGGTCGCTCGCGGTGCCGATCACGGCCAGGTCGCCGTCGCGCATCGCCGTGCGGACGGCGGCCGGCTGGGTCGCCAGCCAGTCCTGCGGGTAGCTGCCCTTCAGGACCGGGTCGAGCCAGCGGCGGTTCTCCTCGGCGTCCGACGCCGTCGCCTGGCTGCGGGCCGCGTCCGTCTCGTCGGCGGGATAGACCGGCGACAGTGACAGGGCGGCGCCGATCCGTCCGCCGGTGCCGGCCGCGCGCAGCGCCTGCACCGCCAGGCCGTGGCCCAGCAGCAGGTGGTGGCCGACGATGTTGGCCAGCTGGCGGTCGCGCTTGCCCGGGGCGTGGATGCCGGCCGTGTAGCCGACATCGACGACGGTCTTCGGTTCGTTCAGCGTCAGCCACGTCGGGTCCGCGTCGCCAAGCGCCGTGTACATCGTGTGGGCGTAGTCCGCGAACCACTGCGCGCAGTCCCGGTTCTCCCAGCCGCCCAGCTCCTGGAGGGCCTGCGGGGTGTCCCAGTGGAACAGCGTGACGACCGGCGCGATGCCGCGCTCGCGCAGGCCGTCGACGAGCCGGCGGTAGAAGTCCAGGCCCTGCTGGTTCACCGCGCCGCGGCCGGTCGGCAGCACCCGCGACCAGGAGACCGAGAAGCGGTACGAGCGCAGGCCGAGGTCCCGCATCAGGTCCAGGTCGCCGGTGAGGCGATGGTAGTGGTCGGCGGCCACGTCGCCGGTGTCCCCGTTGCGGGTCCGGCCCGCCTCGTGGCTGAAGACGTCCCAGACCGACGGGCCACGGCCGTCCTCGGTCGCGGCGCCCTCGATCTGGTACGCCGACGTGGACGCGCCCCAGCCGAAGCCGGGCGGGAAGGTGGCGGAGGCGCCGGACGGGCCGGCCGCCGGTTGGACGGTGGCGCCGGTGCGGGCGCAGCCGGCCAACGCGCCCAACCCGGCCAGGGCGAGCAGAGAACGGCGTCGCATGGCGGCGAACCTAGCGCGGTTTTCCCGGTACGCCCAGAATTCCCCCGCTATGGCTCGGTGTCACGTGCGGCGGACGAGATAGCGGACGCTGTACCACAGGCTGGCGAACCCGACGACGTTGCTGATCGCCAGCAGGCGGGCGAGTGCGTCGCTGTCGACCGGCTGGGACAGCAGGAACGCGACGCCGAGCACGATGGCGAAGTAGACGGTGTTCAGCAGCGCGGCGGCGCCGGCCCGGCCGATCTGCTCGAGGTACGTGAGGATGGCGAGGGTGGCACCGAAGAGCGCGAACGTGGGGGCGAGCCACTGCAGGTAGTCGGCGGCGACCGCGGCGATCTCGCGGTCGGAGGTCAGCAGCCGCGCGATCGGGTCGCGCAGCAGGAAGCTGACCGCGCCGACCGCCAGGTAGACGAGCATCGCGATGCGCGCCGTGACCACCAGCCCGCGCTCGTTGAGCTCCCGGCGCTGCTCCCCGGGCCGCAGGTTGACGGCGATCGCCGCGCCGGAGCCGGCGGCGAAGGCGCCGACCATGAGGAACGAGGTCGCCATCTGGCCGAGGCTGAAGCCGGCGATGTCGACGTCGCCGGCGTCGCGCAGCACCCGCAGGTAGCCGAAGGTGACCACCGACAGCAGCAGGAACGTGGCGGCGACCGGTGCGGCCAGGGTCCAGGCGGCGCGCAGCGCCGCGCGGTCCAGGCGCCAGCCCGGCGCGCGCAGGTCGCACCGGCGCAGCACGACGACCGACGCGACGCCGATGACGACCGTGCCGAGCAGGCCGCCGACCGGGACGCTGAGCGCGCCGAGGCCGGTGAGCTCGTTGCACAGCAGCATGCCCACGATGGACAGCACGGCGAACGGGACGCCCAGCGCGGTCGACAGGCCGGGCCGGCCGACGCCGCGCAGGGCCGCGCCGCACAGGTACGGCACGAGGCCGAGGATCGACGAGGCGGTGACGGCGACGACGAACTCGACGACCGGGCGCCGCTGCTCCTGGGTGACCTCCAGGACGGCCAGGAACGGGTCGGCGAACGCGACGAAGACCAGCGTGGTCACCGCGAGGAAGCCGCCGCCGACCGCGACGAACGTCGGCAGGTGCCGCAGCGCGTCCTCGCGCCGCCCGGTGCGGGTCGCGATGCCGGCCGACACCTGGGCCGCCACCACCAGGCCCTCGACGATCGCGGTCGTGATGAACCCGACCGGCGTGTAGATCGAGCGGACGTACAGCGCCTCCCGCCCGAGCCAGCCGAGGAACGCCATCGTCCACACCTGCAGGACGATCCCGGCGGCCATGCCGAAGAGGATCGACAGTGCGAACCGGATCGCTGTGCGCAGCAGCGTCGGCTCCGCGGGTGCGGCGGTCTCGGTGTCGGTCGTGACCGTGCTGGACTCGGGTGTCGATGTCATCGCGAAACTCCGGCCTGGTGAGGAAAAAGCGCACGCGGCAGCCGCGACAGCATTGGTGAATTGGCTTCCGGCGACGCCGTGCGGGCGAGCCTAACAACATTTTCCGCCAGATTTCCAGGCGTCCGCGCAGGACCGCTCCGGTGCCCTGTCCGTTTGGGTATGGCAAGAGTCGGCGTTTCCGCGGCGGCCCGCACGAGACAGACTCGGGTCAATCGCCGAAGGAGTGAGGAATGCCAATCGTTCCCAGTTTCCGGGAGGGGCGGCTGACCGGACCACGGGGCCCGCAGACCGCGTTTCTGCAGGAGTTCCTCTCCGTCTGGGGGTTCCGGGCGGTGCTCGCCGGCTTCCGGCTCGGCGTCCTCGACGCGCTGCGGCAGGAGCCGGCGGACAGCGCCGCGCTCGCCGGCCGGCTCGGCCTCGACCCGCGCGGCACCGGCTTCCTGCTCGACGCGCTCGACGTGCTCGGGTACGTCGAGGCCGGGCCGGGTGGGCGCTACCGGGCCACCGGGCGGGCGGCCGCGCTGGTCGACATGGTAGGGATGGGGCTGCCGTACTTCGAGAAGATCGTCTTCACCGACTGGCAGACCCTGGAGGACCGCCTCCGCGGCGAGTCCGGCCTGCCGTTCGAGGTCGACGAGCCGCGCACCCCGCGGTGGCTGGCCAAGGAGTGGCGGTTGTTCCAGGACGGCATGGTCGCGCTGGCCAACCTCAACCTCGACGAGGTGCTGCGCCGGGTCGCCGTCGCCAAGGGCGACCAGCACCTGCTCGACATCGGCGGCGGGCACGGCCTGTACAGCATCGAGTTCTGCAAGCGCCACCCGCGGCTCACCGCGACCGTGTTCGAGATCCCGTCGATGGAGCGCATCGCTCGCAGTACCATCGCCGAACACGGGCTGGCGGAGCGCATCTCGTTCCGGGCCGGCGACTTCTTCACCGACGACCTCGGCAGTGCCTCGATCATCCTGCTGTTCAACGTCATCCACTCCAAGAGCGAGGCGCAGAACGTCAAGCTGATCGAGCGCGCCGCGAGCGCGACCGAGCCGGGCGGCCAGGTCGTGCTGCTCGACCAGTTCCGCGACCGGCGGCTCGGCGGCGTCGGCCGCGCGTTCGGCTCGTTCATGGCGCTGAGCATGTTCAACGCGCTCGGGCAGCAGACCTACCACCTCGACCAGGTCGCCGGATGGTTCCGCGCCGCCGGCCTGACCCGGGTGCGGACCGTCCCGCTGCGCAGTGCCCCCGGCAACGGGCTCGTCCTGGGCCGCCGCCGATGACCTCGGACGAGAGCGTCGCCGTCGTCGTCGAGCGGATCAACCGCGTCCCCGACCGGTTCCGCGCCTACACCGAGCCGCAGGAGCGGGTCACCCGCTTCTACCGCATCCCGCCGGAGCTGCTGACCGGCCTGCTCGACCACGGCCTGCCGCACGCCCGCGACGGCGACCGGCTGTTGTTCGACCGGCGCGACCTCAAGAACGTCGTGCTGCGCCTGTCGGTCCGCTCGCCCCAGCACACCGCGCTGCGGTCGATGGCCGAGGCCCTGGAGCACGGCAGCCGGCACGCGGTCGTCCGGCGGACCCTGAACGTGACGGCCGGCTGCCCGGCGCCCGGCCACGAGGGCGACTGCGACGTCACCCTCGCCGCGCCGGTCCGCGCCGCCGCCCGGGAGATCACGCGGATGGCCGGCGGGCACTACCAGATCGCGGTCGAGGTGCCGGGCGGCCCGGCCGAGCTGCTGGACTTCGGCCCCGCGCACTGGCAGCTCGTCGAGGCGGCCGCGGCTCTGGAGTTCCACCGCGTTCCCTACCACGTGATCGCCGACGTGGGCTTCACCGCGGAGACCGGGCTGGCCGACTGCCGGTCCGCGACCCGGTACCTCGTGCACGTCGGCCGCCGCCTCGGGCTGGACGTCCGTCCGGCGGCCGGGATCCACCTCTCCCGGCCGTTCGCCAACACCCACTGCTGGCTGGAGCTGCGCATCGGCGGCGAGTGGCGGACCGCCGACCCGTTCTTCAACCTGGTCCTCGGCCGGTGGGGCATCGTGGACGGCGCCGCCTGGCCGGCCAACCGGGTGCCCAAGGGTGCGTTCTGGCACCTCACCGAGCTGCTCGAACCGGTCATGCACCACGGCGACACCATCCTCCGCCCGTCCCTGCTCGTCCGTTGAGGGAGTGCACCGTGCTGGATCCGGCGCTCGGCCCGAAGGCCTGTGCCGCCGCCCGCGCCGACGGCCCCGAGGCCGCGGTGCGGGTGCTCTACTCGGGCTTCGACGGCCCGACCCTGGTCCGCGGCCCGCGAGGCCACGGGATCGCCGCCATCCGGGCCGTCGACCCGGTGGCCCGCGTCTGGCCGTCCGGGGACGCCGCCCGCCTGCGGCTCTGCGCCCGTCAACCGGCGGCGCTCGACGGCACCGGGCTGCGCGCCTTCGCCAGCATCGATCCGGTCGACGACGGCGAGCCGGCCGGGGAGTGGCAGCTCGCGCTCGCCTGGCTGCGGCTCGGCCTGTCGACCAGGCTGGCGGCGGCGGTCGTGACCTACCTCGACGGCCGCACCGTCGGCGGGCAGCCGCAGTCGCAGCTGCAGCTCATCAAGGGCGCCCTGGCTGACATCGCCATCGCCCACCTCGACGTGCACACGGCGCTCGGCGCGCCGGCACTCACCGCGGACGAGCTCGGCGACATGCACGAGCAGCTCACCGACGCCGACCGCGCCGCGCTGCTGCTGCTCGGCGCGGCCGGGTTCGTCGCCGACGGGCCCGGCGTCCTCGCGCACGTCTCCGAGCTGCTGGCCGACGCGTACGTCCGGAGCACCCGGTGAACCGGCTGGCGGTGCTGCGCGCGCAGACCCGGGAGTGGGCCGCCGAGCTGCGCCCGCACGCGCTGGAGGTGGACCGCGACCCCGACGCCGTCGTGCGGCACCTCGGGCTGCCGGCGCTGTCGCGGGTGGCCCGCCTGCAGATCCCCCCGCAGTACAACCCGGATCCCCTCGTGCTCGACGGGCACAGGTTCTACCTGGACAGCGCCGCCGAGCGGGTGGTGTTCCTGGAGGAGCTGGCGTGGGGCGACCTCGGCCTGACCCTCGCCGCGCCCGGCGGTGCGATGGCCGGCGTGCTCGTCGGCGCGCTCGGCAGCCCGGCGCAGCAGGACTGGTTCTTCGACCGGCTGCTGTCCGGCCCCGGCGGTCCGACCTGGACGTGCTTCGCGCTCACCGAGGCCGGCCGCGGCTCCGACGCCACCGGGATGCGCACGACCCTGACCACCCGCGGCGACGGCACACTCGTGCTCGACGGCGGGAAGCGGTACGTCGGCAACGCCGTGCGGGCCCGGCTCGGGGTGACGTTCGCCCGTACCGGCACCGGCCCGCTCGGCTTCGCCGCCGTGCTCATCGAGCCCGGAGGGCCCGGAAGCCCCGGAGGGCCCGGACGCCCCGGCATGCGCGGCATCACGGCCGAGCCGGTGCCGACCATCGGCCTGCGCGGCGCCCAGCTCGGCGCGCTGACCTACGACGGCGTCGAGGTACCGCCGGAGCGGGTGCTCGGCCGGCACCTGCCGGCGAGCCGGCGCGGCATGTGGGGCTGGGTGCGCACGTTCAACCTGCTGCGGCCGTCGGTCGCCGCGATGGGCCTGGGCATCGCCCGGGCCGCCTACGAGTACGTCCTCGACCACCGGCCGGCGGACGAGCGGCTGGACCGCATCGGGCGGCGGATCGCCGCGGTGCGGCGGCTGACCGCGCGGGCCGCGGAGGCGGTGGACCGCGACCCGGGCGACGGGCACCTCGCGTCGGCGGCCAAGGTCCGCGCGGCCCGGCTCGTCGAGGACGTGACCCGGGAGTGCCTCGACCGGCTCGGCCCCGGCGCGGTGTTCGACCACCCGCTGCTGGAGAAGCTGGCCCGCGACGCCCGGGGCATCGAGTTCATGGAGGGCGCCGGCAACGTGCAGCGGCTCGCCGTCTTCGGCGCCCTCCAACGCGGTCAGCTGGCGCTCGAGCCGGCCTGAACGCCGAGGAGCCGGGCCGCGCCGTCCAGGGTCAGGTCCGGGTCCCCGCTCGCGGCGACCAGCACCGCGTCGACGTCCCGGACGAACGTCTCGGCGCCGCCCGGGCGCAGCACGCCCCGGTCGGCGGTGAGCAGCCACCGGGTCACGGCGGGGGACAGCTCCAGCACCCGGAAGAACATCCGGTGCCCGACCTGGCCGTCGTGCATGTCGATGCGGTGGCACTCGCGCCCGGCCGGCGCCGGGATCGGGCCGTCGTGGCTGGTGACGGTCGCCGCCGCGCCGTTGTCGTTGTAGAACCAGCCGATCGGCTGCGCGCCGCCCCGCTCGGCGGCGACGCGGGCCAGCATGGCGTCCTGCTCGTCCTGGTCGTACTCGCAGTGCGCGTATGCGCGAACCGCGCTCTGCGCCGCCCGACCCAGGAACGCGGCGTAGCTGCCGGCGTCCCAGTCGGGACGGAACAGCGCGTTCTGGTTGAACGCCGAGACCAGCCGGCGCGACGCCGGCCGGAACCGGGTCGCCGTCACCGTCCACAGTGCACTGTCCCGGGCGCCGGTGTGCAGGCCGATGACGAGGGCCACCGTCGCCTGCAGGCACAGCGCCGGGGTCACCTTCGCACGCTCGGCGACGGCGGCGATCGCGCGGGCCGCCTCGGGCGACGTATAGACGACGCTGTCGTAGTCGTCGGCGACCGGCGCCGGCGCGAAGTACAGCGGCGGCAGCGTGCGCAGATGGCCGGCCCAGTACTCCAGCGACGCCGCCTGCCGGCGCCGCCCGCGCTCGGAGCGCTCGTACAGCGCGCGGTCGATCGGCTGCTCGCCGACCGGCGGGAGCTCGCCGCCGTCGAGCGCCGTCACGAGCTCCTCGACGACGATCGCCAGGCTCCAGCCGTCGAGGGCGAGGTGCGACAGGGCGAGTACCAGGTCGGTGGGCGCGTCGCCGGCGGCGAGCACTGCGGCGCGCACCGGGCGCGGGTCGCCGGGCGGGAACGGCACGGCCCGCATCGCGTCGCGCAGGCGGAGCACCTGCCCGGGGTCGGCCGGGTCCGCCGCGACGACGTCGAGCGGGATACGCAGGGTGGGCGGCACCTGCTGTACCGGCGAACCCTCCGCGTCGGCGAGGAAGCGGGTCCGCAGGGCCTCGTGGCGGCCCAGCACCAGGCGCAGCGCGCCGAGCAGCCGGTCCCAGGTGGTGCCGTGCGGCACCGGCAGGTGCGTGGCCATGTTCGTCGACACGTCGTCCGGGGGCAGGTCGCGCAGGATGTTCCACATGATCCGCTGCCCCACGGCGAGGGGGCCGCTGCGGCTCGTGCCGTCGCCGTACTCCAGCACGGTGTCCTCCTTCAGCAGGGTGGGTGGCCGATCGGCGGGACCAGCCGCGCGGCGGCCAGGGTGGTCAGGTCGCCGAACCGGGGGCCGCTGAACGCCACGCCGATCGGCAGGCCGCGGCTGTCGAGGGCGGCCGGGACGACGGTCGTCGGCAGGTGGCACACCCCGGTGAGGGTGGCCCAGGCGACCTGGTCCCAGTAGGGCCGCTCGGCGCCGCCGACGAGCACGCGCCGCTCGGCGAACGGGCGGCCGTCGTGGACGATCGCGAGGTTCGGGGTGACCGGCGTGAGGATCGCGTCGTACCGCGCGAAGAACCGCTCCCAGCGGGCGGCGAGCCGCCAGCGGGCCACGTCGGCGTCGTACCAGTCGGCGTACGACTGGCCGGCGTGCGCCCCGCCGAGCGCGGCGCGGTCGTGGGCGCCCCGCAGCGGCACCCCCACGCCGGCGAGCAGCCGGTCCGCGATCCGGGACGCGTCGGCCAGCCGCACGCCGGGCGGCGCGTCCTCCTCGACCGCGACCCCCTCCTTGCCGAGGCGCTCGGCGACGTCGTGCAGGACGGCGACGATCTCGGGATCCGTCGGTACCGCGGGGTCGCCGGTCCACAGCGCGATCCGCCGGACCGGCCGGGCGGGCGGCAGGTCGAGCCGCCAGGCCGAGCCGTCCCGGCCGCCGGGCCCGCTGAGGACCCCGAGCATCAGCTCCAGGTCGTCGACCGTGCGGGCGAGCGGCCCGACGACCACCACGTCCGGGGTCGTCGGGTGGTACGGCGGCAGGTGGCCGTCGAGCGGCACGATGCCGTAGGTCGGCTTGTGCCCGGCGACGCCGCAGTACCCGGCCGGGATGCGGATCGAGCCGGCCACGTCGGAGCCGACCTCGACCGGGGTGAGGCCCGCGGCCACCGCGCCCGCGCCGCCGCCGGACGAGCCGCCGGTGCTGTACGCCGGGTCCCACGGGTTGCGGGACACGCCGTAGACGCTGCGGGCCTGGATGTCGGCGCAGTGCTCGGGCAGGTTCGTCTTGCCGAACACGATCGCCCCGGCGCGGCGCAGCGCGGTCACCGCACGGGCGTCGGCCGCCGGGACGTGGTCGCGGCGCAGCGCGCTGCCCGCGGTGGTGCGCAGGCCGGCGGTGGCCAGGCTGTCCTTGACGGTCAGCGCGACCCCGTGCAGCGGGCCGAGCGGCTCGCCACGGGCCACCGCCCGGTCGGCGGCGCGGGCCCGGTCCCGGGCGGTGTCGTCGACGGTGACCAGCAGCTCCAGGCCGGGGTCGAGCCGCGCGACCCGGTCGAGCAGCAGGTCGAGGTACTCGGCCGCGGACAGCTCGCCGCCGGCGATCGCCGCCGCGACCCGGCCCGCCGGCCACCAGTGCGCAGCGGTCACCCCGCGGCGAGCGCCGCGCGGTGCCGCGTGACCGCGTCGCCGAGCGCCTGCGGGGTCGCGTCCTCGAACAGCACCAGCAGCAGCGCCGCCCCGAGGTTCTCGTCCGGTGTCCCGTCCGGCGCCGGGAACGCGGCGGACAGGCGCGCGATGAGCTCCACCGCGCGCAGCGAGTCACCGCCGCGGATGAAGAAGTCGTCGGCCGGTTCCAGCGGCGGTGCCGACAACAGCTCACCCATCGTCCGGGCGACGACGTCGGTCTCAGTCATGGGTCCCAATCTGTCGGCCCGGCCCGCGCGCCGGGATCGGCGAGCGGCCGCCCGGACGAGATGCCCGGTTGGCCATGTCCGGAAGGACCGATGCCGCTGCGCGGGCGGCGTCGATACCGTCGGCCAGGTGACCAATGCCCGAGCCGTCGGTGGCGTCGCCGACACCGCGCTGTGGACCGCCGCCGCCCGTGCCCGCGAGAGCCGGCGCGCGGACCGGCTGTTCTCCGACCCGTTCGCCGAGGTGCTCGCGGGACCCACCGGCGTGGCGCTGCTCCAGCACTTCCACACCGAGCACGCGGCCGACGACGGCAACCCGTTCCTGCCGATCCGCACCCGCTGGTTCGACGACACCGTCGTCGCGGCGATCGCCGCGCCGGGCGGGCCCCGGCAGGTCGTCGGGATCGGTGCCGGGCTCGACAGCCGCGCGTTCCGGCTCGCCTGGCCGACCGGCACCGTGCTGTTCGAGCTCGATCAGCCGGCCCTGCTCGACTACAAGGCCGACCGGCTGGCCCCGCTCGCGCCCGAGCCGCGCTGCGAGCGGCGGGTGGTGCCGGCGAACCTCGGCGGCGGCTGGACCGGCGCGCTGCGCGACGCCGGCTTCGACCCGGCGCGGCCCACGCTGTGGTTCGCCGAGGGCGTGCTCTTCTACCTGCCCGAGGCCCTCGCCGCCGAGGTGGTCCGGGCCATGGCCGCGCTGTCCGCGCCGGGCAGCCGGCTCGCCGCCGACCTGGTCGGCCTCGGCGTATTCCGGCTGCCGTACACCCGCCCGTTTCTGCGCAAGCTGGCCGACGCCGGCAGCCCGTGGCAGTTCGGCACTGACGACCCGGCCGGGTTCGTCCGCGCCAACGGCTGGGCGGACGTGACGGTCCTCGAGCCGGGCCGGCCGGACGCCGACTTCGGGCGCTGGCCGGCCGGCGCCAACCCGGTCAACCTGCCGGGGCTGCCGCGGAGCTTCCTGGTGTCCGCCGTTCGTGGCACACCGTGATACGGGTGTACTCCAGCAGGCCCCAGTAGCCGTACTCCACGCCGAGGCCGGACGAGCGGTGCCCGCCGAACGGGACGTCGGCCCGCAGCTCGCCGTGGGTGTTGACCCAGGCGGTACCGCACTCGAGCCGCCCGGCGACCGCCCGCGCCTCGTCCGGGTCGCCCCACACCGACCCGCCCAGGCCGTAGCGCGTCCCGTTGGCGCGGCGCACGGCCTCCTCGACGCCGTCGACGGCGATCACCGGGATGACCGGGCCGAACTGCTCCTCCAGCTCCAGCTCGGTCCCGGGCGGCAGGTCGCCGACGACCGTCGGGGCGTAGAAGCTGCCCGGCCGGTCGAGCGCGGCGCCGCCGGTGAGCACCCGCGCGCCGGCCGCCGACGCCTGCGCCACCATGCGCGCCACGGTGTCGCGCTGGGCCGGCACGGTCAGCGGGCCCAGCTCCGACGCCGGGTCGAGGCCGTCGCCGACGACCGCCTTCGCCGCCAGCTCGGCCAGCGCCCCGGCCAGTGCTGAGGCCTGCTCCCGGTGGGCGTAGACGCGCTTGATGGCGGCGCAGAACTGGCCGGTGTTGCGCATCGCGGCCGCGTACACGGCCGGCGCGACCGCGTCGAGGTCGGCGCCGGGCAGGACCACGCAGGCGTCGTTGCCGCCGAGCTCCAGCACGACGCGGGCGAGCCGGGGCGCGACGGCGGCGGCGATCGCCCGGCCGGTCTCGACCGAGCCGGTGAACGACACCAGGAGGATCCGCGGGTCCGCGGTGAGGGCCGGTCCCAGGGCGGGGCCGCCGGTGAGCACGGTGAGGACGCCGGCCGGCAGGACGCCGCCGAGGATCTCCCCGAGGTACCGCGTGGTCAGCGGCGTGACGGGGGAGGGTTTCAGCACGACGGTGTTCCCCGCCAGCAGCGCCGGGGCGACCTTCGTGACCGCGAGGATGACCGGGAAGTTGTTCGGGGCGATAGCGGCGACCGGCCCGTGCGGCATCCGCCCGACGGTCACGTGGACCGGGCCGTCCTCGACGATCTCCGGGTCGAGCGTGAGGTCCGCCGTCAGGTCGAACCAGTCGACGGCGAGGCCGACCTCCGCCGCGGCCTGCGCGAGCGGCTTGCCCTGCTCGCGGGTCAGCAGCCGGGCCAGGTCGCCGGCGTGCGGCCGCAGGGCCGCGGCGCACTCGCGCAGCAGCGCGGCCCGTTCGGCGTGCGGCCGGGCGGCCCAGCCGGCGAACGCGTCGCCGGCCGCGCCGACCGCCGCGGACGCCTCGGCCGGGCCGTCGTCGGGCACGTGGGCGAACGTTTCGCCGGTCGCGGGGTCGCGGACCGGCAGGGCCGCCCCCGTGGTCGTGGTGAGATCGAGCACCGTCCCACTATCGCCGTCTTCACCGGCCCGCCGACCCCCTCTTTGCGGTATGGCCGAGGGGCCAGGGTCGTCGCGCGCCCATCGTGCACTGTTTCCGCCGCCCGGCGCTGCGCAGGCTGGTCCGGTGAAGACCGCGCTGCTCGAGGTGGCCAGCTACGTGCCGCCGTCGCGAGTGCACGTGAGCGACATCCTGCGCCCGTTCGGCGTCGCGGAGGCGCGCATCAAGGTGCACGAGCGGTGCTTCGGGTTCGGCGAGGTCCGGGTCGACCCCGGTGGCGACCTGACCGACCTGCTCGTCCGGGCCGCCTCCGAGCTGCGCGGGCTGGCCGGGCAGGAGCACCGGGTGCGGTACGTCATGCACGCGCGCACGATGCCGATCGTCGCGCCCTATCCGGCCAACCCGCTGCAGGACGCCTGCCGCAAGCTCGGCCTGGCCCACGCCAACGCATTCTGCCTGACCCAGCACGCCTGCGCCTCCGGGCTGCTCGGCGTCGACCTGGCCGGCAAGCTCCTGGCCGGTGACGGTGACCCGGACGCGCTCGCGCTGATCCTCGCCGGCGAGAAGACGTTCACCTCGCGGGCCAAGGTGCTGGAGGACACCGGCGTCATGGGCGAGACCGCCGCGGCCGTCCTGGTCGGGCTGGACGGGCCACGGGACCGCGTGCTCGGCTACGCCACCCGCACCCGCAGCGAGTTCCACCGCGGCGCCTGGCTCGACCCGGCGGCGAGCGCGCTGTTCACCGAGGTCTACGCGGAGACGCTCGCCGGGGTCGTCCGGGCCGCACTCGACTCGGCCGGGCTGGGCCTGGCCGACCTCGCCCTGATCCTGCCCCACAACGTCAACCGGATGTCGTGGCTGCGGATCCTCAAGCTGCTCGGGCTGCGCGGCACGGACCTGCTGCACCTGGACAACCTGGCGCAGCACGGGCACTGCTTCGGCGCCGACTCGTTCGTCAGCCTGCGCGACGCGCGGCAGGCCGGCCGGCTGCGCCCCGGCGACCGGTACCTGATGACGGCCGTCGGCCTGGGCGCCACCTTCTCCGCCATGGTCTTCGAGCACTAACCGAGAAAGGGATCACGCATGCAGGACGTCGTCGCGAAGGTGATCGACTCCGCCGCGGTCATGGTCGGCCGCGCGCCGTCGTCGATCACGGCGCAGAGCCGGTTCTTCGAGGACCTGGGGTTCGACTCCACGACCATCCTCGAACTGCTCATGCAGCTGGAGACGGACCTCGACTTCGACTTCGACCCGGACACGCTGGAGGCGGACGACTTCCAGTCCGTCGAGACCCTGGCCCGGTACGTCGCCGCCCGCTCCCGGGTCTGACCGCCGGTGTCCACCGTGCCGCTGGCGCTGCGGTCGGTCGAGGTCGTCTCGCTGGCCGAGCGGGAGCCGTTCACGGCCGACGAGCTCGACTACTTCACCGACCTGCTCGGCTCGTTCAGCGTGCCGGTGCCGGCGCGGCTGGCGACGGCCCGCCGCGCGTCGTTCCGCGAGCTGCTCGGCGAGCTGGCCCCGCGGCTGGCCGGCCCCGTGGACCTGGCGGTGCTGGCCGCCGCGGTCCCGGACGGCGAGCCCGGCTGGCCGACGAGCTACCTCGCGAGCGTGGCCGAGGTGGGGCACGCCTTCGGCATCTGCGACCAGGGTGCCACGGGGCCGTTCACCGCGCTGCGGATCATCGCCCACAGCCTGCGCGCCTCCCCGGCGGCGCGGGCGGCGCTGCTGGTGGCGGACCAGCGCACGGTCCACCACGACGAGCCCGTGCCCGAGCGGCTGCGGGCGACCCGCAACGTCGCGGTAGCCGTGCTCTTCGACGCGGCGCCGGCCGGTGCCCCGGTGACGGTCCACGGCCCGGAGCCGCTCACGCCGCCCGCCGCCACGGCCCGCCTCCGCGCGCTGGCCGAGGGCGCGGGGCCGGTGACGCTGATCCTCGGCCGGGGGCTTGCCCCGGCCGCGGCGGACGCCGTGCGCGGCGACGGTGCGGTCACCGTGCTGCCGGCCCCGGCCGGGCTGCCCGCGACGGGCGTCTGGAGCGTCCTCGCCGGGGTGCTCGGGTCCGGCGGGCGGACCGTGGTCGCCGACTACTGCCCGGACGCGGGACGCTTCGCGGCCGTCACCGTGGGCGGCGCGCCGCCCGGCTGAGCGCGCTCGCTCCACTGCGACCGCCCGGTCCCGCTGCGTGGACCGGGCGGTAATGTCCGTTGTTCGCAAGGTGGCAGAAAGAATCTTCGTTTGGTCTGCAAATTTCAATCAGCAGGTCGCATAAATCTAGTGCAATCACTGTCGATGTCCTAGCCTGCACGTAGGGTCGCAGCGGTCCTGCTGGCGCCCTTCAGGACAAGGGAGACGACATCTTGCCGCCGACGGGGGACGTACTTCCGGACATCACGAAGATCACCGCTGGCCTGCTGGTCGACAGCGAGGTGCTGCGCGGCGGGCTCCGGCTTCTGCTGGACCGCATCGGCTGCGCCACGCGCGTCCTCAGCGAGGGCGAGCCCACCGGGGACGTCGACGTCCTGCTGGTCGCCGGCCGCCGGTGGCGCGCGCTCGAGCTGGCCGGCGAGCCGCCCGACCGGCCGCTCGTGGTGGTGCTGCTCGATGCGGACGCCGTGGACCTCGACCCCGACCTCCCGGCCGACGGATTCGTGTCGGTCGACAGCCTGTCGGCGGAGGTTCTCGAGGACACCCTGGAGCGCGCGCTGCGCGGGGAGCTGCCGATGCCCGGCGACCTCGCCCGGCGGCTGCTGACCGGCGGGCAGGCCCGCATCCCGGAGCGGCAGTCCCGGGCCGTGAGCCTCACCGCCCGCGAGGCCGAGACGCTGGGCCTGCTCGCCGTCGGCCTGAGCAACAAGCAGATCGCCCGCAACCTGCGCATCTCCACGCACGGCGCGAAGCGCCTGGTGAGCGCCGTGCTCATCAAGCTCGGCGCGCCCAACCGCACCGCCGCAGTGGTGACCGCGATGAAGATCGGCCTGGTCTAGGGCGGCGCTAATCCTGTGGGAGTGCGCCGGCGTGACGGCCTAGGTCCTGTCCTGCCGATCATGTCGAGCCGAGACGGAGTCCAGACTTCGTCTGGCGTCGCCCCGCGGAAGTCCGGCTACCGGTGTTGTAACCGGGCTTTCGCGGGGTGGCGCCAGACGAAATCTGGGCCCGTCGCAGGCCGGCATGATCGGCAGGACAGGACCTAAGCCGTCACGCCCTGCTCGGCCCGCAGGCGCTCGACGACGGACCACAGGTGGGCCGCCGAGGAGAAGAACCGCGGGTCGAGCAGTTCCTCGCCGAAGGACACCCCGAACGCCTCCTCGGCCTCGGTGATCAGCGACACCGCGCCGAGCGAGTCCAGGCCCAGCTCGATGAGCGACGTGCCGGCCGGGATCGGGTCGTGCCGTGGCAGGTCGTGCAGCTGCTCGCGCAGCAGCGCCTCGAATTCGGCCGGCCACGCGGCGATGACGTCGTCCATTGTGGAGGGACCTCCTCATCCGTGCGACGGCGCGGCGGCGACGTCCTCGAAGACCCGCACGACCGCGCCGTGGTCGATCTTGCCGTTGGTGTTCACCGGCAGCCGGTCGAGGGCGAGCCAGCGGGTCGGCAGCATGTACGTCGGCAGCGTCGCGCTCAGCTCGGCCCGCAGCCGGGCCGGGTCGAGCGCCGCCCCGCCGGCCGGGACGTACGCCGCGCAGAGCTCCCGGCCGGCGAGGCCCGGTGCGTCGACCGCGACCACCGCCGCCGCGACGACCCCGGTGAGCCGGCCGGCTGCCGCCGTGATCTCGTCCAGCTCGATGCGGTAGCCGCGGGACTTGACCTGCCGGTCGCGCCGGCCGTGGAAGTAGTACAGGCCGTCCGGCCCGAGGGTGGCGAGGTCGCCGGTGCGGTACCAGCGGATCCCGTCGACGACCCGGAACGCCCGCTCCGTCGCGCCGGGATCGCGCCAGTACCCCGGGCTGAGGCCCGCGCCGGCGAAGTACAGCTCGCCGATCGTGCCGGCCGGGACCGGCCGCAGGTCGTCGTCCAGCAGCGCCACCCGGTCCCCGCCGACGGCCCGGCCGATCGGGATCGGATCGGCCGCGCCGGGCGGCACGCTCAGCGTGGCGATGCAGCTCGCCACCGTCGTCTCCGTCGGGCCGAACAGGTTCGTGAACGGCACCCCCGGCAGCGCCAGCATCCAGTGCCGCAGCGCGGGTGCGGGGAAGACGTCGCCGCTCCACACGACCCGGCGCAGGTCCGGGAAGTCCCGCACGACGCCGCGGCCGGCCATCGCGGTCATCACCGACGGCACCGACGACCACTGGGTCAGCCGCGACTCGCGGATGAAACCGGCCAGCAGGTCCGGCACGAGGTTCAGGTGCTCGGGCACCAGGTGTAGCGCGGCACCGGCGACCATCGCCCCGTACAGGTCGAAGACCGAGAAGTCGAACGACAGTGCCGAGTGCCCCGACACCCGGTCGTCCGGGCCGATGCCGAGCTCGCCGGCGACCCAGGTGGCGAACGTCAGCACGCTGTCGTGGGTGATCGGCACGCCCTTCGGCACGCCGGTGGAGCCCGACGTGAACAGCAGGTAGGCGAGGTCGTCGCGGCGGCCCTCCGGCAGCGGCACCGGGCCACCGCCCGGGCGGGCCGCGCCGGGCGGGGAGTCCCCGGTCCAGAGCACGGCGGCCGGTGCGGCGGCGCGGACCGCGCCGAGCAGGTGCGCGGCCCGCGGGTGGGCGATCACGACGCGCGGCTCGGCGGCGGCGATCCGGGGCGCCAGCCGGGCCGCCGGGGCGTCGATCTCCAGCGGCACGTAGACGCCGCGGCTCTTGAGCACGCCGAACACCGAGCGGATC
The DNA here is from genome assembly GCF_022095675.1 of Dactylosporangium sp. AC04546. GTDB lineage: Bacteria > Actinomycetota > Actinomycetes > Mycobacteriales > Micromonosporaceae > Dactylosporangium. The sequence continues at coordinate 55,684 of NZ_JAHYSG010000052.1, read as the reverse complement.
AGGCCGGTCGAGCGGGGCACCAGCAGCACCACCCGGTCGCCGGGCCCGACCCCGGCGGCGAGCAGCGCACCCGCGAGCTGGTCGCTCTGCTCGTCGAGCTCGCCGTAGGTCAGCCGGTCGGCGCCGTGCACCACCGCGACCGCATCGGGGGCCCGCCGCGCGTGATGCCGCACCAGGGACGCCAGGGACTGCACGACGGTCTCCTTTTCACCAGGGAACGACCGGCGCCACTGTCCCAGCGATTTTCGAGAAATGTCAATGACCACGGGACCTGGCAAAGCGGCTAGGTCCATCGTGCGGGCGGCCGATCCTTGCCGCGCGAATCCGCCGCTGCCGAAGATTTCCCGGACAGCACGCGCCTGACGGTCGAAAGAGACGCCGATGCACGCAATCGTCATGGCCGGGGGAATGGGCCGCCGGCTGGCCGCCGTCGCCCCGCGGATTCCCAAACCGCTGATCGAGGTGGGGGGAAACCCGATCATCGAAATCATCGTCCGGCAACTGCGGGCCTCCGGATTCGACCGGCTGACGATCTGCGTGTCGCATCTCGGCGCGCAGATCGAACAGGCGCTCGGCGACGGCCGCCGGTTCGGCGTGTCGATCGCGTACAACTGGGACCGCACCCCGCTCGGCACCGCCGGCCCGCTGCGCACCGTCGCCGGGTTCGACGCGCCGGCCCTGGTGATGAACGCCGACATCCTGACGACCGCGGAGCTCGACCGGCTCGTCGCGGCGCACCGCCACGGCGGCGCCGTGCTCACCGTCGCCGTGCGGGAGTGCCCCGTGCCGGTCGCGTTCGGTGTCCTGCGCACCGACGCCGCGGGCCGGGTGACCGCGGTCGAGGAGAAGCCGACGGTCACCGTCGACGTGGCCGCCGGGATGTACGTGGTGGACCCCAGCGTCGTCGGGCAGCTGCCGCCGGACCGGCCGCTCGACATGCCGGAGCTCATCACCCGGCTGGTCGACGCGGGCCGGCCGGTCGCCACCCACCGGTTCGCGGACACCTGGCACGACGTCGGCACCCCGGAGAGCCTGGCCCGCGCCGAGCTCGACTTCCTGGACGACCCGGGCCGGTTCCTCGCCGAACCGCTCATCGGCGAGCCGCGGTGAGCAGCGAGCTGGGCGGCGTGGCGGTCCGGGCGGCGGTCCGGATGGCTGGGACCGATGTCGCCGTCGGCCGGGACGAACTGGCCGGGCTGGCCCGGCGCGCCGCCCACGGCCTGCGCCGCCGGTTCGCACCCGGGGAGCGGGTCGCGCTGTGTGTCGACGGCACCCCCGAGACGATCGCCGGCCTGCTCGGCTGCTGGCTCGCGGGCCTCGACGTGCTCCTGGCCGAGCCGGGCAGCTCCTACCTCGCCGACGCCCGGCCCAACGTCCGCGCCGTCCTCGCACCCGGCGACATCGTTTTCGCCGAGGACCGCCCGCTCCCGCCGGTCGACCCGCCGCGCGTGCTGCAGTTCACCTCCGGGTCGACCGGCGAGCCGAAGCTGGCGGTACAGCCGCTGGAGCACATCCTGCGCGGCGGGGAGCTGTATCGGGACCTGCACGGCCTCACCGCCGGCAGCGTGATCGTGGCGCCGCTGCCGCTCGCGCACTCGTTCGGCCTCGGCGCCGGGCTCGCCGCCGCCCTGGCCGGTGGCGCGACGCTGGTCACCATGCCGCGGCTCAACCTGCGGTCGCTCGCCGCGCTGCTGGCGGGCGACCCGGCGCCGGTGCTGCTAGGCACGCCCCTGCTGTACTCGCTGCTCGCGCAGGCCCGCCCGGCGCCCCTGCCCCGCCCGGCCACCCTGCTCACCTCCGGCGGCCCGATGCCCGCCGACGTCGTCGCCGCGACCACCGCCTGGAACGGCCGGCCGCCGTGGCAGTGCTACGGCAGCACCGAGACCGGCCTCATCTGCGCCCAGCACGAGCGGGACCTCCCGTGGCACCCGGACGGCGTCGGGTCCCCGGTCCCCGGCGCCCGGATCGCGGTGGCGGACGACGGGCTCCTCCACGTCACCACGGACACGATGTTCGACGGGTACCTCGGAGAGCCGCCCCGCACCGCCCCGGCGTTCGCGACCGGCGACGCCGGCCGGCTCGAGGACGGCGAGCTGCGGCTGCTCGGCCGGAAGTCGACGTTCATCAACGTGGGTGGCCGCAAGGTCAACCCGGCCCGGCTCGAACGGGTCGTGCGCGAGGCGGTTCCGGTGCGCGACGTCGTCGCCTACGGCGTCGCCATGCGCACCGGCGACGAGGAGGTCCACCTCGCCGTCGTCGGCGCCGAGCCGGACCGGGTGATGGAGGCGTGCCGGCGCCGGCTGTCCCCGCACGAGCTGCCGCGCGCCGTGCACGTGCTGCCCGAGCTGCCGCGCGGCCCGCTCGGCAAGGTCGACCGCGGGCGGCTGCCCCGCCCGTCACGTGAGGAGTCCACGACATGACCGAGCGGGTGCTGATCACCGGGGGCGCCGGGTTCGTCGGGCTTCACCTCGCCCGGCGGCTGCAGCGCGACGGCGCCGCCGTCACCCTGCTCGACGACCTGTCCCGCGGTGCCGACGACCCGGCCCTGCGGCGTGTCCTCGACGACGGCGCCACGCTCGCCCGCCACGACCTCACCACGCCGATCCCCGACGCGCTGCTGCCCGACCCGTACGACACGGTCGTGCACCTCGCCGCCGTCGTCGGCGTCGCCCAGGCCCTCACCCGGCCGGCCGCGGTGCTGCGGACGAACCTGCTCGGCACCGTCCACCTCGCCGACTGGTGCGCCCGCCGGCCGCCGTCGGTGCTGCTCTTCAGCTCGACCAGCGAGGTCGGCGACGGCGCCGCCCGCACCGGGCTGGCCGGCTTCCCGGTGCCGGAGGACGTGCCGTGGGTGCTCGCCGAGCCGGGCTCGCCCCGCACCGCGTACGCGCTGGGCAAGATGGCCGGCGAGCACCTCCTCGGCCATCTCGGGCTGCCGAGCCGGGTCCGGATCGCGCGGTACCACAACGTGTACGGCCCGCGGATGGGCAACCGGCACGTGATCCCGCAGCTCATCGGGCGCATCCAGGGCGGCGAGGACCCCCTGGGTCTGCCCGGCGCCGATCAGACCCGCTCGTTCTGCCATGTCGACGACGCGGTCGACGCGACGGTCGCGGTCCTGCGACATCCGGATCCCGGTGCGGTCACCGTGAACATCGGCAACGACCGCGAGGAGATCCGCATCGCCGACCTGGCCGGGCGGCTGTGCGCGCTGGCCGGGCGGTCGCCCCGGATCGACCCGCGGCCCGCACCGCAGGGATCGCCGGACCGCCGGGCGCCCGACCTGCGCCGGCTGCGCGAGCTGACCGGCTATGAGCCGGCGGTCGGCCTGGCAGACGGGCTGCGGCAGACGTACGCGTGGTACACGCGATGAGCGAGGCGATGATCATGCTGGCCGACACCACCGTCGGCGACGCGGAGATCGCGGCGGTGACCGAGGTGCTGCGCTCGCGCTGGCTGTCGGCCGGCCCGGTCACCCGGTCGTTCGAGCTGGAGTTCGCCGCGGCCCTCGGTGTCGGCGACGCGGTCGCGGTGTCCAGCGGTACCGCCGCGCTGCACCTCGCGATGCTCTCGCTCGACCTGCGCCCCGGCGACCAGGTGATCGTGCCGAGCCTGACGTTCGTCGCCGGGGCCGCCGTCGTCGCGCTGCACGGCGCCACGCCCGTCTTCGCCGACGTCCGCTCGGCCGACGACCTCACGATCGACCCGGCGGACGTCGCCCGGCTGCTCAACCCCGCGGTCCGCGCGGTCGTCGCGACCCATTACGCCGGCCGGGCGGCCGACCTGACGGCGCTGCGGGACCTGCTCGCCGGCACGCCCGTCGCGCTTGTCGAGGACGCCGCCCACGCGCCCGTCGTGGCCCACCCGGCCGGCGCGCTCGGCACCGTCGGCGACGTCGGCTGCTTCAGCTTCTTCGCCACGAAGAACCTCACCACCGGCGAGGGCGGCATGGTCGTCGCCGCCGACCCGGGCCGCCTGGCGCGCATCCGCCGGCTGCGCTCGCACAGCCTCACCCGGGCCACCTGGGAGCGCAGCACCGACGCGGTTGCGAGCTACGACGTCGACGACGTCGGCCTCAACTACCGGCCGACCGAGATCGCGTCGGCGATCGGCCGGGTCCAGCTCGGCCGGCTGCCCGACGAGCGGCGGCGGCGCGCGGCGCTGGCCGCCCGCTACCGCGCCGGGCTGGGCGACGTGCCCGGCCTCGGCCTGCCGGGCACGGCGGCGCAGCCGGACGAGGCCCACCACCTGTTCCCGGTGCTGCTGCCCGACGGCGCCGACCGGGACGCGTTCCGGGCCGCGCTGTGGCGCAACCGCGTCCAGACGTCCGTGCACTACCAGCCGATCCACCACATGTCGCTGTACCGCCGCCGCTATCGCAGCACCGGGCGGCCCCTGCCCGTCCTCGACGCGCTCGCCGGGCGGCTGGTGAGCCTCCCGCTGCACGCCCTGCTCAGCGACGCCGACGCCGACCACGTCGTGCACGCCGTCCGAGCGGCGTTGACGGCGTGACGTACCACATCGACAACGGTCGCCTGACCCGCGACGGCGCGCCGTTCACCCCGCTCGGCGTCACCTACTGGCCCGCCGCCGCCGGCTGCGAGCTGTGGCGGGACTGGGCGCCGAAGGCCGTCGAGGACGACTTCGCCGCCATCGCCGCGACCGGGCTGAACACCGTGCGCCTGTTCCTGTTCTGGCGCGACGCCGAACCGGACGAGGGCCGCCTCGACCCGGCCGTGCTCGACCGGGTGCGCTGGGCGGTCGACGCGGCCGGCCGGCACGGCCTGGCCTGCGTGCTGTCCCTCGTCACGATCTGGATGAACGGCCAGCGGCTCGACCCGCCCTGGCGGCGCGGCCGCAGCCTGTGGCGCGACCCGGACCTGCTGGCGGCGCAGGCCCGCTACGCCGGCGCCGTCGCGGGTGCCCTCGCCGGCGCGGACGCGCTGCTCCTGGTCGACCTCGGCGACGAGATCGGCAACGTCGACCCGGCCGAGGCGGCCGGGCTGACGGTCGCCGAGGTCGAGCGCTGGCGGCGCACGCTCGCCGACGCGGTGCGCGCCGCCGCCCCGGGGACGCTGGTCTGCCAGGCCAACGACGCGAGCGCGGTCTTCGGCCCGTCGGCCTTCGACGTGCGGCGCACCGGCGGGCTGGACGTCACCGCCGTGCACGCGTTCCCCACCTGGTCGCCCGGCAGCGTCGAGTCGACCCGCGCGGTGAAGGCGAGCCACCTGGCGGCGTTCGCGGCCTGGTACGCGTCGGCCTGGCGGCCGTCCCTCGTGGACGAGCTCGGCAGCTACGGCACCGACGAGGCGGTCGCGACCGGGCACCTCGCCGCGAGCACGGCGTCGTGCCTCGCCGGCGGCGGGCTCGGCGCGATCTACTGGTGCTGGCAGGACGTCGCCTCCACCGCCGAGCCCTACGACGCCCGGCCCATGGAGCGGTTCGCCGGGCTGTCCGATGTGGACGGTGTGCCGAAGCCGCGGATGGCCGCCGTGCGACGGCTGGCCCGGCACGCGGCCGCGCTGCGCCCGGCGCCGGGCCGGGCCCGGGTGGCGCTCTTCGCCGGCGGCCCGCCGCCGTCGGGTGGCGCCGCCTCGTACCTCGACCCGGCCGGGCCGGCGCTCGCCACGTTCTACGCCTACCTGCTGCTCAAGCGGGCCCACCTGCGCTGCGACCTGGTGACCGGCGACCTCACCGGCTACGACGTGGTGATCTGCCCCTCGGTACAGCAGGTGACCGCGGCCGACCTCGACCGCCTGCACGCCGTGGTCCGCGCCGGCGGTACCGTCTGGTTCACCCTCGACGACCACCTGCACGGCTTCCCCGGCGCGGCCCTCGCCGGCGCCGAGCTCGTCGACTTCGCGCTTGCCGAGGGCGGGCCGCGCGAGTTCGCCTGGGCCGGCGTCACCTGGCCGGTGCGCGTCCCGGCGGGCGAGCTGCTGGCCGAGGTCCGCCCGACGACCGCGGAGGTGCTCGCGACGTTCGCCGACGGGGCACCCGCGCTGCTGCGCAACCGGGCCGGCGCCGGCACCGTCTACTTCGCGCCGCTGCCCCTCGAACGGCTGCTCGACCATCCGCACCGCCTCGACGCGGCGCCCTGGCACGCCTGGTACGCGACGGTCGCGGCCGGCGCCGGCGTCGTGCCCGACGTCTCGTGCGACGACCCCGACGTCGAGCTGGTGGCGCTGGTCGAGCCGCCGGGCGCGGTGCTGGCGGTCAACCACCGGGCCACCCCGGCCGACACCGAGCTGCGCCGGCCGTCCGGCGCGACCCGGCGCGTGGCGCTGCCGGGCAAGGACTGGGCGATCGTCAACGTGGAGGGCTGAGGGATGCGCGGTGTGGTGTACGAGGGACCCCGGCGGGTGCGGGTGCGCCGCGACCTGCCCGAGCCGCCCCGGTGCGGGCCCGGCGACGCGCTGGTGCGGGTCACCTGCGCGGCGATCTGCGGCACCGACCTGCACCCGTACCGCGGCGAGATCCCCGGCTTCGCGCCCGGCACCGTGCTCGGCCACGAGTTCGTCGGGACCGTGGTCGCCGCCGGCGCCGACGCCGGCCACCGGCCCGGCGACGAGGTGTTCGCGTCCGACCTCATCAGCTGCGGTACCTGCCGGGTCTGCGCCCGGGGCTGGCACTACCAGTGCCCGTCGGCGACGCTGTTCGGCTACTCCACCGTCGTCGGGGCCGCCGTCGACGGCGGGCAGGCCGACCTGGTGCTGGTGCCGCACGCCGCGTACGTGCTGGCCCGCCGCCCAGCGTCGGTGACCCCCGAGCAGGCGCTGTTCGTGTGCGACACGCTCACCACCGCGCACACCGCGATCCGGCGCTCCTCGGTGACGCCCGGTGAGTCGGTCGCGGTCGTCGGCGGTGGCCCGGTCGGCCTGCTCAGCGCCATGTGTGCCCGGGAGGCCGGCGCGGCCCGGGTCGTCGTCGCCGACCCGCTGCCGGCCCGGCGGGCCGCGGCCGAGGCGCTCGGGTTCGCGGCGGTCGCCCCGGACGGCCTCGCGGACGCGCTCGCCGCCTCCGGCGGACCGGCCGACGCGGTGGTCGAGGCGGTCGGCTCTCCGGCCGCCCTGGCCCAGGCGATGCTGGTGGCCGGGCCGCGCGGGCGGATCGCCGTCGTCGGGGCCCACCACGCCACCGACGCGCCGCTGCCGACCGGGACGGGGTTCGCGCGGGAGCTGACGGTCCGGTTCGTCGTGGGGGACCCGATCGCCGACCGGGCGCCGGCGCTGGAGCTCATCAGCTCGGGCCGCCTCGACCCGGCGGCGCTGGTGTCGCACCGGTTCCCGCTGGACGAGGCGCCCGCGGCCTACGACCTGTTCGACCGCGGCGGCGCGCTGAAGGTGGTCCTGTACCCGGGATAGCCGGCCTCCACCGCGGCGGCGACCCGGTCCCAGCCCATCGTCGCCGCGACCCGGGCCCGTCCCCGGGCGCCCAGGGCCGCCCGCAGCGCCGGGTCGGCCAGCAACCGGCCCACGGCCGCCGCCACGTCGGCCGCCCGCGCCGCCACCACCAGGCCGTCGACGCCGTCGCCGACCACGTCGCGCACCCCCGGGAACCGGCCGGTCACCACCGGCCGGGCCAGGCTCCACGCCTCGGCGAAGACCAGCGGGAACACGTCGGCCGACGTGGGCAGGCAGAACACGTCGCAGGCGGCGAGCGCGTCATGCTTGGCCTGCTCGTCCAGCACGCCGAGGTCGCGGATCCGCGGGTCGGCGGCCGCGAACGCCGCCGCGGCCCCCGGCTCGGCGTACGGGCCCGCGAACGCGAACGTCGTGCCCGGATGGTCGGCCCAGACCCGCGGCGCGGCGTCGAGCAGCACCCGGTAGCCCTTCGTCGCCACCCGCCGGCCGAGGAACAGCACCAGTGGGCCGGCGATGCCGTGGCGGGCCCGGAAGCCGTCCGGGTCCGGGCGGCCGGCGAGATCGGGCGCCGACGGCAGGGTCCGCAGCCGGGCCGGGTCGGCGCCGAACGCCCGCAGCGCCGCCGCCTCGGCCGGGGTGAGCAGGAAGAGCGCCTCGGCGGCGGCGCACAGCCGGGCCCCGAGGTCCACGTCCGGCCAGACCGACGGCGCCGACGCGGGGGTGAGGACGAACACGGCACCGCAGCGCCGGGCCAGGTCCCGGGCCAGCACCACCGCGCCGGGCAGCGCCAGGTCGTAGGCGTGCACGACGTCGGGGACGAAGCCGGCCGGTTCGGCGAATGCGGTGTCCACCTCGGATGGTGGGGCCGCGTCGGTCCGCACCGCCACGATGTGGCCGCGGCGGGCGAGGGCGGCCGTGGTGCGCCACGCCATGCGCTGCGCACCCGATGTCTGGCCGCCGGGGAGGCCGGCGAAGACGGTGAGGATCCGGCGCCGGGCCTCAGCCACGGCCGAGCTCGAGGTACACGACACCGGGCGCGTCGCGCAGCCGGTCGGCGAGCACGCTCCACATGTCGAACACCACGGGCGCCCGGACGACGTCGGCGGTCAGGCCGGCGTACGCCGGGTGGTCGGTGAGCACGACCAGCGCGTCGGCGGCGCGCAGGCCGTCGGCCAGGGCGACCGGCTCCAGCCCGGCCGCGGCGATGCGGGCCGCCGGCACGAGCGGGTCGTGGCCGAGCAGCCGGCCCACCCACGGGCCCAGCTCGCGGGCGATCGTCACCGACGCGGCGCCGCGCACGTCGTCGGTCTCCGGGCGGCCCTTGTAGGCGACCCCGCAGACGAGCACCGTGCACTCGGCGACCGGCGTGGCCCGACCCGCCAGCGCCGCCAGGACCCGCCGGGCCGCGCGCACCGGTACCGCCTCGTTCACGGCCCGGGACGCGGCGACCATCGGCGGCTCGTAGCCGGCCGCGCGGGCGCTGTGCGCGAGCAGGTACGGGTCCTTGGTCAGGCAGCTGCCGCCGACGAACCCGGGCCGGGCCAGGTCGGGCCGCGGGTAGCGCAGGTTGGCCCCGCGGATCACCTCGTGCGCGTCGAGCCCGAGGTGCTCGGCGATGGTCGCCAGCTCATTGCCGAAGCCGTAGATGAGGTCGGTGTGCGCGTTGCAGGCGAGCTTCACCAGCTCGGCCGCCTCCAGCGAGGACACGGTGACCTGGTCGGCGGCCAGCGGCGCGAGGAGCTCGCGCGCCCGTTCGAGCGACCGCTCGTCGAGCCCGCCGATCACCTGTGGCAGCTGCTGGATCTCGGCCACCGCCCGGCCCTGGATCGTCCGCTCCGGGCAGAACGCCAGCAGCGGCTGGTCCACCGCCCGGCGCAGGATCGGCAGGACCACCGTGCGGCAGGTGCCGACCGGCACCGTGCTGCGCACCACGACCAGCGTGTCCGGGCCCAGGTGGGCGGCCACGTGCTCGGTCGCCGCGACCAGCTGGCGCAGGTCCGGCGTGCGGGTCTCCTCGTCGACCGGGGTGCCGACGCAGATGACCACCGCGGCCGGCGGCTGCGCGGGCAGGGCGCCGGCCAGCTCGAGCCCGCTCCGCGTCAGCAGGCCGGGCAGGCCGGGCTCGAAGAACCCGGGCTCGCCGCGGGCCGCCGCGGCCCGGGCCGCCGGGTCGGTGTCGACCCCGAGTGCCCGCACGCCCGCGGCGGCGAACAGCCCGGCGAGCGGGAGCCCGACGTAGCCGAGGCCGACGACCGCGACGTCGTAGCGGTCAGTGATGGTCTGCTGGTCGGGCATCAGTCGTCCTCCGCTCGGGCCACCGGTCGCGGCACGGACGCTAGCCGCGCCCGCGGGCCGCCTCAAGCTGCCCGACCGGGTACGCCAACCGCCCCGCCGCATGGGCGCACCATCGCGACTTCCTGGGTCCGGCGCGGCGGCGGACGGTTGACGCCATGCCATTCCTGCCCCGGCTCAAGCGGGCGACGACCGGGGACGCCGCCACGCCCCTGGTCTTCGTCGGCAACTTCGAGGTCGAGGACCGCTGGGCGGAGGGCGAGCCGGGGCTGCCCCGCTACGCCTTCGGCACTTCCGCGGCGATGGTGCACCGGATGGACGAGTTCGCGCTGCTGCTCGCCGGCGGCGGTGACGCGGTGGTGCTCAAGGCCGCGCCCGACCCGGACCACCTCGACGACCTGGCCCGGCTCGGCCTCGACCTGCCGCGCGTGCTCGCCGCCGGCGACGGCGACCCGGCCCGCGTGGTCACCGCCGACGCGCTCGCCGACCCGGTGCTGCTCGGCCGGCTCCGGGCCCTCGCGCCGGGCGGGGCCCGACTGCTCCCGCACGGCGTCTCGGCCCTGGAGGAGCAGCTGGCCGAGGCGACCGGCCTGGGGATCGCGGGCAGCCCGGCCGCCGTGTGCAAGGCGGTCAACAGCAAGATCTACAGCCGGCGGCTCGCCGACCGGCTCGGGCTGCGCCAGCCGGACGGCTGGACCTGCACGACCCTGCAGGAGTGGCGGGCCGCGGCCGAGTCCGCCCGCGCGCTGCTGGCCGCCGGCCGGACCGTCGTGGTCAAGGACGCGTTCGGGGTGTCCGGCAAGGGCATCATGACGGTCCGGGACGAGCCGATGCTGCTGCGGCTCGACCGGAAGCTGCACGAGCGGGCCGAGCGGCGCGGCGACGACCGGCTCACGCTCGTCGTCGAGACCTGGGTCGGCAAGCGGGCCGACCTCAACTACCAGGTCACCGTGGGCCGCGACGGTACCCCGCGGTTCGACTTCGTCAAGGAGGCGCTCACCGCCAACGGTGTCCACAAGGGACACCGCATGCCGGCCCGGCTCGACGCCGCGCAGCTGGTCGAGGTGCGGGCGGCGGCCGAGGCGATCGGCGCGGCCCTCGCCGCCGACGGCTACCACGGCGTCGCCGGGGTCGACGCGCTGGTCGGCGACGACGAGCGGCTGTTCCCGGTCATCGAGATCAACGCCCGCAGCAACATGTCGACCTACCAGGTGCGGCTGCAGGAGGCGTGCGTGCCGGACGGCGGCGCGGCCCTGGCCCGGCAGTACCCGCTGCGGCTGGGCCGCCCGGTCTCGTACGCCGAGCTGCGCGGCGCGATCGCCGACCTTCTGCCGGCGCGGGCCGGCGGCAGCGGCGCGATCGTGAACAACTTCGCCACCGTCAACGCGGCCGCCGGCGAGGGCGGCAAGCCGTTCGACGGCCGGCTCTACGCCCTGCTCGTCGCCGGTACCGCGACCGAGGCGGAGGCCATCGACGAGGAGCTGACCCGCCGGCTCGCCGGCCTGGCCGAGAGGACCACCACATGACCGGCGAGCACACCGTGCAGGGCATCACGATCGGCGAGCTGGCCGAGCGCTACGGCACGCCGATGTACCTCTACGACGGCGACGAACTGCGCCACCGGTTCGGCACGCTGCGCGCCGCGCTGCACCCGGCGATGGAGATCTTCTTCTCGCTGAAGGCCAACCCGAACCTGTCGATCTGTGCGCTGCTCGGCTCACTCGGCGCACGCGCCGAGATCTCGTCGCTGGCCGAGCTGGTCACCGCGCAGCGGGCCGGGATCCCGCCGGAGCACGTCATCTTCCTCGGCCCGGGCAAGAGCGTCGCCGAGCTCACCGCCTGCGTCCGGGCCGGCCTGGCCGCCGTGGTCTGCGAGTCGGTGCCCGAGATCGACCTCGTGGACGGCATCGCCCGCACCGCCGGCGTCGTCACCCCGGTCGTGCTGCGGGTCAACCCGGCCTTCTCGGTGCGCGGCTCCGGCCTGACGATGGGCGGCAAGCCGCGCCAGTTCGGCATCGACGAGCAGCAGGTCCTCGACCTCGGCCCGGACCTGCTGCGCCGCCCGGGCGTGCGGGTCATCGGGGTCCAGGCGTACGTCGGCACCCGGATCCTCAGCGAGGACGTCATCGTCGAGAACACCGAGCGGATCTTCGAGCTGGCCGAGCGGGTCGCCGCCCGGTGCGGCTTCCCGCTGGAGCTCGTCGACGTCGGCGGGGGCCTCGGCGTCGCCTACTTCGACGGCGAGCGCGACCTCGACCCGGTGCTGCTCACCGAGCGGCTGAACCCGGTGGTGGCGGCGTTCGCCGACCGGCACCCGGGCACCCGGCTGCTGCTGGAGTCGGGGCGGTACCTCGCCGCGACCGCCGGCACCTACGTCGTGCGGGTCACCGGGACCAAGACGTCGATGGGGGAGCGGTTCGCGGTCGCCGACGGCGGCACCAACCACCACATGGCGGCGGTCGGCATCGGCTCGTTCGTCAAGCGCAACTTCCCGATGGCGGTGCTCAACCGCCGCGACGCGCCGGCCACCGAGTCGTGGCACGTCACCGGCCCGCTCTGCACGCCGAGCGACACGCTGGGCAAGGCGGTCGACCTGCCGCCGGTACGCCCGGGCGACCTCATCGGCATCTTCCGGTCGGGCGCCTACGGGCCGAGCGCGTCGCCGGTGTTGTTCCTCAGCCACGGCCATCCCGCCGAGGTCCTCGTCGACGGCGGCCGGTCGTACCTGATCCGGGTCCGCGACACCGTCGAGGACCTCCTGCGGCCGCAGCGCCTCTACACCGCTGTGGAGAATGGGTTGCCCATGACTGCCCCCGTTCAGTAGCCGATCGCGGCGGCCGCCGCGTCGTCGACCGGGAACGTCATCACCCCCGTACCGTAGTCAGCCCGGCCAGGACCGTGTAAAGGCGTTCTGCCGCGGCCGGGTCGAACTCGGGGCGGGACAGCGGCACCGGGGTGCCGCGGCGCAGTGCGGTCAGCGGCGCCGCCGGCGGGTCGTCGAGCAGGGGGACCAGCCGGGCCGCCGCGCGGGCCGTCGACGCGCCGAACACGGCGGCCGCGGCGCCGACCATCCAGCGCGTCGGCGGGTCGAAGTGCCGCTGCAGGCCGGAGTTGACGAAGAGCGGGTTGTACAGCACGTACCGGACCGGGCTGTCCGGGTGGCGGGCCGCGAATCCGGCGCCGAGCAGGTCGTTCGCCCGGGCCGCCTGCATGGTCGCGGCGAGCAGCGAGTACCCGCCGGTCAGCTGCAGGTCGTCCCAGTGCACCTCGCCGGCGCGGATGCCACCGGTACCGCTGAGATTGAGCACGACCGGGCGGGCAGCGCGCTCGAGGGCCGGGCGCAGCCGTTCCGCGAGCAGGTAGCGGCTGAGCACGCCGATCGCGAATGTCTGCTCGAAGCCCTCGGGCGTGACGACCCGCCGCGACCCGAACCGCCCGGCGGCGAGGACGAGGGCGTCGATGCGGTCGGGGAGCCGGTCGGCGAGGGCGGCCGTCTGGCGGACCGAGGTGAGGTCGGCGTCGGCGCTGCCGATCGCCACGACCTCGTCGCCGGCCTGCCGGAGCCGCTCGGCGAGGGCGCCGCCGATGCCGCGGGTCCCGCCGGTGATCACTACTGTGCGCATACTCGGATGGTGGTTCCCGCGCGCCGACCGCGAAAGAAGGCACATCGATGTCACCTGTGCTGCCCCTGCCCGTGACGCCGGCCGACCGCGCGTCCTGTGTGGCGACCGACGTGCTGCGCCGGGTCGGCGAGAAATGGAGCGTGCTCATCCTGGCCGTGCTGCGCGAGCGGCCGTACGGGTTCAACGAGCTCGACCGCACCGTGCACGGGCTGAGCCGGCGCATCCTCACCCGCACCCTGCGCGGGCTGGAGGCCGACGGGCTGGTGAGCCGCCGCGAGACGCCGGAGCGGGTCGAGTACGCGCTCACCGACCTGGGTCGCTCGCTGCTGCCGCTGGTCATCGCGATCGGCGAGTGGGCGGTCGAGCACGCTGACGAGCTCAGGCGAGCATCCGTGTAAGTGCCTGCGGGTCCGTGGCGGTCGGCCGATGCGGCGAGCCGCTCGGTGGCCGGCTCCCGCATCGCGTCGGGCAGCGTGTGCCGCGACCCGTCGCCGTCGGCGGTGACCCGAACGAGGCTGGTGTCGGCCGGCTCGGTCAGCCCGTCCAGCAGCCGGGTCGGCTCATGGCCGAGCGCCGCGGAGGTATCGGCGCGGGCACCACGGTGCCGGCCTGGGCCGGCGACCCGGCGACCGGCCGGCCCTGACCTGGGCAGCCGAGAACCCGGTCGGCGGCATGGCCGGGTTCTCGGCGGGTAGATCCGATCCCGCCCCGCGAGATCCCCCGACGACGCAGGGAGCCCCACCGTGGCAGGAACTTCTGAGTGGGACGCCGGGCTGCCGCCGGCCGCCGTCCGGTACGCGCCCGCCGTCGCCGGCGAGCGGCGGGCCGTGCGCCGGCGACTGGCCCGCTGGCGGCCCTCCTACTGGCCGCTCGTGCTCTCCTACCTGATCATCCTGGCCAGCGACTTCTGGTTCACCGGCCGCTACGGCGGGCGGCTCGGCTGGCCGTTGACGATCCTGTGGACCTGGCCCATCTTCACCACACTCACCGGCATCGTGGGCCTGCGGCGGACCCGGCGGGCGATGCGCGAGTCGGCGGCGCGGTGGTCCGGGCGCGGGACGCCGGTGATAAACGACCGGCTCGTCGTGGTCGTGCCGACCATCGGGCGGCACGACACCTATCCCGCCCTCGAACGCTCGGTCCGCTCCTACGTCGCCTGCCTGCCCCGGTGCTTTCCGCGCCTGCGGGTGGACGTCGTCATCGACGAGGGGTGCGAGGCGGCCGAGCGCATCGCGGCGCTCGCCGCCGGGAGCGAGCTGATCCGGCTGGTCGTGGTGCCGCGGCGGTACCGCACGCCGAACGGCACCCGGTTCAAGGCGCGCGCCACGCACTACGCGCACGAGCTGCGGCTGTACGAGGGCGAGGCCCGCGACGACGTGTGGGTCCTGCACATGGACGACGACACCGGCGTCGGCCCCGACACGACCGTGGCGATGGCCCGCTTCGTCGCGGAGCAGGCCAGCGCCGGGGACCGGGTCAAGCACCTGGCCCAGGGCATGCTCACGTATCCGCGCGAGTACGCGGTCAACCGGCTCACCTGGCTCGCCGACGCGGTCCGCCCGGCCGAGGACGTGGGGCGGTTCTCCGCCTGGACGGGCAGTGGCACGCCCCGGGCCGGTGTGCACGGCGAGCTGCTGCTCGTGCGGGCCTCGGTCGAGGCCACCATCGGCTGGGACTTCGGCCCGCGCAGCCTGGTGGAGGACGCCCAGTTCGCGCTGCTGTTCAGCGACCGCTACCCGGGCCGCAGCGGCTGGTTCGCCGGCCGGTGCTACGGCGCGTCCCCGGCCGGCGTCCGCGACTTCTTCCGCCAGCGCGAGCGCTGGTCGTGGGGGCTGGCGGCGCTGGTGTTCAACCGCTCGCTGCAGCGGCGCAACCGGGTGCTGCTGGGCTACTCGGTGCTGTCGTGGGTCGTCGGCCCGTTCCAGAACGTGGGCGTGGTGCTGTTCATCGGCCTGCTCGTCGCCGACCCGAACACGTCACCGGAGACCCTGCTCGTCATCCCGCTGTGGGCGCTGAACATGGCCTACACCATCTGGATGTACTGGGAGGGCCTGCGCATCAACGCCACCGTGTCGGCCCACGACCGGCGGCGCTGGTGGGAGCCGCCGGTCGTGCTGATGCTCATCCCGTTCTTCGGGCTCATGGAGGGCATCCCCGGGCTGCGCGGGTTCCTGAAGTTCGCCCGCCGCACGGAGAACCGCTTCCAGGTCATCGCGAAGCCGTCGTGAAGCCGGTTATCGCGAGGCCGGTCATCGCGATGCCGTCGCGAAGACGGTGGCCTCCCGCGCGGTCTCCTTGATGCCGGCGAAGAGGCGCCGGCCCCAGTCCGTCAGCCGTTCGGCGTCGAAGCCGGCGGCCGCGTCGAGGTACTCCACGCCGCCGCTGTTGCCGCTCCACGACCAGCCCAGGTAACCGATCCCGCGCTCCTGCGCGGCGCGCATGATGGCCTCGTCGGCGACGGCGCCGTCGGTGTGCTTCCAGCCGAACTCGCCGACGACCAGCGGCAGCCCCCGCTCGTGGAAGGCGTCGAGGTAGGTGGTGACCTTGTCGGCGGTGCCGTACACGCCGTACATGTGCACCGAGAACACCGTGTTGTGCAGGGGGTCGCCGGCCAGCACCGACGCGGCGTTGTCGCGCATGACGCCGGACCAGTCCTGGCCCCAGTTCGGCGCGTCGGCCATGAGCAGGTGGCGCAGCCCGGCGGCGCGCAGCTTGCCGATCGCCGCGCTGGTCGCCGCGGTCCATTCGCCGGTACCGCTGTTGCCGTACGGCTCGTTGCCGATGTTGACGACGACGTAGTCCTCCTGGCCGGCGAGCACGTCACGCAGCCCGGCCCACCAGTCGGCCACCCGGTCGAGCGTCGCGGCGCCGGCCTGGTCGCCGTAGCCGGTGGTGTCGTGGTTCTCCAGCACGCAGATGAGCCGCTGCTGCTTGCAGGTGGCGATGACGTCGGCCACCTCGCTCGCGCCCACCTCGCTGGTGAGCACCACCCGGACCGTGTTGGCGCCCAGCCGCTTGACGTCGGCGAACGCCTGCCCCTGGTCCTTCATCCAGGCGTACGGGTGGCTGATCCCGCGCATCACGAACGGGGTCCCGCCGGCCTCCACGACGTCGCGGCCCTGGACGTGCAGGCCGAGCTTCCTGGCGGCGGGTTGTGCGGTGGACTGCGGGGACCTGTCGGGCGACTTGTCGGACCAGGCGAAGGCGGCTGCGAAGGCGAACACGGCGAGCACTCCCACGAGCACGGCGGACTTCCTCATGATCTCCCTAGGGGTCGGGCGGCCGGCGTCGGGACGAGACTACCGGCGTTCACCCGCAAATCCACCCTTACAGGGACGCATCCGGTGGTGGGTGCGGCAGCGGATGGGCGCCCTGGGGACGCAGGCCGTCGAAGATGATCGCGAGGTAGCGCCGCCACAGGTCGGGCGGGGCGCCCGGCACGTAGCTCGTGACGTAGTTGGGCGCGCACATCAGCAGCACCACGTCGGTGCCGGTGACGTCGGCCCGCACGGCGCCCTGCTCGCGGGCCCGCTCGACGAGCCGGGCGACGGTGGTGTCCATCCGTTCGCGGGCCCGGGTCACGTCCGGGCTCGGCGCGCTTGCCTCGTGCAGGAACGACAGGTCGCGCTGCTGGCGCTGGTGCGCGGCGACGGTGAGGAACTCCAGCAGCGCGGCGCCCGCGTCGTCGTGGGCCAGGAGCCGCTCGCCGGCCGCGACGAGCTCGTCGATGCGGTCGAGCACGATCGCCGCCAGCAGGTCGTCCTTGGTCGGGAAGTGCCGGAACACGGTCCCCTTGCCGAGCCCGGCCCGCCGGGCGATGTCGGCCACCGAGGCGTCCAGCCCCCGCTCGGCGAACTCGTCGGCGGCGGCCGCCAGCAGCAGCCGCCGGTTGCGGGCGGCGTCGGCGCGCATCACGGGCGTCACGATAGCAAGTTGACCGCCCGGTCCGCTTAGCCTTAATGTGACCGCACGGTCCGCTTATTGGAGGCTCAGATGAAAGCAGTCGTCGTGACCGGCTACGGCCCGCCGGAGGAGTACGTGGTGGGCGACGTGCCGCAACCACGGCCCGGCCCGGGCCAGATCCTGGTGCGCATCGCCGCCGCCTCGATCAACCCGGCCGACGTCCGCCTGCCCAGCGGCGAGTTCCGCGACACGACGCCGCTGCCGTTCCCGCACGTGCCGGGCAACGACTTCGCCGGCACGGTGAGCGAGGCCGGCCCCGGCGTGACGGCGTTCCGGGTCGGCGACGAGATCTTCGGCCAGGCGGTACCACGGGCGCTGCGCGCGATGGCCGGCGCGGCCCGGCCGTCGCTGAGCACCGGCTCCCTCGCCGAGTTCGCCGTGTTCGAGGCCGACACCCCGTTCCTGGCCCACCGTCCGGCCGGGCTCGGCGTCGAGGAGGCGGCCGCCCTGCCGACCGTCGGGCTCACCGCCCGGGCGCTCATGGCCACCGCCGCCGTGCGGCCCGGCGAGACGGTCCTGGTCGTCGGGGCCACCGGCGGCGTCGGCACCGCGGTCGTCCCGATGCTCGCCGCGGCCGGGGCGCGGGTGGTCGCGACGTCCACCGACGCCGACGCGGACGTCCTGCGGGCGCTGGGCGCCGCCGAGACCATCGGCTACGCGGAGTCCGGCTACCCGGCGGGCGTCGACGCGGCGTTCAACCTGACGCTGCCGAGCGACCGCCTCCGGGGCGTGGCCGCCGCCGTCCGCCCCGGCGGTCGCGTGCTCACCATCACCTTCCCGGTGCCGGAGCCCGGCTGGCTCGGCCGGCCCGACGTCGACCTGCGGTTCGTGCTCGACATGGACGGCACGCTCGGCGGCATGCGCGAGGTGGCGGACCTGGCCGCGGGCGGCGGCCTGCCGGTGACGATCGGCCGCCGGTACACCCTGGACGAGGGCGCGCAGGCCTGCGTCGACTTCGCCCGCCGGCACACGACCGGCAAGCTCGTCGTGACGATGTAGCCGCCGGTGTCCGACGCCCGGGTCGACCTGGTCGCGGTTCGGAGGAGTCGCGGGCGCCCGCGATTGACACGGTGTGCGGTGGTGCCCACCCTGGGCGGGCACCACCGGGTCGTCGTGTTCGAGGAGTCACCGCACTGTGCCGTACCGTCACCGGCTGGCGATCGCCGCCGTCCTCGCGATCGCCGTCGTGTTGGCCTGGGCGGCGCCCCAGGTCGCCGCGAGCGACGGCCGGGTCGTCCGCGGTGTGTCGCTGGTCGACGACGCCGCCGTCGACGTGCTGTTCGTGGGCAACAGCCTGCTCGGTGCCGTGGCCGACACCCCCGGCGAGAACACGCCGGCCCTGGTGCGCCACCTGGCGTCGGCGGTGGGCCGCACGCTGCACGCCACCGAGGTCCTGCACTCCGGCTACACGCTGCGCCGGCACTGGGAGGAAGGTCCCGTGCGGACGGCCCTCGACGGCGAGCGCCAATACGACGCCATCGTGCTGCAGGAGTACAGCACGCTGGTGGCGACCGACCTGTCCGCCGCGACGGCCACGCTGCTCGACGCCTACGCCCCGACCTTCGCCCGCGCGCTGAAGCCGGGCGGCCGGGTGGTGCTGTTCAAGAACTGGGCCCTGGTCGACCCGTCCCCGTTCCCGTCCCGGGCCGCCGCGAAGGCCGCCATCGACGCCAACTACGCGGCGCTGTCGGCCGCCCTGGCCACCCCGAACCTCCTCGCGCCGATCGGCGACACGTTCGAGACCGTCGTCGCCGACCGCGGCACGGCCTACCTCATCGCCCCCGACGGCAAGCACCCCAACCAGACCGCGATCTATCTCGACGCGGTGACCCTGTATGGCATCCTGTTCCGCGAGTCGCCCCGTGACCTTCCGGACCTGTACCTGACCGCGCCCGTCGCGTCGTACCTCCGTGGCGTGGCGGCCACCGCGATCGGCTACTGAGCGTCGGCTACGGAACGGGGCAGGCGTTGGGCAACTCGGCCGTCTACCGCATCCACACCGGCGACGACCTCGCCGAGGCCTTTGCGATGGCGCGGCGCCTCGCCGCGGTCGCCCCGCCCTGCTGCCAGCCGGAGGTCGGCGCGTCGGTCACGACCGGCTCCCACGACCTGGACCGCTTCGCGGACGTCGACGGCATGGTCTGCGTCCAGTTCCCCGATGCGCGGGCCGCGACCGTGCTCACGCCGCTGCTCCCGCCGGACGAGCTGCCGATCCCGCGCCGGGACGACGGCGGCGTGCGGGTGGGCACGCGCCTGACGCCCGGGCTGCGCGCCGCGCTGCGGGAGCTGCCACCGGTCCCGGCCGAGTTCACCGCCTACGACCAGCCGCTGCCGAGCCCGCTGCCGGACACGATCCTCGCGCTGGCCGGCCCGGAGCCGGCCACGATCTCGTGGCTGACGCACTGGCCGGGGGTCCATCACGAGTCCGGATTCGAGCTGAGCGTCAACGGCGCCGAGCTGTGGCACCGCCCGCCGCACCCGGGTCACAACCTCTACGTGCACGTCCCGCCCGAGATGCCGGAGCTCGCGGCCCACCTGGCCGCCCTGGCCGGCGGCGCGGTCCTGGACGGCCCGGTCCTCGGCTGGTGACCCGCTAGTCGCGCCGAGGGGCGACCGGGGCACTCAGGCCGACCGTGAACAGGCGCTGGTCGACCTCGTTCAGGGCCAGGCGGAGGGCGCCCAGGGCCACGCTGTCCGCGCCCAGGGTCGAGGCCCGCACGTCCGGCACGCGCAGGCAGAGCTTCTGCAGCTCGCGGTGCAGGGGCTCCAGGACCAGGTCGGCGGAGCGGGAGAAGCCGCCGCCGTAGACCACGATCTGCGGGTCCAGGGCCAGGACCAGGGCTGCGGTGCCGATCGCCAGGTCCTTCACGTAGCGGTTCACCGCTGTGCGGGCGTCGCGGTTGCCGGCGCGGGCCGCGTTGAAGACCCAGGCCGCGGCGTCGTCCGGGCTCACCGTGGTCGGAACGCCGGGGCAGCTCTGCAGGTGCGACGGGGCGGTCAGCCAGCGGACGGCCTTCAGGGCGCCGATCTCGCCCGCCGCCCCGCCGTAGCCGCGGCGCAGGACGCCGTCGATGATGAGGCCGGCGCCCAGGCGCATGCCGGCGAGCAGGAACACGATGTCGTTCGCGTCACGGGCCGCGCCCTGCCAGCGCTCGGCGAGGGCGGCCAGCTTGCAGTCGTTCTCGACGATGATCGGGCAGGTGAAGCGGTCACTCAGGTGGGCCGGGAGGTCGACCGTCCGCCAGCCGGGCAGCGGGGTGAACAGCGTCGTCTTGCCGGACGCGTCGACCGGGCCGGTGACGCCGACGGTGACCGCCCAGATGTCGGCCGGGGCCTTGCCCGACTCCTCCAGGGTCGCGGCGAGGATCTGGTCGAGGGCGGCGAGCCGCGCGGCCGGGTCGGCGTCCGCGGCGACCGCGCACCGGGCCGTGTGCACGACGTTGCCGTCGAGGTCGGCCAGCAGCACCAGGATCTTGTGGGCGCCGACGTCGACGCCGATGACGTAGCCGGCGGTGGCCCGGAAGCGGTACCGCCGGGCCGGTCGGCCGACCGTGCTGCTCCCGCCGGGCTCGACGATCGTCGCCCAGCCGCTGCTGACCAGGCCCTGCGCGATCACGTCGACCGCGGGGCGGGACAGCCCGGTCACGTTGGCCAGCTCCGTGACCGTGGTCGGCGGCTGGTCGCGCAGCGCCCGGACCACCGTCAGCGAGTTCAGCTCCCGCAGCCGCGACAGGTCGGTGCCGGCGATGACCTGGTCTGTCACGGTCTGCCCTTCGGGTCGGTGAACGTAATATTGCTATGATGTTTACAAACTCCCCGGAGGAGCGCAAGTCCCGGCGCCGCGTGCGACCGCGGCGCCGGGACGTGGGGTTTCAGTTGCTGAACGAGATGCTGTCGATCGTGATGGCGCTGTTGCCGCCGAACCAGAAGCCCATCGCGAGCTGCGCGGGGCTGGCCCGGTTGATGCCGTTGGCGACGAGCGGGATGCGTATCTCCTGGTAGGTGGTGGTGATGACGGGGTGTGCGCCGCCGTCGAGGGTGTAGTCGCCGAAGACCTTTGTGGTGCCGCCGAGGCCGAGGTTGAAGTGGGTCTGCTCGCCGCCGGCGTTGCCCTTGATGCGGACGACGAGGTAGGTGTAGCCGGTGAGGTCGGTGCCGACGTCGCTGCCGAACCAGCCGCAGTTGTTGTACTGCAGGGTGAGTGCTCCGCCGGTGACGGCGCCGCTGCCGCCGCCGTTGAGGAAGCAGTTGCCGCCGGTCCACTTGCCGAGGTCGTTCTGAGCGGCTGAGGGGTAGGCGGGCGAGCCGTCGAAGTCGTCGAGGACCAGCCCCGGCGGCGTCGGCGGCGCGGTCGCCGCGGTCACCGGCGCCGACGCCGGGGAGAGGTTGCCGGCCGCGTCCCGGGCCCTGACGGTGTAGGTGTACGAGCCGGCCGCCAGGCCGGTGTCGGTGTAGGACGTGCCGGTCACGGTCGTGCGCAGGACGCCGTCGCGGTACACCTGGTAGCCCGTGACGCCGACGTTGTCGGTCGAGGCGGTCCACGACAGCGCGATCGACGTCGGTGTCGTCGCCGTGACCGCCAGGCCGCCCGGCGTGGACGGCGCCGCGCAGTCGGTGCAGCCGACGCCGACCGTCACCGCGTTGCTCGCCGCCGACTCGTTCCCGGCCGCGTCGCGGGCCCGCACGGTGTAGGTGTGCGACCCGGCCGGCACGCCGGTGTCGGTGTACGAGGTGCCGGTGACCGTCGTGCGCAGGACGCCGTCACGGTAGACCGCGTAGCCGGTCACCCCGACGTTGTCGGTCGCGCCGCTCCAGGACAGCGACACGGACGACGACGTCGACCCGGTGACCGTCAGCGCCGGCGCCGTCGGTGCCACGCAGTCCGCGGTGCACGAGCCGACCGGGATCGCCGTGGACAGCACGTTGTAGCCCTTGGTGGCGTCCCAGGTCCCGGCATTGGCCAGCCGGACCGAGTAGGCGGGGTTCGCCCGCAGGCCGGTCGCCTGGTCGGGCAGCCAGAGCGCGAGCTTGTACGTGCCGGCCGCCATCGCCGGCAGCGTGACCGTCTGGGTCGGCACGGTGGCCGCGCCCGGCCGCCAGGTGCGCGGGTCGAGGCCGGTGAGCGGCACGTTGTAGCGGTTCGTGCCGTTGTCGAAGACCAGGAACACCGGGCGGGCCTTCACGATGCCCGCGTAGCCGTCGTTGGCCAGGTGGGCGGCGAAGGTGAACGGCGCGCCGGCGGTCGCCTGCGCGGTCCAGGTGGCGTCGGTGAGGCGCAGCCGGTAGCCGAGCTTGCGCTCGACCCGGTGGAACAGTGTCTCGGCCGGGTCGGCGCCCGACGCCGGCAGCTGCGCCGCCTTCCAGATGTCGATGTTGACCGGCGCGTAGTCCTCGTTGATCTCGGTCCAGTGCTGGTGCGACAGCTCGAACTGGGCGTTGACCCCGGCGGCGTCGTTGGCCCCGCTGGAGTTGCAGGTCTCCCCGCCGACGAGCTTGTTGCCGCCGGTGGACGTCGCCATGTCGTACACCCACTGCTTCTTCGTGGCCACGTCGAACCAGCCCAGCCAGGAGTTCTGGTCGTACGTGCCCATGTCGGCCGAGTCGGCCAGGAAGCAGTCGTCGTGGAAGCCGAGCCGGTCGAAGTCCTGGGTGGTCATCAGGCAGTTGTCCGGCAGCGGGCAGCCGGGCGGCGGCGTGGTGCGCTGGGCGAACTCGTAGTTGAAGATGGGGTAGCGGATGGCGATCGGGATCGTCGCCGGCGTGCTGCTGAGCAGCTTCTTCACGAGGCGGTACCGCACCGGCGCCTGGCTCTCCTCGGAGGAGGCCGTGTAGGGGCTGGAATGCCACTCGCCCCACGCCCCGAAGAACCCGCCCTCGATGTGCATGATGACGTCGGCGTTCGCCGCCAGCACCGGGGCCAGCTGGTCGAGGTGCCGCTCCATCTGCGGCTCGGTGACCGCGGAGTAGCCGTCCCAGACGTAGGCGAACCGCAGCACGATCTTCATGCCCTGGGCCCGGATCGCGCCCAGGCCGGTCCCGAGGTTGTCCAGCAGGGCCGGCGGCAGGTCGCTCGTCTGGTACTTGTCGAGGTGGACGTAGCTGTGGATGAGCGTGTTCCCGGCCGCGTGCGCCCGGGCGAACGTGCGGTCGAGCATGTCGGGGTTGAAGCCGGGGATGGTGTTGCTCGCGTAGTCGTTGACGGTCGGGTCGTTGACGATCTCGTACCGGTTGTGGAAGCCGCGCTCCGGGTTGGTGAACACGGTCGCGGTGTCGGCGGTGAAGGTCACGGTCGTGGTCGGCGCGTCGGCGTGCGCGACGCCGGGCAGGCCGGCGAGCGCGAGGGCGAGAAGTGTCGCGAGGGTTCGTCGCATCGTCCGCTCAGTTCGTGAAGGAGAAGCCGTCGATGGTGATGCTGCTGTTGCCGCCGTACCAGAAGCCCATGGCGAGCTGGGCCGGGCTGTTGCGGTTGATGCCGTTGGCGGTGAGCGGGATGCGTATCTCCTGGTAGGTGGTGGTGATGACGGGGTGTGCGCCGCCGTCGAGGGTGTAGTCGCCGAAGACCTTTGTGGTGCCGCCGAGGCCGAGGTTGAAGTGGGTCTGCTCGCCGCCGGCGTTGCCCTTGATGCGGACGACGAGGTAGGTGTAGCCGGTGAGGTCGGTGCCGACGTCGCTGCCGAACCAGCCGCAGTTGTTGTACTGCAGGGTGAGTGCTCCGCCGGTGACGGCGCCGCTGCCGCCGCCGTTGAGGAAGCAGTTGCCGCCGGTCCACTTGCCGAGGTCGTTCTGGGCGGCTGAGGGGTAGGCGGGCGAGCCGTCGAAGTCGTCGAGCACAAGGCCGGGCGTGGATTGGGTGGAGGTCGTGACGGTCAGCGGGGCCGACGCGGCCGAGGTGTTGCCCGCCGCGTCATAGGCCTGGACGGTGTAGGTGTACGCCGTCGCCGCGGTGAGGCCGGAGTCGGTGTAGGACGTCGTGGCCGTGGTGGCGACCTGCGTGCCGCCGCGCAGCACGCGATAGCCGGTGACGCCGACGTTGTCGGTCGACGCGGTCCAGGTGAGCGACACGGTCGAGGCCGTCTTCGCCGGCGAGGCGAGGCCGGTCGGCGCGGACGGCGGCGTGGTGTCGGTGCCACCGCCGGTGCCGACGCTCATGGCGCCGAGCCCGAGCCACCCGTCGGCGTTCTGGGTGGCGTTGCCGAAGCGGAGCTTCTTCGCGGCCGGGCTGAGCGCCTCCAGGGGGTTCTTCACCCGCAGCACCAGCTGGTACGAGCCGGACGCGACGCCGGCCAGGCTGACGCTCGACTGGAAGTACTGCGGGTAGCCGAAGTCCCGGTACGTCGGGTCGGCGCCGACGCCCCAGTCCGGGAACGCCCGGATCTTCAGGGGCATCACGGTCCGCAGGTCCCACGGCGTGTCCCAGGTCTTGACCACCGTGCCGGCCGGGTTCTTCAGCCCGAGCGTCATCGTCCACGGGTAGTAGAACGGGGCGACGCCGTTGTTGACGACGGTGACGCCGACGGTCGCGCTGCCGGAGGCGGTGTCGGTGAAGTAGGCGTGGGTGGCGGTGAGGTCGTAGCCCATGAGCCGCACCGCGGCCGCGACGTTCGCGTCCGACGCGGCATAGCTCTGGCTGGTCTGGTTGATCTTCCACGTGGTGTGCTCGAGCTCGATGCAGGCCTTCATGTTGTCGACCTGGCCGGAGCCGCCGGGCCACGCGGTGAACGCTGAGCTCTGGATCTCGGGGCGGACCTCGCCGCCCATCGAGTCGGTGACCCACTTGTTCTCCACGCCTATGTTCAGCGCGCGCTGGAGCTGCGAGTAGCTCGCACCGCCCATCGACTGCGGCAGGGTCACGCCGGCCAGCGGCGAGCCCTCCCGGTAGCAGAACGAGTCGTCGTGGTAGCCGATCCGGCGGGTGTTGGCGGCGCCGCCGGCCGAGTCGGGGTAGCGGATCTCCAGCTTCGTCGTGTTGAAGGCGGTGTCGAAGGCCTGGATGATCTGCGCCCCGTGCGCGTCGGTCGGCATCAGGTTCGGGTAGCCGTCGGCGGTGTCGGTGTCGAACGGCCACGTGTGCCACTCGCCCCACAGGCCGACGATGCCGAGGTTGATGAAGCCGATGCGCGGGTCGCCGTCGTAGCGGGCGCCGAACGCGGCGATGAAGTTCGTGACCGCGCTCAGCAGGTAGGGGCTGTCGTAGTCGGGGGAGGTGGTGCCCCAGAACGTGTTGGTGCGGTAGGTGACGTGGCCGTCGAAGCAGTGCGGGATCGCGTTGCCCGGGTGGCTGCCGGTGCCGCCGGGGTACTCCATGTAGAAGCGGATGGCGGCCTGGTTGCCGTACGAGGCGATCTCGTTCAGCGCGTTGTCCACGATGGACCAGTCGTAGGTGGCGCAGTTGGTGGCGCTGGTCATCACCTCGGAGAGGCCGAAGTAGCTCCAGGCCAGTGACCGCGGGTAGCCGAGGTTCTGGTTGTCGCCCGGGAAGTAGAACCGGGCGAAGCCCTTGAGCGGGTTGTCGAGCGGGCTGGGGGCGGCGGTCAGCGGGTGGTCGGTGAGCGACGGGCCCGGGCTGCCCGGCGCGGCCGGACGGGCCGGCGGGCCCGCGGGAGCGGCGAGGGCGCCGGGCGGCGCCAGGGCGAGCACGGCACTGGCGGCGACCGTGCAGAGTGCGGTGGCGAGCGCGAGGCGGCGCCGCCGCAGGGCGGTGCGCATGGGTGGACCTCCGGGAAGTTGGATGCCTGATACGAAGAGGTGTTGACAAACTTTCCCTGAGCTTCATCATTATTAGCGGCCGCCCACCCCCGGCCGCAAGACGCAAAATTCGACAGCGGTCGATCGACGAAACGAGGCCGGATCGTGACGATGCGTAACTCCGTGGCGGTGACCGCGCCGCCGGCACCGGACCCGCCCGGCGGCCCGCCCGTCGCCGGTCCGCGCCGCCGCCACCGCGACGACCGCCGGATCGCGTGGCTGTTCCTAATGCCCGTGCTCGCCGGCTTCGCCGTGTTCTACCTGTACCCGACGATCCGCGGCGTCTGGTACTCGGTCACCGACTACAGCCTGCTCAACACCCCGTCGTACGTCGGTGCCGACAACTACGCCAAGCTCGCGAGCGACGCGCAGTTCTGGAAGTCGCTGCGGCTCACCGCGTGGTACGTGCTGCTCAACATCGGCTCGCAGACGCTGCTCGCGCTCGTCGTCGCCGCGCTCATGCACCGGCTGACCCGCTCGGTCGTGCTGCGGGCCACGATCCTGCTGCCGTGGCTGGTGCCGAACGTGACCGTCGGCCTGCTGTGGATGTGGCTGCTCGACGCCAACCTCGGCTTCGTCAACCACCTGCTCACCGCGGTGGGCCTGGACAGCCGGGGCTTCCTCACCTCGCCCGACCTGGCCCTGCCGTCGATCGCGCTCATCAACACCTGGGCCTACACCGGCTACACCGCGCTGCTGCTCTACGCGGGGATGCTGCAGATCCCGCCGCACCTCTACGAGTCGGCCGCCCTGGACGGCGCGGGGGAGCTGCGGATGTTCCGCATGATCACGCTGCCGCTGCTGCGCCCGATCCTGGCCCTGGTGCTCGTCGTGTCGCTGATCGGCTCGTTCCAGATCTTCGACACCGTCGCCGTCACCGACAAGGTCGTGCCGGTCGGCGCCACCCGGGTCATCTACTACTACATCTACCAGCAGGCATTCACGTACTTCCACATGGGCTACGCGTCCGCCGTCGCGATGGCGCTCGTGCTCATCCTCGGTGTCCTCACCGCCGTGCAGATGTGGCTGCTGCGTGCCTCCCGTTCCGACCTCACCTGAGAAGGGCCGTCACATGTCCCGCCGCCTGACGCCCGGCCGGCTGCTGGCCTGGACCGTCCTCGTCGTGTTCCTCGTCGTCACGATCGTGCCGTTCTACTGGATGATCCGCACGGCGATCACCCCGGCCGCCGACATCTACACCGACAGCACCGGCGTGCTGCCCCAGCACCCGACGCTCATCAACTTCTGGCGCGTCCTCGGCCTCGTCGACGACGAGACGGCGCGGGCCGCCGGAGGGTCCGGGGCGAAGATCAACTTCCTGCGGTACACCGTCAACTCCCTCATCTACAGCGGGCTCATCGCGGCCGTGCAGACCTTCTGCTGCGCCATGGCCGGCTACGCCTTCGCGCGGCTGCGCTTCCCCGGCCGCGACCTGCTCTTCGGGGCCATGGTCGCCGCGCTGATGGTGCCGCCGATCTTCACGCTGCTGCCCAACTTCGCCCTCGTCAAGAACCTCGGCCTGGTCAACACCTTCGCCGGCATGGTCGCGCCGTCGCTGCTGATGACCCCGTTCGCCGTGTTCTTCCTCCGGCAGTTCTTCCTGTCCGTGCCGCGCGAGGTCGAGGAGGCGGCCGTCATCGACGGCGCCGGCCGCTGGAGCGTCTTCTGGCGGGTCATCGTCCCGATGAGCCGGGGGCCGCTCATCACCATCGTGCTCACCACCTCGGTGTGGGCGTGGAAGGACTTCCTGTGGCCGCTGCTCGTCGGCCGCGGGGAGGACAACCGGGTGCTCACCGTCGCGCTCGGTGTGTTCCTCCAGCAGTCACCCAACACCCGGCCGGACTGGACCGGCCTCATGGCCGGCTCCACGCTGTCCGTCCTGCCCGTCCTCCTGTTGCTGATCTTCCTCGGCAAGCGGCTGGTGCAGTCGCTGAACTTCACCGGCATCAAATGACACCCCCTGCGACACCCCTGACCCAATCCGTGAAAGGGAACCCGATGTCCAGACGACTCCGTTCCGCGGCGGCGCTCACCGTCGCGGCGCTCGCCCTGCCGCTCGCCGCGTGCTCGGGCGAGTCCGGCGAGGACGGCGGCAACGTCGTGCTCAACTACTGGCTCTGGGACGACAAGCAGCAGCCGGCCTACCAGGCCTGCGCCGACGAGTTCACCAAGGCCAACCCCGGCGTCACGATCAAGTTCACGCAGACCGCGTGGGCGCAGTACTGGCAGAACCTCACCACCCAGCTGGCCGCCGGCGCCGCGCCCGACGTCTGGACCGACCACGCCTCGTACTACCCGCAGTTCGTCTCCAGCAACCAGATCCTCGACATCCAGCCGTACGTCGACCGCGACAAGGTGGACCTGACCCAGTACGCGGGGGGCCTGGCCGACCTGTTCGTCAAGGACGGCAAGCGCTACGGCCTGCCGAAGGACTGGGACACCATGGCCGTCGTCTACAACAAAAAGCTCGTCACCGACAGCGCCGGCCTGGACAAGCTCACCTGGAACCCGGCCGACGGCGGCACGTTCGAGCAGGCGATCGCCAAGGCGACCGTCGACGCGCAGGGCCGCAACGGCCTCGACCCGGCCTTCGACAAGAACAACGTCAAGGTCTACGGCTTCCTGCCGGAGTGGGGCGACGGCTCGCAGGGCCAGAACGGCTGGGGCGACCTGGCCGTGAGCAACGGGTTCACGTACCTCGACAAGAACCCGTGGGGCACGAAGTACAAGTACGACGACCCGAAGCTGGCCGAGACCATCGCCTGGTTCAAGAAGCTCATCGACAAGGGCTGGGCGCCGAAGTTCGACAAGCAGTCCACGCTCGGCCGCGACGCCGTGATGGACGCCGGCGGCGCCGCGTTCACCATCGTCGGCTCCTGGACCATCAACTCGTACCTCGGGACCGGCGCCAAGCAGCAGTACGCCTTCGCGCCGCTGCCGGTCGGCCCGCAGGGCCGCAAGACCGCCATCAACGGCCTGTCCGACGCGATCTACGCCGGCACCAAGCACCCGGACCAGGCGTGGGCCTGGGTGAAGTTCCTCGGCTCGTCCGCCTGCCAGGACATCGTCGGCGAGAAGGCGGTCGTGTTCCCCGCCATCAAGTCCGGCGCCGAGAAGGCCCTCGCCGCCCACAAGGCGGCCGGCCGGGACGTGCACGTCTTCACCGACGAGGCCGCGGCGCCCGGCGGGACCTTCTTCCTGCCGATCAGCGACCACGGCAACGAGGTCAGCCAGATCGTGCAGGACGCCATCCAGTCCGTTGTCCTCGGCCAGGCCGCACCGGCCGACGCGCTGAAGAAGGCCAACGACCAGGTCAACGCCCTGTTCAAGTAGACCACCTGGTGGGGGTGCCGGGGGCACCCCCACCGCCTGCGAAGGAGAACCATGGCACAGCTCGTGGAGCTCGGCGGACGCTCGTTCGCCCTCCAGCACTCCGGCCAAGGCGCACCGCGGCCGGTCCCCGGCGGCGTCCTGCTGCCCCCGGGCCGGGTCGCGGTCCTGCACGGACTCGACGACGCATCGTTCTACCGGCACGGGCAGAACTCGTGGAGTCCCTGTGGCTGGCGGCCGCTGAGCCAACCTCCGCTGCGTGTGCCGAACCCGACCCGGCTCGTCACCGCGGACGACCCCGCGTTCGACGACCCGTCCCGGCACCACTCGTCGGCGGTCGCCGCGCTGCACGGCGCCGACGGCTCCACGCTCCTGCTCGGCGCGCTGGGCCTGGACACCCCGCGGCTCGTCGCCGACCGCGACACGCTCACCGGCTGGTACGCGACCGGCGGCGCCGACTGGTTCCTCGCCCACGGCGACGAGCAGGAGGTGTTCGCCGCCTACGCCGCCCAGCTCGCCGAGCGCTTCGGCGTGCGCGGCCGCCGGGCCGGCAACGTCTGGTGCAGCTGGTACGCCTACTACGAGAACGTCACCGAGGCCCAGCTCGCCAAGGACGTCGCCGACCTGGCCGGGCTGCCCTTCGACGTCGTGCAGATCGACGACGGCTGGGAGGAGAAGGTCGGCGACTGGGTGCCCAACGCGAAGTTCCCCAGCGGCATGCGCAGCCTCGCCGACCGCATCGCCGACGCCGGGTTCACCCCGGGGCTGTGGCTCGCCCCGTTCATCGCGCTGCCCAACTCGCGGCTGGCCACCGAGCGCCCGGAGCTGCTGCTGCGCTCCGCCTCCGGTCAGCCCGTCGTCGCCGGCTACAACTGGGGCGGACCCTACTACGCGCTCGACCTCACCCTGCCGGCCGCGCTGGAGCATGTCGCCGACCTGATCCGCACCGTCGTGCACGAGTGGGGATTCAAATATCTCAAGCTCGACTTCATCAACGCCGCGGCCGCCTACCTGCCGGGGCGCCACCGCGAGCAGGTGTACCGCGACGGGCTCGCCCTCATCCGCGAGGTCGCCGGCGACGACGTCTACCTGCTCGGCTCCGGCGCGATCCTGCTGCCCTCGCTCGGCCTGCTCGACGGCCTGCGCAGCGGCCCCGACGTGGCCCCGATGTGGGACAACTACGCCTCGGTCGACCCGTCCGACGCCACCGCCCGCAACGCCGTCGTCAACAGCGTGCACCGGCTGTGGCAGTCGCCGCTCGTGGAGGTCGACCCCGACGTCGTGTACTTCCGCAGCAAGCTCAACCTGCTCACCAGCCAGCAGCTGCGGTGGCTGCGCGACCTCGCCGACGTCTGCGGCTTCCGCGCGGTCTCCGACCCGCCGAGCTGGCTGACCCCGGCCGAGCTGGAGGACCTGCGCGAGTACCTCGACGCCACCCCGGCGATCCGGCAGCTGAGCCGGTACCGGTTCACCGTCGACGGGCGGGAGGTCGACTTCGGCCCGGCCGTCGCGGCCGGCACCGGCGACCAGCTGTACCCCATCTCCTGACGCCATGGTCACCAGGCAAGCCGAGACGCCGATGCTGCCGGCGGTCCGGCACCGGCGCATCCTCGAACTGCTGGCCCAGCGCGAGTACGTGACGGTCACCGAGGTCAGCGACGCGACCGGCGCGTCGCTGGCCACCACCCAGCGGGACCTGGCCCGGCTGGCGACCAGCGGTGCCCTCACCCGCATCCGCGGCGGCGCCACCCGGGCCCAGGCGTCCCGCGGCGACGCCCGGCTGCTCGCGACCTGCCTGGTCCGGGTCCGGCACGCCCTCGACCGGCACGACCTCACCGCCGCCGAGCACGCCCTCCACCAGGCCCTCGAGGCCTGCGGGCGGCTCCGCCGGTACCGTGGCGCGGATGGGACTGCGTGAAGATCTGATCGAGCTGCGGCGGGACCTGCACCGCCACCCGGAGATCGGCCTCGACCTGCCGGGCACCCAGCGGCGGGTGCTCGACGCCCTGGCCGGGCTGCCGCTGGAGGTGCGCACCGGGACCGCACTGTCGTCGGTGACCGCGGTGCTGCGCGGGGGAGCCCCCGGACCGGTCGTGCTGCTGCGCGGCGACATGGACGCGCTGCCGGTGCACGAGGCGGCCGACGTGCCGTTCGCCTCCACGGTCCCCGGCGTCATGCACGCCTGCGGCCACGACCTGCACACCGCGGGCCTGGTCGGCGCCGCCCGCCTGCTCGCCGCGCGGCGCGAGGAGCTGGCCGGCGACGTGGTCTTCATGTTCCAGCCGGGCGAGGAGGGCCACAACGGCGCCGGGCTGATGATCGACGAGGGCGTGCTCGACGCGGCCGGCCGCCCGGCCGACTTCGCCTACGGCCTGCACGTGACCTCGGCCGACTTCCCGCGCGGCGTGTTCGCCAGCCGCCCCGGCCCGCTGATGTCGGCCGCGGCGGGGCTGTTCGTGCGGGTGGTCGGCGCGGGCGGGCACGGCTCGGCGCCGCACGACGCCCTCGACCCGATCCCGGCCGCCTGCGAGATGGTGACCGCGCTGCAGACGATGGTGGGCCGGCGGTTCAGCCCGTTCGAGCCGGTGGTGGTCACGGTCGGCAGCTTCCACGCGGGCACGCTGCGCAACATCATCCCCGACGAGGCGGTCTTCGAGGCCACGGTCCGCACGTTCAGCACGGCCGCGGCCGAGCAGATGGCCCGCGACTCGGTGCGACTCTGCGAGGGCATCGCCGCCGCCCACGGGCTGCGGGCCGACGTGCGCTTCGAGATGGAGTACCCGGTCACCGTCAACGACACCGCTTCGTACGAGTTCGTGGCCGGCACCGTGGGCGAGCTGTTCGGCGCCGGCCGGTTCCAGCGCATGGAGCACCCGGATGCGGGGTCCGAGGACTTCTCCCGGGTGCTCCAGCGCGTGCCGGGCGCCTACCTGTTCCTGAGCGCCGCCGCCGGCGACGACCACACGGCCGTGCCCAGCAACCACTCGCCGCGGGCCCTGTTCGACGACAGCGTTCTCTACGACGGGGCGGTCCTGCTCGCCGAGCTCGCGGCGCGCCGCCTGACGCGGGCCGAGAGTACGGAGCCGGCGCCGTAGGGGGCCAGTGGGTGCAGCACCCGACCAGGAGACATGGTGTGGCGCTGAACGATATTCCTGTGAGGAATAAATAATCCCCACAGGAATATCGCCCAACCCAAGACACCTACGCTCCTGGAGACCGCGGCGGACAGCGTGCCGCCCCTGGACGCAGCGGACCGCGGCCACGAGCGCGGGCGACCTCAGGCGGTGGTGACCTCGACGGTGACGGGGACCTGGTTGGTGATGACGTCGAGCACGGCGGAGCGGGCCTGCGACTGCTCGACCAGGCGGCGCAGGTCCTCGGCCGGGGCGTCGCCCTTGACTGTGAACCGGACCGTGATGCCCTGGTAGCCGTTGCGGACGGCCGGGTCGAGCCCGAGGATGCCGTTGAGGTCGATGTCGCCGGTCACCGTCGAGCGGACCTCGGTGAGCCGGATGCCGCGGGCCGCGGCGATGTTGGCCAGGCCCGCGGTGAGGCAGGCGGCGAGGGCGTGCAGCACGTACTCCACCGGCGTGGGGCCGTTGTCCCGCCCGACCAGCACGGCCGGGTGGTCGGCGTCGAACGTGAACGTCCGCTCGTGCTCGCGCTCGTCGCCGACGCCGAAGTAGTCGTGGATGGTGCCGCGGCTGTGGGTGCCGCTGAGCCACTCGTTGTGCGCCCGGAACTGGAACCGGGCGGCCTCCGGCGCGGCCTTCACCGCGTCGATCGTGGCGAACAGGGTGGCCGTGTCGACGCCGTTGCGGGTGGAGTCGTTGAGTGCGGTGGTCATTTCGGGTCCTTTCAACTATTGGGACAGGGTGAGCAGGTCGGCCGCCGCCGTGTCGATCGCCACGGCGAGCCGCTTCTGCAGCTCGACGAAGCGCGGCACCGGCGGGTACGCGGCCAGGGCGAGGGTCAGGTCGAACAGCTCGCGCAGGGCGAGCTCGTGGCGGTGCCGGTAGCCGGCCAGCGCGGCGCGCTCGTCGGTCGTGCCGCGCAGCGCCGCGTCGAGGGCGGCGGCCAGCAGCTCGGCGTCGCGGTACGCGTCGCTGATGCCGAGGCCGGTCACCGCGTCGCGGTGGTAGGCGGCGTCGCCGACGAGCGCCCAGCCGGGGCCGTGCGCCGCGCGGCGCACGTTCGGGGTGCGCAGCATGCCGGTGACGGGCGAGACCCGCCGCCCGTGCTCCAGCCGGCGGGCGAGCTCGGGCGCGGTGCGGCGCAGGTAGGCGGTGAACGCCTCGGCCCGCGTCGGGCGGGCCCGCCGGGCCCGGTGCGCGTCGCCGGACGGCCCGCAGATCCACACGCAGGCCGCGCCGTCGTGGGTCGGGAAGACCCCGGTGAGCGCGCGGTCGGCGATGATCAGCTCGATGCCGTCCCACGGGACGCCGTCGTAGTAGGCGTACTGGGCGGCGCCGCCGGCGGCGTGCTCCTCGACGACCGCGGCCCCGGCCTCGCGGGCCACCATCGAGCGCAGGCCGTCGGCGCCGACGACGAACCGCCCGTCGTAGCGCACCGGGTCGCCCCGCCCGTCGTGGCCGGTGACCGCGACGACCCGGCCGGTGCCGTCGCGGCGCAGCCCGGTGGCGGTCACGCCGAACCGGATCCGGGCACCGGCCCGGGCGGCGGCCTCGGCGAGGAGGGTGTCGAGCACCTGCCGGCGCGGCGCGACGAGCAGGTCCACGCCGGCCTTGTCCTTCACGGCGCGGGTGACGGTCTCGCCGCCCGCGGTGAACGACACCCTGCGGATCGCGGGCGCGCCGGTGCCGAGGACCGCGTCGAGCAGCCCCCAGCGGTGCAGCTGCACCACGCCGGTCCGGGCGATCTGGTGGGTCGAGAGCGTGTCGGCCGGGAAGACGGCCCGGTCGAGCACGACCACGTCGTGGCCCAGCCGGGCCAGCAGCAGCGCGGTCGCGGCGCCCGCGGCGCGGGCGCCCACGATGACGACGTCGGAGCGGGTGTTCACACCGATGAGCGTCGCCGCCCGGGCGCCCGGACTCATCCGTGCGCCGCACGGAACTTCGCACTGACGCCGCGTCCGTGCGGCCGTGGAGAATGCGTGCATGGCAGACGAGCTGGCCCGGGCCGGCGTCACCGAGCGGGAGGCCGAGGTCCTGCGGGCGGTGGGCGAGCGGCTGCGTAACCGCGAGATCGCCGAGCGGCTGCACGTCTCGATCCGCACCGTGGAGAGCCACATCGCGGCCCTGCTGCGCAAGCTGGGCGTGGCCGACCGGGCCGGGCTCGTCGAGGCCGGCGAGCGCCTGCTGCGCCGGCCGGTCCCGGGCCGCCCGGCGGCACCGGCCCCGCTGACCAGCCTCGTCGGGCGCGAGCGGGAGGCGGCCGAGGTGCGCGAACGGCTCGGTACCCACCGCCTCGTGACGCTCGTCGGCCCCGGCGGCGTGGGCAAGACGCGCCTCGCGCTGCACGTCGCCGGTCCGGTCGTCTTCTTCGCCGACCTTGCGCCGGTGACCGCGGACCTGGTCGGCGGCGTCGTCGCGCGGGCCCTCGGCGTCGTGCCCGAGCCCGGCTGGTCGCTCGCCTCCGACGTGACCGGCCTGCTGCTGGTGGACAACTGCGAGCACGTCGTGGCCGAGGCCGCCGCCGTCGTCGCCGAGCTGCTCGGCGGCGGGTCGCTGGCGGTGCTCGCGACGAGCCGGGAGCCACTCGGTGTGCCGGGGGAGGTGGTGTACCCCGTGCCGCCGCTCGACGTGCCGGAGGACGGCGCCGCCGTCGGGGACAGCGCCGCGGTCCGGCTGTTCGTCGAGCGGGCCGCCGCCGCGTCACCCGGCTTCGCGCTCACCGACGCCAACGCGGCCGCGGTCGCCGCGCTCTGCCGGCGGGTCGACGGGCTGCCCCTCGCGATCGAGCTGGCCGCGTCGCGGATCCGCACCTTCGGGCCGGCCGAGCTCGTCGAGCACCTGGAGCACCGCTTCGACCTGCTCTCCGCGGGCGCCCGCACCACCGGCCCGCGCCACCGCACGCTGCGCGGCGCGATCGACTGGAGCTACCGGCTGCTCGACGACGACGAGCGGGCACTGTTCGACCGGCTCGGCGTGTTCCCGGCCGACTTCGACTACGCCGCCGTGCGGGCCGTGCACCCCGGGGCCGTCGTGTCGCTGCTGCCGACCCTGGTCGACAAGTCGCTCGTCACCTCGGCCGGCGCGGACGAGCGCCGGTACCGGCTGCTGGAGACCATCCGCGCCTACGCGGCCGAGCGGCTGGCCGGCAGCGCCGCCGCCGCGGCCGCCCGCCGCGACCACGCCGCCCACTACGTCGCGTTCGCCGAGGACGCCGCCGGGCACCTGCGCGGCGCCGGCCAGCGCCGGTGGCTCGACCGGCTCACCGCGGAGCAGCCGAACCTCCGGGCCGCGCTGGCCCACTGCGTCGAGGCCGGCGACCTGCCGGCGGCCTGGCGCTGGATCGCCGCGCTGGAGCGCTTCTGGGACGTCACCGGCCAGCGCCGGGAGGCGAGCGAGTGGGTGCAGCGGGTCCTGGCCGCCGGCGAGCCGCCCGCGTCGCCCGCGGTCGTGGCCGGGCTCGCCGCCGCGAGCGCGCTGCTGCACGCCTCCGACGGCCGCACCGCGCTCGACCTCGCCGAGCGGGCCCGGCGCCTCGCGGCCGGCCTGGACGACGTCAGCCGGGCCCGGGCCGCCCATGCGCTCGGGGTGAGCGCGACGTGGCTGCGGCCCGAGCTGAGCCGGCCCGCGCTGACGGAGGCGCTCGCCGGCTTCGGCGCCGGGTACGACTGGGATCGCGCGCTCGTCATGCAGGGCTTCGTCTCGATCTCCAGCGCGCTCAGCGAGGCGCTGCAGTGGGGCCGCGACGCCGTGACGCTGTTCCGCCGGGTCGGCGACCAGGTGTTCGCCGCCAACACCCTGTTCATGATGGCCCAGCGGGCGATGAACGCCGGCGTCGGCGACGACGAGGTCCGCGGCTGGCTCACCGAGAGCCGGGAGCTCGCCGATGCGGCCGGCAGCGAGGCCGACATCGCCCACGCGGCGGTCGGCTTCGCCCAGCTGGCCTGGGTCCGCGGCGAGACCGGCCGGGCGGCCGGGCTCATGCGGTCGCTGCTGCCGACCCTGCGCCGGCTCGGCGACCGCCGCTGCACCGGCCGGGCCCTGTTCATGCTCGGCGAGGAGGCCCGCGCGGCCGGCCGCCTGGACGCGGCGGAGGACTTGCTGCGGGCCAGCGCCGAGGCGGTGGCGGTGGCCGGGCAGTCGATCGTGCTCGTCTCGGCCCTGGAGTCGCTCGCCGCGGTCCTCGTCGTGCGCGACCGGCCCCGGGAGGCAGCCGTGCTGCTCGGCGCGGCGCACCGCGAGCGCGAGTCGGCGAGCCGCCACCCGTTGGCGCCCCCGGACGAGGACCTCCAGGCGGGCCTGGCCGCCGCGCTCGGTGCCGACGCGTTCGCAGCCGCGTTCGCGGAGGGGCGCACGGCGCGTCGAACCTGAGACCGCCGCTTGTTGCAACTGAGTGGCAAATACTGCACAGTGGCAGTGGTGTGGCGAGACGCTCCGGTACGGGTCGAGGTGCTCATCGTGGGCGCGCGCGACGCCGCGGTGTACTACCGGCGGGCCTGCGCGCCGCTGCCCCGGGACACGCACCCGGACGCGGTGGCCGCGGACCTCGCCGCGGCCCCGGCCGGCTCGCCGGTGGGCGGCGCCCGGCGCGATGGTCCTCAGCCCGGCTGGGCGCCGCCCGCGCTCACCATCCTGCACTCCACGTCCTGGCGCTTCGAGGCGGGCGGCGTGGTGCTGACCTACGCCGCCGTGCTGGACGGCGCGCCGACCGCGGACTTCGTGCCACTCGCGTCACGCACGGTGATCGGCTCGGGCGACCCGGCGGCGCCGAGCCCGGCGGCGGTGCCCGTCGACGCGGTCGCCGTCCACGCGCTGCGCCACCTGGCCTGGCTGCGCGAGCGCGACGAGGTGGCCGCCGCGGCCCTGGTCAGCGTGCCGGCGCTGTGGGCCGCGCTGGACGACTTCACGCCGGCCCCGGCCGGCTGCGCCCCGTCCGCGGCCCGGGAACATTTCGCCGGCTGACGCCCGGAACCGAACGCGCGACCCGTGCGCCCTGCACCATGTGACCGTGCTGACTGACCGGCCCGCGCCGGAGGGCCTCGACCACGAGGCCTTCCGGGCGGTGTACGCCGCGCACTACGTGCCGCTCGTGCGGCTCGCGTACGTGACGACCGGGAGCCGGGCCGCCGCCGAGGACGTCGTGCAGGAGGCGTTCATCGAGTGGTACCGCCGCGGCGCCCAGGTCCGCGAGCCCGTGCCCTACCTGCGCCGGGCGGTCGTGTCCCGGTGCACGTCGTGGGTGCGCCGGCGCCGCCTGGAGCGCCGGCACGCCGGCGCCGCCGAGCCGACCTGGGCCTCCGGTGCCGCCGCGGCCGCCGGGGAAGCTGCCGGCAGCGCCGACGCGCAGGCCGTCCGGGCCGCCCTGCACCGCCTGAACCCCCGCCAGCGGGCGGCGGTGTTCCTGCGGTTCTACCTGGACCTGTCCGAGGCGCAGATCGCCGCGGCGCTCGGCTGCCGGCCGGGGACGGTCAAGTCGCTGCTGCACCGTGGCCTGGCCGCGGTCAAGGAGGAGCTCGATGTCGACTGACCCGCACACCCGCATCGGCGCGGCGCTCCGGGAGGTCGCCGACGACCTGCCGGTCGTCCCGCCCGAGCCCGAGGTGCTCCTGGCCCGGGCGGCCCGGCCGGCCCGCTGGCGGCCCGTGCTCAGCGCCGTCGCCGTGCTGTCGGTGCTGCTCGGCGCGGTCGCCGGGCCCGGCCTGCTGGCCCAGACCGGGCAGCCCCGCGCCGCCGCGCCGGTGCTGCCGCGCACGTTCGCCGGGCTCTCGCTGCTCACCGCGCCCGTGTCGGCCGCGCCGCCGGGGCCGGCCGTCGCCGCGTACGTCCAGGGCAGCAACGGGCCGCGGATGCTCCACACGCTCCAGACGGTGGTGGTCGCGTACGACGGCCGCACGTACCGCCGGGTCGACGAGGCCGAGCGCCGCGGCGGCAAGGTCGAGCTGTCCACCTGGCAGGACGCCCCCGTGCTGCTGTCCCCGGACGGCGCGGCGGTCGCGGTCGGCAGCCTCGGCGACGCCCGTGACGTGGCCGTCGTCGACCTCACCACGGGGGCCACCCGGCACTTCGCCGCCCCGGTCACCGGCGTGATCGAGCCGCGGGCCTGGTCGCCGGACGGCACCCGGCTCGTGTACGACGCCGGGGCCGAGACGGCCCTGCTCGACCTGCGCTCCGGCACGTCCACGACGCTGCCCGTCCGGGCGGTCGCGGCGGCGTTCGCGCCGGACGGGCGGCGCCTCGCGGTACAGCAGCAGCTGGAGACGCGCAGTGAACTGCTGATCGTCGAGCTCGCCGGCGGGGAGCCGAGGACCGTGGGATCGATCCCGTTCGGCGCGCGGATCGCCGGCCCGAACGCCTGGTCCCCGGACGGGCGCTACGTCGCACTCGTCGACAACGCCGGCGTGGGGAAGATCCCCTGCACGCTGACGTTCGTCGCTGTCGACGGGGATGCGGCGGTACCGCCGGCGATCGAGCGATCCGGCGAGATCGCGCTGCTGGGCTGGCGCGCCACGGACGAGCTGCTGCTCACCGAGGGCAGTTCCACCGTCGGGCGCACCGTGTCGGCGGTCCCGCTCAGCGGCACACCGCGACCGCTGGCCCGCGTCGGCGGCGGCAGCACCACGTACGACCTGCAGGTCGCCGCCGGGCTGCTGCCAGAGCTGCGGGTCGCCGAGACCGGCGACCCGCAGCGCGGCCCGTGGCCGCTGTGGCTGCGGCTGCTCACCGCGGCCGTCGTGCTGTTTACTGCGACGGGCCTGGGCTGGCTGATCCTGCGCCGGCGCCGAGCCAGGCGCGCAGCCGGCTGAGCGCGACGGTGGTGAAGCGGTCGACGTCGGCGCGATCGGCCGACGAGCCGCGTTCCCAGCCCTGCTCGTACAGCACCAGGACCACGGTGCCGACCCGCACGACGCTGACCAGCCGCACGTCCTCGCCACCGGTCGGCTTGCCGTCCGTGTTGAGGGTGGGGTAGCGGACCTCGAACAGGATCGCCTCGTCACCGTGCTGCCCGGCGGTGAGCATCCGGTGCTGGTACCGGATGCCCTCCCGCGTCTGGGACGGGCATGCGGTCACGGCGGCGCGCAGCTGCTGCATGAACTGCGTGGCGCCGTCGGCGCGGTACGTCGTGACGGTCTCGTCGAACGCCCCGTCGGGCACCATGTCCTGGCGCGACGGGTCCTTCGAGTAGATGGCGTGCAAGGTCCGGCGGCCCTGGACGAGCGCGTCGCTGGGGTACTTCGCCGCGCACAGCTCGGGGAGCATGTGGTTGGACGGGACCTCGTACGGGGCGTCGGCCCGGTTGGTGTCCGGCTGCTGGAGGAACGCGCTGTCGGGGATGGCCTTCGCGGGCACCGCCGGTTCGGACGGCGCCGGCTCGGACGAGACCTTTCCGGACGGCGTTCTCGACGGCTCGGGGGACGAGGTGATGCTCGGGGGAAGCGGTGGGCCGTCCGCCCCGAGCACCACCCGCCCGCCGACGGTGATCCCGGCGACCAGCGCGGCCACGGCCGCCACGGTCACCACCACCCGGGCCCGCCGCCGCCGGTCGGCCCGCCGGCGCGGCAGGTCGGGCCCGTCCAGGCGCGTGCCGTCGGCCTCACGGGCCAGTGCTGCGTAGAGTTCCTGCAGGTCGTTCATCGGTCCCCCTCCTTCGCCACGGCCGGCTCACCCAGGACGGCGGCGAGCCCCGCCCGCCCCCGCGACAGCCACGACTTCACCGTGCCGACGGCCACGCCGATCTCGCTGGCGATGTCCGTGACCGGCAGATCGAACAGGTAGTGCAGCGCGAGCGCCTGCCGGTGCGCGACCGGCAGCTGCCGCAGCGCCGCGACCAGCACGACGGTGTCCTCCCCGGGCGGCGCGCCGACCGCGGGCGGCCCGGTCCGCAGCAGTACACCCCGCCATCGCTGCAGCCGTCGTCGCCGATCGGTGGCCAGCCGCGCGACGACGAGCCGCAGCCACCCTTCGGGATTCGGGTGCCCGGCCACGGTCCGCCAGTGCGACCAGGCCCGTGTGTAGGCTTCCTGCACGAGGTCCTGCGCCTCGGTGAGGTCGCCGCAGACCGCGTACCCGAACCGCAGCAGTCTCGCTGACGTGGCCCGGTAGAACTCGTCAAAATCCGCTGCATCCCTCATGCGTCGGCCCCGCCCCCGCTCCGCTTGTCCAACCCGTCACCATGCCTCACGCCCGGCACGGTTCCCGGGTTGCAGCGGCGCCCGGGAACCTTCCGCCCGGCGCTGAGGCAGCCCCTACGCGTCGAGCGGCGGGGCCGTGCTGCGGCGAGGGACCAGGGTGGGGGAGAAGGACAGCAGGACCGAGCGGTCGCGCTTGCGCTCGATGCGCTCCAGGAGCAGGCGGGCCGCGTTGGCGCCCATCAGGTGGCCGTCCTGGTCGACGCTCGTCAGCGAGATCGGGCCCATCGCCGCCACCGTCGTGTTGTCGTAGCCCGCCACCGAGAGGTCCTCCGGGATGCGCAGGCCGGCCTCGTGCACCGCGTTGAGGACGCCGATCGCGGCGACGTCGGCGCCGGCGAAGACGGCCGTCGGGCGGACCGGGCGGGCCAGCAGCTCCAGCGCGGCGCTGTAGCCGCCCGCCTCGCTGTACGTGCTCGGGACGATGTCGATCTCGGCGGCCAGGCCGCGGCGCTCCATCGCCTGGCGGTAGCCCTCCGCCCGGACCGTCTGCGGCATCGTGGTCGGGATGCCGCGGGTGGTGTCGCGGTGCTCGATGTGGGCGATCCGGCGGTGGCCCAGGTCGGCCAGGTGGTCCACCACCAGGCCGGCGCCCATGAGGTCGTCGTCGACCACGCCGTCGTACTCGGCCGACTTGCCGTGCCGGCCGATCACCACCACCGGCACCGTCCGCGCGATCTGCTCCAGGCGGGTGCGCGGCAGGGCCGGCGCGATCATGACCAGGCCGTCGACGCGCCGGTCGACGAGCGCGTCCGTGGTGCGCGACTGCGTCTCCGGGGTGCTGCCGCCCGGGCCGAGCACCGTCTGGTAGTCGGTGCCGTCGAGGTGCTCGCCGATGCCCTCGATGAGCTCGGGGAAGAACGGGTTGCGCAGGTCGGGGATGAGCACGCCGATCGTGTACGTCTGGCCGCGCATGCCGCGGGCGGCGGCGTGCGGGCGGTAGCCCAGCTCGGCCATCGCGGCGCGGACGCGCTCCTGCATCGCCGGGCTCACGCCGTAGGCGTTGCGCAGCACCTTCGACACCGCCGCCGGCGACACCTGGGCCAGGTTGGCGACGTCGGTGATGGTGGCCCGGCGGGGCGACGGTCCGGCGGCCATGCTCGGCCTCCTTCGTAGAACGGACTACACCAGCTCGGGCAGTCTAGCCGGTCTTGATCGCGCCCAACGTCGTGGACATTGGTCTACACAGACCTGCGAACAGGTCGTCTTGACAACCTCTGTGACCGTCATAACAATGAAGAACGCTCTACGAAACACCCCCAGCATCTCCGGCACCGTGCGACAGCACCCCTTGGTCGCGCGGTTGCGTTCACAGTCCCTTTGAATCGTTTCAGGGAGTTCCCGTGTCGCTTCGCGTCTCCGGCCTGCGGGCCGATCACCACCGCGAGCCCCTCGGCCTCGGCACCGGCACGCCCCGGCTGTCGTGGCGGGCCGAGGCGGCCGGCGCGGACTGGGTCCAGTCGGCCTACGAGATCGCCGTGCGGGACGCGGACGGCACCGAGTCCACCTCGGGCCGGGTCGCCTCCGCCGAGCAGGTTCTGGTGCCATGGCCTGCCGCGGCGCTGGCGTCCCGGGAGCGACGAGCTCGCGGTCGAGGCCGGCCTGCTGGAGACCGGGGACTGGTCCGCGGGCATGGTCGGGCCGGCGCCCCAGCCGGCCGGCGCCGACGGGCCGGCGGTGCTGCTGCGCCGGGCGTTCGAGCTGCCGTCGGACGTCGTCGAGGCGCGGCTCTACGTCACCGCGCACGGCGTGTACGAGGTCGAGCTCAACGGACGGACGGTCGGCGACCACGTGCTGGCGCCGGGCTGGACCAGCTACCACCACCGGCTGCGGTACCAGACCTTCGACGTGACCGGCCACCTCACCGCCGGCGAGAACGTCATCGGTGCCTGGCTCGCCGACGGGTGGTACCGCGGCCGGCTCGGGTTCAACGGCGGCCGGCGGGCGGTCTACGGCGACCGCACCGGCCTGCTCGCCCAACTGGAGGTCCGGTGCGCCGACGGGGCCCGATACGTGATCGGCACGGACGACCGGTGGCGGTCGGCGTCCGGGCCGGTCACCTCCACCGGCCTGTACGACGGCGAGCGCCACGACGCCCGCCTCGAACGGGACGGCTGGTCGAGCCCCGGCTTCGACGACGGCGACTGGACGCCGGTCGAGACGCTGCCGTTCGACGCCGCCCGGCTGGTCGCCCCCGACGGGCCGCCGGTGCGCCGCACCGAGACGCTGCGCCCGGTCACCGTCACCACCGCGCCGTCCGGCGCGACGATCCTCGACTTCGGCCAGAACATCACCGGCCGGCTGCGGGTCCGCGTGCGCGGCGCGGCCGGCGACACGGTCGTGCTGCGCCACGCCGAGGTGCTCCAGGACGGCGAGCTGTACACGCGGCCGCTGCGGCAGGCGGCCGCCCGCGACGAGTACGTGCTGCGCGGCGGCGACGCCGAGACGTGGGAGCCGCGCTTCACCGTCCACGGGTTCCGCTACGCCGAGGTGACCGGCGCGGCGGCCGCCGAGGACGTCGAGGCCGTGGTCTGCCACACCGACATGACCCGCACCGGCTGGTTCGAGTGCGACGACCCGCTGCTGAACCGCCTGCACGACAACGTCGTGTGGAGCCTGCGCGGCAACTTCCTCGACGTGCCCACCGACTGCCCGCAGCGCGACGAGCGGCTCGGCTGGACCGGCGACCTCGCCGTGTTCGCCCCGACCGCGAGCTTCCTGTACGACTGCGCCGGGCTGCTCACCTCCTGGCTGGCCGACCTGGCCGCCGAGCAGGAGGAGATCGGCACCGTCCCGTTCTACGTGCCGTGGCTGGAGCTGCTCGGCCCGGCCCAGCCGGCCGCCGTGTGGGGCGACGTCGCGGTCGTCGGACCCGACGTGCTGCACGAGCGGTTCGGCGACACCGGGATCCTGCGGGCGCAGTACGCGAGCATGAAGGCCTGGGTCGACCAGGTCGCCGCGCTCGCCGGCGAGCACCGGCTGTGGGACACCGGGTTC
Organism: Dactylosporangium sp. AC04546; assembly: GCF_022095675.1. GTDB lineage: Bacteria > Actinomycetota > Actinomycetes > Mycobacteriales > Micromonosporaceae > Dactylosporangium. The sequence continues at coordinate 12,053 of NZ_JAHYSG010000052.1, read as the reverse complement.
CAGTTCGGCGACTGGCTCGACCCGGCCGCGCCGGCCGACCAGCCGGCGGCCGCCCGCACCGACCCGCACCTCGTGGCCACCGCCGCCCACGCCGACAGCGCTCGCCGGCTGGCCGCGATCGCCGCGCTGCTCGGCGAGGAGGCCGACCACGCGCGGTACACCGCCCACGCCACCGCCGTCGCCGAGGCGTTCAACGACGAGTTCGTGACGCCGAGCGGCCGGCTGGCCAGCGACGCGCAGACCGCGTACGCGCTCGCCCTCACCGCCGGGCTGCTCGCCAAGGAGGAGCAGCGGGAGCGGGCCGGGCACCGCCTCGCCGAGCTGGTGCGCGTCGACGGCTACCACGTCAGCACCGGCTTCGCCGGCACGCCGCTCATCTGCGACGCGCTGAGCAGCGTCGGCGCCGACGACACGGCCTACCACCTGCTGCTGCAGCGGGAGTGCCCGTCCTGGCTGTACCCGATCACGATGGGCGCCACGACCATGTGGGAGCGCTGGGACAGCCTGCTGCCCGACGGCCGGGTGAACCCGGGCGACATGACCTCCTTCAACCACTACGCGTTCGGCGCCGTCGCCGACTGGCTGCACCGCCGGGTGGCCGGCCTGGCCCCGGCCGCGCCCGGCTACCGCCGGGTCACGGTGCGGCCCCGCCCCGGCGGCGGGCTCACCCGCGCCGCCGCCACGCACGACAGCCCGTACGGCCGGATCGTGGTCGCCTGGCGGCGCGCGGACGGCCGGCTCGACGTCGACGTCACCCTGCCACCCGGCGTGACGGCGACGGTCGAGCTGCCGTCCGGCGTCCCGGCCGAGATCGGCTCCGGCCACCACGCCTTCAGCTGCCCGTTCCGCGACGCCGGTGACGATCCGTCCCCTGTCCCCGTCGTCCACCCGTTCGCGCCCCCCACGAACGGCTGAGTACCCTCACACACCCCCATCGGAGGTAGCGATCATGAGACGAATCCGGTCACGAGCCGCGCTCGCGGCGTTCGCCGCCGGGGCGCTGGCGCTGAGCGCCTGCAGCGCCGGCGACCTCGGCTCCAGCGACAGCGGCTCCGGCACCACCATCACGTTCCTCGCCGACAACTCCGACGCCAGCCTCAAGACCGCCGAGGCGCTCGCCAAGGCCTTCAACGCCGGGAACAGCGGCGTGACCGTGAAGGTGGAGACCCGGCCGCAGGGCTCCGAGGGTGACAACGTCGTCAAGACCCGGCTGTCCACCGGCGACATGACCGACGTCTTCATGTACAACTCGGGCTCGCTGTTCCAGGCCCTCAAGCCGGAGCAGAACCTGGCCCCGATCGACGACCAGTCCTACGTCGGCGACCTCGACGGTACGTTCAAGACCACGGTGTCGGCCGGCGGGAAGCTCTACGGCGTGCCGTTCGGCGGCGCGACCGGCGGCGGCATCCTCTACAACAAGGCCGTGTACGCGAAGCTCGGCCTGCAGGTGCCCAAGACCTGGGCCGACTTCATGGCCAACAACGCCAAGATCAAGGCGGCCGGGATCGCCCCGGTGATCCAGACCTACCAGGACACCTGGACCTCCCAGGTGATCGTGCTCGCCGACTTCCACAACGTCTCGGCGGCGCAGTCCGACTTCGCGACCCAGTACACCGCGGGGAAGGCCAAGTACGCCTCGACCCCGGCGGCGCTGCAGAGCTTCCAGAAGCTCCAGGACGTGCACGACGCGGGCTACCTGACGTCCGACTTCGCCTCCACCAAGCTGGAGGCCGGCATCAAGCACCTCGCCGACGGCACCGGCGTGCACTACCCGATGCTCACCTTCGCCGTCGGCACGCTCGTGGGCCAGTCGCCCGACAAGGTCAAGGACGTCGGCTTCTTCGCCCTGCCCGGCGACGACGCCGGCAAGAACGGCCTCACCGTCTGGGAGCCGGCCGGCATCTTCATCCCGAAGACCACCAGCGGCGCCAAGCTCGACGGCGCCCGCAAGTTCCTGGCCTTCGTGGCGAGCAAGGAGGGCTGCGACGCGGTCGCGAAGGCCACCACGCCGTTCGGGCCGTTCCTCGTCAAGGGCTGCGCCCTGCCGGCCGACGTGGCCGAGCCGATCAAGGACATGCAGCCGTACTTCGACTCCGGCAACAACAGCCCGGCGCTGGAATTCCTGTCGCCGGTGAAGGGCCCGTCGCTCGAGCAGATCACCGTCGAGATCGGCTCCGGCATCCGCAAGGCGCCCGACGGCGCGGCGCTCTACGACCAGGACGTCAAGAAGCAGGCCCAGCAGCTCGGCCTGCCCGGCTGGTAGTCCACCGTCCCCGCCCGTGGCCCCGCGCGGGGCCACGGGCCCGGGTCGAGGAGGGCCCAGCCATGACCACCACCGTGCCCGAGCACCGCACCGCGACCGGCGAACGGGCCGCCGCCGCGCGCCGCCGCCGATCTCCCAGCCCGTACCCGTACTGGTTCTACCTGCCCGCGGCGCTCGTCTACGGCACGCTGTTCCTGGTGCCGACGTTCGCGTCGTTCTACTTCAGCCTCACCCGGTGGACGCTGTTCGACCACGAGTTCATCGGCCTCGAGAACTTCCGCCAGTTCTTCGCCGAGCCCGCCCTCGTCAAGGGCTTCACCAACACCATGATCTACGCGGTCGTCACCTCCGGGCTCAAGGTCGTCCTCGGCCTGCTGCTCGCCGTGCTGCTGACCTCGCAGATCACGGCCCGGGGGTACCTGCGCTCGGTGGTGTTCTTCCCGGTGCTCGTGAGCACCATCGGCGTCGGCATCACGTTCACGGTGCTGATGAACCCCGAGCACGGGCTCATCAACACCACCCTGGCGACGTTCGGCATCGACGGGCCCGGCTGGCTCACCGACCCGCAGTGGGCGTTGCTGTCGGTGGCGTTCGTCGACGTGTGGAAGGGCGTCGGCCTCGCCACGCTCATCTACATCGCCGGCATCGTCTCGATCCCCCAGGAGTACTTCGAGGCCGCCTCCGTCGACGGCGCGAGCGCGTTCGGCCGGTTCCGCCACATCGTGCTGCCCCTGGCCCGCCCGGCCACGGTCACCGTCGTCATCCTGTCGCTCATCGGCGGGCTGCGCTCGTTCGACCTCATCTGGGCGATGACCCGCGGCGGCCCCGGCTTCACGTCCGACGTCATCGCGTCGGTCATCTACAAGCAGTACCAGGCCGGCTTCTACGGCCTGTCCACCGCCGGCAACGTCGTGCTCTTCGTCGTCGTCACCGCCGTCGTCGTCCCGCTCTTCTGGTTCCTCAACCGCAGGGAGGTCCAGCAGTGAGGCGCCACCTCATGGGGATCGCCGCGATCCTCGTGTCGGGCGTGGTCTTCGTCGTGCCGTTCCTGTTCATCGCGATCAACGCCATGAAGGACCGGCAGCAGTCGGCGCTGCCGTCGTTCGACTGGCCCACGTCGTTCCAGCCCGTCCAGAACTTCGTCGACGTGGTCAAGGCCCGCGACTACATGCTCATCATCGCCTTCATCAACAGCACGATCCTCACCGTCGCCAGCGTCACCGGCATGGTCGTGCTCGCCGCGATGGTCGCCTTCGTGCTGCAGCGGCGGGCCTCGCGCTGGACGCCGCTGGTGAACTTCCTGGTGCTGTCCGGGCTCATCATCCCGCCCGCGGTCGTGCCGACCATCTGGGTGCTGCAGAAGCTCGGCCTGTTCAAGACGATGCCCGGCCTGATCCTCATCGAGATCGCGTTCGGGCTGTCGTTCGCGATCCTGCTCTTCCGGGCGTTCATCGCCGGCGTCCCGCGCGAGCTGGACGAGGCCGCCGTCATCGACGGCGCCGGCCCGCTGCGGCTGTTCTTCCGGGTCGTGCTGCCGCTGCTGCGCCCGGTCGCCATCACCGTCGTCGTCGTGCAGTCGGTGGCGGTGTTCAACGACTTCACGTATCCGCTGTACTTCCTGCCCGGCGACACGAACGCCACCGTCCAGCTCACCCTCTACAACTTCTCCAGCCAGTACAGCACCCAGTACCACCTGCTGTTCATGGACGTCCTGCTCATCACGATCCCGCCGCTGCTGATGTTCCTGTTCTTCAACCGCCAGATCGTCGCCGGCATGACCTCGGGCGCGATCAAGGGTTGAGACCGGCGCCGACTTCCCGGCCGGATGCGTTTCCCGCCCGTGATCGGGTAGTTGCCCGGGTGAGCCGAGAAAGGAGCCCAGCATGCATGTGGCATTCCTGCGTCCGTTGTACGAGCGCTCCGGTCCCTGGGCGTCGGTGTACCTCGACGCGTCCCGCAACACCGAGAACGCCGCCGGCGCGCTCGAGCTGCGCTGCCGGGCCGCGCGGACGGCGCTCGAGGCGGCCGGCTGCGACGCGGCCACCGCCGGCGCCCTGGAGCGCGCCCTGCTCGGCCACGCCGTGCAGGGCGGGTCGTACGGGCTGGCCGGCTTCGCCAACGGCGGCGAGGCGCCGCTGGTGCGGGAGCTGCCGGCCCCGCCCCGCCGGGAGATCGCCGCGTTCGGCCCGCTGCCGCACGTCATGCCGCTGCTCGCCCAGCTGGGGGAGTCGATCCCGTACGTCCGGGTGCTGGTCGACCGCACCGGCGGCCGGGTCGAGGCGGTCGACGCCGAGCGGCTGGTGCGCGGCGAGTCGGTCGAGGGGCACGAGGTGTTCCCGCTGCACCGGACCAAGCCCGGCGGGTGGGCGCAGCCGCGGTACCAGCGCGCCGCCAAGGTGACCTGGCAGCGCAACGCCGCCGACGTGGCCGCGGCGGTCACGGAGGCCGCCCGGGCCTGCGGTGCGGAGGTGATCGTCGTGGCCGGCGACCCGCAGGCGCGACCGCTGCTGGTCGCGCAGCTGCCGGAGTTCTGGCAGGAGCGGGTGGTGCAGACCGACGCGGGCGCGGGCACCACCTTCGACGACGCCACCGTGCAAGCGATCGCCGAGCGGGCCGCGGCCGACGCGCAGGCCGCCGTCGACCGCTACCGCGGCAGCGACGCGGGCGGCCTGCCGGCCGTGGTGCGGGCGCTGCAGCGCGGCCAGGTGGCCACGGTGCTGCTCGTCGACGACCCGTCCTCCACGGCGCAGCTGTGGGTCGGCCCCGAGCCGGCGCAGCTGTCGTTCGACCCCGCGCAGCTGCACGCGATGGGCGTCGCCGACCCGCAGCGGGCCCGCGCGGACGCGGCGCTGGTGCGCGCGGTCGTCTGCTCCGACGCCGACCTGGTCCTCGCCGCGCCGGACGAGGTGCGGGCCGAGGGCGGCGTGGCCGCTCTGCTGCGCTACGCCGCCGTCACTGCGAGTTGAGCACCTGGTACAGCGAGTCCGGCGCCGCGACGACCTCGGACGCGGCGGGCGCGGTCGCGGCGACCGGCTGGCTGGTTATTCGGCGGGAATGCGGGCGTTGATGTGGGCCTGGGCGTGTGGGCACTCGGCGAACGGCAGGGTGCAGGCCAGGGCCTCCTCGATGAGCTCCTTCGCGGCCGTCGCGGCGGCGATGCGCTGCTCCAGCTCGGCCACGTGGCGGCGGAGCAGGTCGGGGTGCTGCATCGGGTTGCCCGAGCGCAGCAGGGCGCGCATCTCCCGCAGCTCGAAGCCGGCCTCCTTGCCCATCAGGATCAGCGCGACCCGCACCAGGTCGGCCTCGCCGTAGACGCGCCGGCCCGACTCGTCGCGGGCCGGGGTCAGCAGGCCCATGCTCTCCCAGTGCCGCAGGACGTGCGTGGCCAGCCCGAACCGCCGGGCCAGGGCGCCGATGCTTGACTTCATGTGTACATGAAGCGGCAGGCTGTGCCGCATGAGCAACCTCATGGACTACTTCCTGGTGCGCACGACGGTCGCCGGCACCGAGCCGGTCACGCCGCGCATGCGCCGGATCCGTTGCACCGGCGACGCGCTGCGCGGGCTCGACTGGGCGCCGGGGCAGCACGTCCGGGTCCGGGTCGAGGGCATGACCCTGCGCACCTACTCCGTGTGGGACTACGCCGACGGCGAGCACCTCGACCTGTGCGTGTTCGACCAGCCGGCCGGCGGCCCGGGCGCCCGCTGGTCCCGGGACGTCGGCGTCGGCCAGCCGGTGACGTTCACCCGGCCCCAGGGCCGCATGGTGCTGCGGGAGCAGGTGTCGTACCACGTGTTCGCCGGCGACGAGACGGCCTGCCCGGCCTTCGGCGCGATGCTGCGGGCGCTGCCCGCGACGACGCCGGTGCACGGGGTCGTCGAGGTCGCCGACCCGGCCGACCGGATGCCGCTGCCCCGCGCGGAGGACCTGCGGTGGATCGGCCGCACCGGTACCGACGGCATCATCGCCGCGCTGCGCGAACTGGACCTGCCGGCGCAGCCGGGCGCCGCCTACGTCGCCGGCGAGGCCCGCACCTGCCAGGCGATCCGCCGCCACTTCGTCTCGGAGCGCGGCTGGCCCCGCACGTCGGTCGTCGTCAAGCCGTTCTGGGCGCCCGGGAAGCGCGGCCTGGACTGAGTCAGGTGGGGTTGTCCCTACCGCGGCTTGGGCGGCTCGCCGGATCGGTTTCGAAGATCTCGATCCATAGCGTCGTACCCATGACGACCACCTTGCCACGCCTCGCCGCCGACACCCGCTACGTCCTCACCGGCTTCCCGGTGGCCCTGGCCTCGCTGGTGCTCTGCGTCACCACCGTCTCCCTCGGCGTCGGACTGGCCGTGCTCTGGGTCGGCGTGCCGCTCGTGCTCGCCGCCCTGGGCCTGGCCCGGACCTTCGCGGTCGCCGAACGGGACCGGATCTCGGCCGTCCTCGGCACGCCGGTGCCCCAGCCCGCCTACGGCACCGGCGCCCGCCGGATGCTCACCGACCCGCGGTCGTGGCGGGACCTGGCCCACGCCCTGCTGCGCTGGATCCCCAACACCGTCTCGTTCTCCGTGGTGGCCGGCTGGTGGGCCGCCGCGCTCGGCAGCCTGACCTGGTCGCTGTGGGGCTGGTCGCTGCCCGACGGCCCGGACGACCACGAGCTGCCCGAGCTCATCGGCCTCGGCGACGCGTACCTGACCGCGGTGGTCTTCTACCTGGTCCTGGCCGCGTTCTTCGCGCTCACCCTGCCGGCCGTCGCCCGCGCCGCCGCCCGCTTCGAGGCGGAGTGCTCCCGCGCCCTGCTCGGCCGTCGGGACGGCGGCGCGTGACCGGCGGCGAGCCGGGCGGGGGCGTCCTCGCCCGAGGTCAGAGCTGGATGCCGGTGAGGACCAGCGTCCGCTCCTCGGTGAGGTCGTCCATCGCGGAGCGGACCCCCTCGCGGCCCGTCCCGGAGTCCTTGACCCCGCCGTACGGCATCTGGTCGGCCCGGTAGCTCGGCACGTCCCCGACGATCACGCCGCCGACGGCGAGCTCGGCCGACGCGCGGAACGCCGTGCGCAGGTCGTGGGTGAAGACGCCCGCCTGCAGGCCGAACCGCGACGCGTTGACCCGCGCGAACGCCTCGTCGACGTCGTCGACCGGGGCCAGGGTCAGCACCGGGCCGAACACCTCGTCGGCGTTGACCTGGCTGTCGTCGGGCGCTCCCGCCAGTACCGTCGGATCCACCGTGGTCCCGTTGCGCCCGCCGCCCGTGAGGATGGTGGCGCCGGCCGCCGTGACCCACGAGTGGACCCGGATCGCGGCGGCCTCGTTGATGAGCGGGCCGACGTCGGTGGCCGGGTCGGCGGGGTCGCCGGTGCGCAGGGCCCGCACCTCGGCCACGATCCGCTCGGTGAGCTCCGCGTAGACGTCCCGGTGGGCGTAGACGCGCTGCACCGAGATGCACGACTGGCCACCCTGGTACATCGCGAACGTGGCGATCCGCCGGGCGGCGTGCGCCAGGTCCGCCGGGTCTGTCCAGTCAGGACAGACGATCGCGGCCGCGTTGCCGCCGAGCTCGAGCGTCACGTGCTTGCGGGGCACCCGGTCGCGGATCGACCAGCCGACCGGCACCGAGCCGGTGAACGACACCACCGGCAGCCGCGGGTCGCTGACCAGGTCGGCGACGGCGGCGTTCGGCATCGGCAGCACCGACCAGGCGCCCGCCGGCAGGTCGGTCTCGGCGAGCAGCTCGCCGAGCAGCAGGGCGGTGAGGGGCGTGGCGGGCGCGGGCTTGACGATGATCGGGCAGCCGGCCGCGATGGCCGGCGCGACCTTGTGGGCGACCAGGTTCAGCGGGAAGTTGAACGGGGTGATGCCGAGCACCGGGCCGCGCGGCGCCCGGCGGACCAGCGCCAGGCGGCCGGTCGCGGCCGGGTCGGTGTCGAGCCGTTGCAGGTGGCCGGAGTCGCGGCGGGCCTCCTCGGCGGCCCAGCGGAACGTCGACACCGCGCGGGTCACCTCGGCCGCCGCCCACTTCACCGGCTTGCCGGACTCGGCGGTGATGAGCGCGCCGACCTCGGCCGCGCGCTCGGCCAGCCGGCGTGACACGTGGTCGAGGGCCGCGGCCCGGGCGTGCGCCGGCAGGGATGCCGGCACCTGCGCCGCCGCGGCGACGGCCGCCTCGATGTCCGCCGCCGTCGCGTTGCTCGTCGTCCCGGCGAGCGTGTTGTCGTAGGGGCTGCGCACCTCGACCGTCTCCGGGCTGTGGCAGGGCCGCCCGGCGACCCAGTACGGCGCGGCCGGCCGTTGGCTGATCGTTGTGCTCACGGCAGTCATGATCGGTGGCCCGGTCGCCTCGCGGCATGGCCGATCTGGATAACCTGGCGTTGGGACTTCGCCGAACTGTCCAGGAGGCTCCGCGTGCCGCTCACTCTGGCCCAGCTGGTTGCCGACGCGCGGCTGCGCCTGCGCGTCGTGGCGGGTGCGGCGGCGCTGGAGCGGCCGGTGAGCTGGGTGCACGTGAGCGAGCTGGCCGACCCGACGCCGTTCCTCGACGGCGGGGAGCTGCTGCTGACCACCGGCCTCGGCCTGTCACCGGCGTCGGACCTCGACGCGTTCGTGGCCCGGCTCGCCGGCCGGGGCGTGGCCGGCCTCGGCTTCGGCATCGGACTCAGCCACGCGACCCCGCCGCCCGGCCTGCTCGCGGCGGCGTCGGCGACGGGCCTGCCCGTGCTGGAGGTGCCGCGCGAGGTCCCGTTCATCGCGATCACCAAGGCGGTCCTGGCCGCGCAGGCGGCCGACGCCTACGCGGAGGTCGTCGCGACGAGCGCGGCGCAGCAGGCGCTGACCCGCGTCGCGCTCGGCGCCCAGGGCCCGGCTGGGGTGGTCCGCCGCCTGGCCCACCTGCTCGGCGGCTGGGCGGCCCTGCTGGACCGCTCGGGCACGGTCCTGCACGCCGCGCCCGCGTCAGCCGGGCGGACCGCGGCCCGGCTCGCGGCGGAGGTGGACCGGCTCCCGCGCACCCGGCGGCTCGCCAGCGCGGTCCTCGAGGCGGACGGGGAGCACGTCGTGGCACAGATGCTCGGCCGGCGCCTGCTCGTCGCGGGGCGGTCCGCACCGTTCGACCGCACCGCGCAGCAGATCATCGGGGCCGCCGCGTCGGTGCTCACCCTGGCCGTGGCCCGGTCCACCGCGCTCGACCGGGCGCACCGGCGGCTGCGGACCGGGCTGCTGCGGCTGCTGCTCGACGGGAGCACGGAGCTGGCCACCGATGTGGCGGTCGCCGTGTGGGAGGTGCCGCCCGCCCCCGGGCCGGTCGCGGTCCTGACCGGGCCGGCCGCCGCGCTGGAGGCGCAGCTGGAGCTGCTCGACGGCTTCTTCGCCGAGCACGACGACCACATCGTCGTGCTCGGTGCCGTCCCCCGCGAGCCGGTGGCGGGACTCTTTGCCGGGGTGTCCGAGCCGGTGCCGCTGGAGCGCCTCGCCGACGGGCACCGGCAGGCGCTGGCCGCCGCCGGCGCCGCGCGGCGGGCCGGCACGCCGCTCGTGCGGTTCGCCGACCTGGCCGGCGGCGGGCTGCTCGGGCTGCTGCCCGGCGGCGCCGGGCGCGCGTACGCCGACGCGGTGCTGGCGCCGCTGGGTGAGCTTGCCGGGACCCTCGCCGTGTGGCTGCGCCACCACGGGCAGTGGGACCCGGCGGCGGCCGAGCTCGGCGTGCACCGGCACACGGTGCGCAACCGGATCCGCCGGGTCGCCGAGCTCACCGGGCGGGACCTGGACTCGGCGGACGTCCGCGCCGAGCTGTGGCTGGCCCTGCGGCTGCGTGAGACCGCCGGCTGACCGGGCTGGCGGGTGGCGTCCGGAACTGTCGATCTGACAAGTCGCTGTTTTCTTGGTGCGCGCGCGGGTAGGCGGCCTGGGTCGAAGGGAGTTCCGCATGGCCCAGCCCAAGCTCGCCGTCATCTACTACTCCGCGACCGGCACGGTGCACGCGATGGCCCAGCGGCTCACCGCGGCCGGCGAGAAGGCCGGCGCCGACGTACGGACCCGCCAGGTCGACGAGCTGGCGCCGCCGGAGGCCATCGCCTCGAACCCGGCCTGGGCCGCGCATGTCGAGCGCACGAAGGACGATCCGCGGGCGAGGGCCGGCGACGTGGTGTGGGCCGACGCGGTCCTGTTCGGCTCACCGACCCGATACGGCAACGTGTCGAGCCAGCTCAAGCAGTTCCTGGACCGGCTGGGCCCGCAGTGGCAGCAGGGCCTGCTGGCCGACAAGGTCTACGCCGGCTTCACCGCGTCGATGACCGCCCACGGCGGCCAGGAGTCGACGCTGCTGGCCCTGTACAACACGATCCACCACTTCGGCGGCATACTGGCGGCCCCGGGCTACACGGACCCGCTGAAGTACGCGGACGGCAATCCCTACGGCGTCTCCCACGTGACGGGCGGCGCCAACAACACCCCGCTGGGCGACCCGCAGCTGGCGGCCCTGGACCACCTGGCCGAGCGCGTGGTCCGCATCGCGGCCAAGCTCAACGCCTGACCCGGCCCCGGGAGCGGCAGGTCCGGCCCGGCGCTGGGGCCGCCGCCCCGGGGCGGCATCGCTCCTATGCCGACGTCACCGCGGCGTGGTGGCGGGACTCGAAGGCCACCACGATCTCGGCGATGCCGATCACCAGGGCCGTGATGCCCGTCAGCAGGACCAGGGCGTGCAGCGTCAGCCCCGGCCAGGCCAGGAACAGCAGGCCCAGCGCGACCGACAGCGCGCCGATCACCAGGAGCCACGTGCGGGTGCGGCCCTCGGCGAACATGCCCAGCAGCAGCTCGGCGAAGCCGCTCAGCAGCCAGGCGAGGCCGAGCAGCACGGCCACCGCGGTCACGCCCGCGGCCACCTCGCGCAGGCAGGCCAGGCCGATCACGACGAGCAGCACCCCGAAGGCGCCGTCGACGACCTGGCGGGTCGTGACGCGGTGGGCGGCGTCGGGGGAGCGGCGGAAGATGCCGATCACGCGGGTCAGGCCGATGGCGAGCAGCCAGAGCCCGGCGAGGACGCCGAGCAGGCGCAGGGTCGCCTGGGGCCAGGCGAGGACGGCAAGTCCGAACACGAGGGTCAGGACGCCGGCAGCCAGCAGCTGCCAGAACGGGAGGGTCACCCGCCCGTGCGCGACGGCGGCCCTGCCCGGAACTGTGGTCATCTGCGACGACCTCCCAGGAGAAAGGGGGGCGCGGAGGGGTCCCCGCGCCCCGCGTGCATGGTCAGGCCCGCTGCGGCACATTCCCGTTCGAGCCGAGCAGTACCGCCTTGGCCCGCTCGAACTCGGACTGGGTCAGCACCCCGCGCTGCCGGAGGTCGGCGAGCTTGACGAGGTCGTCGCTCGTGCTGGCGGACGCCGTCGTGGCGGGTTCGCTGGCGACCTCGCGCACGTACTGACGCATCCGCGCCTCCTGCTGCCGGGCCCGTTCCGCGGCCCGCTCGTTCATGGACCGGCCACGCGCGACCAGGTACGTCAGCGCGCCGATCCACGGCAACACGATGAGGAACAATGTCCACGCCGCCTTGCCCCATCCTGACATCGACGGATCCCGGAACAGATCCGTCAGGATGCTCACCATCAGCCAGATCCAGGCGAACACCAGCATGAACCACACGGTCGACAGCAGGATCTCGCCGAACGATATGTCCATCGCCTACCTCCGGTCCTCAAGAACTCGGTCTGGGCTAGCCCGTGGATTCAGCGTGGTACTCCCGGGAGCTACCGGCCATCCCCCCGCCAGGGTGACCTCAAGGGCCGGCGAGCACCTCAGGTGACGCGGCCCGGGTGGTCGG
>NZ_JAHYSG010000051.1 GCF_022095675.1 Dactylosporangium sp. AC04546 | reverse complement strand
AACTCGACCTGCTCGCCGAGTGCGCCGGACTGCGGTTGGCCGGCCGGTACGGCGACCTGACCGGCTCCGCACTGCCCGAGTTGCCGTCCACGGCCGTCTCCGTCTATACCGCGCTGCCGCCGCGGTCGGAGCCCTGACGGCCATGATGTCGTCCGATCTGGCGTCCGAGGGCTGGCATCCGAGGGAGAAGCTGCATCACCACGGAGTCCGGCGAGGACGCGTACCGTCGACCCGTTGCACCTAGCCGGGACGGTGATCCGCGAGCCGAGTGTGTGCCCAGGCACGATGGCACCGGGCGACGTTCACCTGCGCTCGGGGACGTGGCAGGTCGTGCGTGATCGCAAGTGCCGCCTGCACCCGCGTACTATCGGCGATCGGAGGAGATCCGGGGTGGATCGGTCGCGGAGGTGCTGATGCGCGGGTTCGGGGACCTGGAGGCGGCGATCATGCAGCACATGTGGGATGTCGCCGGGCCGGTCACGGTCCGTGACGTGCACACCGCCCTCACCGCCGAGCGGCCGCTGGCGTACACCACCGTGCTCACCGTCATGGACAAGCTGTTCCGCAAGGGGTGGCTGCGGCGGGAGCGTGACGGCAAGGCGCACCGCTACACCGTCGCGATCACGCGGGAGCAGTACGGCGCGGGCCTGATGCGGGAGGCCCTCAGCGACAGCGGCGACCGCGAGGTGGCGCTGCTGGACTTCGTGCGGCAGATGACCCTCGAGGAGGCCGTCGCGCTGCGCGCGGCCCTGGACACGTTCGAGCGGAAGATCTCCGGCCGGTGACCGCGGTCCTCGTCACGGTGTTCGCGGGATTGCTGCTGGCCGGCGGGCCGCGCCTGGCCCGGGCGCGGTGGGTCGTGCGGGCGCCCGGCCTCGCCCTGCTCGTCTGGCAGATGACGTGCGCGGCGGTCGTCATGTCGGTCAGCGTGGCCGGGCTGACCTCCGTACTGCATTGGGACGACACGCATAACCTGATGTGCTCGGCCTGGCGGCTCTGTCTCGACGCGCTCTACGGCGACCACGGCCGTGTCGCGCAGGCCGGGGCCGTCGCAGGAGCGGCCGTTCTGGCAGTGACGGCCGGGCGCCTGCTGCACGCCGCCTGGCGGGTGCAACGGGCCGACCGGGCGCACGGGCGCCGGATGCGGGAAGTGATCCGTTCCGTCGGTTCGCGTGAGCCCGGCCTCGGCGCCACCGTACTGCCCTCGCCTGAGGCCGCGGCCTACCTCGTGCCGGGCGGGCACCGCGACGTGGTGGTCACCTCCGGCGCGTTGCGGCGGCTCAGCCCCGACGAGCTGCGTGCGGTGATGGCGCACGAGCACGCTCACGCCTCCGGTCGGCACTACCGGCTGCTGCGGACCGCCCGCATGCTGCATCGGGCCTTTCCCCGGGTACCGCTGTTCCGCCTGGCCGAGGACCAGGTCCACCGGCTCGTCGAGCTGCACGCCGACGACGTGGCCGTCCGGTCGGCGGCGCCGCTGAGCCTGGCCCGGGCGCTGGTCACGATGGCCGAATCGCGAGCCGCGCAGGCGCCCGGCGGCCCCTTGCTGGCAGCCGCTGGCGGCGACGCCGCGGAACGGCTCGAACGGCTCTTGTGCCCGCCCGCGCCGCTGCCGAGCCCGGCCGCGCGCGTCGCGGCCGTCGTCGCGGCACTGCTGCCGCTGGTGCCGATTTTGCTGGCGCTCGCCGGCCGGCAGGTCACGCTCCTCTGAGGCCCTGGCCGAGGCCACGGCACCGAGTTCGACAGGCTGCTGATCGGCTGGTGGGGCGGCGCGGTCCCTGGACCGGTGATGCAGATGGGCGGGCGGGTGCGGCCAACACGACGCTTGCCGCGGCGGCGCGGGCCGGTGACGGGCGGGCGATCGGCGAGCTGATGGCGGCGTACCTGCCGCTGGTGTACACGATCGTGCGGCGGGCGTTGGCCGGGCAGCGCCGGCAGGTGGGGCAGGCGGTGGCGTGGCTCGATCCGGACGACCGGGTGCTGTGGTCGCTGTGGTGGCTGGAGATCGGCGAGGAGCTGAGCCGGTCCGAGCTCGCCGCCGCGTTCGGGGTGAGCGTTCCGCACGCCGGCGTGCGGCTGCAGCGCCTGCGTGGCCGGCTGGACCAGGCCCGGGCCCTGGTCGCGGCGATCGAGGCCCGTCCGCGCTGCCCGTGGCTGGACACGGTCGTCGCCGGTTGGGACGGCATCCCGAGCCCGCTGTGGCGCAAGCGGATCGCACGGCCGGCGCTTCGTCAACATGGTGCCGACACTCGCCCTCGACGAGGTCATGACACCCGCCGACGCCGCTGCTTGGCACGCAAGCATCACGCCCGCCCGCCAGGATGACTTCCTCGGCCCGTAGCGGCGATGAGCTACGCCCACCCCGATCACCGCGCAACGCCGCCCACGTCTCGGCCTGTGCGCGCTCATGCCGCCGGTCGCATGCGGCGCTCAGCTCCACCATCTCGTCACGCTGCGCGGTTGGGATCCCGGCGGCGAGCCGCTGGCGATCAAGGGCAGAAGAGGGTCCGTCAATCGTGTTGGTCGTGGCCGGTGTCAGGTGACGCGTCGAGGGCGATGAGGCAGGCCCCTACGTCGTGGGCATCCGGGGATCCGAGGTGGGTGTGCAGGGCCAGGGCGTGTTCATAGTGGTGCCGGGCGCGGACGAGGTCGCCGAGAATGTGGTGGGCGCGGCCGGCGCCGGTGTGGGCGCGGGCCTGCTGATCGGGGATAACGCTGGTGCTCAGGGCGGTGGTGTGGTGGGTCAGCGCGTCGGCAGGGCGGCCGGCGGCGAGGGTGGCTTCGCCCAGGCCGTTGAGCGCTCGGATTTCGCCGCCGCGCTCACCTGACTCCCGGAAGAGGGTGAGGGCCTGCTTGTGGAGCGCGATGGCCTGGTCAGGCCGGCCGAAGCGGGTCTGGACGCTGCCGAGGCCGTACAGCGCCCAGGCTTCCCCGCGCGAGTAGCCGAGCTGTCGGAACAGGGCCAGCGCCTGCTCCTGGCGGTCGGCGGCTTCCTGGTAGCGGCCCAGCCCCATCTCAGCGATGCCGAGGTTGTGCAGCGTCATGGCTTCTTCGCGGGGGTAGCCGAGCCGTCGGTACAGGGCCAACGCCTGATCGAGGCGGTCGGCGGCGGCCTGATGGCGGCCCAGGTGGTCCTCTGCGACACCGAGGTTGTGCAGAGCCATGGCTTCGCCGATTGTGTGGCAGGTCTGCCGGTACAGGGCCAGCGCCTGATCGAGGCGGTCGGCGGCGGCCTGGTAGAAGCCTCGGTGGTCCTCGACGACGCCGAGGTTCGTCAGCACGCGGGCTTGGCCGATCAGGTCGCCGGCTTGCCGGAACAGCACTGACGCCTGGACGAGATGCTCCGTGGCCAACTCCAGCCGGCCGAGGCGAACGTTTATGGCGCCGAGGCCGAGCTGCGCGTGGGCCTGCCCGGCCGGATCACCAGCTTGCCGGGCGGCGTCGCGGGCGTGTGCGTGGATGGTGAGCGCGTCGATGTAGTGGCCGCCCTCGAGATAGCGGTACAGGGTCATCGACAGCCGCACGGCGTGGGCGGGCCAGCCGTGGGTGGCAGTGTGCGCGGCAGCGGCTACCAGGCAGGGCCGTTCGGTGTCCAGCCACCGCCGGGCGGTGCCGGGGCCGGCCAGTTCCGGGGTTGGGGTGGTGGCCGGCGGAGCGGTGCCGGGCCGGCCGTGGGCATCGACGAGGCGCAGCTGTTGCGTGGCGGCCGCGGCGGTGACCAGGTAGTAGTCGAACAGTCGGGTCGACGCCGCCCGGCGGTCGGCGTCGGAGTCGTGCGTGGTGGTGAGGGTGGTGGCGTAGGCGCGTAGCAGGTCGTGCATGCCGTACCTGGCCGGGCCGGTGGGATGCACGAGGTGGGCCCGGGCGAGCCGGTCGAGGGCGAGGCGAGCCTGCGACAGGCTGGTGTCGGTGAGCGCGGCGGTGGCATAGGCGTCGATGTCGGGGCCGGGGTGCAGGCCCAGCAGCCGGAAGGTGCGGGCGGCGTCGACCGGTAGGTGGCGCATCGACCAGGAGAACACCGCCGTGACGGCGGCGCGGGGGTCGCCGTCGGCGTCGAGCAGGTCCAGGCGGTGCTGTTGGTCGGCCAGCTCGATGACCAATTCGGCCAGGGGGGTGGTGGGGCGGGCGACGGCGAGTTCGGCGGCGACCCGCAGCGCCAAAGGTAGATGGGCGCATTGGGTGGCGAGGGCGGCCGCGGCGTCGGGGTCGGCGTCGACGCGGTGGCCGATGAGCCGGCGCAGCAACGTGATCGCGTCGGCTTGGGGGAGTAGGTCGAGGTCGAGGCGGTGGGCGCCGTTGACGGCGACAAGTCCGGCGAGGCTGTCGCGGCTGGTCACCAGGACCAGGCAGGAACCGGTTCCGGGTAGCAGGGGACGGACCTGGTCGACGGTGGCGGCGTTGTCGAGCGCGATGAGCAGGCGTCGGCCGGTGAGCTCGGTGCGGTAGCGGGCGGCGCGTTCGTCGAGGTCGGCGGGGATGTCGGTGCCGGGCACCCCGAGGGCGGTGAGGAACCGGGCCAGCACCTCGGCGGGGGTGGCGGGCTGGTCGGGGTCATAGCCGCGCAGGTTGACGTACAGCTGCCCGTCGGGAAATCGGTCGAGGGTCTGGTGTGCCCAGTGCACCGCGAGGGCGGTCTTGCCCACGCCGGCCGTGCCGGCGATCGCGGAGATCACCACCGCGGCCGGCCGGTCATGGTCGTCGAGCAGCTTGGTGAGCTGTCGCAGCTGGTCGGTACGGCCGACGAATCCGGCCACGTCTGCGGGCAGCTGCGCCGGAACGGGTCGTCCGTGCGCCGGGGGAGTGCCGGCGGCGCTCGTCGGGGCCTTGTCTGCGGGCTGCTGGTCGGTGCCGTCGAGCGCGGACCGGCAGAACCGGTCCCGTTCGGCGCCGCCAAGCGCGAACGCGTCGGCCAGCAGTCGTACCGTTCCAGGCCGGGCGCGGCCGGTCTGGCCGGCTTCGAGGTTACGGATGGTGCGCACGCTCACGCCCGTTTTGGCTGCCAGGTCTTCCTGCGTCATACCTAGCCGCTGGCGGTGGGCCCGTACCTGCGCGCTGAACATCCGATCCTTTCCGTAGCCCCAGCACCCGCTGGGTCAGGACCGGCGCATCGGCCCTGACCGATGCCGTGCCCATGATGCCAACGGGCGAAGTTGCCGGTCAACTGCCGCCCATTGACCTGGCGGTTACCACCGCGTCCGGCGATCGTAAGGGACGTCCGGCGAACTGCCGATACCAGGTATCGGCACTTCGCCAAGGAAGACGCGCGCCAGGGTGATGGGCTGGCAAACGGGGGCGGCCCATCACCCTGGGGGGCGCAACATCAGAGGCCACCGAGGGTAAGCGGGCACCAGGCAACGGGCAGATATGCATCAACGGCGCGCAGACCGCCAACGTAGTCAGGAGACGTGGCCGTCCAGGCAGCCTGGTGGAGAGGGGCAGAACCGCGGTGGCACCTGCGTAGGGGGGACCAGCTAGGGACCATACGTCCAGCGCGGTGCCGCACGATCGGCGCGTCTTGACATGTCAGCAGGGGCTGCATACCGCGTTTGACGTGCAGAAACGCCTAACGCACCGGCCTGGGGTCAAGGGGTCGTGGCTCGAATCCCGCCGTCCTGACAATCTGAGGGTTTCTGCAGGTCACAGCACCTGCGGAGGCCCTCATTTCATTCTCTGATTTGAATGTCAGGTCAAGCATGTCGCTGTTGGACCCCTTGCCTCGGCTTGTTCGGTTCCAAACGATCTGGAATCTGGGCGGACACGGCCGCCCCAGCCGCAAGATGAACACGTTCAAGCTACGAAGCATGGCTCCTGAACGTGTTCAAGTCGATCACGCGGGTCACAGGCTCGGCCGAGTTTTCGGCACCCACACGGCGCTCGCTGTCGGCAGGGACCGCGGCTGCGGCATCCGGGCCGGCGCGGAACTGTACTGCTGGGGTGACAACCGGTTCGGGCAGCTCGGCACGGGCACCTCGACGCTGTTCAGCGTCCCGCAGCCGGTGCTCTGAGCGTTGCGGGATTCGAGGCGTCGATCATCTAGGATTCGCGCGTGACCAGCGACCGGCGGGCCGTGACGGACCGGCTGCGCCGGTCCGCCGGCGTCCTCACTCTCTGCACTGTCCTCGTCGCAGGGGCCGCGGCCTGCACCCCTGGCGAGGACGGCGCCGCCGGCCCGGCCCCGGCCGGGTCCAGCCCGTCCCCGGGCGCCGTGCCTGCGACCGAGTCGCCGACCGCGCCGGCGAGCGCCGAAGCCCAGGCGGCGCAGGCCAGCGGCGCGCCCGCCACGCCCGCGGCGACCAGGACCACCGGGCCGGGCAAGCCACCGGCGCAGACGACGGCGCCGGCGCAGGGCGGCGGGCACGTCACGAGCGCCTCGATCAAGCTGTTGCAGAACCGGTCGGGCGAGCCGGGCGACTGGTGCACCTCCAGGACCGACGCGGTGGTGGAGTTCCGCCTCGTCTTCGACGGGCCCGGCACGGCCAGCATCCTGGTGCGCAACAGCGACGGTCTGTCCAGCGCGATTCGCGACCTTCGCAGCCTCCGTGGCGAGTCGCTGGGCGGTGGTGGGCACTACGCCATCAGCATCAGCAAGGACCAGCTGCACCGCACGGTCCAGTTCTGGGTCGAGGTCACCTCGCCCAACCGTATAACGTCACCGCGCGCTACGTTCACGGTCGACTGCGCCGGCTTTGTGGATCGCTGACACCCCCGGGGACGGGACCGCCCGGGTTGCGGCCGCAAATGGCCCCGGCTACGGGCCGGCGCCGGGTCGTCCGGTGCCGCGCAGGTACGCCAGGGTGGCCAGCACCCGCAGGTTGACGCTGCGCGGGTCGAGGTCGGTGGCGTCGGTGAGCCCGAGCGTCTCCGCGATGACGGTGAACTGCCGTTCGACCGTACTGATCTTGACCCTGAGCTCCTGGGCGATCCTGCGGTTCGAGCGGCCCTCGGCGACCAGGCTGCGCACGCGCCGCTCATGCGGCGTCAGGCTGTCCAGCGGGTTCGCGGCCCGGTGGCGCCCCATCAGCCGACTGATGATGGACGGGTCGAGGACCACCTGGCCACGGTCGATCGCCATGAAGGCGTGCACGAGCTCGTCGAGGTTGCCCAGCCGTTCCTTGCCCAGGTATCCAATGGCCGATTCGTGGACCCCTTACTCGGCCGGTTTATGCTGTCGGCGACTCTGGGAGAACGTGCTTGAGCACGTCGCTGGGGCCTCCGACGACTGGGGGTCAAGGAGCGGCAGGCTGGGATCATCGTGGCCATGTGGGACGTCAAGGCTGACGAAGAACGCCGGCAATGGGACTTCACTCCGCTCGCCATCGTCGGACCGCTGCGTTTCGGAATCAGTCATCACCAGGCTTGCCAAGCACTCGACACGGCACCGATCGCGATCAGTCACGATCCCGTGGCCAGAACCTGTCCCGATGCTTGGTTCCCCGAACTCGGCGTGACCACGTACTATGCCGACTCCAAGCTTGTAGCCGTTGCGGTCGAGGCGCTCACCGGGCCACAAGTCACGCTGGCCGGCAGGCCTCTCGTCGGTCAGGTGCCCTCACGGTTCGAGGGCTGGTTCTGCGAGTACGCCGAGAGCCAAGGACAGCGGTTGGCGTACACCTACGAGGGTCGCATCGGCTCGCCTGACTTGGGGCTCCTCATGCGCGTTCAGCGAGCGGGTGACCTGGTTCTGACACGGCCGGTGTTCATGATCGGCGAGTGGGCGCAGGGCGGCTGGGACCTTGTCCCCTTGTCGGAGTTCGGGAAGCTGTAGTGGCCTCGGCTTCCCTCGCAGGAGGTTGGTCGTTCCGTCATGAACCCCGTTGACTGCGGAGCGGGGACCACTTGGGGACCACACGTGATAAGCGTTGGCGCACCGGGCGCCCGCGCCGGAACGGGTAGCGGCGAGCCGGATCGTGTTTGACGTGCGGTGCCATGGACCTCAATGGCCTGGGGGTCAAGGGGTCGTGGGTTCAAATCCCGCCGTCCCGACTTAGAAACCGCCTGACCTGCAACTTTTCGACTCACCCCCCGAAAGCCCCTCGCTTTGGGAGTTCGGTACGCGGCGCCATCCGCGAAACGGCCCCTGCCGTTTGACCAGGCCACCAAGCTATACGCCGACTAGAGTCACGGACATGCTCATCGAGGTCATCGGCGATCGCTCGTTGCCCGACGACGTTGATCGCGACGACGTCGAGGATCTGCTCACGTCTGTGCTCGGAGTGGACGGCGAGGTTACCGGCGCCGGCGTCGGCATGGGCGGGTGGCATCTCGATGTCGAGGTGTCGGCGGATCCGGAGCAGATCGAGCGGGTGATTCGGGGGCTCGCGATCGCCTTGGTCGGTCAAGACCTTGGCTGGGTGGTACTCCGGCCGGAATACGAGGAAACCGGTGAACCGGCACAGGATCTGGTCTGAATCCTAACGATCCGCCCAACTGCCGAACCCGGTCCTTCAACACCGTCAACGACCGCGTCCAGCCGATCCGTTCCGCGATCACCGGAACGGGCATCGACGGCCACTGCGCCAGCAACGACCGGATCTGCGGCTCGAACGCATCAACCGACGAACCCTGCGGCCCACGCTCACGCCGCGGCGGCTCCACCGCCCGCACCGCCGACCGCACCGTGTTCCGCGACAACCCGAACCGCCGAGCGAGCTCCTTGATCGGCACACCCTCAGCCAGGTGTAACCGTCGGATCTCAGCCCACTCCTCCAACTTGATCACCCCTCCACAGTTACGGAGAGGGGTCAATCCCAATCCGTCGGCAGAGGGTCAGTCTCAAGCCGCCGTCGACAATCTGGTACGCCGCGGTGAGGGGACCACCCCCGCATGCGCGGGGAGCACGCCATCCGGGAGGGCCGCGACCCCGAGCAGCAGGGACCACCCCCGCATGCGCGGGGAGCACAACCGGTCATCCGGCCGCGGGAGCGGGTGGCCGGGACTACCCGCGCATGCGCGGGGAGCACGGCGCGGGCTGCGCGACGAGCCGGGAGGGCTGGGAACCACCCCCGCATGCGCGGGGAGCACTCGACTGGCGCGTGCCGATCGCCACGGGGCTGCGGACCACCCCCGCATGCGTGGGGAGCACGCGCTGGTCAAGGTTGTAGAACGCTGGAGCGCCGGACCACCCCCGCATGCGCGGGGAGCACAACAGCTTGGCGTGCCCACCCTCGATCTGACCGGGACCACCCCCGCCTGGGACACCAGCGTCGTAGGACGGTCGGCGTCACGGTCCGTGTCCGACATGCTCAAGGCAGGTGTAACCCGTCATCTGGAGTCACTATGTAACGGATCAAGCGGAGTACGGCAATTGCCTGGTCTCACATGAAGCTTGACGAAACGGCCTCGGACGATCCTTGACACACTGGTCATGATCGAGTAGATGGATCTCCTTCGGCTGATGGTATGGGATGTGGCGCAAGGCCGGCCCAGGCTGGGTCACCCGGTTAGGAGCGATGCATGCGGAAAGTAGCCCTCGTCGGTGGGCCGGGAATCGACCGATTGAGTCCGGGCCAGCTTTTGGCCGAAGCTTTCGACCTGACGTCCGTCAGTGCGGGCGACCTGCTCCGCGAGCACATGCAGCGCCGGACGGCGACGGATGAACAGATGGGCCAATACATCCGTGCCGGAAATCTCGTTCCTGACGAACTGACAGCGAATGCCATCGCCGACGCTCTCGCCAGCGTGGGCGGTGGCTGGGTGTTGTCCGGCTACCCGAACACGGTCGGTCAGGCGGAGTGCCTGGAGCGGCGCGGGCATCAGCCCGACGCGGTGATCGAGTTGGTCCTGACCGACGACGAATACGGCATCGTCGTGCGTCGCCGATTGGAGCTCGACCCGGAGCAGGCCGAGAGAGAGCAAGAGATCATGTTGCGGCACTCGCGCTACCAGGAGCGGGCCGAGCCGTTGCGCGCCTACTACCAGGCCCGCGGCATGTTCCAGACCACGAGCGGCTTTGGCGACTATGAAGACGTAGCGGCCAGGCTGATCGCGATCGTTTCTGGCGGCTAGGGTGCGCTGACAGAGTCCTCCCGGATTGCAGCGGCAGCCGATCACGTCACTGCCATAACCTGGTGATGCGCCTTGGTGCGGTTCAGGTTGGTAGTGCTGCGCCGGGGAGCGACTTTTGATCGGGGTGTCATTGTCGTAGACAGTGACGGTGTGCTCGTCCAGAACGACAGAGACGATTTTGCGCGCGTGGACCTTGCCCACTTGGATCTTCTGACCGGCGACTTGGATGCTGCCGTTGATCGACACCACCCGTTCCACGTCGGGGGTCGCGGCTGGTGGTGGGACGGTGGAGGCGGGCCGCAGGGGTACAGCCGGGTGCCGACCCCGTCAACCGGAAGTCCGTGAACGTGGGAACCGCACACGTCGCGTTCCATCGCGCCCGTCCGGCCAGGACGGATCCGTGGTGGATTGGCACGTCGCCTGCTCAAGGGCGTGTGCGGGACGGAGCCGTCGTAGTACTCGGAGTTGGGGAAAGCCCAGCACATGGGGAAGGGCGGCAGTGTGTCAGACAGGGAGAAGACTGCAATGTCCGAAGACACGCCGGTGAACACCGGCGTCAGCTGGCCCGCGGAGAGCGAGGCGGGCCTGCTGGTACGGAGGATGCAGGTCAAACTGCATCACTGGGCTGGAGCGGACCGCTCCCGCCGGTTTCATGATCTGTTCAACCTGGTATGTGACCCGGCGTTTCTGACCCTTGCCTGGCAGCGGGTCAGTACCAACGCCGCAGCGCGCACGCCCGGTGTCGATCGGGCCACCGTGTCCTACATCGTCAACCGGGTCGGAGTACCGGTATTCCTGGACCACATCCGGGGACTGTTGAAGTCTGGACAGTTCCGGCCGGTCGAGGTGCGGCAGGTGATGATCCCGAAAGCGTCTGGGAAGCTACGGAAGCTGGGCATCCCCACCGTCACCGACCGGGTGGTGCAGGCGGCACTCAAACTTGTCCTGGAACCGATCTTCGAGGCGGATTTCCTGCCGTGTTCCTTCGGGTTCCGGCCGAACCGGCGGGCGCACGACGCCATCGCGGAGATCCATGCCCTGACCTCCCGCCCGCGTGACTACGAGTGGATCGTGGAGGCCGACATCGCGGCGTGTTTCGACGAGATCGATCACGTGGCGCTGCTGGACCGGGTACGGATCAGGATCAAGGACAAGAAGGTGCTGACCCTGGTCAAGGCGTTCCTGAAGGCCGGCGTGATGACACCAGCCGGCGATCGCAAGGACACCCCGACCGGCACTCCGCAGGGCGGGATCTTGTCACCGCTGCTGGCCAACATCGCCCTGACCGTCCTCGACGAGCACTACGCTCGCGCGTGGGCGGCGATGGGCGACGGCAACCAGCGGCACCGGCGTCGCAAACGCGGTGAGGCCACCTACCGGCTCATCCGCTACGCCGACGATTTCGTCCTCGTCGTCAAGGGCGGACGTCATCACGCGCAAGCGCTGCTGGAGGAGGTCGCGCAGGTGATCGCTCCCTTGGGGCTACGCCTGGCACCCGACAAGACCCGCGTGGTGCACATCGACGAAGGTTTCGACTTCCTCGGCCACACCATCATCAGAAGGGTCAAACGAGGCACGTCGAAGACCTACGTGTTCACGTTCCCGTCAGCCAAAGCGATGCGATCGATGCGGGATCGAACACGCGAACTCACCAAGAGCAGATCAACCCTGTATCTCGGCCTGGACGAGCTGCTGCTGCGGCTGGACAGATCACTACGGGGTTGGGCGAACTACTTCCGACACGGCTCATCCAGCCGCCACTTCCAGCAGATCGACTACCACGCCTGGAACCGGATCGGCGCCTGGATACGCCGCAATCATCATCCCATCTCCTGGGGTGAGGTCCGACGCCGTTTCACCGGACCCGGATCACGCTACGCCCACAACGGGATCACCTTCTACGGCGCATCCAGCGTCAAGACTGTCCGGTATCGCCACCGCGGCACCAAGATACCGACCCCATGGACCATCAACCCGGCCACCACACCGGCTTGAAACAGTGAGCGCGACACACGGAGAGCCGTGTGCGGCGACGAGTCGCATGCACGGTTCGGGCGGGCGGCCTGCGGAAACGGACTGATGGCAACATCAACACCGCGCCGCAGGCCGACCCCACGGCGGCTGCGCGCCGCTCGGGGTCGCCGCGCCTTGCCGCTTCGCTACCGGCGCGGCGACCCCGGCTGCGCGCTGGCCCGGCTGGACACGCCGAAACCCCGGACATCCTCATCACGAGGAGCCGGGGCCGTCTGCAAACCGGTGACTCTGCGCAAAATCCAGCTGTCAGCGCTACACCGAGCGTCACCCAGACGCGCGGGTGGACACAGCGGTGAGCGCTCCGGCGGCGCCAGCGACAACGGCACGGCCGCCCGGATGTCTCCAGCGGGTAGGGCCTCCGGCGGTCAGGCTGCTCGCCCTGAAGCGCTGGGCTGTACGGATGGCTGCGCTGGGGCGCGACGGACTTGACCCCCAGGACGTTGCGCATCCACGATGATGAGATGGCCGCACCGGAGAAGCGTCTGCCGGGTCAGAGCAACGCACAGTACGAGTACGAAGGCCGCAGGGATCCGAACGCGGACTTCCTTGGCACGCACTCCATTCAGGGGGGCGGCGACCCCACGTGGATGATCCGGGCGTGGCACGCCGTCTTCGCTTGGTTCGGCCGGCGCAAGGGTCGGTCCTAACAGCGCCTCCGGCGGGTAGGGCCTCCGGCCCTACGACCCGGCGCGTGCCTCCGGCGGCCAGGGCTACTCGCCCGTGGACCTCGGCACCCGGGAAGCCCGGGGTTGGCTCCGAGCTCTCCCGTTGCGCACCGGAGGCATCCATGCCGCACCACCGGGGCGCCAGCGTCCGCGCAGATGATTCGGTCCGTCCGTCATGGCGCCCCGGCGGCACAGCATGACCGGGCAGAGCCTGCGCAACGGGAAGCCTCTCCGGGTCAGGCGCATGTTGCGCAGCAACGACCGCGACCACACGTGGTGCGCGGTACTAGAAGACATGCGTTCGGCCGCACGTCTTGATCTCGGGCATACCGTGTTTGACGTGCGGAAACGTTAATCCCAATGGCCCGGGGGTCAAGGGGTCGTGGGTTCAAATCCCGCCATCCCGACAGCGTGAAAGGCCGTTAGCCTCGGGCGAAAGCCCAGGTCAACGGCCATTTTGCTGTCACGGTGCAATCGGTCGGCAAGATCTAGACCGCTTGCGGCTGGGGACCACTTGGGGACCAGTACGCCCCGAGATGCGAGGCTCAGCACTGTTGTGGCCGGCGCGATGGCGCACTCTTCTGGGCGCCCGTGGCCAACGTCGTGGTGATCGAACCGTCGTCCGCGCACTTGCCCCGGTCGTGAGAATTGTCCACGCGTCTTCAAGGCGGCCCTTCGGGCCGCTGCGCGCCGCTCGGGGCACGCCGCGCCTTGCCGCTTCGCTCCCGGCGCGGCGACCCCGGCGGTGCGCTAGCCCAAGCGGACACGCCGAAGCAACGGACATTCACGCCGGGAGAAGCCGGGGCTGACGCTGACTGGACAGGCAAAGTTCCGTGCGATACTGCGGCGCGTGGATGACGATCAACAGCCCGAGGGTCCGCCACAACGGCTATTGCTCGTCACCGCTCTCGGCTCCGCCCTCCTAGCGCTGCTCGTTCTGGTTCTGTGCTGTTGCTCCGGTGTCAACCCGTTGAACCGTGCGATTGCGAACCTACTAGACCTTGTGACCGATTCCAGCATGACGTAGGCCAGCCTCCAGTTGGTCCCGCGATGCCGGGCGTGACCCGGACGCGCAGCAGCAGCAGCAGACCTGGCGAGCCGACCGGCGGTACGGCCGATCGCGACCCGGTGCCTGCCGGCGGCCCGGCTTCCAGCCGGCTCGGACGTGGCCTCCAGTGGCCAGGGCCTCCAGCCGCTGGACCCGGCGCTCTGGGATGCCGGGCGCGGTCTGGCTGCCTTCGGTGCGCGACGGGAAGCCATGCAGGGGGAGGTGTGGCTCGGCGGGACGCTGCGCGTCGCCGCCAGGGGAATCCTCAGGCTCGGGCCTTGCTTCTCGCTTCCGGTGTTGGTTCGGTGGACACGCCGAGCGGAACGAGGACTTCACCGGCGGCGCGACGGGTGTGTTCGGATTCCAGCAGTGCATTCGCGTCGCGCCAGAGACGGTTGCCGTGTCGGTCGAACTGCAGCGCGATCAGCCGGTCGACCGCCTCGCGGCGCCGTTTTCTCGCCGACGCTGGCGTTGATCGCGATGGGGGATGCGGGCCGCGTGGAGTCAGCTTTCGGCCAGGCGGTGCAGAAGGTCGCGAGGCCGGTAGGGGATGACCTCGCCCAGGGAGATGATCGTGCTGGTGCGGTCGACTCCTTCGATGGCAAGGACGGCGTTGGTGATGCGGTGCAGGTCGGCCGTGTCCTTCGCGACGATGTGGGCCAGGAGATCGGCGTCGCCGGTGGTGTAGTGGGCCTCGATGACTTCCGGGAGGGCAAGCAGCCCTTGACGGGTCCGCTCGGGTTCGGCCTGCCGTACCGACAGTGACATGAAGGCGACGAGGCCGTATCCGAGGGCGGCAGGGTCGACGCGCCTGCTGAACGGTCTGAGCACGCCGGTGGCCGCCAACCGTCGTAGCCGGGCGTGGACGGTGTTGCGGGCGATACCAAGGGTCTGCGCGAGGGCGAGGATCGTGGCGTCCGGATCGTCGTCCAGGGCGAGGATGATCCGTGCGTCCAGGGCGTCGATGCTGGCCATGTTGAGCATTGTGACACGAATTTCCAGATGCGATGAGCATCCATCGCACGCCAGCTCAGCTGTATTGCGCGAATGCCTGTCATCGAGAGAGGTTGGCGACGCCACGCAAGTTTCCGAGGAAGGCCGTCATGGCGGTGAAGGCGCACGCGTCGCGTATCAGCAGATCGTGGATCATCGTGGTGCTCGCCGGGATCAGCGCCGGGCTGCAGGTGTGGAAACTGCCGTCCGCGATCCCCCAGCTGCGCGACGACCTGTCCATCACGCTGCTCCAGGCCGGGGCGCTCCTCGGGGTCGTCCAGTTGGCGGGGATGCTCGGCGGCCTGGCCGTATCTCTCCTCGCCGAGGTGATCGGCGAGCGACGCTGCCTGAGCGCGGGGCTGATCCTGCTGGGCCTGGGCTCGGCTGCGGGAGCCCTCGCCTGGTCAGCGGCTCCGCTGACCGTCTCTCGGGCGGTGGAGGGCGCCGGTCTCATCATGGTGGCGGTAACCGGCCCGGGGTTGATCCGCCGCCATGCCCCCGAACGCCGGCTCAACGCGGCCATCGGCTTGTGGGGTGCCTATCAGGGCATCTCCGCCTTCGCGGGGCTCATGGCCAGCGCCGTGATCCTGCAGGTTCTTCCATGGCGGGTGTGGTGGTGGGCCATGGCCGCAGTCGCGCTGGCACCGCTGCCACTGATCCTCGCCTACGTTCCCCCTGACGAGCGCGGCCGCGTCCGGCGCCCGGCCACGGCGACGGCACGTATCACGCGAACCGTCCGCTCGCGCAGGCCTTGGGCCGTCGGTCTCGCGTTCGCGTGCTACACGCTGCCATGGATGGCCGTGGTCGGGTTCCTACCAACGGTCTACCAGGACGGCGGGATCACCGGCGTGGTCCCAGGTGTGCTCACCGCGGTGGTCGGAGGGGTGAACGCCATCGGCTCGGTGGTCACCGCGAAGATGCTGCAGCGCGGCGTCGCCGCCCGCGCCCTGCTCATCCCTGCCTTTGTCGTCATGGCCGTCACGTCAGTGCTGGCCTTCGCACCCGATTGGAAGGCCGTGCCCGTGGAAACGGCGCTGCGGTTCCTTTGCGTAGCGGTCTTCTCCGTCATCGGCGGCGCGATTCCGGCCACACTGCTGCGCACGGCCGTGGAGCTGACCCCGGCGGGTGGCTCCACCGCGGCCGGTATCGGACTGATCCAGCAACTCTTCAACGCCGGAAGCCTCGCCGGTCCCGCCATCGCCGCCTGGTTGGCCGGCGTCGCCGGCGGCTGGCAGTCCACCTGGTGGATGACGTGCGCCAGCTCTGCCGTCGGCATCGCCCTCAGCATCCACCTCGGCGGCCGGTTCGCGCCGCCAGCCCCATCGCGGTCCAGTCGTACGCCAGACTACTTGCGATCTTGACGACAGCCGGTCGCCCGGATCACGACAGGCCAGACCTCGTGCGCTAGATCTGGCCGATGAGCGCGCACCCGATCTTGCCGTTAAGCGTGCGTTCGAGCCTCAGGCAATTGGCATGCCCGCGCGATCGTCGGTGTTGGTCAGGCCCTCGGTGGGTGATCCCAGTCGAGGTGGCCGTGCTTGTCGATGATGGGCGCTAGACCGAGAAACGGAGTGCCGGTCTGCAGCCCGTGATCTGGTGCGGGACATCGGCGCGGCCCGCAAAGGGGAGCCTCGGCGAGCCGCGCTGGCGGGATGAATGTCACGCGTCGATGGGATCGGTCGGTGCTCCCGTCAGGGTGACGGGAACCTCGGCATCTCCGTAGTCCACGGTCCGGACAAACAACTGCTCTTGCACGAAGTTGCGCACGACGATGACTATCTTGCGTCCGGAGTCGGGGTCGATCTCCACACGCTTCTTGCTGATCCATTTGCCGGTCAGTGTGGCGGACAGGGGCGCGTTCGTCGGGCCGAGCGGGACTCCGGCCCGGTCCAGCGGGAGACTCATCGTCCGGTAGACGACGCCGTCGACGGGGGCGCCGCTGTTCGTGTCGCTCGCCGCGACGGTGAACGTCGTCGGCGTTCCGAACGGGAGGGTCTGCGGATCGACGCGCGTGAGCAGACTTCCGCGAACCGAACTGAGTCCCTGCCGGGTGGTCTGAACCGGGCCGTCGCCTGAACCGCCGTCGTCGCCGCTGCTCTTCTGCCATTGCTCGATCAGCCACGCGACGAGCCGGACGATGATGATCAGGTCGTTGACGATGGGCACCAGCCGGTTCTTTGGGGTCGGCCCTTGCCACACGTCGACCCGATCGACCTGCCGGGCGACGTCGGCACCGACGTTGTAGTACTCGTTGTCCCAGCGGTTCGACACGGACCAGAAGACCAACCGCCCGTCCACTCCGTAGGAGACGATCGGTGTGATGTAGAGCAGCTTTCCCTGCGCGTCCGACAGTGACACGAGAACTCCGCCGGTGAACCCGCGTAGGTCCCAGTGGCTGAATGTATTGGTTCTGACCTGCATGTTGCCCGAGTCGTCGAGCGAGACCATCGATCTCATGTAGCGCGGTCCGCCGATGCTCTGATCGCCGGTATCGATCGTCTTGGGTGCCATGATGTGCTCCTTCTGGCCGCTGGTTGGGTGTCTTTCGCGGTTTTTGAACGGGTGTTCACGCTGCCGTTTAGGCGCCGGGAGTCGTCCGCCGGGAGTCGGAACCGTTGGCTGGCCCGGTGGTAGGACGTGGCGGCGTGGCGCTTGCATCTCGGGGATAGCCGGGGTCGAGCCGTATTACTCTGAGCAAATGAGGCTGCTATGGCCTCCACGGGTGTCCGGGGATCGGGGTGTAGTGGCTCCAGGTCATCTCGTCCTCCTCGGTCGTGACCGCGGTACTCGCGGCCGGACCCGACGCTATGGACGCACAGCGATGGAGAAATCCTGGAAACCCCCACAGTTTGCGTCGTACTTTGGTGGGTGTCTGTGTCCATCGACGAGCGGCAGGTCCTTTTCGGGCGGGACGCCGAACTCGCCACGCTGACGGCGTTCCTGGACGGCGGTGACAGAGGCCGGGCCTGGCTCGCGGAAGGGCCGGCCGGGGCTGGCAAGACTGCGCTGTGGAGCGTCGGAGTCGCCGCCGGCCGGCAACGTGGCCTCCGGGTGCTGGCTTGCAGGCCGACCGGGGCGGAGGCCCGGTTCACCTATGTCGGGCTGGGCGACCTGTTCGGGGCGGTGGTACCGCCGCTGCTGGACCTGCTGCCGGCGCCGCAGCGGCGAGCGCTCGGGGTGGCACTGCTGCTCGACGACGAGGACACGGTGCCGGATCAGCGGTCGATCGGGGTGGCGGTGCTCGCGGTGCTGCGCGAACTGGCCCGATCCGGGCCGATACTGGTCGCGATCGACGACCTGCAGTGGCTGGACCGGGAGTCGGCGGTAGTACTGCGCTTCGTGGCGCGGCGGCTCACCGACGAGCCGGTTCGGTTCCTCATGGCCGCGCGGACAGAGCCCGACTGTGCGGTGGAGAGCCTCGTTCCGGCGGAGCGGACGACCCGGGTGGCGCTGGCTGGGCTAAGCGTCGGTGCCGTCCACCGACTGGTGCAGGCCGCGCTCGGCGTCGCGTTGCCGCGGCCGGTGCTGCGCTGGGTGTGCGAGACGTCGCTGGGCAACCCGATGCACGCGCTGGAGCTGGCGCGCGGGCTCGGGACGGGCGGAGCGCCCGGTGCGGACGACGTTGTGCCGGTACCGCGTACCCTGCGGGAAATCCTGGACACGCGGCTTGAGGTGCTGCCGGACAGTGTGCAACGCACCCTACTCGCGACAGCCCTCGCGGTGCGCCCGACGGTGGCCGTGGTCCGCGGCGCGGCCGGTGCGCGGGCCCGTGTTCACCTGGAGGCGGCGGTCGACGCCGGGGTGGTGACGATCGCGGGCGACCTGGTGCGGTTCGTGCACCCGCTGTTCGCCGCGGGCGTGGTGGCCCGGTCCGCACCCGAGCTGCGCCGGCGGGTCCACCGCCGGCTGGCCGCCGACGGCGAGCCGGAGGAGCGCGCGCGGCACGCGGCCCTGGCGGCGGACGGACCCGACGAGGCTGTGGCCGCCACGCTGGAGCGCGTCGCCGACCGGGCAGCGGCACGCGGTGCCCGGGCCGCCGCCGCGGAGCTCGCCGAACTGGCCGTCCGCCGCACCCCGCCCGGCGACGATGCGGCAGCGCGCCGACGGCGCTATCGGTACGCCGTGTTCAGCTGGCAATCGGGGCAGCCCGCCGCGGCCCGCGCGGCGGCGGAGGAGATCCTGCCACACACCCCACCCGGCACCCAGCGGGCAGACGTGCTGCAACTGCTGTCGAACCTGGGCACCGAGACCATCGAACGGGACAAGGAGCTCTGCCTCGCGGCAGCGCGGGAGGCGGCCGGCGACCCGGTCCGCTCGGGCTGGTCGCACGGCTGCCTGGCCCGGCTGCAAATGGTCACCAACGACCTACCGGCCGCCGCGGCGTCGCTGCAAACCGCCCTCGCCCTGGCCGACCGCGCCGGGGACTTCGCGCTGCAGGTGTACTCGCTTAGCAACCTCGCCGGGATCCTCGACTGGTCCGGGAGCCCGGATGACCCTGTGTTCGCGCGGCTCGACGCGATCGGTGACACCGAAGGACTGTTCCCGGTGTACGACACGCCGGACTTCGTGCTCGGCCTGACGTGCATGCTGCAGGACCGGATGGACGAAGGGCGCGCCCACTGGCTGCGCCTGATCGCCGCGGCGGAGACAGTCGGCGACGAGGAGTCGCGGCAGCACCTGCTGGGACATCTGACGGAGCTGGAGTGCCGGGCCGGGGACTGGGCACGGGCGGATGCCGTCGCCAATGATATGTGGCAGGCCGCGGAGCAGCTCGGCACGAACGTGCAGGGGTCGCCGCAGGCCTTCCGCGCCATGGTCGACGCTTACCTGGGCCGCGCCGAGCAGGCCCGCGCCTGGGCCACCGAAGGGCTGCGGCGCTGCGAGGAGATCGGCAACACCGCCTTTGCCGTGCACAACCGGTGCGTGCTGGGCTTCGTCGCGCTGTCGCTGGGCGAGCCGGCCGAGGCGGTCCGAGTGCTCGCACCGCTGCCCGCCTGGCACCAACGCGGCGGCTGGCGCGAGCCGACGATCTTCCAGTTCTGGGCGAACCTCGTCGAGGCCGAGATCACAACCGGCGACCTGCCGGCAGCGCGCTGCCATCTCGAAGTGTTCCAGGACTGCGCCGACCAGTACCGCCGCCCCCTCGGCCTGGCGACCGCAGGCCGCTGCCATGGCCTGCTGCACACCGCCGAAGGCGACCCAGCGGCGGCGTTCGCGGCGTTCGACGTCGCGCTCGAGGCTCATCGGTCGATGTACGGGCCCTTCGAGGAGGGGCGCACACGGCTCGCGCTCGATGCCGCGCAACGCCGGGTCAAACGCCGCCGGGAGGCACGCGAGTCCCTCGAAGCGGCCCTGGCGATCTTCGACCGGCTCGGTGCCCGGCTCTGGGCCGACCGGGCCCGTGAGGAGCTGGGCCGCATCGGCGGGCGCGCACCCGCGACCGGCCGGCTGACGCCGACCGAGGAGCGGGTCGCGGCGCTGGTCGCCGAGGGCCGGACAAACCGGGAAGTCGCAGCGGCGCTGTCGGTCACGGTGCACACCGTCGAGGCCAACCTGACCCGGGTCTACCACAAGCTTGGCGTGCGCTCCCGCGCCGAGCTCACGCTGCGACTGACCCGGCAGCGGCCCTGACCGCCATCAACCGTCGGTGCCGAGGAGTTCCTCGCCGGGGTTGAGGTCGGAGGCGGGCACCCAGGCGTTGCGGGTCTTGCTCCAGAACGGGTGTTCCTGGGTGGTGTGGATGACGACCGGGTCGGCGCCGTCGAGGTGACGGTGAGGTCGGTGAAGTTGTGGTCGTTAGCGATGTGGACCTTGGTGATCCGGTGCCGTTCGGTCTTGCCGTGACCGGGTCGGTGGCGAGGACGTAGTCGCCGGCGGTGAGTGTTTCGATGGGTCTGGCAGTGCCGTGGGCGAGCAGGACCAGGGCGCCGGGCCGGAAGGCAGCTCGAGCCTGGGGCGAGGTCGTCGGCGCCTTCGGCTGCGTCGTCGGCGCTGGTTTCGAGTTTCTTGACGAGTTTGGAGTTTGGACCAGTCTTTGACGCCGTCGACCAGGTCGCCGAGGAGTTGCCGGATCGCGCCGGTGTCGGTGATGGTGGAGCCGCCGAGCGGCGGGATCAGCGTGTACGGCAGAACCTCTGGTGGGACGGCATGACGTTCCGGGGGCACTGTGTGCTCTGGCTGTCGGACCTGGGTCGCTGGTCGACCCCGACGATCCAGCAGTTCCCTGAGCTCGCGCGACGGCGCCGCAGTCTGACGGCGTCCTGGGTTCAGGTACCCGCTGAGTCCGGGAGACCCGTGGCGCGGCGCGAGGAGGCCGGCGGCGTGCTCGCCGCCGCCGGCCTCGAGGTGCTCGACGACACACCCTGCGACGCCTTCCGCCACCCCGTGGACCAGGTCATTCAGCGCGACATCCTGGTCGCAGGCAAACCGGGCCGCACAGTGTGAAACAGGTGCTACCGGTTGAACTGGAACCAGTTGAGGTTGACGAAGTCGGTGCCCGCGGTGCCGGTGAAGGTGAGGAACACCGTGTGGACGCCGGTGGCCGCGCCGGTGAGGTTGGTGGTGTTGGTGGTCCAGGTCTGCCAGCCGCCGGTGGAGGTGACGGGGACGCTGGCGATGATCGGGCCGGTGGTGGAGTCCAGGCGGTACTGGATGGTGCCGCTGGATGCGCCGGAGGCCAGCCGGGTGGTCACCGAGGCCGCGGTCGGGGTGCCGAAGTCCACGTTGGTGTAGGCGAGCGTGTCGCCGGGCGTGATGTAGCCGATGTTCTGGCCGCCGCCGGTGTCGGTGGTGGTTTCGGTCTGGGTGCCGGATTGGCTGCTGAAGCTCTCCGCCTGCCGCACGCTGTATGCGTTGGGCAGTCCGCTGCCGGCGTTGAACTGTAGCCAGTTGAGGTTGACGAAGTCGGTGCCCGCGGTGCCGGTGAAGGTGAGGTACAGCCGGTGCACGCCGGTGGCCGCGCCGGTGAGGTTGGTGGTGTTGGTGGTCCAGGTCTGCCAGCCGCCGGTGGAGGTGACGGGGACGCTGGCGATGATCGGGCCGGTGGTGGAGTCCAGGCGGTACTGGATGGTGCCGCTGGACGCGCCGGAGGCCAGCCGGGTCGTGACCGAGGCCGGCGACGCCGCGCCGAAGTCGAGGTGTAGGCGAGCGTGTCGCCGGGCGTGACGTAGCCGATGCTCTGGCCGCCGCCGGTGTCGGTGGTGGTCTCGGTCTGCGTCCCGGTCTGGGCGTTGTAGCTCTCGGCCTGGATCTGGGTGTATGCGCTGCGCGTCGTCGGCTGCGTGCCCCACGGGACCTGCGGCGAGCTGTAGTAGTTGATCCCTTGCACCGTCCACCGTGGGCCCTGCGCGCCGAGCCGCACCTTGAACGTGTCCCAGTTACGTGCCGCCTGCGGCGACCACGCCAGCTCGGCCAGGGCCGGCATCCGCGGGAACGCCATGAACTCGATGTCGGCCAGCTTGGTGAGCGTCTCCGACCACATCGGCGCCTCCACACCGAGGATCGCGCTGGCCGGCACGCCGGAGAGGTAGGCGCCCGGGTCCCAGTTGTAGGCGGTCTGCACCTCGATGAGGCCGGCCCAGGTCAGGCCGAGCGGGGTCGAGTTGGTGTACTTCATGTCGAGGTACGTCTTGTTCGCCGGCGACAGCAGGATCTTGTCGCCCTTGCTCACCGCTGCGCTCAGGTCCGCGTCCGATGTGGACGTTCCCCAGTACTGCGCGACACGGTTCGTCGTGTGGTTGGCCTGCCCGATCTGGTGCCAGCCGACGACGGTCTTGCCGACCGCGCCGACGAAGGGCTGCACCCGGTTCATGAACGCGGTGTAGTCCGCCGCCGGCGTGCTCGACGCCTCGTCGCCGCCGATGTGCAGATACGGCCCAGGGGTGATGGCGGCGAGCTCGTTGAGCACCTGCTGCACGAACGTGTAGGTGACCTCCTTGCTGACGCACAGCGAGCTGAAGCCGACGTTCGTGCCGGTGTAGAGCGGCGGGGCCGTGTTGTTGCAGTTGAGCTGCGCGTAGGAGGCGAGTGCGGCGTTGGTGTGGCCGGGCATGTCGATCTCGGGCACGATGGTGATCTGTCGCGATGCCGCGTAGGAGACCA
The DNA here is from genome assembly GCF_022095675.1 of Dactylosporangium sp. AC04546. Classification (GTDB taxonomy): domain Bacteria; phylum Actinomycetota; class Actinomycetes; order Mycobacteriales; family Micromonosporaceae; genus Dactylosporangium. The sequence continues at coordinate 61,982 of NZ_JAHYSG010000051.1, read as the reverse complement.
GGTCGGAGTATTGCGCCTTGGTGTAGTAGCCGCCCGCGCCGCCGCCCACCTGGGTGCTGCCGCCGTAGGTGGCCAGCTGCGGCCAGGCGTCGATCACGATCCGCCAGCCCTGGTCGTCGGAGAGGTGCAGGTGCAGGGTGTTGAGCTTGTACTGCGCGATCTCGTCGATGTAGCGCTTGACCGTGTCCACGCCGAAGAAGTGCCGTGACACGTCGAGCATCGCGCCGCGGTAGGCGTAGCGCGGGTAGTCGACGATCCGGCCGCCGGTGACCGTCCACGGTCCATTCTGGACGGTCTGCGCCTCGACCGTCGCCGGCAGCAGCTGCCGCAGGGTCTGCACCCCGTGGAACAGTCCGGCCGCGGTCTGCGCGCGGAGCGTGACGGCGGCGGCGGTCACGTCGAGCTGGTAACCCTCGGCCCCCACGCTGGGGTCGGCACCGGACAGCAGCAGTGCGATGCCGCTCGTCGGCGTGCCGGTCGTGGTCGAAACCGGCAGCGCGTAGCCGGTCGACGGGCGGAGGATGCCGGCGAGGTAGTTGCCAGCGTCGGCGGCGCCGGCCGCGGTCTGGATCACGGCGTTCGACGGCAGCGTGTAGGTCACGCCAGCCGCGGGCTGCGCCGACACCGGCGCGGGTACGACGTCGGAGAGGCTCACCGCGGCGCTGGCCGGGGAAGCCGCCAGCAGCCAGGCGGCGCTGGTGGCGGCGGTCGCGACGGCCACGGCGGAGGCGAGCAGCAGGTTGCGCGGGGAACGGTGCACGGCATCCTCCAGCGAAACTGTTAAGTTTCCTGCTAGTTTGACGGCACGCTATGTCCCGCGAGGGAAAGTGTCAAGGGAGTCACCTCCCTCCGAGTTGTTCCCAGCTGTGCTGGGGATACAGTAGGGGGCCTCGCGGCGCACCGCTCATGCCGCACGTTCAGCCGCCGATCGTCGCGAGAAAAGTAGGACCGTCGACTACCTACGGTGACCGACCGTGCCGGGGTCGACGGAGCCATGGGGCCCATCACGTCGGCATTGCGCAGGTTCTGATATCCGGGTCTCCCAATCATCGGCTGCCACGGCACCAGGTGATCACGATCTGGGTGTGGCGGCGGGCCACGACCAGCCGGAGTTGTTCGGTGACGGCCGGGCGGACTCCGGCGCGGTGTAGCCGGTCCCAGGTGGTGACCAGATCGATCCGGTCGTGGTCAGCGCGGTGGCGTCGGGGCCGATGCTGTGCGCCGCATTTGCCACGTCGCGTCGTCGTGTCGGCTGATGGTCAGGTAGGCGAAGCTGTCGTGGGTGAGCAGGGTAGGGCAGAAGAACCGGCCCTTTGACGTTGAGCACGCCGTAGGGGCTGGCTGGCCAGCCACAGGTGCAGCGCCTCGAACGAGGCATCCATCGGGGTGACAGGCGACCACACCTCGTGGCGCGGCCCGTCGAGGCCGCTCGGGGCGCGTCGAGGTCGATTTCGGCCGTCGGGCCGTCCAGGACGAGGACGGCGTCCTCGCCATGCAACGCCAGCCGACGGGTCGGGTCCCGTCCGTCGCCTTGCCAACGGCTAACGCAGCATTGCCTGCTCGCCGATGCGGCGCCGGGGAGTGACAGTCGGTCAGGTCGGTCAGGTGAGGTCCGGGACCAGGATCCGTAGCTTCCCGTCGGCCGTGGCGAGCAGGAGTTCGAGGAGCCCGTCGCCGTCCACGTCGGCCAGGACCGGGTTGTTCACGGCCGCCGGGAACTGTTTCCACCAGAGGACCTCACCGTCGCGCAGGCAGAGCAGGCGGCCGTCGCGGGTGCCGACGAGGAACTCGTCGCGCCCGTCGCCGTCCACGTCGCCGGCCGCCACCGCGCGTTCCGGCATGGTGGGACCGGTGTCGAGGCGCCAGCGTGGCGCGCCGGTGGCCGCGTCGAGCGCGACGAACTCGCCGTCACGGGCGACCGCGCCGAGCAGCCACCGTCCCGGCTCGGGTGCGCGCGCCAACGCGGAGCGGCCGGGGAAGTAGCGCCACAGCTCGGTGTTGACCCGCCACACGGTCCGCCCGTCGAGGTCGATGAGTTCCAAGCCGTGGATGCCGTCCGCGCGCAGCAGGGCGGCGGTGCCGCCGTCGGGCGCGGGCACCGCGATCGGGGTCGTGTAGGCCGCGGTCCAGTCGTTCTCCGCGCGAATCTTGCCGGTTTCGTCGTACAGCCGTAGCCGGCCGTGGTCGTCGGCGGCGATGAGCCAGGCGTCGCCGCCCAGCGGCACCACGCCGGGTCGGCTCGGATGGCCGCCGTGCAGCGGGTCGGCCCACAGTTGGGTGCCGTCATCGGCGAACGTGGCCAGCGCGGCGGTGTGTACGCCGGTATGCAGGTTCGCCAGCAGTCGGAAGGCGAGCCCGTACGGTATCAACGCCAGGGCGGCCGGCGCGGGAAGCCGGATGGTCGTCGGCTCCGCACCGGCGCCGCCTGGTTCGCGGTGCACGATCACCGCTGGAGAGTCGTTGTCCACCGCGGATACGACGAGCCGGTGGGTGCCGCCGTCATCGCGGTGCAACGCGGGCAGGTGGCCAGGCACCCGCCAGGTGTTGCCGAGCCGGCCGGGTTCGCCGCGCCTGGGTGCGGCGCCGGTGACCTCGCCGCCCGCCAGGTCGGTCACCACCTCTGGGTCGTGTCCGCGCGTCCAGACCAGGGGCTGGCAGAACCGGCCCGGTGCGGGTACCGGCTGGCCGGTGGGGAGCAGGTCGGGGCCGCACCGGCTGACCTGCCCGTCCGCCGTGGACAGAATGAGCTCGCCTTCGTACCAGTCGGCCCGGGCGTACTGTGGCCCGGCCAGCCACCGCAGCGTGCTGCCGGTCCAGACGTGGATGCCGTCGTCGCGCCGCACAAGCAGGCCGGCGGTGCCCGAGGCGTCGCGGACCTCGACCGGGCTGCGCCGGTCGGCGTTGAAGTTGACGTGCTCGGGCAGCACCGAGTCGGACGAGGTGACGAGCGTGGCGTCGGGCAGGGTGGCCAGGGTCTGCAGGGTCGTGCCGTCGACGAGTTCCAGCACTGTCCGGCTGCCCGGTCTGCGTGCGGACTCCCGGCTCACCACCAGTTCGGCGATCGCGTCGCCGTTGAGGTCGTGGCATCCCCAGAAGTACCGGCCCGGTAGCGCCGCCACCGCCCACTCGGCGAGGCTGTCGCGGTCCGGTTCGGTCTGCGGGCCGGCGGGCAGGTCGAGGACGAGGGTCTGCCACCGGCCGTCCTGCCAGAGGCCGACGACGAGGTCGGGGCGCCCGGCCGTGCGCACGTCGGCGATCGACGTGATCTGCGGGCGCAGCTCGCGATGGTCCTCGGGCCAGTCCTTCTCCACGAATTGGCCCCACGCGCGGTCGAGGCCGGCGGGGGAGTGGCCGGTCACCGAGACGTACTCCTCGACCTGGCAGCTGACCAGCACGATGCCGGGGCGCCCATCGCCGTCCAGCGGTACCGGCTGGAGCAGGCCGTACGGCCGGGCGCACGGGTAGTCGCCGGGGTCGGGCCGGTAGCTGGTGGCGAGCCGCACGGCGCCGGTGTCCGCGTCGAGGACCGCCTGGTACAGCCGTCCGTCCTCGCGCCCCAGTACGAGCGCTTCGGTGTCCGTGCTGGCATATCCGGTTCCGCACCTGCTGGACAGCACGATCTCGGACCGGCCCGTGCCGGTCATGTCCGCGACGGCGACGGTGGGGCCGAAGCCGGCGTCGTAGCTGTCCCCGTAGTCGACGTCCCACACCACGCGGGGGTGTGCCGGGTCGGTGAACTCTACACAGCGTCCCCGCGTCGAGTAGGTCGGGAAGCACACCCATCTTAGGGCGCCGGGGGTGCCGAAGACCTTGGACGCGCCCGGACCGGCGAGGTTGGCGCGCGCCTCGGTGGACCACTGCCATACCGGCTCGGTGGTGTCCAGGTCGAGCAGGACCACGGTGCGCTCGTCGGTCGTGACGAGCGCGTGCCAGCCTTCGGGCCGCCCGAACCGGCCGGCGTGCAGCACCCGGGTGACGCCGAGCGTGTCCGCGCGCCAGATCGGCGTGCCGTCCCAGCGGGTCGCGGCAAGCGTGCTGCCTGCCTGGACCAGCAACGATGCGGCGCCGCGGACCCGGACGGTCCGCGCGAACCGCACGTCGCCGCCGGTGTCGAGATGCCACCGCTCGACGGGGGCCGTGCGGAAGCGGCCGGGCAGGTCGGTACGGCCGAGGTTGCGTCCGTCGCCGCGCGGGGTCCACCATTCCCCGGCGCCCGCGAGGCCGGGGTTCGCCTGTCCGCCGTCGGCCACCGCACCCCCAATGTTGTCTTAAGACAGAGGTTAGGAGGTGGTGCCGCCGCTGTCCAGATCCCGGAAGCGCTGCCGGGCACGCTCCAGGATCGCCCGCATGCACTGCTCGGCGAGCTGGGCGTCGCGCGCCTCCAGGGCCAGCAGCAGTGCCTGGTGCTGCGTGTTCGTCTCGGCGTGGGTCAGCCCGGCGGCCTCGGTGAGCTGTCCGCCGCGGTGCCGCTCGGCGGTGAGCGCCTCGGCGAGCGCGTCCAGGATGGCCTTGAAGAACCGGTTGCGCGAGGCACGGGCGATCGCGTCGTGGAAGGCCATGTCGAGCTCCACCCGGCGGGCCAGGTCGTCCTCGGCCTCGGTGAGCTCCGTCATGATCTTGCGAAGCTCGGTGATCTCCTCGGTCGTCGCCCGGACCGCGGCGAGGCCGGCGGCCTTGGTCTCCATCGCCAGCCGCAGCTCGAGGAGCTCGTCGATGGCCTCCTCGTTGGCGTCGACGGCGAGCCGGAAATAGTCCTCGACGGCGACGGGCCGCAGCCCGCTGACCGTGGCCCGCTTGCCCTGGTGGGTCTCGACGACGCCCTGGTTGGTGAGCGTGCGCAGCGCGTCGCGGACCACCCGCTGGCTGACCCCGTAGCGCCCGGCGAGCTCCGACTCGGAGGGCAGCGGATCGCCGTCGGTCAGCCCCTCGGTCTTGATGAGCTCGCGGATCTGTTCCGCGATCTGCGCCCCGAGTGGTACCCGGGTGTGCCGCCACTGCCCCTGCCGTGCCGACGCCCCGATGGTCACGCCGGTCACCCCTTCCCACCTGTGTTCGACCCTAGGTCCGATCTTGGTCCGATCTTTGTCTGACCGCTCGCCGGCCCGGATTCGTTGACTCACGTCAGATCGGGCGTTTCAGGAGAGCTTCGGAGAACAGCGTAGCTGGCCGTGTAATAACCCGGAAACCTGAGGTATGACCTAGGGCCGAACTATGGTTGACTCTGACTGTCCGCCTGGCGCGCGGACAGAGGGAGGGACAATGCGAGTCACCGGTGTCCGTCAGTGGATCGCCGACTTCGGGTTCTACAACGCCATCTACCTGCGGATCGAGACCGACGAGGGCGTGGTTGGCGAGGCCGAGGTGGCGATGCGGCGGCGAACCAGATCGGTGTCGGCCCTGATCGAGGAGCTGTCCGAGTACCTGATCGGGCGCGACCCGACCCGGATCGAGCAACACGCCGAGCGCATGTACCGTGACGCGTTCCTCGGCGGCACCCTGCTCACGATCGGGATCAGCGCGCTCGACCAGGCGCTGTGGGACCTCAACGGCCGCGCGCTGGGCGTGCCCGTGCACCGCCTGCTGGGTGGGAAGTTCCGCGACCGGGTTCCGGTGTACACGCATGCGAAGGCGGGCGGCTCGCCGGAGGCGATGGCGGCCGAGGTCAAGGACCGGGTGGACCGCGGCTTCAAGGCGGTGAAGACCACCCTGCCCGGCTTCTACGAGAAGGTGACCAGTGTCCGGCACGACCGCCCGGCGCTGATCCCGGCCCGGCAGACCGAGACGGAGCTGCTGCCCACCTGGACGTTCGAGGTGATCGCGGAGTATTTCGCGGCCACCCGGGAGGCGGTCGGCCCGGACATCCACCTGATGCTCGACTGCCACGGCCGGCTCAACGTGGCCAACGCCATCCGCCTGTGCGAGGCGCTGGAGCCCTACAACCTGACCTTCATCGAGGAGCCCGTACCCGCCGACCGGGTGGACTGGATGCTCGAGGTCAGCCGCCGCACGTCCACCCCGATCGCCGCCGGCGAGCGCTGGGGCAACCACTTCGGCTCGGCCCCGTTCATCGGCGCGCACTCGGTCGCCGTGGTGCAACCGGACGTGGGGATCTGCGGTGGCATCACCGCTGCCCGCAAGATCGCCACGTGCGCTGAGGTGCACGGGCTGTCGATCGCGTTCCACAACCCCTTCGGCCCGCTGCAGAGTGCGGCCACCTGGCAACTGGCCGCAACGCTGCCCAACCTGCTGATCTCCGAGTCGATGCTCACGCCGAGCCAGCTGGAGTACTGGGACCGGTACACCGAGGACCCACCCCGGGTGCAGGACGGCGAGTGGGTCGTCACCGATGCGCCGGGCCTCGGGCCACGGCTGCGGGTTGAGGAGATCGTCAAGCACCCGTTCAAGCCCGAGCTCGACCAGGGAGGTACCCGGTGAACGCGCCGTACCAGCTGCTCATCCACTCCGGGCTGGTCGTCGACGGGTCGGGGAATCCCGGCTTCCAGGCCGCCGTCGGGGTCCGTGACGACCGGGTGTACGTGCTGCGCGGCGACGTGTCGGACGTGCCCGCCGATCGGCGGATCGACGCCCGCGGTCTGGTGGTGGCGCCGGGTTTCATCGACGCGCACTCGCACTCGGACCTGGTGCTGATGGTCGACGGGACGCTGGAGATGAAGGTGCGCCAGGGGGTGACCACCGAGATCCTCGGCGTGGACGGCCTCTCCTATGCCCCCTTCGACGACCCGGCCGACCTGGTGCGATTCGTCCGGCTCAACGCCGGCATCGCCGGCCATCCGGACCTCGACTACTCCTGGCGCTCCGTGGCCGACCTGCTGGACCGCTACGACGGCAACGCCTCGGTCAACGTGGGGGTCTTCGTGGGCAACACGGCGCCGCGGATCAGCGCGCTGGGCTGGTCGGCCGCGCCCGCCGACGCGGTCGCCCTGGACCGGATGCGCGGCATCGTGCGCGACGCGATGCGCGACGGCGCGCTGGGCCTGTCCACCGGGCTGGACTACCCGCCGGGAAGCCACGCCGACACCGACGAGCTGGTCGAGCTGGCGAGGGAAGCGGCGCGCTTCGGCGGGATCTACCACACGCACGTGCGGTACGGACTGGGCGACACGTACCTCGACCCGTTCAAGGAGGCACTGGAGATCGGCCGGCGGGCCGAGCTGCCGGTCCAGCTGACGCACTTCTCGCGTTCGTCGCGGGCCACGTACGTGGGTGGTGCGCAGCGGATGCTCGACATGGTGGACGACGCGCGGTCGGACGGGCTCGACGTCACGTTCGACACATACCCGTACGAGTGGGGCGGGACGCGACTGGTCCGCCTGCTTCCCGGCTGGCTGCAGGCGGACGGGCCGGACCTGCTGCAGGAGCGGCTGTCCGATCCGGCGCTGCGCGACCGGCTGCGCACGGAGCTGCACGACAGTGCCGCGGTGCGGCAGTACGCCGCGAGCCGGCCGTTCGTCGACGTCCGGCTGGGCAACCTGAGCGACCCCACGCACCTGCGGTTCGAGGGCTGGAATCTCGCCGAGGTGGTCACTGAGCTGGGCGGGGACCTCACCGGGACACTGTGTGACCTGTCGGCCGCCAACCCGGGTGCCACGTTCACCAGGCCCAGCCCGCAGGCGATGACGCTGTGGAAGTTCGTCTGCCATCCACTCGGGATGATCGCCAGCGACGCCGTACTCATCGGCGCATATCCCAGCCCCCGGGCGTACGGGTGCTTCGCGCGCGTCCTGGGCGACTTCGTCCGGGAGGAGCGGCTGCTGTCGCTGCCCGAGGCGATCCGCAAGATGACCTCGTTCCCGGCGCAGCGGCTCGGGCTGTCCGACCGCGGCCTGCTGCGCGACGGCATGAAGGCGGACCTGGTGGTCTTCGACCCGCGGACCGTCAACGCCCCGGCCAGCTACGAGCGCCCGCGCGAGCTGGCGCAGGGGATGTCCTACGTCGCGGTGAACGGCCGGCTGGTGCTCGACGGGGGCGTGCTCACCGGTGCGACGCCGGGGCGTGCGCTGCGCGGCCCGGGCGCGATCCGCTGAGCCGGGACCGGTCGTGACGGTGGCCGCGCCTCCCTCGCCGGGCGGCGCGGCCACCGCCTGGGTCAGCTCCCGGCGAGCAGGCCGGCCAGTTTCTCCCGCTGGGCGGCGGTCAGCGGCTGCAACGGCGTCCGGCTGTAACCGCCGTGCAGGCCCCGCATGGTCAGCATCTCCCGGTAGATCGCGAGGTCGTTGACCGGGCCGAGCGGCTGCCGCGTGTAGAGGTACTTGATCGGCAGGATGCGCGACCACGCCTCCCGTGCGGCGGGCAGGTCCCCGCGCTGCACGGCCTCCCACAGCGCGACCGCGTCCGGCGTGGCCACGTTGAGGATGCCGCTGACCCAGCCGTGCGCACCGCCGGCCATGCCCTCCAGCGGGGCCATGAAGCTGCCGTAGAACGTGCGGAAGGCGTCGTCGGTGGCCGCCCGTACCTCGTGGACCTGGTGCACGGTCGGGAAGGTGCTCTTCACCGCGTGTGCGACACCCTCGTGGTACAGCGTGCCGATGTCCTCGGCGGAGAGCGGTTCGGTGCCGGAGTTGGCCGGGTTGTTGTAGATCATCACCGGGATGTCGGCGGCCCGGCCGACCGCCCGGAAGTGCGCCATGACCTCGTCGCGGTGCGGTCGCTGGTAGTACGGAAGGATCACGATCGCCCCGGCGGCGCCGGCCTCGCCGGCCGCACGGGTCAGCTCGGTGGTCTCGGCGGTGCCGAACGCGCCCGTGCCGGCGATCACCGGCACCCGGCCGGCGACCGCCTTGACCGCGACCTCGAAGAGCCGGCGGCGTTCGCGGCCGGAGAGCGACACGAACTCGCCGCTCGTCCCGGCGACGACCACGCCGTGCGCGCCCTGCCCGACCAGCCAGTCGAGGTGGGCGGCGGTGGCGTCCTCGTCGAGGCGGCCATGTGCGTCGAACATCGTCAGTGCGGCGGGGAAGATCCCGCCCCAGGTGGTGGTGGGTTGCATGACCGTCCTCTCGGTGGCGGCGGGGTGTCACGACCGGATCGGTCGACGCCGACCCCTACGGCGAATCACGGTAGCACCTATGACCTATGTCAAGGGACTTGACCGCCCCTACCTCTCGACCTAGTGTCTGCGCTTATCAAGTGGCACTCCAAGGGAGGCGGGATGCGGCCCACGACAGCGTCTGTCGCGGTGTTGTTGCTGGTCGGCGCGGCTGCGCTGGCCGGTTGTAGCGGCTCCGAATCCGGCGGCAACGGCGCCGGCACCGAGATCACCATGTTGCAACCCGAGCCCAGCCAGGGCCTCGACCCCAATGTCGCTGCCGCCGATGCCTCGCGTATCCCGATGGCGATGATGTACGAGACGCTCACCGAGCGCGACGCCGACGGCAAGCTGGTCGGCGCGCTCGCGGAGAAGTGGGAGGCATCCCAGGACAACACCACATACACGTTCACGCTGAACGGCAAGGCGGGCTTCAGCGACGGCTCCCCGGTCACGGCGGAGGACGTCAAGTTCTCCTTCGAGCGGATGAAGACCGGCGACGTGATGAAGGGTCTGCTGTCCACCCTGACCACGGTCGACGTGGTGGACCCGAAGACAGTGAAGTTCACCCTGTCGGCCCCGTCGCGGATCTTCCCGGAGACGGTCAGCCGGCCGGGCAGCGCGGCGATCCTGTCGAAGAAGGCGGTCGAGGCGAAGGCGGACTACTTCACCTCGCCGACCGCGACCTCCGGGCCGTGGAAGCTCACGTCCTACATCCCGAAGGGCAGCGCGATCTTCGAGGTCAACACGAACTACCCGACACCGCCGAAGATCACCAAGATCCGGTACACGTTCTCGGAGGACCCCTCGGGGCACGCCGCCGCCATCGAGTCCGGCTCGGGTGACATCGCGAACATCGGCTACACCGACGCCGAGCGGCTCAAGAAGAGCGGCGGATCGGTGCAGGTGCTGCAGTCCGACACGCTGGCCCCGCTGTTCTGGGGCTGGGACCGCACCAAGGCCCCGTTCTCGGACAAGAACGTGCGCCAGGCGGTCGCCTACGCGGTCGACCGAGAGGGCCGGCAGACCGCCTGCTGGTCGGGCACCGGCGGCGTCACCTACGGCAACATCCTGCGGCCGTGGGACCCGAACTATGTCGAGATCAGCACGTACAAGACGGCGGCCCGCGCGGAGTCGGTCAGCAAGGCCAAGGCGCTGCTGGATGCGGCCGGCTGGGTGGAAGGCTCCGGGGGCACCCGGACCGCCAAGGGCGTCGCCGGCGTCGCCGACGGCACGCCGTTCAAGGTTTCCGTCCCGTACGAGTCCAACTGGCCGGCGGCCGGGTGTCACGTGCAGGTGCTGCAGCAGAACCTGAAGGACATCGGCATCGAGGTGACCCCCGAGAAGTACGACCCGGCAGCGTACTGGGGCGACGTGGCCAAGGGCAAGTTCACCATGTACCACGGCGGAGCCGGCGCCAGCGGGGCGGCGGACCTGTACCAGAACTGGTTCCGCACCGGCGGTTCGCTCACCGCGCTGACCACCCACCTCGCCGACCCGGCGCTCGACGCGAAGATCGATCGCGCACTCGGCGCAGGTAGCACCGAGGACGCCAAGACCATTTTCAAGGAGTTGGAGCAGTGGCAGGCTGACGAGTTGCCGATGCTGGTGGTCGGCTACCAGTGGCCACAGGTGGCGGTCAGCAAGCGGGTGAAGAACTTCACCGCGCCGCTGGACGACGACTCGTACAGCCTGGTGCGCGCCAGCGTCGGCTGATCCGGTCTCGTGACGGATCGGTGGTGCCGGCACCGGCGCCGGCACCACCGATCCCTGGGAGGAGGGGGCGATGCTCCGGTACGCGATACGAAGGATCCTGCTCGCGGTTCCCTTGCTCTTCGGGCTCTCCGTGCTCTCGTTCGGCTACGTCCGGCTGATTCCGGGCGACCCGATCACCGCGATGCTCGGCGTGAACAGCAATCCCACGGTGGTGGCCCAGCTGCGCGAACGCTTCGGCCTGGATCGCCCGCTGCTCAACCAGTACGGAGACTGGCTGGCCGGGATGGTCCACGGCGATCTCGGCGTCTCCTTCCGCTCCCAGATGCCGATCAGCACGATCATCGTGGATCGCATCCCGGCCACCCTGCAGTTGGCCGGCGCCGCGCTCCTGGTGACACTGCTGATCGCGATCCCGGCCGGTGTCGCCGCCGGCATGCGCCCCGGCTCGCGGCTCGACTCGATGATCACGTCCGCGACGCTGTTCGGGCTCGCGGTGCCGGCGTTCTTCCTGGGCACGCTCCTCATGCTGCTGCTGGCGCTGAAGCTGCGGCTGGTGCCGTCGCAGGGCTACGTGCCGTTCGCCGACGACCCGGCGCAGAGCCTGCGGCTGACCCTGCTGCCGGCGTTGACGCTCGGCCTCGCGATCAGTCCGTACCTGGCCAGGCTGACCAGGTCCGCGGTGGTCGAGGTCGCCCAGGAGCCGTTCGTTCCGTTCGCCCGCGCGAAGGGCCTGGCACAAAGGAAGATCTCCATCGGATACGTGCTGCGCAACGCGCTGCCCTCGCTGGTCGCCGCGCTCGGCTTGACGATCGCCTCGCTGATCGCCGGCTCGATCGTGGTGGAGGCGCTGTTCAACTGGCCCGGCATGGGCCGGTTGGTGGTCGGCGCGGTCACCGAACGGGACTACGCGATGGTGCAGGCGCTGGTGCTCATCTACGGCGCCCTGTTCATCGTGGTCAATCTGGCCGGCGAGCTGGCGCAGGGCCTGCTCGATCCCCGGGTGCGGCTGTCATGACGGCCCCGGCCGCGGCGGTCCTCGTCGAGCAGCCCCGGGTCGCGGCACGGCGCCGGGCGCCACTGCGGACCGTCGTCGGCGCCGCGCTCGGCCTGCTGGTGGTGCTCACGATCCTGATCGGGCCGTGGCTGGTCGGCAAGGATCCGTACGCCATCAATATCGACAACCGGTTCGCCGGGCCGGGTGCGGCACACTGGCTGGGCACCGACGAGCTCGGCCGCGACGTCGCCAGCCGGATCGCGTACGGCGCCCGGTCCACCGCACTCATCGCGCTCGGCGCCGTCGCCATCGCCTCGGCCATCGCGATCCCGCTCGGCGTGCTGACCGGATTTCTCGGCGGCTGGCTGGACCTGGTTGTCACCCGGATCGTCGACCTGTTCTTCGCGATTCCCTCGCTGCTGGTCGCGATCGGCGTGGTCGGGCTCTTCGGCGCCTCGCTGACCACGACCGTGCTCGCGCTGGGACTCTCGTACTGGCCGTTCTACACCCGGCTCATCCGCTCGGCCGTGGTGGGCATCCGGTCCCGGCCCTACGTCGACGCGGCCCGCGTGCTCGGCGCGTCCCGGCTCCGCGTCATCCGCACCGACATCCTGACCGGCCTGACGCCGCTGGTCCTGGTGCAGACGACCGTGCTGCTCGGGTTCGCCATCCTCGACGAGGCGGCGCTGGGCTTCCTCGGGCTCGGCGTGCAGCCGCCGCAGGCGTCCTGGGGATCGCGCCTGGCGGAGAGCCGCGAGTTCATGCTGGCGCATCCCGAGCTCGCGCTCGTCGCCAGCGTGCCGATCGTGGTCGCGGTGTTCGCCATCAACCTCCTCTCCGACGCGCTGCGCGACCGGCTCGACGAGCGGAGAGTGTCGTGACCGCCGCCGACGCCGCGGCCGTGCTGGAGGTCAGCGGCCTGACGGTGGAGTTTTCCCTCGGTGGCGGCGTCGCGCGCGCCGTCGACGGCGTCGATCTGACCGTACGGCCGGGCGAGATCGTCGGCATGGTCGGTGAATCGGGCAGCGGCAAGAGCGTGACGATGCTCGCGCTGCTCGGTCTCGTACCCCGGCCCGGCCGGATCGTCGCCGGCTCGGTACGCCTGCGCGGCAAGGAACTACGCGACGCCCGCGAGCGGGAGCTGGCGAGCCTGCGCGGCCGGCAGATGGCGCTCATCCCGTCCGACGCCGGTGCCGCACTCAACCCGGTGGCCCGCATCGGCGTACAGGTCGGGGAAGGGCTCTCCGCACACCTGCCCGAACTGCCGCGTGCCGAGCGGCGGGGCCGGATCCTCGACATCCTCGGCCGGGTCGGCCTGCCCCGCCCGGCGGACCAGGCGCGGCGCTTCCCGCACGAGCTGTCCGGCGGGATGCAGCAACGGGTCGCGGTCGCGATGGGCGTACAGCTCGGACCGGACCTGCTCATCGCCGACGAGCCGACCACCGCGCTGGACGTCACCATCCAGGCGCAGATCCTGCGGCTGCTGCTGGACGTGCGGGAGCAGTCGGGCACCAGCATCCTGTTCGTCACGCACGACATGACCACCGTGGCGGAGATCTGCGACCGGGTGCTCGTCATGTACGCCGGCCAGATCGTCGAGTCGGGCCCCGTCGTCGACGTGTGCACCGCGCCGGCCCACCCGTACACCCGGGCGCTGCTGGCCGCCGTGCCGCCGCTCGGTGGCGAGCCACCCGAACGGCTGACCACGATCCCGGGCTCGCCGCCGGATCCGCGGGCCTGGCCGGCCGGCTGCCGGTTCGCCGAGCGGTGCGCGCTGCGCGCGTCGATGGGCAACCCGTCCGAGTGCACCTCGAAGGCGCCGCCGCTCGTGTCCGTCGCCGACGGCCGGCGCAGCCGCTGCCACTTCAGCGAAGCGGAGGACGCATGACCGAGCCGCTGCTGTCAGTGCAAGGGCTGGTGAAGGAGTTCCACGGGCGTGGCGTCGGCGGCTCCCGGCCGGTCGTGCGAGCGGTCGACGACGTCTCCTTCGACGTGCAGCCCGGCGAGGCGCTGGGCCTGGTCGGCGAGAGCGGCTCCGGCAAGACGACGATCGGCCGGCTCATCGTCCGGCTCGAGGAGCCGACCGCGGGCCGCGTCGAGGTACGCGGGCAGGACGTGCGCCGGCTCTCGGGCCGTGGCCTGCTGGAGTACCGCCGCGACGTCCAGATGATTTTCCAGAACACCCAGGGCGCGTTCAATCCCCGGCGTACCGTGCGGTCGGTCCTCGCCGACGGTTTCCAGATCCACGGCCTGGCCTCAGGCCGGGAGCTCGATGAGCGCATCGGTGACCTCATGCGGCGGGTCGGTCTCAGCCCGGAGATGCTCGACCGGTACCCGCAGCAGTTCAGCGGCGGGCAGCGGCAGCGCATCGGCATCGCCCGGGCGCTGGCCCTCGAGCCGGCGCTCGTGGTGGCCGACGAGCCGGTGTCGGCGCTGGACGTCTCGGTGCAGGCCCAGGTGCTGAACCTCTTCGCCGACCTGCGCCGGGACCTGGGTCTCTCGATGCTCTTCATCAGCCACGACCTGCGTGCCGTGTACTTCCTGTGCGAGCGGATCGCGGTGCTGTACCTCGGCCGGCTGGTCGAGATCGGGCCGCGGCGGACGCTGCTGGAGCACCCGGTGCATCCGTACACGCGGGCGCTGGTCGGCTCGATACCGGCCTTCCACCCCGGCGGTGGCTTCACCCGCGACGTGATCCGCGGCGAGATCTCCGACTCCGGCCCGGCCCCGACCGGCTGCCACTTCGCACCCCGCTGCCAGCTGTGGCGGGAGCTGGGCCGGCCGGCCAGGTGCACGCAGGAGCGGCCGCTGCTGCGCCCGGTCACCGGCGGCGGCCTCGCCGCCTGCCACTTCGGGGACACGCCGCCCGACGAGCGGACCATCGACGCGGACACCGTCGCCGGAGGAGTTGCGGGAGGAGTGGCATGAGGATCGGCTGGATCGGTACGGGCCTGATGGGGGCGCCGATGGCGGGCCGCCTGATCGAGGCCGGTCACCAGGTCGGCGTGCACAACCGGACCCGCGCCAAGGCGGAGCCGCTGCTCGCCCTCGGCGCCGAGTGGGCCGGCTCCGTCGCCGAGGCGGCCCGGGACCGGGACGTGGTCGTCACGATGCTGTCGTACCCGCAGGACGTGGCGGCGGCGTACGAGGCGCCGGACGGCATTCTCGCCGTCGCCGCGCCCGGCACGATCGCGATCGACATGTCCACCTCGTCGCCCGGGCTGGCCCGCCGCCTGGCGGAGCTCGCCGCCGGCGGGCCGCTCGCCGCGGTACTGGACGCTCCGGTGAGCGGAGGCCCGGCCGGAGCGCGCGGCGGCACGCTGTCCATCTTCGTGGGGGGCGACGCCGACGCAGTCGCCCGGATCCGGCCACTCCTCGAGGCGCTCGGCACGACCGTGGTGCACCACGGCCCCGCCGGCAGCGGCCAGGCGGCCAAGCTGGTCAACCAGGCGCTGGTGGCCAACGTGACGCAGGGCGTCTGCGAGGCGTTCGCCGCGGCCGAGGCGGCCGGGCTGGAGCCCGACCGGGTGCTGGAGTCCCTGCGGGTCGGGGTAGCCGGCTCACCGCTGCTCGACTTCGCCTGGACCCGCCTCGCCGCGGGCGACCTGGAGCCCGGGTTCAAGGTAGCCCACCTGGCCAAGGACCTCCGGCTGGCCCTCGACGAGGTCGGCGACGCCCGCGAACTGCCGGGAACGGCCCAGGTGTACGCGCTGTGCCAGGCGGTCGTCGACGCGCTCGGCGGCGACCGCGGCACGCAGGCCCTCATCACGACGACCAGGAACAGTAGAGGCACGCAATGATGCTGACCCTGCCCGGCCGGTACTACCGGCTCCACCCGTCCTTCGACAACCCGCTCGGGCACGCCGAGGAGCAGTTGGAGCTGGACCCGTCGCGCACCGGCTTTCTCATCGTCGACGCGTACGGCCGCGGCTTCGACGACGATGACGACGCGGGGGAGGGGCGGACCGGCATCTACACGCCCGACCCGGTGATCAGGCGGATCGTCCGCGAGCACATCGTGCCGGCCCGCGACGCCGCCCGCCGGGCCGGCCTGCCGGTCGTCCACGTCACCAACCACCTCTCGCCCGGCCTCGCCGAAAGCACCGAGTGGCGCAACCTCTCCATGCGGACTTGCGACGTGGACGTGCTGGAAGCCTGGCAGGAGCCCAACGACGTCCTGGCGTACTCCGACGTCGTCGCGCCCGGCCCGGGCGAGCCGCTGATCCGCAAGCAGATGTACAGCGGCTTCTACGAGACCACGCTGGACTCCACGCTGCGGGCGCGCGACGTCAAGGATCTCGTGGTGGTCGGCTTCGACAGCCGGATCTGCCTCGGCAACACGGTCACCGAGGCGATGTACCGCGGGTACCGCGTCATCGTGCTGCGCGACTGTGTGCGCACGTTCGAGTACCCGGAGACCCGCGAGGGTGAGCTCGCCAACCTGCTGGCGATCCGGTACATCGAGTCGAACGTCGGGTACACGGCCACGTCGGAGGAGTTCATCGCGTCCTGTGCCAGCCTGGTGCGCGGCGATGCCTGAGCCGGGGATCGTCGACTGCCACGTCCACGTCGGCCTCACCAAGTACCGTCCGGTCGAGGAGTACCGGGACAGCATGCGCCGGTGCGGCATCGACCGGGCCGTCCTCGTGCAGTACCTCGGCAACGCCGACAACGCCTACCTGGAGCGGGTCGTCCAGGAGGATCCCGAGGTGTTCACCGGGATCGGGCTGGTGGACGCGGACGACCCCGCGGCACCGCGGCGGATCGACGAGTTGGCGAGGCGAGGGGTGCTCGGCGGGGTCCGCCTGCCGGCGCGGGTGCGTGGCGACGTCTGGAAGGCGATGGACGCGCACGGCCTGACGGCGAGCGTCACCGGCCCGTTCACCGACGTCGTCGACGACACGTTCCTCGACGTGGTGGACCACCACCCGGGCGTGCACTTCCGGCTGGAGCATCTCGGCTGGCTGCGGTTCGCCGACGATCCCGCCCCGTACCCCGGGTTCCGGCAGTTCCTGCGGCTGGCCGAGCGGCCGAACACGTCGGCCTCGTGGTCGGGCTTCTTCCTCAACGCCGCCACCCCGTACCCCTACCCGGACGCCGTACCGTACCTGCGGATGTGCCTGGCCGCCTTCGGCGCCGACCGTCTCATGTGGAGCGGTGACTGGAACCGGGCCGGCGGTACGGACGCCGACTACGCCGCCGCCGTCGTGCACGTGACCGACCACATGACGTTCCTCGATCCGGACGAGCGGGACCGGGTGCTCGGCCGCAGCGCCGCCACGATCCTCGGGAGGCCTTCATGGGTGTAGGAATCCTCGGCCCGGGCGCGATCGGCGCCTGTCACGCCCGGGCGATCCGGGCCGCCGGTGGCCGGGTCGTCGCGGTAGCGGGCCCGAAACCTGACGAGAACGCCGAGTTCTCAGCCGAGCACGACATTCCACGATCCTATGTGGACACCGACGAGCTGCTGGCGGACGACGAGATCGACGCGGTCGTCGTCGCCGCGCCGAGCCCGGTGCACGCCGCGTTGAGCGTCGCCGCGCTGCGCGCCGGCAAGCACGTGCTGTGCGAGATCCCGGCCGGTGTCTCGCTCGCGGAGGCCGAGCTGGTGGCGCGGATCGCCGCAGAGACCGGCCGGCACGCGGCGATGGGCCACACGCTGCGGTTCTGGGCGCCGCACCTGGAGGTCCGCGCCCGCGTGGAGCGCGGGGAGCTGCGGCTGCGCCACATCATCGCCCGCTCGCTGCAGCTGCGGCAGAGCAACGTCGGCTGGACCGGGCGGACCCGGGACTGGACCGACAGTGTGCTCTGGCACCACGGCGCGCACCTCGCGGACACGGCGCTGTGGCTGCTCGACGCGACCGAGGCCAAGGTGTACGGCGGCTGCGGCCCGGACTGGCCCGGGAGCGGCGGCCCGATGGACGTCGGTGCGGTGCTCGTCACCCCGTCCGGCGACATGGCCACGCTGTCGCTGTCGTACCACTCCCGCGAACCGGTCAGCGACTACGTGCTGATCGCGGAGGACCAGACGTTGCACATCAACGACGGCCGCCTCTACGGGCCCGACGGCGTCATCGTCGACTCGGCCGGTGTGGCGGCCACCCAGGACGCGGCGATCGAGGCGCAGGACGCTGATTTCCTCGCCGCCGTCACCGAGGGTCGCACCCCGCGCTGCACGGTGGCAGACGTGCTGCCGGCGATGCGGGTGCTTGACGCCTTGGAGCACGCCTCGTAACCGAGAAGACAAGGAGTTCGTATGCGCCGACTCGTCTTCCATCTCTCAACCTGTCTTGTGGTGGCAGCAGCCGCCGGCCTGGCCGGCGCGGCACCGGCGGCGGCGAGTCCGCCCGCCGTAGGCAATGTCATCGTCCTGTCCGGCGGCACGGTGCTGCCGGTCAACAAGGTGACCGGCAGCGCGACGGTCAGTGCCGTCGGATTCGAGCTCACCGGCGGCACGCTGCGCGCCGTCGACCAGTCCGGCACGCAGCTGTGGACGGCGAGCACCACCGGATACGGCCCGTACGGCGGGTTCGACTACGACAGCGACGGATGGCCCGACGTGTTCGTCGTGGTTTCCGCGCTGACCGGCAACATGTGTGGCACCACCCCGGAGCAGACCACGACGCTGTACTTCTACAGTGGACGGACCGGGGTGCGGCAGACGCCCTTGTCCCCGCTCACCGACCTCTGCTGGAACTTCGGCAGCACGATCTACCCGACCCGCCAGTGGACCGAGATGGGTGTGCTGTGGGGCGGCACGACGAGCAAGATCGCGGTGTCGCCGTACTATGCCAGCACCTCCTGGTTCTTCGGCTTCAACGGCACCTCCTTCACCACGGACGGGGCGCTCTACTTCCCGTCGACGTCGTCGTACGACGGCGCGTACACCAACGCGCAGCTGAACACCTACCCGACCGGGACGAAGTACATCACCAACTCCCACGTCGCCAACGGGCTCATCACCAGCGTGTCAGGGCAGCAGCGGCTCGTGTTCTGGACGTCGGGACGGGTCGTGCAGTATGCGGTCGGTGCGTTGAGCGCGAGCCAGCTCGTCGCCGACCGGCCCTACCTGACCGGTGGCCGTACGGACATCGCCGGGCGTAACTACGGCGTCGTCGCGGTCGACCCCGGCAACGCCGACAAGGTGGTGCTGGTCGCCGGCACCAGTAACTACTCCCTGTACCTGGACCGGCTCTCCGGCACGATGAGCCGTGACCCGTGGGGCGGTATCGAGCGGCACGTCTCGGTCTACAGTCTCGGCGGCAACACGATCGACGACCGGTTCTACTCGTACGCACACGACAACAGCGACGGCAACAAGTACGAGAACCGGGTGTCGTACCCGGCGAATCCGTTCGTCCGCACCGCGGGCACGTCCCGGATCGCGTACAACGTCTACAGCGGCGGGCACTGGTACCTGCACATCTCCGATCCCGGCGCGACGACCGACCGCTACGCCATCAAGGACCAGTTCCTCTGGGACATCGCCGACGTCGACGGTGACGGCGTGGACGACTGGCTGGTCTCCCCGACGCGGGATCCCGGCGAGCCGGATGTGCCCGGCTACTACTTCCCGAAGTGGCAGACCAACATGTACCACTGGACGGAGTCGACCGCGACGCTGACGAACTTCCGGAGCGAGGCCGGGTACATCCCGCACTTCCAGGAGACGTTCAACCGGGCGACCGCCACCTCCAGCGACGGGTACCTGACGCCCGCGCAGACGTACATGGACGGCGGCCAGCTCAAGCTCATGATGATCAACAGCACGGGTACCGTCTCGGCCCGCTGAACCGACCGTGCCCCGCCCGGGCGTTCCGGGCGGGGCACGGCGACCGCCGCCACCAGGCACGATGGCCGGCGAAACCGACGTGACACAACACCTGTACGGCAAGGCAACAATCGCCGGGTCTACTTCTGTTCAACTAGGGTTCCCCGTAGTGGACAGAGGTGGGTTGCCGTGGCGGACCGGTACGAAGCGCTCAAAGGCCTCACAGACCAGCATCAGACCCGATTCATCCTGGCGACCTTCGTCGACCTCGACGGCAAGCCGTGCGCCAAGCTGGTGCCGGTCGAGGCGCTGGAGGCGCTCGCCACCGAGGGTGTCGGTTTCGCCGGCTACGCCGCGGGCGCGCTCGGACAGCAGCCCTGCGACCCCGACATCATGGCGATTCCCGACCCGGCCAGCTTCGCCGCGCTGCCGTTCCTGCGCGACGGGCTCGCCATGGTGCACTGCGACCCGCACGTCGAGGGCAGCCCGTGGCCGTACGCGCCACGCGTCATCCTCCAGGCCGTCCTCGCCGACCTGCGGGAGAAGGGCTACGACGCGCACGTCGGCGCCGAGATCGAGTACTTCCTGCTCAACCGGGACGTGAGCGGTGGTCTGCGCACCGCCGACGCCGACGACCGGGCCGCCCAGCCCTGCTACGACGCTCGCGGCGTGACCCGCATGTACGACCACCTCACCGCGGTCTCCACCGCCATGAACGGCCTCGGCTGGGGCAACTACGCCAACGACCACGAGGACGCGAACGGCCAGTTCGAGCAGAACTTCACGTTCGCCGACGCGCTCACCACCGCTGACCGGGTGATCACCGCCCGCTATCTGATCCAGATGCTGGCAGAGCAGCGCGGCATGCTCGCCACCTTCATGCCGAAGCCGTTCACCGACCGCACCGGCAACGGCCTGCACCTGCACATGTCACTGTGGTCCGGGGCCGAACCGCTCTTTCCGGACGACGCCGACCAGCGCGGTCTCGGCCTCTCCGAGCTGGCGTACTACTTCGTCGGCGGGGTCCTGGAGCACGCGCCGGGCCTGCTGTCGGTGCTCGCGCCGACCGTCAACTCCTACAAGCGGCGTGGCGCCGTCTCCACCAACTCCGGTGCCACCTGGGCCCCGAACCGGGCCAGCTACGGCGGGAACGATCGCACGCACCTGATCCGCGTCCCCGACCGCAACCGCGTCGAGGTGCGCGGCGGCGACGGCTCCGCCAACCCGTACCTGGCCATCGCCGCCCTGCTCACCGCCGGCCTCGACGGCATGGAGCGCAAGGTCGATCCCGGCGACCCGTCCGGTCCCGGGCAGCACCCGGCCGGCGCCGTCCCGCTGCCGGTCACGCTCCTGCACGCCGTCGACGCGCTGCACGCCGACCCGGTCGTACAGCGCGCCCTCGATGCCGCCGGTCCCGGCGTCGCCGGCTACTTCGCCGACCGCAAGCGCGACGAGTTCCTCGGCTGGCACAACACCGTTACCGGCTGGGAGACCAACCGGTACCTGACCGCCGTCTAGCACGCACCGAAGGAGGTACCGACATGTGTGGAATCGTCGGCCTGCACCTGCGCGACGACACGCTGCAGCCCCGGCTCGGCGCACTGCTGCGCGGCATGCTCCACCAGGTCTCGGAGCGCGGCCCCGACTCGGCCGGCATCGCCGTCTACGGCGACGACACCCTCGCCCCGCATGGCCAGGCCACCGTCGCCCTGCTGGGCACGACGGTCGCGGAGGCACAGGCGGCCGTCAAGGGCGTGACGGCGGTCGAACGCGGGGGAGTGGTGCTCCTCAGCGCCGCGATCCCGACGGCACTGCTGGCCTCGCAGGTCCGGACGGCCCTGCCGCACGCGTTGATCGCCGGTCGCGGCCCGGGTCTCGCCGTGCTCAAGGGCGTCGGTCATCCGATGGCCGTGGCCGATCGCTTCGGCTTGGACTCGATCACCGGCTACCAGGCCGTCGCCCACACCCGGATGGCGACCGAGTCCGCCGTCACGCCCGAGGGCTGCCACCCGTTCTCCGTCGAGGACGGTGTCTGCCTCGTGCACAACGGCTCATTCGCCAACCACGCCACGATCCGTCGCGAGCTGATCGGCGACGGCGTCACCTTCGACAGCGACAACGACTCCGAGGTCGGCGCCCGGTTCCTCGCCCACCGGCTGAGCCGGGGCGACGACGTGGAGAAGGCGCTGCGGCTGCTCTGCGAGCGCTTCGACGGCTTCTACACCCTGCTCGTCTCGACCGCCGACAGCTTCGCGGTGGTGCGCGACGCCGTCGCCTGCAAGCCGGCCCTGATCGCCGAGACCGACCGCTGGGTCGCGATGGCCTCCGAGTACCGCGCGCTCGCCGCGCTGCCCGGCATCGAAACCGCCCGCATCTTCGAACCCCAGCCGGAGGAGGTCTACTCGTGGACACGCTGACCGTCGACCTCGACCGTTCGCCGGTACGGGAAGCGAACCGCACCCTCCGCGAACTGACGGACGGCGCCAGCGTCCGGCTGGCGAACCCGATGGGCCGGCACAACCTCGCCGTCGGCCTCGACGCCGACGTCACCGTCACGATTGACGGCGCGGCCGGGTACTACGCCGGCGGCCTCGGCAAACGCGCCACGGTGATCGTCAACGGCCCGGCGGGCTGGGGCGCCGGCGAGAACCTGATGTCCGGTCTGGTGCACGTCAAGGGCGACGCCAGCCAGAGCGCCGCGTCCTGCGCACACGGCGGCACGGTCGTGGTCGACGGCGACGCCTCACTGCGTGCCGCGATCTCGCTCAAGGGCGGCACCCTCGCCGTCGGTGGCGACGTCGGGCCGTACTGCGCCTTCCTCGCCCAGGCCGGCACCGTCCTGATCGGCGGCGACGCCGGCGCCCACCTCGGCGACTCCCTCTACGAGGCGGTCATCTACGTGGCCGGGAAGATCCGCAGCCTCGGCACCGATGCCCGGGTCGAGGAGCTGACCGAGACCGACGTCGCCCGGGTGCGCGAACTGGCCGCCCGCTGCGGCTTCGACCACATCGATGCGGAGAACGTCACCCGCGTGGCGTCGGCCCGCCAGCTCTACCACTTCGACACCCATGCGCACGACGCGTACTGACCGGGAGGCCCCGTTGGACAACCACACCTTCTCCCCGGGCGTGCAGGCCGACATCCGGGAGCGGGCCCGCCTCGGCCGCTACGCGATCCGCGGGATGGGCGCCCGCCGCGCCGTGCCCAGCTTCGACGACCTGCTCCTGCTCACCGCGAGCGCCTCCCGCTACCCGCTGGAGGGCTACCGGGAGCGCTGCGAGACCCGCACCGTTCTCGGCGCCAGGAATGCCCGGGAGCCCGTCGTCCTCGACATTCCGATCACCATCGCCGGCATGTCCTTCGGCTCGCTCTCCGCGCAGGCGAAGGAGGCGCTCGGCCGGGCCGCCTCCGAGGTCGGTACCTCCACCACCACCGGTGACGGCGGCATGACCCCCGAGGAGCGCAAGAGCTCCAAGACCCTGGTGTACCAGTGCCTGCCGTCGCGGTACGGATTCAATCCGGACGACCTGCGGGCGGCGGACGCCGTCGAGATCGTCCTCGGGCAGGGCGCGAAGCCCGGCGGCGGGGGGATGCTCCTGGGCCAGAAGGTGGGCGAGCGGGTCGCCGCCATGCGTACCCTGCCCGAGGGCGTCGACCAGCGCTCGGCCAGCCGTCATCCGGACTGGACCGGCCCCGACGATCTGCGCATCAAGATCGAGGAGCTGCGCGAGGCGACCGACTGGCGGGTCCCGATCTACGTCAAGGTCGGCGCGACCCGGACCTTCCACGACGTCCGCCTGGCCGTCGCGGCCGGCGCCGACGTGGTGGTCGTCGACGGCATGCAGGGCGGCACCGGCGCCACCCAGGACGTCTTCATCGAGCACACCGGCATCCCGACGCTCGCCGCGGTCCGTCAGGCCTCCGACGCCATCGAGGGCAACCCGGACGTCAAACTGATCGTCTCCGGCGGTATCCGCTCGGGCGCCGACGTCGCCAAGGCCCTCGCCCTCGGTGCCGACGCGGTGTCGATCGGGGTGGGCGCGCTCATCGCGCTGGGCTGCAACGACACCGAGTACGACGGCCCCGGCGGCACCCGGCTCGACGCCCGCCCCGGCTACCTGTCGCTGGCGACCGCCGCCGGATCGTGCACCGCCTGCCACACCGGCGGCTGCCCGGTCGGCATCGCCACCCAGGACCCGGCGCTGACGGAGCGCCTCGACCCGGTCGAGGGCGGCCGCCGCGTCGCCAACTACCTGCGCGCGTTGACCATGGAGACCACCATGCTGGCCCGTGCGTGCGGCAAGTCCGACGTACACCATCTGGAACCGGAAGACCTCGTGGCGCTCACCGTCGAGTCCGCCGCCATGGCCCGGGTGCCGTTGGCCGGCACCGACTGGATCCCCGGCCTCCCGGAAGGTCGGTGAGGTGCCGTGTCCGCGGTCGAGGTGGCGGTGATCGGCGCCGGGCTGATGGGGGCGGCGACGGCCTGGGCGTTGGGCCGCCGCGGGGTGTCGGCAGCGCTCTTCGAGGCGCGGGAGTTCGGGCACCCGGCGGGCAGCTCGCACGGTTCGGCGCGGATCTACCGGCGGGCCTACCCGGATCCGCTGTACCTGCGGATGACCGGGCTGGCGGGGGAGCTGTGGCGGGAACTGGAGCTGGCCGCGGGGGCATCCGTGCTGCGCACGACCGGTGGCCTGGACTTCGGGCGGCGCCGTGATCCGGCGCAGATCGCGGCGCGGCTCGCCGAGGCCGGTGTGCCGCACGAGCTGATGCCCGCGTCGGAGGCGTCACGGCGCTGGCCCGGGTTCGCGTTCGACGGGCCGGTCACGTACCACCCGGAGGCGGGTGTCGTCGACGCCGATCTGGCGGTGCGTTCGATGCTGTCGGAGGCCGCGCGGGCCGGGGTGCCGGCGTCCGCGAGCACGCCGGTGCGGCGGATCGAGCCGCTGGCGGGCGGTGGTGTGCGGCTGCACCTGGCCACGGGCGGCAGCCAGGTCGCCGGGCGGGTGGTCGTGGCGGCCGGGGCCTGGATGTCCGACGTGCTCGGCGGGCTGACGCCCCTGCCCGAGCTGACCGTGACGCAGCAGCAGGCCTTCCACTTCCCCCGGCGGGACCCGAACACGGAGTGGCCGATCTTCGTCTACAAGGGCGACGACACGGCCAGTTACGGGTTGCCGGGCGGGCGGGACGGCGGGCCGGGCGGGGCGATCAAGGTGGCCGAGCACGCGGAAGGGTCGGTGACCACCGGGGACTCGCGCGACGGCGTGGTCTCGCCGGCCAGTCGCGCGCGGGTGACCGACTACGTACGGCGCCGGTTGCCGGGGCTCGTACCGGAGCCGTTCGCGGAGGCCAGCTGCCTCTACACCAAGACGGCGAACGAGGACTTCGTGCTGGATCGGGCGGGTGATGTGGTCGTGTGCTCGCCGTGTTCGGGGCACGGGGCCAAGTTCGCGCCGCTGATCGGGGAGATCGCGGCGGATCTGGCGATGGGGAAGACGCCGTTCGACCCCAGGTTCACGCTGGCCGCGCACGGTGTGCCGGCGTCACTATCCTGATCACATGCGCGATACGGACGACGCGGATCCGGCAGCCTTCGCCGAGGGGGCGCTGGAGCAGACGATCGCGCTCCGGGTCCGCGAGTACCGGCAGGCGGCCGGACTGTCGATCGCCCAGCTCGCCGGCAAGATCGGGCTCTCCAAGGCGATGCTGTCGAAGATCGAGAATGCGCAGACCTCGTGCAGCCTGACGACCCTCGGCCGGCTCGCCGGCGGCCTGGGGATCCCGGTGACCGCACTCTTCCGGGGCGTCGACACCGAGCTGGAGGCGGTCTTCACCCCGGCCGGCAGCGGGGCCGAGATCGTCCGGCGCGGGACCCGGGTCGGGCACCACTACCTGCTGCTCGGCGGCCTGCGCGGGGTCCACAAGCGGATGGAGCCGGTGCTCGTCACGCTCACCGACTCCAGCGAGGTCTTCCCGCTCTTCCAGCACCCGGGCACCGAGTTCCTCTACATGCTGGAGGGCGTGATGGTGTACGGCTACGGCGACACCCGGTACACGATGCGGCCGGGGGACGCGCTGCAGTTCGACGGGGCGGGGCCGCACGGGCCGTCGCAGCTGGTCGAGCTGCCGATCCGGTTCCTGTCGATCACCGGCTACCGGGACCAGGACCGCGACGGCTGACCGGCCCACGCACGCGGGAGCGATTTTCGCAGTCCGACACCGCGGGAAATCGATCAGCAATCTAGCGGGTCACCGGCCGAAACGAGGCTTGAGTGCACTGCTGGGTGACAGCGGTTCATGCGATGATACTCAAGGAGCCTCTACAGTGGACACTGGTAGTACCGCCTGGTTGCTCGCGAGCACCGCGCTCGTCTTGCTGATGGTCCCCGGACTCGCCCTCTTCTACGGCGGCATGGTCGGCGCCAAGCGAGTCGTCAACATGGTCATGATGACCTTCGGGGCCGTGGCCGTGGTCTGTTGCATCTGGGTCGTCTACGGCTACCAGTTCGCCTTCGGCGACTCCATCGGCGGTGGCGGCATCCTCGGCCTCGACACCGGCAACTTCGGCCTCGGCGGGCTGCTCAAGGGCGACGAGGCCGCCACGATCCCGCCGGCGCTGTTCGCCGTCTTCCAGATGCTCTTCGCCGCGCTGACCACCGCGCTGATCGCCGGGGGCGTCGCCGACCGGATGAAGTTCGGCGTCTGGCTGGCCTTCACCGCCGTCTGGGCGACCCTGGTGTACCTGCCGGTCGCGCACTGGGTCTTCGCGTTCTCCAGCGACACCGTCACCGGCGGCTGGATCGCCAACAAGATCCAGGCCATCGACTACGCCGGCGGCACCGCCGTGCACATCAACGCCGGCATCGCCGCCCTCGCCGTGGTGCTCGTCCTCGGCAAGCGCACCGGCTGGCCGAACACCCCGCACAAGCCGCACAACCTGCCGCTGACCGCGCTCGGCGCCGGCCTGCTCTGGTTCGGCTGGCTCGGCTTCAACGGCGGCTCCGCGCTGTCGTCCGGCAACGCCGCCGCCGTCGTCGTGCTGAACACTGTCGCCGCCGGCGCGGCCGCCGGCCTCGCCTGGATCGCCTTCGAGCGGCTCAAGGGCGGCGCCATGACCTCGCTCGGCAAATCCTCCGGCATCGTCGCCGGTCTGGTCGCCATCACCCCGGCCTGCGGCGCGGTCAATCCGCTCGGCGCGCTCATCATCGGCGTCATCGCCGGCGCGGCCTGCGCCTTCGCCGTCAACCTCAAGTACAAGTTCGGCTATGACGACTCGCTCGACGTGGTCGGCGTGCACCTCGTCGGCGGCGTCATCGGTACGCTGCTCATCGGCTTCCTCGCCACCGCCGACGCCCCGAACGGTCGCGACGGTCTCTTCTTCGGCGGCGGCCTCGGCCTCCTCGCCGACCAGGCCATCGCGGTCGTCGCCGTCCTCGCCTACTCCTTCGTCCTCACGTGGGTCATCGCGAAGCTCTTCGACGTCGTCGTCGGCCTGCGCGTCCCGGCCGAGGTCGAGCGGGAGGGCATCGACAGCGTGCACCGAGAGTCGGGCTACGACCTCCTCGGCGCGGACCTGCCCGAGGTCGTCGAGGAGGAGCGCACCCCGGAGCCCGCAGCCGCCTAGCCTCACCTCAGATCGTGGTCCCGGCGCACCCCGCCCACTCCTCCCGGGTGGAGATCCATGCGCCGGGACCCGCTTCCCTCCCAGCCGCATGCAATACCCACGGCGGCAAGCCCTCCGGAGCGCCGCCGTGAGTGCCGATGTGCCTTATGCGGCCGCCCGGAAATCCACGTCGCTGCAGAAGTAGTACGACTGGTCCATGTGGCTCGCCTGTCAGATCGTGTAGACGATGTGGCGTCCGGTGCGCGTGCCGGCGTCGGCGTCGACCGAGAGCGAGACGCCGTTGTCGGCCGGCTGCCACTTGGCGGCAGGAGTGCTGCCGATCTGGCTCACCAGCTCCAGGTCTCCCCAGCCGAGCTGTTGTTTGGTGGGGTCGAACCCCTGCCGGGTGATGTAGACGCGGACGTAGTCCGCCCCGTGCTTGGCCTGGTCGAAGATGTCCACCGAGAAGTTCCGGCCCTTGGGTGTGGCCTTCCACTGGCCCACCGTGTCCAGCGCGGCGTAGCGTCCGGCCTGCGTGCGCCCGGCGCTGCAGAGCTGCCCGTCCGGGATGGCAGCCTGGTGGTCGCCCTTGACGCCTTCGCGGTACAGCCCGTTCCAGTTCCACATCGCGCTCGGGTCGGCCTTCCAGGCCTGGTAGCACATGGGATCCTGGCTCGCCATCTCCGGCGCCTGGTGGTTGTTGCTCCACCGCTGCAGGCAGTCGTATGCGCGCGCCGGCGGATCGGCTGCCGATCCGTGGGCGGAGGCAGCCTCAGGCAGGGCGGTCACGAGCAGCGCCGCCGCCGCCGTCGCGACGGTCAACGCACGACGCATCAGGGCGCGACGGGGCGACACGAGAGCAGACATGGAACCTCCAGGCGGTACGTATTGATGCTCACCGACGTGGCGCATGGAAGCGCTCCCAGGACCATACCTGCCCCATCTACCTGGGACTACAGCACCATCCCCTGCGACGTCCACCGCCGTTTCGGACTCCGCGCTTGTCCGGAATATGCGGTTGAGGAACGCGCGCCGAATCGACCTCGGCGCGAGCGGGACACCAGCCGTTCTGCGCCGCGTCGACAGGCACGCTCGCCTGCTGCACCGCGGTCCGGGTTTCGTGTCGAACTGCCGATTGGCCGGACGGTCGTGGGCTGAAGGCGCGGCCCGCCCGGGCCGACACGAGCGTGAGCTCGACCTGCAGGAGACGTCGCTGGAGAACTACCGCGATCTCATCCGCTGCTACACAACCTGCACATCGGCCGCCACCAGCTCTACGCGGTCGACAAGAACATGATCCACGGCCGGTACAAGGCGCTGCTGCGGTCGGGCAACAAGCGCGGCGGGCCGCTGTCACCCGGCACCGTGCGCATCGTGCACCGGGTGCTGATGAAGGCCCTCGGCGACATCGGCAGGGTGTTGGCGAACACGATCGCGCCAGCTTTCCCTTGGTGGACAACGGCCTCACACTGTCGTACGTCGACGACGAGCTGTAGCCGTCTGCGCTGCAACTGCTCTTTGCCGAGGATCGCATGATCGCCCCGCCGGCACAGCGCACCTGGCCCAATGCGCTGGATCGTCAGTCGTCGACGCCGTCGGCGGCCACGCCATCTGCGTCTCGCAGCCCGCAGTTCGCCGACCTCGTCCGCCAGGCCGCCATCGTCAGGTGAGGTCGAAGAACAGCCGGTCAGCCGAGGCGACCAGGATCTTTCGACGGTCTTCCGCGTTGGGCGCCCAGTCGGCGAGCAGGTTCAGCAGTTCGCCGGTGTCACGGTTGCCGTTCGGAAGGTGCGGCCAGTCAGAGCCCCAGGTCAACCGATCGGCGCACGTCGCCACGAGGGATCGACCCAGGTTCCTGACGCTGGACAGCGGACGGTCTTTGGCGATCCGGTACGCACCCGACAGCTTGATCCAGCAGTTCTCGTTGTCGGCGAAGACCTTGAGCATCCTTTCGGAGTCGGCGGCCGTCAGGCCTTCCTCTTCCTTCATGTAGCCCATGTGGTCGATCATGAAGGTGTCTTCGAAGGTCTCCAGGAACGGGAGCAGGTCGCTGACGACGCGTCCGGGCGTGTAGAACTGCAGGTGCCAGCCGCGCGGCCGGGTCCGAGCGGCCATGCGCGTGATGTACGCCTCGAGGTCACGGACGGGCTGGTCGGCGCGCGCGAAAAGGTCGAGGCGGATCGCGCGCACACCCAGTTCGTGGTACGCGTCGAGCGTCTCGTCAGTGACGTCCTCCCCGACGCGCACGACCGCTCGAAGCCTTCCACCGGCCTGCTTCAAGACGTCGACGGCCAGGGAGTTGTCGTCGGCGTAGAAGGTCGGCTGGACGAGCACGCCACGTGCGAGGCCCAGGAAGTCGGCCATTGCGAAGTACTGCTCGAGGTTGCCTTCGGGGAACGTGTACAGCGGTTTGTCGACGTGCGGATAGCCATGTTCGAAGACGTGGAAGTGGGCGTCGCACGCACCCGCTGGCAGTTCGAAGGAGGGTGGCGTGTTCGTGTTGGCAGGCCGCATAGGCGAGGTCTGCAACGGGATCGCCGTCATCGGTGTCCTTCTTGGACGTGGTTGTCGAGGGAGTTGACGCGTACCGCGAGGGCCCGGTAGAGCAGGTCCGCGTCCATGCCCGTGAGGATGAGCGGGCAGGCCCCGCGTGACGCGAGTTGCCTGTACCGTTCGGGGTCGCCGATGCCGCCGAGCATGAACAGCTTGTTGTGCTTCTTGCAGGCGTCGGCCGTTGCGGCCACTGCCTCGTCCAGGGCTGGGTGGTCGTAGTGTCCCGGGATCCCGAGTTCGGCGGTGAAGTCGTTGGCGCCCAGCACCACGATGTCGACGCCTTCTTGCGCCGCGATGTCGTCGACGTTGGCGATCGCTGTGGGGGTCTCGACGATGATCTGCACGACGGTGCGGGCGTCCACGGCTGGGTTGAGGTGGTCAGCCGGGGTCGGTCGCATGCCGAACAGGGGCACAGTGCCGACTTGCGAGCGCTGGCCCACCGGGGGGAACCGGCATGCCCGGGCGATCTCCAGTGCCTGAGCGCCGGTTTCGATCCGCGGCGCGACCACACCGTGAGCGCCGCCATCAAGGACACGACCGATCGTGCCGTAGTCTCGTTCGGGCACTCGCACGAATGCGGACATCCCCAGGTCACCGGCGGCCGCACTGAGTTCGCAGGCCGTCTGCACGGACATTGAGGAGTGCTCCAGGTCGATCATGACGGCATGGTGACCTGATGACCTGGCCATCCGGATGATGTCGGTTGTTCGTGCCTGGCGGATGCCGAGCATCAGGATCTGCTGGCCACGACGCAAGCGTCCGAGGAAATCGTTCGCTTGCATGGTCAGGCTCCGCTGCTGTCCGTGCGAGGGCTTGCGGTGGCGACCTGCGGGGTGGCGGGCCGATCCTCGATGCGGTGGCCGAAGAACATGGCTCCCATGTCGGGGCGCCTGAGCAGGTCGTCGGCAGGCTCAGCGAGGAGGGCGCGGCCGCGTTCCATGACGACACCGTGCGAGGCGAGCTTGAGGCCGAAACGGACGTTCTGCTCGACCATGAGAATGGTGGTGCCTCGCGAGTTGATCCTTTTCGCGATCTCGAAGACCGCCTCGCATGTCTTGGGGTCGAGCCCAAGGGTGGGTTCGTCGAGGACGAGGACGCTTGGACCGGTCATGAGCGCCCTGGCGAACTCGACGATGCGGCGCTGGCCGCCAGAAAGGTTCACGGCCTTCTCGTGAGCCCGCTCGGCGACGGTCGGGAAGATTTCGGCGAGCTCGTCGACTCGTCTGCGCACCGCGCGCCGGTTGCGGCGCTGAATATAGCCGCCGAGCAGCATGTTGTCGTGGACGGTGAGGTTGCCGAACAGTGCGTTGTGCTGTGGGACCTGCGCGATGCCTGCGGCCAGGACGGCGGCGGGACTCTTGTCGTGGATGGCGACTCCACCCAGGCGTACTTCGCCGACACGGGGGTGGATCAGACCGCTGAGGACGCGCAGCACCGTTGACTTGCCCGCTCCGTTCGGTCCGACGATGCAGGTGATGCTGCCGTCTTCGACCTTCAGGTCGAGGCCCTGCAGGACGTCTCCTCCGCCGTAGCCGGCGTACACGTTCCGGAACTCGATCATGCTGGCCTTCCGTTCGCGCCTTCGAGGACGAAGTCGTCGCCCAGGTACGCCTCGAGGACGCGGGGATCGCTGCTGACTTGGGTGGGGTCGCCGGCGGCAACGACCTGGCCGCGAGCCAACACCGTGACGTGGTCGGCGAGGCTGAGCACGAACTCCATGTCATGCTCCACGATGACGATCGTCCGGCCGCTGCCGTGCAGGGCGGTGATGAGTCCGCTGAGGCGCTTGAGCAGTGTGCGGTTGATGCCGGCGGCCGGCTCGTCGAGCAGGATGATGGCCGGATCGAGCATCAGCACCTGTGCGAGTTCCACGAGCTTCTTCTGCCCGTACGACATGTCTGTCGCCTTCGCGTGCACATACTCGGCCAGGCCGACGAATTCCAGAAGTTCGGTGGCGCGGGCCGCTTCGTCGCCCGATACCGCGGATTTGGCCAGACGGCGGATGCTGAACGAGGAGTTCACGGCGGCCACGTTCTCGAGCGCGGTCATGCTGTTGAACAGGCGTGGGAGCTGGTGGGTGCGTCCGATCCCCTTGAAGGCGCGCCGGGTTCGGTTGAGCCCTGACACGTCGGCGCCCTCGAGGAGCACACGGCCCGCTGTCGGGGTGTAGGTGCCGTCGATGACGTTGAAGAGCGTCGTCTTTCCAGAGCCGTTTGGGCCGATCAGCGCCGTGATCGAGCCACGGGGGATGGACACGGTCGCCTTGTCGAGCGCGAGCAGTCCGCCGAACTTCATGACGATCTCCTCGGCGTCGAGTACGTCGGCGGCCGTATCCGCGGGGTGCCGGAGACTGCCTGGCACCTTTGGAAGGGCGGTTTCGAGCAGCCGGGCGCCGGTACGGCTGACCGGGTCTGCGGTCCTGCGCCGCCACCACGCTTCGACGGTGGGGATGATGCCGCGCGGCAGTGCCAGTGTCACCAGGAGAAGGAGCCCGCCGAACATGATGAGGCGGAAAGCGCCCGCGTGTGGGCCGCCCATCGTCGTGTTGGTCGCCTCCGAGAGGGGAACGATGATGCATGCGCCGAGGACCGGTCCCCACGTTGTCCCTCGTCCGCCGATCAGCACCGCGAGCACGACCTGCATCGACAGGACGATGTCGAACATCGTGCTGATCGACAGGTAGCTGATGTAGTAGCCGTAGATCGCACCCGCCACGCCGACAAGCACCGCGCTCGCCATGAACGCCAGGCTCTTGTAGACAGGTGTGACGACGCCGATTCCGGCCGCCTTGTCCTCGTCGTCGCGGATCGCCATCAGCCCGAGCCCGAATTTGGACCGCCGGATCGCTCGGGTCATCAGCAGGCTGAGCAGGACCAGGGCGAAAAGGGAGTAGTAGAAGGGCCAGTTGTAGAACGTGAGGTCCCACTGGGGCAGGGGCATCGCGAGGCCCTGGCTTCCGCCGGTCAGCGACGAGAAGTTCCGGGTGAGGAGGCCAAGGAGTTCGAGCATGGCGAATGAGACGATCACGAAGGCGGGCCCGCGGGTCCGGCTTGTGGTGAGGCCGAGGCCGAGGGCCACGAGTGCCGCGGCTACGCCGCCCAACGGGGCCACGAGGAATGGGGAAACGTCCCATCGCTCGGCGAGGATTCCGGCTGTGTAGCCACCTACGCCGATGAACGCGCTGTGGCCGAGGCTGACGTACCCGGTGTACCCGGCCATGATGTTCCAGCCAAGGCCGAGGACAGCCATGAGGAACGTGAGGATGAGGACGTTGTGGATGTACGAGCTGGGAGTGAGCAGCGGGATGCTGCCCACGAAGACGATGCCGGCGGCGATCAGCCAGGTCCTCGACTTCGCCATGCGTACGGCCAAGGTGGATGCGGTGTCGGTGCGCTGGTTCACGCGTGTCCCCCGTCTGCGCGGTGCCTGCTGCCCAGGAGGCCCCGCGGACGTACGAGGAGAATTGCGATGATCAGGATGTACGGCACAGTGGTGGCCCATTGTGTGTCGACGTAAGAAGCAGTCAGTGCTTCGCCCACC
Source organism: Dactylosporangium sp. AC04546 (assembly GCF_022095675.1). Classification (GTDB taxonomy): domain Bacteria; phylum Actinomycetota; class Actinomycetes; order Mycobacteriales; family Micromonosporaceae; genus Dactylosporangium. The sequence continues at coordinate 28,759 of NZ_JAHYSG010000051.1, read as the reverse complement.
CCTAGGATCGCCGCACCGAGACCGGCGCCGAAGAGGCTGCCGAGCCCACCCAGAATGACAACGCAGAGGATTCGACCGATCCAGACGAAGTGGGACTCGGGGAAGAACTGGTATATGACCGACAACGCGCCGCCGCCGAATCCGGTGGTCGCGGCACCGATCGCGAACATCTGAGCCATCGTCCGCTCGATGTTGATTCCCACGAGGGCCGCGCTGTCCCGATTGACGGAGCACGCACGGATGGCCCGACCGACATAGGTGCTTCTCAGCAGCACGTACAGCGCGACGAGAAGCGCGATCGCGCCCAGGCAGGCGTACAACTGTGCCCGCGGCACGACGACGGATCCCACGGTGAAGGACTTGTTGAAGTAGTCGGGGGTGGCCAGGTGGAGGTCAGTCCCCCAGATGAGGGCTATCACTCCGCCCGCGGCGATGGCAGCCCCGAATGAGGCCACCATCGCCAGCTCATGATCAATTCGGTGGACCCGCGCGATGACCGCCCGGTAGAACACCCATCCGACGCCGTACATGATCGGCGTCGCCAGGACTCCCAGCAGCAGCGGGTCGATGCCCGTCCGATCCCAGACCCACCAGGTGAGGAACGCGGCGAGGACGATCATCGCGGCGTGGGCGAGGTTGATGATCCTCATGACGCCGAACACCAGGGTGAAGCCTGACGACATCAGGGCGTAGACACCTCCCACGAGGAGGCCCAGGACGAGCGTTTGGATCAGGTGCGTCACGGCTCTCTCCGGTGGCTGAACGGTCGGGCGGCCGGCAGTGGTTACTGCCAGGTGGGCTTCGGGTTGATCACCGTCTCGGTGGTTGCCGCATCCTTCGGCGCGACGATTTCGATGCTGCCCTTCTGGAACTGACCGAGGAGCATGTCGCCCTGCGGGCGTCCGCTCTCGTCCCACTTGAGGGTGCCGACAATCGTGTCGACCGAGTTCGTATGGAGCCAGTCGCGGATCTTGACCTGGTCGAGACTGCCCACAGCCTTGACCGCGGTCGCCAGCACCTGTCCGGCCGTGTACGAGTTGGCGGCGTCCTCGCTGGGGGCGTTGCCGTACTTCTTGGTGTACCCGGACACGAAGCCGGCGTTGGTCGGGTACGTCGCCTCGGGGCTCCACCCGAGATAGGTGAAGATTCCGTCGGTGTTCGCCGTACCAACTGTTTTCACGTACGTCGGGTCAGTCGGCGCGTTCATCTGGTAGAGCATCTTGGGTGAGAATCCGACCTTCTGCATCGACTGGATCAGGGACATGCCGTCCACGGCGATCGCGCCGTTGATCACGAGGTCCGGGTTCCTTTGCTTGATCGAGCTTGCGATCGAGTCGAAGTTCGACGTGTCGGGGGCGTAGGTCTCGTCGTAGACCGTCCGCACACCGAGTGCGCCGAGCTGTTCCTTGAACAGCCCTGCCGCCTGTGTGGTGTTGGGGTCGTCGATCTGGATCAGCGCGAGCGTCTTGGGCCGCTCGGCCGCGGGCATCGACTCGATCAGGTCAACGAAGCGGTCCGGCAGCTTCTGGGTCGTGGCAGGCTGTGCGAAGAACAGGTACTTGAAGCCGCGCTCGAAGATCTCGTCCGCACCGCCTGAGGGTTCGACGTACACGTACCCGAAGCGCTCTGCGATGGGGGCAACGGCGACGTTGAGGTCGGAGGAGAACGTGCCAAGCAGGAGGTCCACCTTGTCCTGCGAGATGAGGCGGTTGTAGTCGGAGACTGCGGTCTGCTGGTCGAATCCGTCGTCCAGGACCTTCAGCTCGACCTTGCGGCCGAGCAGGCCACCCTTCTCGTTCAGTTCGTCGACCCAGTACTGGTATCCCTCCATGCCGGGCTTGGCGCGGTCGGCAACCGGACCAGTCAGCGGCAGCGACATGCCGATGACGATGGGATCATCGGAGTTCGAGCTCTTGTTGTCGCCGCCCGTGATTCCGCAGGCTGCGGTGAGTGCCATCAGGGAAGCCACCGCGGCCACCGCAGAAACGCGGCGAAGGCGAGTGAAGTGGTGACTATGCAGCATTTTTTGACTCCTCGTGGTCCACGGCCGGCGTGTGTTCATGGGCGGCGCCTGAGCGCGGATGGGCAGATGGTCAGGGGGCGCTCGTGGCGACGTTCCCTGTCCTGGTCGCAGAGGTGAGCTCGGGATAGGGCTCGCCGTCGAGGCCGGGGACGACGACCCGGCGGGGGTCGTTCTTGTTGTCGACGAGCTGTTGGCTCGCGTAGTCCGTCACAGCGCCCGAAAGCAACTGCCGGGGGTCTTCAAGCACCACTCGAAGTCGGGTGGTGAGGGCGAGCCAGTCGTCTGGCGCCCCGATGGGAGGCATTTCCGCGACGGCCGACGATGGCCCGTCGGCGGGCCGCAACGCGGAGGCCAGGTCCGGGTCGAACCGCGGGTAGCCGGCAAACATGTCCTCGCCGAGATCGGCGGTGGCCATGACTGCGGACCAGAGGCGTCGGTAGACGGGCTCGAGTGCGGCCGCCTCCTTCACGTCCGTTCCGTTGTACAGCGGGAAGACCGGTGCGTGCGGCGCGATCAGCAGGTTGCGCCGAGGCAGGCGTCCACGAGAGACCGTGCGGATTACCTTGGCGACGCTGTTGCTTTCCACCGTAACGCCTGCCGTTGGGCGGCCCTGCTGCCCGGCCACGAGCACCATCGCGCTCTCCCACGCGAGGTCTTGCGCGTCGAACCACCGGATGAGCCGGTGGGCCAGGTCGAGTCCCGACAGGAAGAACGTCGCCACCATGACCCGGTTGACCGGGACCGGCAGGAGTTCAGCCGGGCCGGCCAGATAGTCGCGACGTACCACGGCCGCATCCAGGTAGTTCTCGTCCCGCAGCGCCTGCCGCAGGAACTCCTCTGCCCGGCGGCATGTGTAGTCGACCATGCGGGCGATGCTGTCCTCGCGCCCGGAGAAGGCCGTCAAGGCGATCCGGTCGGCCCACAACTCGCGTGAGTTCGCCTCGCGCGCGGCACGCGAAGCCTCGATCAGGCGTGCGGCCTCTGACCGCCACGATCCTTCCGGCGCCAGCGCCTTCATCCGCGCCACCGTGGCGACCGCGGGACCGAGGTGAGAGATCGCCGCGAGTTCCTTGAAGCCGCGCGTCTGGAGGCGGAAGCCTTCGATGACGGGCGGGGCGCCGCCGCCGGCGTACAGTGCGATGTCCCCGTGGGTCACGACGATGAGCGGACGCTCGGCATTCGCAGCCTCAGCCAGAGAGGCCAAGCGGGCGCCGATGCTCTCGGCGGAGGCGGTGTAGGTCTCGTAGAGCCCGATCAGCTCCGGGCTCGGCACCGGGTCGGTCCTCACATCGTCTCCCGGGCATTGGGTCGGAACTCGTAGATCACAGACTCAGTCGCGAACCGCACGTCGCCCGACAACCCGTTCGACACGGCGAACCGGACGCTGCCGCCTTCGATCGCGATGACGTCGGCGTCCGTGCCTCCGCTGGTGGGGAACTCAGCAACGACCTCGAACCTCCCGCCGCGGCCGATCGTGTAGATCTGTGACATGAGGGACGGCCGGGGGACGATCGGCGTTCCCGTGATGAAGTTGATCCGGATCAGGTAACCCTGTCCGTCAACCTCGACTACCTTGACCTCGCGCGCCCCCGGACCGGTCAACGTGCCGACAGGAGCGAAACGTCCACCGCCAAAGGCCATCACGACGGGCTGATTGGCGATGCTGACGGCCACGAGGTAGTGGACGCCGTCCCGTACGAAGTCGGCGAAGGCGCGCCCGCCCTCGGGCAGGAGCTCCTGGTGCGGCACGTACCTGTGCGAGGTCCATCGGTACAGGGTGCTGGGCCCGGCGTGGTCCGCGTGGGCCACGAAGAAGTCGCCGCCGGCCTCGAACGGGTGCCAGTTGTACGCCCAGCGCGACGGGATGCGCTGGAACTCGACGAACGACGTCCCATCCCACTCGAAGATCATCGAGTCGCGGTTGTCGACACCAATGTCGGGGAGTTCGAGGCCTTGGGCGAGGCCGAGGAAGTGGCGGTCGCCGGCCTGCCAGTACTTGAACTGCTTCGCCGCCACGGTCGAGATCTTCTGGAACAGCCGAAACCCTCCCTCCGACCACTCGTAGATGAGGGACTCGGTGTCGAACCGGTACGGTCCAGAGCCGGTCCGGATGCAGGCGACCGCGAGGAAGGTTCGGTCTGCGATGCGGAAGATCTCAGCATCCTCGCCGCCAGGCCCCGGTAGCTCCGCGTACGGGACGTACTCATCGCCGCGGCGGCGCAGCAGCATGAGGGTGGTCGCGCTGTCCCCGGCATTCATGCCGATGGCTCCGCCCGGCACGTCGTAGGCCAGTTGGGGGATCGCCAGGAGGTCTACGCCGCCGACCGTGAAGGAGTTCACGGCTCGGGCGCCCGAGGTCGGAATCCGCTGGATTTCGCGGAGCGATGTCGCCATACGGCAATTGGAACGCGGCTGTGATCTGCGTCGCTAGTAGGCTACGTTAACGCTTGGGAGCACCCGCCGTTAACGGGATTGACGCATGCTGGATACAAAGAAGCTGATCGTGCTGCGCGCGATCGCCGCGCACGGCTCCATCGCCGCGGCGGCGCGCGAACTGGGCTACACCCGTTCCGCGATCTCGCAGCAGATGTCCGCACTTGAGCGCTCGGCGGGCGCGACGCTGCTCATCAGGGGCGGCAAGACGGTCACGGTGACACCGCTCGGACGTAGGTTGCTCGATCACACCGAACGAATCCTCGTGGAACTCCGCGCGGCGGAGGCGGTGCTGCGGCAGGCAACCGGCGAAGTCGCCGGTTCGCTCACGATCGGGATCGCCTTCCGGGAGGGACCGGCGATCATGAGTACCGCCCTCACGCAGGTCCGCCACCGGTACCCGCGATTGGAGCTGACCTTGGCGGCGGTCACCGAAACCGAGTGCGCCGACGACCTGCGTCAGGGCCGGTTGGATGTGGCGATCGTGTCTCGGTTCGCCCGCACGACCCCGCCGCCAGTTCCCGGGCTCCGGGAGTGGGTCCTCGGCACCGACCCGTTGCTGTTGTGCACGCCGGCCGGCCACCGGCTTGCCGGCCGGGACCGGTGTTCCCCGAACGAACTCGAGACCGAGGGGTGGGTCATGTGCCAGAACAACTCCCTCGGTCCGTTGTCGATCGGGCTCTGTGCGGAGGCGGGATTCCGTCCGCACGTGAACGCCTCAGTGCACGACGTCGCGACCGCGCTCGGGCTGGTTGGCGCCGGCTGGGGCATCACCCTGGCGCCCGAGCTCACGCCGGCCGCGTCGGCAGGAAGGATCACCAGGTTGCCGATCGAGGGCATGCACACACGCCGGTACAGCATCCTGGCTGTCCGTGCGGGCGACGAGAACGTGCCCGAGGTGTCTGTCGTCGTGAAGGCGGTGCACAAGGCGGTCGCGGAGTCGCCGTTCACGTGGTCGAGGACGGGCGCACAAGTGGCACCTCCTGTCGCCCCAGCTTCGTGACGGCGATCTGACGCGTGCTGGAAATTCGACCGATGGAAGAGTCTGGTCTTGGGATTGACGTGGCCGCGACCAGGGCCGACATTAGCGCTGCCCAGGTACTCCGGCGAGACGATCCGTGGCTTTGGCGTCGACCAGGGCGGGATAAAAAACGATCTTGATCCGGAGCTCTGGCGCAACGCTCCATTCGCGGCATGTCGATCATGAGAAGGGGAAGCTCCGGCCAGCGAACGCCGGGCGTACGCCGCCCGGCGGGGCGGGCAGCGGCCGGGCTGCGCCGGGCCTGGCGCGCATGCCGTCCAGCAGGAGGTGGAGGTAGCGGCGCCACAGGTCGGGCCGGCCGGTGTGGTCAGTGACGGCGGCGACCATCAGCTGAATCATCGGCAGGTCGAAGCCGATGATGTCTTGGCGCAGGTCGCCCTGCTGCTGTGCGCGGGTGATCAGCTCGTCGACGAGCGGTTTGATCCGGCGGCCGACTTCGGCTTGGTGGCGCGGGCCGCGGTTGTGGCCGAGCATGACCTCTCGCAGTCCGCGGTCGAAGGCTTGCGCCTCGCAGACCTGCTCCAGCGATGTGGTCAGCGCCGTCCAGGCGTCGGACTCGGCGGCGGCGTCGCGCGCCAGTTTCTCGGCGCCGTCGACGATGTCGCCGAACACTGCCTCGATGAGGGCGTCCTTGTCGGGGAAAGCGCGATACACCGTGCCGATGCCGACCCCGGCTCGGGTGGCGACGTCATCCATCGTGGCCCGCAGTCCCCGCTCGCGCAGGACCTCGCGGGCTGCGGCCAGGATGCGGCGGCGTTTCTCGGCCGGATCGCGGCGGGTGCGCCGGGCGTGCGGGGTCGGTGGTACGGCGGCGCAGACCCGGTGCGCATACGCCAGCATGGCCAGCGTCATGTGCCGGTACCAGGCTTGGTAGCGGCGCACCTGGTAGGGGCCGAGTCCTTCGGCCACACATTCGGCCACGGTACCCGCAGCCGCCGCCACGCGGACCAGCGTCGCGACCGACGTGTGGGCAGGCCCGCCGCAGACGTAGGACGACGTCCCGTGAACCAGGATCCAGCGCTGCGCGCCGCCGCCCGGGGGCGGCAAGCGCGTCACGGTCCAGCCGTCCGGCGATCCCGAGGGCGCGTCGGTGAGCAGCGCAGCGCCGACGGAGTCCGCGGGCACCGGTAGAACGTATCCAACCCGATGCCGCTCAAGCAGGGCGCACAGCTGCGGATCCAGGGGGTGCGGCTCCGCGCAGGTGACCCAACTGGCTGGTACACCCGCCTCGACCGCTCGGCGGATCATCGCGGTGACCAGCGCATCGGTCGGCGTCGAAGGTACGCCGTCGGGGATCCCGGCCGAACCGCGCCTAGCCGTGTCGGCCGACCACTCGGGCGGTAGGAACAGCTCACGGTCGATCAGCGCCGCCCCCTTCCGTCCCCGGTACGCCAGGAACACCCCGACCTGGCAGTTCTCCAGCTGCCCGGTGCTTGGCAGGAACCGGCGATGCACGCCGGCCGAGCGGTCGCCCTTGCGGACAAATGCGGCCTCGCCGGCCATCAGCACGCCGGATGGGTGACCGAGGTGGGCAAGCACCAACGAGCGCAGGTCGTCGCGCACGCCGTCGACGTCCCAGCGGGCTGTATTGAGCAGTCGGTGCGTGCCGTCGGGCGAGAGGTCGCTCGATCCCATCAAGGCCGCGAGGTAGGCCTCGGCATGCTGGCGGGCTTCTGCGCGGGCAAACCGGCCGTCGAATGTTCCCACAGGACGATCATAAGCGCGGTTTTGGCACGTCTTTAACCGCGCTTCTTCCTGTGCGGTGTTTTCCACACCGGAGCAGATCTTAGGATCCAAGCCGCCTCCGAGGCGCTCGGCCGACGTTATGGAGTAACCGATTCCATAGGGAGCGCTATGAGGAAAACCATCGCGGTGTTGGCCGTGCTGACTGCGGGCCTCGGCCCGGCGGCATGCTCGAACGGCGCCGAACCGGCGGCGACGGCGAGCGCCGCAACCACGGCATGCCCGGCCGATGCCGGCATCCCGGTCCGGGCCGGTGGCGGCTCCGCGTCCGGCGGTGCGGCCCTGCCGGGCGATTCGGCTCCGGCCGGTGCTGCTGAACCGGGCCGGTCTGCCGCGGCGGGCGGTGCGGCCAGGCCGAGTGGCGCCGACATCGCCGTCGCCGCCTCGGTGGCGCCGGGCGACACCAGCACCAGCACGGTGCTCACGGCGGACGGCCCGCAGATCGCCTGCGGAAAGGCGAAGGTGGATCGCCATGCCGACATCACGTACGCGTCGCCCACCACCGCGGGGACCAAGGTCGATCTGAAGATGGACGTGTTGGTGCCGGCCGCCGAGGGTGCGCAGCCGGCCGTCGTCTACCTGCCAGGCGGCGGCTTCGCCAATGCGAGCAAGGAGGCCGCGCTTGACCAGCGCACGTACGTCGCGGAGGCCGGCTTCGTGGTAGCGAGCATCCAATACCGGACCACCACCAACGGCGCCACGTACCTCGACGCAGTGAAGGACGTGCGGTCGGCGGTACGGTATCTCCGCGCGCACGCCGCAGAGTACGGCATCGACCCGGAGCACATCGCCGTGTATGGCGAGTCCGCCGGCGGCTATCTGGCCGCGATGGTCGGCACCACCAACGGCGTCAAGGACTTCGAGGCCGGCGACAACCTGGACCTCAGCGGTGACGTGCAGGCCGTCGTCGACAAGTTCGGCCCGTCCGACCTGGCGAAGATCGGCGCCGACTTCGACGCGGCGGCGCAGCAGGCCAATGTCAGACCGGGCAACAACGCCGCCAGGTGGGTCTTCGGCCAGGGCACTACCAAGTCGGTAACCGCCGATCCGGCTGCGGTGAAGCGCGCGAATCCGGTGACCTACGTCGACCCGACCGACCCTGCGTTCCTGCTGTTGCACGGCGACGACGACCGGCTGGTCTCACCCAGTCAGACGCTGCTTGTGCACAACGCGTTGCGTGCCAATGGCGTGGACACCACACGGTACGTCGTCAAGGGCGCCGGCCACGGTGACCTCGCGTTCGTCGGCGACCCGCAGAGCGGCATGTTGTGGACAACCCAGAAGGTGATGGACCCGATCGTCAACTTCCTCACGTCGCACCTCAAGTCCTGACCTTCCGCCGACCCAGGGCGCTCAGGCAGGGGCACACGGCCAGGCGTACGGGTCCGCGCTGCTCCGGGCGGTCGGCCAGATGCCACCGTCAACATCGCCTGGACCCGCAATGACCGACAACTGCCCTACACCGCGGTCAGCGCCTCGGTCGGTGCGAGCTGTGCGGCGCGGACGGCCGGATAGAGTCCCGCGACCGCGCCGACGATTACCGTCGCGCCGATGCCGGCCAGCACGGCTGAGGCGGGCAGCGCGATCGGCCAGTTCCGGCTGACGGCGTAGGCGGCGGTGACCAGCACGCCGAGTACCGCCCCGGCCACCCCGCCGAGCGTCGACAGCAGCGCGGCCTCGGTGAGGAACTGCAGTCGGATCTGGCCACGCGTGGCACCAAGCGAACGACGCAGGCCGATCTCCGCGCGCCGTTCCAGGACGGTGATCACCATCGTGTTGGCCACGCCGACACCGCCGACGAGCAGGGCCACCGCCCCGAGGCCGAGGAGCAGGCCGTTGAACGCGCGTTCGGTGGCGAGCCTGGCCGCCAGCGCGTCGGAGGGCCGAGACACCGCGACCTCGTAGGGCGCCGCCGGGTTGGCGGTCGAGGCGAGCACGTCGCGGACCGCGGTCACCTGTGCGTCGGCCGTCCGCAAATAGATCGTGGTGGGGTGGGCCTCGGTGCCGAGATAGGTCCGTGCGGCGGGTGCGCCGATCAGGGCGGTGCTGTCGAGTTCGGGCAGCAGCGTGACCGGGGCGAGGATGCCGACGACCGTGAAGCCCTCGCTGCCGATACGCACGACCATCCGTGGGTCGGGCGTGGTGATGCCGAGCCGGCGGGCGGACTCGGCGCCGAGGACCACCGCAGGGAAGTCGGCGGTGGCCGGGTTGAGCCACGCGCCGCGCGCCACCGTCGCACCGACGGTCTCGGTCAGGTCGAGGTCGACGGCGAAGGGCACGATGCCGTTGGTCTGCTGCGCCGGCACCCGGTCGTTGCGGTAGACGTGCATGTCGTCGGGCAGTTTGCGCAGCGCTGCCGCCCCGGTCACCGGCCCGATCCGTTCGATCATGCCGACAGCGCCGTCCGGCAGCACCGCGTCGTCGGCGGCGGTGACCCGCAACAGGTTCGTACCGAGTGCGTCGAGGGTCTGCCGCAGGTCGGCCCGGCCGGAGCCGGAGATGCCCACCACGGCGAGCATCGCCGCGATCCCGATCGCGATGCCCAGTGCCGACAGTGCGGCCCGTGACGGCCGGGCGCGCAGGCCGGCCGCGCCGAGCCTGAGCACGTCGCCGGCCGCGAGACGGCTCATCCGGCCACCACGCCGTCATGGACGCGGATGCGGCGCGGAACGAGATCGGCGATCGTGTTGTCGTGGGTGATGACCAGCACGGTGGTACCGCCGGCGTTGAGAGCGCGCAGCAGGTCCATGATGGACGATCCGGCCGTGCTGTCGAGGTTGCCGGTCGGCTCGTCCGCCAGCAGCAGTGCCGGTTCACCGATCACCGCGCGGGCGATCGCCACCCGCTGACGCTCGCCGCCGGAGAGCTCGTGCGGTCGGTGGCCGGCCCGGTGCGCTAGCCCGACCCGGTCCAGCGCCGCCGCGGCCCGCGCGCGGCGCTCCTTGCGGCGCACGCCCGCGTAGAGCAGCCCGTCGGCGACGTTGTCGAGGGCACTGATCCCCGGCCCGAGGTGGAACTGCTGGAAGACGAACCCGATCGACGCCGCTCGCAAGGCGGACACCGCGCGGTCGCCGAGCGCAGCGACGTCGTGTCCCGCGACGGTGACGCGGCCTTCGGTCGGCCGGTCGAGCGTGCCGATCAGATTGAGCAGCGTGGACTTTCCCGAGCCGGACGGACCCACGATCGCGGCGAACTCGCCACGACCGACGGTCAGGTCCACCTCCCGCACGGCCGTGACGTTTCCCGGGTACGTCTTCGTGACGCCCCGAAGCTCCACGACCGTCACCGGGCCGTCCTCACGGTCATGCCCTCGCGGATCTCAGGCCCGCTCACCTCGACGCGGCCGTCGGCGAACAGACCGGTGGTCACGGCGACGATGCGGCTCGTGCCACCTTCGACGATCTCGAGGCCGTAGCCGCCTTCGGCGAGTGCGAGCAGGGCACCGACCGGCACCGCCAACACGTCCTTGCGGGTGGACGCGACGAACCGGACGCGAACCGCGCCGTCGCCCGGCACGGTGAACGTCTTGGCATCGTCGGCGGCGATGACGACCGCGACCATGGGCTCCGCCGCGGACGCGGCGGTCTCGGGATCAGGCGTCCCGACCGACTGTACGATCCCGGCCGCCCTCGACCCGTCGGACAGCTCCACGGTCACCTTCGTCTGCACCGCCGCCAGGCTCGCGCTGCGGGCCGGCAACAGCGCGGTGACGAGCTGGGCGGTCTGCGTGAAGGTGAGCAGCGGACCCTCGGCGACCTGACCGGCCACGACGACGTGTGACGCGGCCCGGATCGGGCCCGGTGCGTACACGACCCGGCCCAGCTCGACGGTTCCCGTCTCCGGCAGCCCGAGATCACGCTGCCAGTGCTTGACGGCCGTGGCGGTCGACGTGGTGTATTCGTCGTCGACGGTGAATCCGGAATAACCCAACGCTTTCAGGTTGGTCTCGAACTGCTTGACGTCGGCCCCGACGGATCCGCCGGCAGGTGCTGCGGCCGGGGACGAGGTGCGGTCCGGCACCGCCGGCGGCGGCATGAGGTCGCGGTACGCCGGCAGTGTGCCGTAGAAGAGCACGACCGGCCGGTCGTCGATCCGTACGGCGGCCGCACCGCGCTCGATCGTCGTGCCCACGGCCGGCAGCGCCGTCACTGTGCCCTTCAAACGGCTGACCAGTTCCTGTTCCGGGCCGTGGCCGAGGGTGCCGGTCGCCACGGTCACGTCGACCAGCGTCGTGCGGGTGATCGTCGTCGTCCCGGTCTCCGGCGCGGGTGCGGCGACGGGTCCCGACGATCGTGTGGCAGCCACGGCGGCGGCCACGACCAGCACAGCGACAACGGCCGCACCGCCGACGAGGACTGACCGCCTCATCGGTTCTGGGGAAGGTCGTTGGCCGGGTCGTCGTACAGGTGCCGGCACTTCGCCACCGCGTCCTGGTACTCGGGGGTCGACCGGTACGAAACGTCGGTAGGGGTCTGCACCATGCCGTCCTTGTCGGGGATCGGCTCGTCGATCCCGTGACTGCGCATGCAGTCGAAGTAGGGCCGGGACCGCTCGACCTCTGCCTGGTCGATCCTGATCGGCCAGGTCGCCGGCAGGAACTGCTTGCACTTGTCGTGCGCCGCCATCCGCGCCAGCATGGTTTCGACGGACGCCCCGGGCTTGATGACGTGGGCCGTGACGAGCGGCTCGCCCTCGATCGGATCCGAGGTCTCCGCCCCGTTCTCGGTGAGGCAGCGCGTGTAGCGCAGTGCCTTGTCGTAGTCGCTGTCCTTGGTCGCCGGCGACGGGCCCGCCGACCCGGAGGCCGAGGGTTGCCGGGCGCTGGCCACCTCAGGTGCCGGTGGGGTCGCCGAGCACGCGGCGAGACCCAGGAACACGACCACGACGACAACGGCGCGTCTCACCGCACACCCCCGACTGAGTCGACGATCGCCACGTGCTCGACGGCCTGGCGGATCAGGATCCGTGGCGCCGGTTCGGTGGCCTGACTGGGCAGCGCGAGCCGGAGAATCGTCCGGTTCACGCCGAAATAGGTAAAGTTGGCAGGGTCGAAGATCAGCTCGGTCTCCACGTCGCGGCTGCGATAGGCGAGCGCGACGCCCGAACGCCCGGTCACGTCGACGACGTCGCGCCGCACGGTGACGCCCGGAATCCGCCCGACCGCCGCGAACACCGCCGCCTGTACCGCCGGTGCGTGCTGGCTGAGGTACAGCACCCGCGCGGCGTTGTCGAAGGCCTGGTCGTCGGCGATGCCGGACCGGCGCAGGTAGGCGAGCATCGCATCGGCGTCGACGGGCAGGTCGGCGGCGGTGCCGGGCTCGGGTGTGCACGGCACACGCCACTCAGGGACGGCGGTGCTCTGGGAGCCGTCGCGGCAGCCGGCGATGGTCTCGTCGCGCCAGGCGGCCCGCGGCTGGTCGAGCGGGCGCCGTTGCACCAGGCCGTCCCGGGTGCCGTCGACCGACCGCCATTCACGCACCAGGAGCGGACCGTCGTCGGCTGCGGGCGCCGTCGCGGTTTGAACGATCAGGTAGTGCACCACCGACTCGATGTAGACGAACTGGCCCGGCCGGGCGGACGTCGCCGGGGCGGCCGCCGCTCGCTCCGCGGCCATCCGGGCCACCTCCACCGTCGCGGGTGGCCGGTCACCGCCGGACCCGGTGATCACTATGGGGACGGCGACGGCCACCGCTACCGCGGCTGTCGTGGCGCTGGTCAGCGCCGTGCGCCAAGTGCGGGACCAGGTTCGGCGTCGCGGGCGCGGCGCCCGGCCGGTCGTGGACAACACCCGGTCCCGCAGGCGGGGCGGCAGCTGTCCGGCCGGCGGCCCGAGCTGCTCGCCGAGCTCACGCAGAAGTCTCAGGTCGGGTTCCATCACACCTCGCCGGTGGGGTCGATGCCGCCCAGCGCGGCGCGAACCTTGCGCCGGGCGCGGTTCAGCCGGGACCGTACGGTGCCCAGCGGGATGTCGAGCGCGGCGGCCACCTCGTCATAGCTGAAGTCGCACCAGGCGATGAGCAGCAGTACGTCGCGGTCGCCGGCGGAGAGCCGGCCGAGCGCGGCGACGAGCGGCGAGCGGGCAGCGGATGCGGTGACGCGGGCAGCGACGCGCTCGGCGTGGCCGTCGACGGTGGACTCCGCCGTGGTCCGCAGCAGCGCCCGGTAGTGCGTCTTCTCCGCCCGGAAGTGCCGGGCCAGCTTGCGGGTGAGGATGCCGAACAGCCATGGCCGGGCGTCGAGCCGCTCGGGATCGTACGAGTCGCGCTGTGTGAACGCGGCGAGGAACGTGTCGGCGACGACGTCTTCGGCGGTCTCCGCACCGACGCGCTGGCAGGCGTATCGGTACAGATGCGCGGCGTAACGGTCGTAGAGATCCGCGAACCGGCCCGGGTCCACGCGGGCAGCGCGCATCGATTCCGCGTCTACAGCCGATTCAGCCCGGATCACGTTAGGTATTTCCACTTCCCCCGGTCCGGGTTCACGGTGCCGGGGGTGGTCACCGTGTCGTGGGCGACCGCGTCAAGGAGGGCTGCGGTCGACGACCGGCGGTTCGACCGCGCCGGCGAGCTGCGCGACACGGAGAAACGCCTGCTCGCCGAGTCCACGGTGCGCCTCGCGCCACTGAATCCGCCGAGGGTCTCAGTTCGGCGACGGTCTCAAGACGCCCCTCGTGCAGGACGGCAGCGCGACGGGTTGACACCGGCGTAGACGATCCCGGCTCCGGCGTGCAGACCGACAGCCGGCAAGTTGCGAGCATCCGAGAACCGCTGAAGCCTCAACGTCCAGAAGAGACGCCTCTGAACGGGACGGGGACCCCGGAACGCGAGACGTTCAAGTCTTTCGAGGTGCCCTTGGCCCAGGTGATCATGTCTTTTGCACCGTTCCTTATACACCGTTGCGGCATTGCTCATGTGCTGTGTGTCCGGCCCGCTCATTCTCGCCGAGTTCGGCCCGGCCGAGGTCAGCGACCGTGTGGCGGCCGATCTGGAGGCCGGCGGCTCGCAGGTGGTCACCGTCCCACTCGCCCAGCTCGGCGTCGCCATCGTGTTCGCCATGACCGCCCGCCGCCTCCAGACGAAAGCCACGCGCCGAACCGGGACCCACGGGCCCGTTCACGCGCAGCGAGGAAGAATGTGATCGTGCACCTCGAGACGATCCTGCTGTTCCTGCTCTCCGGGCTCGTCGTCATCGTCTCGGCCCGGTGGGTGGCCGAACGGACCGGTCTGCCCGCAGCCGCGCTGCTCACCGTCGTCGGGATCGGTTACGCGCTGCTACCCGGCCGCAACGTCACGCTCGACCCCGCCTTCGTCCTCACGTTCGTGATCCCGCCGCTGCTCTACAGCGCCGCCCTGGACTCGTCGCTGCTGGCCATCCGTCGCAACCTGCGCACCGTAGTCAGTCTCTCCGTTGCCCTGGTCCTCGCGACCGCGTTGCTGATCGGTGCCGGTTTCCATTGGTTCGTCAGCGGCGCGACGCTGGCCGCCGGCATCGCGGTGGGCGCCGCGGTCGCGCCGCCGGATCCGGTCGCGGCCCTCGCCGTCGGCCGCAAGGTCGGCCTGCCGCCCCGGCTCATCACGCTCATCCAGGGTGAGGGACTCCTCAACGATGCCACCGCCCTGACGATTCTCAGCGTGGCCGTCGCCGCCGCGGTCGGGGACGGCTTCTCTGCGCCGTCCGCCCTCGGCCAGTTCCTGCTCGCCGCGGCCGGTGGGGTACTGATCGGCGCTCTCGTGGCGTATGGTGTTCGCCTCTTGCGCCCGCTGACGAGCGACCCGCTGGCCGCGAACGCCATCTCGCTGGCCACCCCGTTCGTGGCCTACCTGCTCGGCGAGCAGATCCACGTCTCCGGGGTCCTCGCGGTCGTGGTCGCGGGGCTGATCGTCGGCCACCACGCGCCACGCACGGGTTCGGGAGCAAGCCGCCTGCAGACCAGCGCGGTCTGGCGGTTGGTCGACTTCCTGCTGGAAGGATTCGTGTTCCTGCTGATCGGCCAGCAGTTCCCGCAGGTGGTGCGGGGACTCTCGCAGTACGACACGACCACGGTCGTGATCGCGGTCGCGATCACGGTCGGCGTGGTGCTGCTGCTCAGGCCGCTGTGGCTGATGGTGACACAGTCGCTGCCGCGGTCGCTGCACACCAGGCTGGGCGGCGACACCGACCTGGCGACACCGACCGCCCGCGGGCGCCGCAACGCCGAACGGCTGACCGGACGCGAGGTCGTGGCACTCAGCTGGTCCGGGACCCGGGGTGTCATCAGTCTCGCGGCGATCTTCACCATCCCGCACGTCACCGACAGCGGCGCGCCGTTCCCGGACCGGGACCTGCTGCTGTTCTGCACGTTTGTCGTCGTGATTGTCACGCTGGTCGGGCAGGGCCTGACCTTCGCGCCGCTCGTCCGGCTGCTCGGCCTGCGCGCGAACACGATCGACCAGGCCCGGTTGCGCAACGAGGCGCGGGCCGCATCCGTCGAGGCCGCCCTCGCCCGGCTCGACGAACTCGAGGAGGACGGGGAGGAGTCGGACACCCACGCCATCGAGGCGATGCGCGGCCACCTGCACACCCGCCTGGCGCGCTACCAGGAACGGATCGATCTGCTGGGCACCGCCGACTCGCCGACGATGCCGGTCTCCTTGCGGTATGAGGCGGCTGTGCGGATCCGGCACACGGCGATCGATGCCCAGCGCGCTGAGCTCGTACGGTGGCGCGACGCCGGCCGGCTGCCCGACGAGGGTCTCCGCGTGCTCGAGCGGGAGCTGGATCACGAGGAGCGGCTGCTGCCCGATCGGCCGTAGAATACCCCGTGGGCGCCAGCAGGGCGCCGACACCGTCGCCGGCCATCCGCCGCGAGGAGGCCGGCGAGCAGCCTGATCATCGCCGCAACGAGCAGGCGGGGACCCCCGAACCCTGCTCCTCGAAGGAAGCCGCGCCGCCGGGCCGTGGGTCAGGCGCGGGTGAACTCCATGACCCAGTTGGACTCCCACGTGTGCCCACTGTCGGCGGAGAATTCCTGCTCCCAGCGCGCCGAGGTGGGCGTGATGTCCGACCAGATGAAGTGCGCCCTGATCGGCCTTCCTTCGTGTGTGTCGTCGCCGTAGAAGTCGCCGCGGCCATCGGTGAAGGTGCCCACCACCGGGGGGTAGAGCAGCCCGGTGGTGCTGCTCGCCCAGTAGATCGACCACTCCTTGCGTTCGACGTCGAACAGCCGCAGCGAGAAGCCGCGGCTACCCAGCGTCGGGAAGACGATCTCCTCGGTGTTGCCGGCACCGTCGAAAATGCTCTGGCAGGTCACTGTGCTCGGGAAGTGGTCCCACTCCTCGCTGCCGGCGAAGAGCGTCCTGAGGCGCCGGTTGGCGACGTTCCACGAGCCGATGATGAAGCCGAAGTCGTTCATGCCGGCGATCATGAGGCGCTACCCCTGACATCTTCTGTCAGTGGTCTGGAAGACTGTCGCGGTGCGTGCCAGCCGATTGCTGTCCCTGCTGCTGTTGCTGCAGAACCGAGGACGGATGAGCGCCGCGCAGCTCGCGGCGCAGCTCGGCGTCACCGCCCGGACCGTCTACCGCGACGTCGAGGCGCTGGCCGCGGCGGGCGTGCCGATCTACGCCGAGCAGGGACCCACCGGCGGTTACCAGCTCATGGACGGCTACCGCACCCGGTTGACCGGGCTGACCGCCGACGAGGCCGAGTCGCTGTTCCTGACCGGAATGCCGCAGCCGGCCGCCGAGCTGGGACTGGGTGCCCAGGTAGCCGCCGCCGAGCTCAAGTTGATGGCCGCGTTGCCCACGCCGTACCGGGAGGCGTCGAGACGGATCCGGCAGCGCTTCCACCTCGACGCGCCGGGCTGGTACCGGGAGCCGGACGCGGTGCCGCACCTGCTCGCCGTCGCGGAGGCGCTCTGGCAGGACCAGGTCATCGAGGTCCGGTACCGTCGCTGGGCGCCTCGGCCCGGCGTGGTCGGCCGGCGGCTGCACCCGCTGGGACTCGTCCTCAAGGCGGGAGTCTGGTACCTGATCGCCGCCGGGAGCGGTGAGCCGCGCACCTACCGGGTCTCCGCCATCGTCGAACTGCGCCGGCTGCCGGAGCTGTTCACCCGCCCGGACGGCTTCGACCTGACCACGTTCTGGCACGCACACGTCGAACGATACGAGCGGGCCGAGACGACCGAGGTCGCCGTGGTACGCCTGTCGCCCGCCGGGATCGCCGCCCTACCCGACATCCTCGGCCCGAGGGCCGGCCGGCTGGCAGCGCGCACCCTCACACCCGCCGACCCGGACGGCTGGCGACACGTCACCATACCGCTGGAAAGCGTCGACCACGCCGCTGCCAGCCTGCTCCGGCTCGGCGCGGACGCGCAGGCACTCGCCCCTCCCGAACTGGTCGAGCACATCACCGCAACGCTCCGCGAGATGACCCGGCTGTACCGGACGATGTCGAGAGATTGACATATCTAGTCCACTCACAGGCGCGTCCCAGCGTTCCGGACCCGGGCCCGGCGTGCCGGTACACCAGGTCGCGACGGCGACGCCGGTGCGCGGGACGCCGTCGAACCCCCGCACGGTGCCCCCGAAGCCCCAATACTGAGGACCGCGATGCCCCGGTAGACCCGGCATGCGGTCCGGGCCGCGCGGTGGGGTGGACGGGTTACACCAGATCCACTGTGGACAGATGGCATAGGTGATTGATCTATGTTTTCCACAGCTCAACCGCCTATTGACCTTGCCCGCCCCGGTCCTGGCTGCAAGTTGTTCGTGTGGACAGTCCACAGTGGCGCACATGCGGCAGGACGCCGAGTCGAGCGACCGGCAGCACGGTCACGCGCCTGCCTGCGAGCGGTACGCTGCCAACTCTGAAACAGACTTTCATATCGACTGTTGCTCTGATACCGTTCTGAAAGGGCGTTTCAGAACGGTGGTGGGTCGTGTCACCCGAGGTGCGAAAGCTGATCGTCGAGCCAGCGGAGTTGGCGGCCACTTGATGGCCGCTGGTCCGGCGACCGCGTCGCAGTACGCCCGGGCGGTCGGTGACACACCGTCCAACTGCAGCTACCACCTGCGGGTGTTGGAGCCACGGTCGGAGCCGCAATGGTCCATCTTGGACGGCACGCGTTTCCCCTCATCGAAAGGACCTGATCGATCATGCACCAGGACGTGAGCTTCTCCAGCGGCGATGTCACACTGGCCGGCACGTTGTGGCTTCCGGCCGGTTCCGGACCGCACCCGGGTGTGGTGATGGTCGGCGGATCCGGACCCACCGATCGTGACAACGACGTGCTGTTCCCGCCGATTCGTGCACACCTGCTCAGCGCCGGGTTTGCGGTCTTGTCCTACGACAAACGGGGTGTTGGCGGGTCGTCTGGGAACTGGCTCACCTCCTCCTACGGCGACCTGGCCGCCGACGCGGCTGCGGCCGTGCGTCTGTTGCGGAGCCAGCCGCAGGTAGACACCGCCGCGGTGGGTTTGTTCGGCCACAGCGAGGGCGGGTGGGTGGTACTGCGGGCTGCCGCTCAGATTGCTGATTTGGCCTATGTTGTCACCAACTCGGGGCCGGGTGTGTCGCTGGCGCGGCAGGATCGTTGGGCGACGGCGAACGCCCTACGCGCGGACGGTGCCACGCCGTCGGAGATCGCCGCGTGCGAAGCAACGCACGACCAGATCATGCGGTGGGCCGGTCAAGGCGTGGCCTTCGCCGAGATGAAGGACGTTCTCGACGCGGATCCGGCATACCAGCGGATCATCGCCTGCGGCCCGGCGTTGACCGAGGACAGTTGGGAATTCGTCAAACTCGTGCACAACCACGATCCGTCCGCGGATCTCATCCGGTTGCGCTGCCCGCACCTGGCCCTGTTCGGTGCTGCGGAAACGGTGGTACCGGTGGCCGCCAGCGTCACCGCGTTCGCCACGGCGGCCTGCAACCGGCCAGACCCCGGCCCGATCACGATGGAGATCTTCCCCGACGCCGACCACCGGATTCGAATCGGCGACGACTTCGCGCCCGGGTACCTCGCCACGCTCACCCGGTGGCTGTCGGCCGCGCAACCGAACAGGTAGTCGCCTACGCCGGCCCGTTGGAGACGCGAGGTCCCGCTCCGGCCGGCACGAGTTGGGCCGGGGCGAGCGCACGGCTCGCCAGGATCACCACCGCGGCCGCCGCGACCGGTACCAGCGCCAGCAGGGTGACCAGGTCGTCGTCCAGGCCGCCGCGCTCGACCAGCAGCAGCTCGCCGCCGATGCCCACCAGCATGTTGGAGCCGGCGTGGGCGAGGCTCGACACCCAGATACTGCCCGACCGGACGAACAGCCAGGCCAGGACGACGCCGAGGGCGGTGGTCTGCACGGTCCACAGCGCCAGCCCGCGCACGGGGTCGTCGAACGTCGTGTACCCGGCGAACGCGAGCGGCCAGTGCCACACGCCCCAGATCACCCCGGTCACCAGGACCGCCGCCGCCGGGCGGCCGCCGATCCGCTGCTGCAGGTAGCCGCGCCAGCCGAACTCTTCGCCCCAGAACAGCGGCGGCAGCAGCAGGGCCAGGACCAGCAGCGGCAGGATGTCGGGCAGGTCACCAGGGTCGGGTTGGTACCGTCCGGTCGCGGTCGCCAGGCCCGCCGCCACGGCCAGCGCCACGATCGGCCCCAGCCAGGCGAGCAGGTAGTACCGGCGCGCCGGCCGCAACCGGAGTGCCAGCCCCGCGTCGCCGAACCCCTCGCGGGTCACGAACCGGCGGACGACGATCGCGGCGAGCGCGGGCGCGAACGCCACGGGCAGCTGCGCGAGCGGGTTGTCCAGCCGGACACCGAGCGCCCGGGTGGCCGCGATGGCCCCCCAGGCCGCCCCGAACGCGATGAGCAGGAACCACAGCACGCCTCTAGTACGCATCGACATGAGCTGAGCACACCAGCCGCGGCCGTCCCAGCGCACTATGCGTAGCACCCGGATCCCGGGTATGCCTAGCCCTACCCGCGCGTGCTGGAGCTGGCGCGCGGGCGGCCCGATCTCGGGGCCGGGCGGGATGCGGTAGACCGACACGTGGGCCGTGGATAGCGGTATGTGACGGTTGGGCCTCGGCGCGGCCGCCGGAGGCGCGCCCAAGACGATCGTAGGGGATTGGGGAGTTGCCCGCACTTACTGTACCTACTAGTATGTAAACATGCCGAAAGCTGATGGCACGACCCGCGATCATCTGATCGAAAGCACCCGGGAGCTCCTCTGGGAACGCGGCTACGCCGCGACCAGTCCGCGCGCGATCCTCGACAGGGCGGGCGCGGGGCAGGGCAGTATGTACCACCATTTCACCGGCAAGGAAGACCTGGCGGCTGCGGCGATGCGGGACACCGCGCAACAGTTGCTCGCCCGCGCCGAGACGGACCTGGCTGGCGACGGTTCCGCGTTGGAGCGGTTGAAGGCCTATCTGCTGCGCCAGCGCGAGGTCTTGCGTGGGTGTCCGGTGGGCCGGATGACCGGCGACGCCGAGGTCCTGGAGTCCGCGGCCCTGCACCACGTGGTCGCCACCACGTTCGACCAGTTGCGGGGCCGCATCGCGGCTGTCATCCGTGACGGTGTGGACAACGACGAATTCGACGGCAGTGTGCAACCTGCCGAGCTCGCGGACACCGTGCTCGCCGTTGTGCAGGGTGGTTACGTGCTGGCCCGTGCAGCCGGCGATCCTGCGCCGTTCGACCGTGCCGTCCGTGGCGCCGTCGCGATGCTCGAACACCTCCGAAAGCAGGACATCCGATGAGGCGGATCGACGCCACGCTTACCGATCTTCCGGACGAGTCACGCTTCACCGGCTCGGTCTCCGGACTGCACCTCGCTCCGCCCGAGGACCCGCAGTTGCACGCCTACGTCGTGTGCTTTGACGCCGGCGGGCGCACCGCGTGGCACGCGCACGAGCGCGGTCAGCTGCTGATCTGTACCGACGGCTTCGGCTACGTTGGCACGCGCGACGGCCACCTCATCGAACTGGAGTCCGGGGTGTCGGTGTGGACCGACCCGGGCGAGGAGCACTGGCACGGCGCCGGTCCACAGTCCACGATGACCCACGTCGCCGTGCAGACCGAGACGCCCGGCAGTGACTCCGTGCGTTGGCTGGAGCCCGTCGCCGGCAATCCGTGGGATGTGAAGCGGTGAGACACGGACAGCTGTTGATGCAGTACCCCATCGCGTTGCCAGCCGACTACGACATGGAGGTCATTCGGACGCGGGTGCGAACGCGAGGTAGCGCGCTCGACAACCGCAGAGGCCTTCGGTGCAAGGCGTACTGCATCCGTGAGGTAGGTGCCGACGGGTCGCAGGTGAACCAGTACGCACCTTTCTACCTGTGGGCGGACAGCAACGCCGCGGCCGAATTCCTGTGGGGCGGCCAAGGCTTCGACGGCATCGTGCGCGACTTCGGTCGACCGCAAGTGCACACCTGGGTGCCGACCGCACTCGGTGTTGGCAGGTGCGGAAAATCAGCCGTTACCCACGCGTTGCTGCGAACTGAGATGGTCGACCAAGCCGCCGATCTCGTCACGGTGGCGCAGGCGCTGGAAGCAGCGGTGGCCGCCCGAGCTCAACTCCCGGAAACGCATCTCGCGTTCGCAGGCGTCGATCCGACGACCTGGCAGACGATCGAGTTCACGACGATCGCCGGACTCGATCGCGCGACGGTGCTGAATGACGCCACGCTCTACACCGTGCTGCACATCAACGAACCAGACCAGCAGTGAACCACCCAACATCGATACGGACTGTGCTCGGCGATGTCAACTCCGATCAGCTCGGCGCCACCAATTCTCACGACCATCTATTTTTTCGTACGCCGGCTCTGCCCGGACAGGAACTCGACGACGTGGAGGCCGCAACAGCCGAAGCACAGGCGTTCGCCGCCGCCGGGGGCCGCACCGTCGTCCAGTGGACACCCCGCGGACTCGGCAGACGTCGCGCCGATCTGGCCGCGATAGCCGCGGCGACGGGACTGCACATCGTGGCGGCGACCGGACGACATCGCGCCATGCACCACGATCCTGAGGAGGCCAACCGAACGGCTGACGACCTCGCCAGGTTGATCGTGGCCGACATCACCTCAACGACCCATCCCTGCGGACTGGTGAAGATCGGTACCGGCTACCACCACCTCGACACCTTCGAACGCGTCTCCCTCGAAGCCGCGGCTGCGGCGCACATACTCACCGGCACACCTGTGGCGATCCACCTCGAACTCGGCTCGGCCGGCGACCTGGTCCTCGCCGAACTGGGCAAGAACAGCGTCCCGTCAACCTCGACCGTCCTCGGCCACGTCGGCCGCAACCCCGACGACGGCTACCTTCTCGAACTGGCCAGCAGCGGCGCGTTCCTGTGCTTCGACGGTCCGTCCCGCCCGAACCATCCCACGGACTGGCGCACCCCAGCCCTGATCGAACTCCTCGCCACACGCGGCCACCTCCACCAGTTACTCGTCGGCGGTGACACCACAACCGCGGCAGCGAGATCAGTGACATCCGGACCCGGTATGCCCGGCGTACTCCAGCACTTCCGCCATACCGTCACACAACGAATCGGCGACGACGCGTGGGAGACGATCACCGTCGCCAACCCGGCCCGCGCCCTCACCTTGCGACCCCGCGCAGGTTCCGTAGGCTGATCATGGACGTACCGAGTCCAGCAATGTGTGCGTCCATTGGAAGTGGTCCCAGGCTCTGGCGAGGCGGCCGGCTTTCATGGTTGCGTGAACCTGGGCGCGGATGATGCCGTTGTCCAGGTCGACGTCGAGTAGTTGGGCGGCCCGGCGCAGCCGGTAGTACAGGGTGGTGCGGTGGATGTGCAGGTCGATGGCGGTTCGCCCGGCATCAGCGCCGAGGTCCAGGTACCGCTCGAGCGTTTGGCTCAGTGGGGTGATGGCGGCCATCTGGTGATCGAGCGGTGCGCGCGCTGAGACCCACGCGCCGGGCCGGGCGGCTGCTAGAAGGAGTTGGTAGATGCCGAGGTCGTTCCACGACAGCGACGTCGGCAGAGCGCGATCGAAACAAGCGATTTCGCACGCGAGCGTTGCTCGGGCGTAGTCCCTGACGAAGGTGGCGTCGGCGAGCTTGATGGGCGGACTGGTCGCAACGATGAAGCACCGGTCGTCGGATTCCCACGTGCTGAGGGTCCGGATGAGCGCGTGCGGTGCGGCGCCGCCGCGACCGGCGGCGGTCAGCAGTGTGACGATTCGGTTGGCCGTGACGTGTGTGGCGACGACCCCAGGTGTGCGGTGAAGTGCGGAGGCTGTGGGTGCTCTGCCGGTGGGCGGCGCGGCCGATGAGGCTGTGCGCTCGTCGTGGTCGCGGCTGGCGGCGATGGCGACCGCGATCTGCATGGGTGCGTCCACCGCGTACGGCGCCGATCTGGCGAGGTGGCTGATGAAATCGCCAGGTGAGGCGGTTTGGGCGAGAAGTTCGGCGAACGCCCGGTCGGTGGTCGGCCCGTCCGCGGGCTGACTCGCGCGGGACTCCAGGATTCGGCCGATGCGCCGCGCCGACTCATTCGCGGTCATGCGGTCAGTGGGGTCCAGGTCCACACCGTCGGTGAGTATCCACAGGTAGCCGAGCCGGTTGGCGCCGCGCAGGATCGGCAGGCACAACCGCGGCGCCATGTTCAGTTCCGCGTTGCCGGGCAACGTGAAGGGGCTGGTGGCTGTCTCGACTCCGTGGTGACGCTGATAGTCCTGGACCGCCGCGGGCACCTGTCGGGTCAAGATGGCCGTGATCCGGACCGGGTCGATGTCTGAGCCCTGGGCACTGTAGCCGAGCAGCGCGCCCTCTGGGTCGTCAAGACTGACGCTGCGTCCAAGTCCTGCGGCGAGGTGGTCGAGTTCGCGCTGCAGACCATCTGGCTGACCAGCTGTTGGGATCGCGGTCACCGCGCAATTCTACATTTGTAGCAATCGTCGGGCGATGGCTTGCTGCTCATGACCGATGACCGGCCTGCTGTTCTGCTCGTAACGTCGGTCGGTGACCGGCGCCGCACGGACGCCGCGCTAGGAGGACGTCATGGCCGCTGCTCTTGCTCATCGCCCTTGGCTGACGGATGTCGTCGCGCAACGTGTCGAGTCGGTCGTCAGCAGCACGACATCCATGGACCATGCTGGAATCGCCGATCGGCTCGCCACTCTGGTGGCCCGGAATCGGGTGATCCACGAGCATGAGTGCGTGAACCTGAACCCCGCCTCCAACGTCATGAACCCGGCGGCGGAGGCCATGCTGTCCGCAAGGCTGGGGTCGCGGGCATCGCTGGGCTACCCCGGAGACAAGTACGAGATGGGTCTGGAGGCCATCGAGGAGATCGAAGTGATCGCGGCCGAGTTGGCCGCCGAGGTGTTCGGGGCGCGCTACGTGGAGATCCGCGTCGGCTCGGGCGCGCTGGCCAACCTCTACGCGTTCATGGCGACCTGCGCTCCAGGTACGTCAATCATCGCGCCGCCTGCCTGTATCGGCGGCCACGTCACGCATCACCGCGACGGCGCGGCCGGGCTGTACCGCCTGACGACAGTTGCGGCACCCGTGGATGCCGATCGCTACAGCGTCGACCTGCACGCGCTCGCCGAACTCGCCCGGCAGGTCCGGCCGAGCCTGATCACGATCGGCGGCAGCCTGAACCTGTTTCCGCATCCGGTCGCGGACATCCGTGAGATCGCGGACAGCGTCGACGCCAAAGTGCTCTTCGACGCCGCTCACTTGTGTGGCGTGATCGCCGGCGGGGCGTGGCCGAACCCACTCGCCGAGGGCGCCCACCTCATGACGATGAGCACCTACAAGAGCCTCGGCGGGCCGCCGGGTGGGCTGATCCTCACCAACGACACCGAGATTGCTCAGCGGCTCGAGGCGATCGCGTATCCAGGGTTGACCGCCAACTTCGACGTGGGCAAGACCGCGGCACTGGCGCGGACGTTGCTGGACTGGCAAGCGGCCGGCGCTGACTATGCCGAGGCCATGGTCGCGACGGCGGCAGGGCTGGCCGAATCGCTGCAGGCTCGCGGGATCCCCGTCTACGCGCCGGGCGGGCGGTGTACCCAGTCCCATCAGTTCGCTGTAGACGCTCGCGGCTATCTTGGCGGCCAGTCAGCCGCCCGGCGGCTGCGGGCGGTGAATCTGCTCACCAGCGGCATCGGATTGCCGATCGGCGAAATCGCCGGGGACGTGAACGGGCTGCGGCTTGGCACGCCGGAGGTTGCGCGCCTTGGCATGACAGGGGCCGATATGCCCGTGCTGGCTGAGTTCATCGCCCGCGGGCTGTGTGGGGATGACAATCCGCGCAGTGTAGGCGAGGAAGTCAGCGCCTGGAGGCGAGCGTTTCAACGTGTCCACTTCACCGCGTAGTCGTACTCGCCGCGCCGCTCGGAGCACTGACAACCGGATCACCAGAAGACGAATAGGAGCGCACATGGACACAACTGCGGGCACGCTGACGTGGCTCGGCGGCAATCCGGGCGACGGATGGTACGAGATGACCGAGCAGCTACTCCGTCTGCTCGAGGAAACGAGCACCGACCTCCGGTTCGCCCTCGAGGCAGGCGGCGGCGAGCACAACCTGCATCGTGTCGCAGCCGGACAGGCGGAGATCGCGATGAGTATCGACGTGGTCGTCGCCGCCGCCTACAACGGTGGACTGCCGTTCCAAGAGCCACTGCGGAACCTCAATTGTCTGGGCACAGGTTGGTCGCCGCTCCCGTACAACCTGCTCGCCGCCCGCGACCAGCAGGCCAGCTTTCCCGAAGCGGTAGCCGGGCGCCGCATCCGCGTGGGCGCACCACCGACAGACACGACCGACGAACTGATGTTCCAACAGGTGCTCTCGCACTACACCACCAGCTACGACGACATCATCACCGCCGGCGGACACGTCCTGCTCGCCGGGTACGACGCGCTCGTAGCCGCGCTACACGCCGGTGATATCGACTTCGTCTTCGGCGCGACAACGCTGCCCGCACCGAGCATCGCTCGCGCGGCCCACGGTCCGCGCCCCATTGACCTCGCACCGCTTCCCACCGACGTCACCAAGCATCTGGCGAGCCGGTTCGGCGCCAAGCCCGGGGTGATCCCCGCCGGCACGTACCCGGGCCTGCAGACCGGCGACGTGCCCACCTGCTTCGTCGACACGGTTTTCGTCGTCGGTGCGGACGTTCCCGAGCCGATCGTCTACGAAGTGACCCAGTTACTGCTCGACAACCTCGACCGACTTCCGACGGTTCACAGCAGCCTCGCCGGCTTCAACCCCTTCGTCGCATGGCGACTCCTGCCGGCACCCCTCCACCCGGGCGCGGCGCGCGCCTATCGCGACCGTGGCTACATGTGAAGTGTGCCCAATGCCGGCGCGTCCGAGCTGGCGGCATCACGAGCGATGGCCGCATCGCAACACGCGCAACTCAAGACGTCGTTATCGCGGGGCCGGCGGGCCGCGCCTGCCTGAGCTGAGCGAGTGGCTGGCGGCGAGCACGGCCGCTATGGCGCAGAGCAGTGCCGTCCAGGCGAGCGTAGTGCCCGAGGTCGTACGGTCGGCGAGTCCGCCGGCAACCCACGGTCCGACGGTCTGGCCCGCGGGGAACAGGGCCGTGAACGCGGCTAGCGTCGGCATCCTGTCGGCGTGGGTGGTGGTGTCGCGCACGAGTGTGGTGATGGCTGCTGGCACGGACAGAAACGCGGCCCCGTAGGCAGCTGCGGACCCGATGAGCATCGCCGGGGCTGGCGTCAACAGTGGTGCGGCGGCGGCTGCGCTGACCATCGTCAGGAGCGTGGTGAGGGTCCACGCGTGTGGCCATGCAGCGGCCGGCTTGCTCTACAGGTGTGGTCCGGCGAGGACGGCGAGGCCGAGTATCGTCCAAGTCAGAGACGTCTGCGTGGCCGACCACCGGTGCTCGGCCATATAGGTCGAGAGGAATGTGATGTACGTGATGTAGCCGGCAGCGAAGAGCGTGTAGGCGGTGGCGAAGCGCCACAGTGGACGGACCTGGGCTCGGCGGCGTACGGCGACCTCGGTGTCCTCGCCGTCGTCGCGAGGGTCGGTGCGTGCCGCTCGCCAGCTGATGACGGTGGCGACTGCGGCGGTGACTCGCCAGGCCGAGCCAGGCCAGCGGTTAACGTTCGGGGTGGGTCCAGCAGCGAGGGGACCGTGGCGCCGCCGAGCACGATGCCGGCACCCGAGCCCGCGACGTAGACGCCAATCGGTGCGGCCGAGCCGACCGCGGTGCCCAGCCGGGAGGCGATCCCGCTTCCGGTGACGAACACCAGCGCACCCGCAGCGCCGGCCGCGAGGCGCGCGGCGAGCAGGATGGGGTACCGACACAGCCGACATTCTCCACCGGAAGGTGCCGGTCAACGTCAGCAGCCGGGCCAGCGGCGCCGTCACCTAGTGCGCCGACGAGGTCCGATGTCGTTGGCGGTGGTCACCGCGCCAACCTGGGCAAGGCTCCAGCCGAGGTCGGTGCGCATGGCCGGGACGAGCAGACCGTAGGCGAACCGGGCGAGCCCGAGCGCTGTTACGGCACCGAGCGCAAGTCCGGCCGACTGCCACGGTCGGCCCGGCCGCGGCGCATTCGGGATCGGCGATGCGGCGATCACCGTACAGGGCGTAGGTGCCGGTCGAGGAAGCTCAGCAGCAGACGCGTCAGCTGTACACGTTGGCCGGACAGTGCGTGGTCGGCGGGCAGGACGTGGTGCTCGAGTCGGTTCTCCGGGTGTGCGAGGTAGGCGTCGACGAGTGGTCGGTGGTGCACCTCGACCGGGGTGACGATGTGGTCCTCGCCAGCGCCGACGAGCAGCACAGGGCGGTTGGTGAGCGACGCCGCGAGGCCGGTCAATGCCCAGGCCTGTCCGGCCGCCTCGATCTCCGTGACGAGCGCTTTCCCGCTGGTACCTCGCAGTGGCAGCAGTTCGCCGTCGAACATGTCGATGTAAGCCTCGCGTGCGGCCGGATCGGCACGGCCGGCTCTGTCCACGACGCTGAGGTCGAACCCGGCGACCGCGGCGACCGCGGCGACGGACGGGTCAGCGGCGGCGCTCATCAGGGCGGCGAACCCGCCGAGGCTGTGGCCGATCAGGCACAGCCGGTCCGGGTCGAGCCGGTGGGCGGCCACGAGGGAGCGGTCGCGGACGGCGGCCAGTACTCGGCCGACGTCCTCCAGGACGTGCCCCCACGACCAGGATCCGCCGACCCCCCACGATCCGCGGTAGTGGAACACCAGGGCGGCGTACCCCGCCCGCCGGAACGCCTGCGCCAGGTCGAAGTTGCGCTCGTTGCCAGGAAAGCCGTGCAGGATGATCACGATCGGATGCGGGCCGGGGCCGGCCGGAATGTGCAGGAGTCCCAGTAAGGTTTCGCCGCCGCTGTCGATGGCCAGCGCGGGCGTACTGGCGGGCGGGCGCAGGTCCTCGGCGGGATCGGTCACGAGCGGATCGAGGGACGTCGTCACGTCGTTGCCTCCAGTCGCTATTCGGCTGATCGGTTCGATCGGTTCGATCGGTTCGATCGGTTCGATCGGTTCGATCGGTTCGATCGGTTCGATC
>NZ_JAHYSG010000050.1 GCF_022095675.1 Dactylosporangium sp. AC04546 | reverse complement strand
CTTACTGACGCTGCCGCACGTTGAAGGGCTCGTCGTGAGCCAGCGCTGACGACGCACGTTCATCGGCCAGAAGCGGATGCCTGCGGACGCCAGCGTCTTGGACGGCCGGCGTTACGGTCCGTGTCCGGCATGCTCCAGGCCCGTGTAACCCGTCAACTGGAGTCACCGTGTAACGGATCAAGCGGGTTACGACATCCCGCCTACAGAATCCCCGTGAGAACTTTTCTGTAGGGTTCAAGGCGCCGCTGACGTGGCGCACCGCGGCGCCACGGGGTCGCTCCGCGGCCTGCGCTTACGCCTTCGGCGACGCGCAGGCAAGCCCCGGCGCCCGCACCAGAGTCAGCGACACAAGGACCAAAGCAGGTAGAACAGCGCCCCCGGTCCGCCGGCGGGGGCGAGGACCAGGGCGTGAGCGTCGATCGGGTGAGGCAACTCAGGCGTATCATCATGCCCGCCACCGGCCCCGACTTCATCTCGCCCGCGGAGGCACTCATCGGGAAGGTCCTTCCCACACGGCCCGCGGCCGACGCAGCCTCGAGAAGGCATCCGCAGCGGTCCGGACCGTCGAGGTGAGAATGCTGGCCGGCCTGACCGAGACCGAGCAGTCAGAAGCGTTCCGGACCCTGAAGACGATGATCCATTCCCTGCGCGACGGCAACGACGGTACATAACTCATTTCCCGGCGCACGTCTCGTCGCGCCCGGATTGGAGTGCGGCCGAGCGTGAACATCCGTACAGTCGACCGCGAAAACCGACAGACCCCGACTGCACCCTCCTCTGCGATGAGCCGGATATCCCGCAGACGACGGAACTCCTGGCGCTGGGCACGGAACTGGAACTTCCATGACGGGCCCTGCAGGATCACCGCCACGAGATCGGGTCGTCGCCATCTGGCGAGATCGTCACGTTCACCACACCGCAACCATGCCAACCCACCCGGCGTGGACGGACCAGAACCCGGCCTATACAAGATCAATCACACAGTCTGAGCCAGAGCCCCGAAGTCACCGACGAAGCCAAGTATCAGTCCGCCGCGGCGGATCGGCAGGACGGAACGTGTTGTGGGGAGCGGAACTACGGTCGGCGGGAGCCGCAGCAGCGGGGGAAGCCGCTCGTGCTCGCGTGCCGGCTGCGCCCGTCAC
Source organism: Dactylosporangium sp. AC04546 (assembly GCF_022095675.1). Lineage (GTDB taxonomy): Bacteria > Actinomycetota > Actinomycetes > Mycobacteriales > Micromonosporaceae > Dactylosporangium. The sequence goes on along the minus strand of NZ_JAHYSG010000050.1, from coordinate 83,941 downwards.
CGCTGACGTACTGGGGAAAAAGGAACTATTGCATCGAATGAGACAGGAACCCGCCGGTGGTCATGGTGTTGGGCTGGCCGAACCTGAGGCTGCCGGCCGGGTCGGTACAAGCTGACACCGTCCGGGTCTCTTCTGGTCGGCGTTGGGCGACGGCAAGAAACCCCGGGCAGGCCGCCCGTAGAGTCCTCCGTGGCGCGGTAGACCGAGGTCTCCCGGGGTTCGACGCGAGTGTCGGTGTGACCTGCTTGCCGCGCAGGACCAAGCTTCGCAACACCCGGCCGCCGAACGGGTGACGCGGTTCCCCGCACCAGACGACCGCCCGTCCACGGGTCAGTTACGGGCGCATGGCCGATGGCAGCAGGACGCCGTAGAGGTACAGCACCGCCGCGACGGCCGGTGCCGCGCACAGCAGGAGCAGACACAGGCGCAGAGTGCGGTCCGTTCTTGCGATGGAGTAGCGCACGAGCTGGGCAACTTCCTTGATGAAATCCATAGGTTCGAAGCCCCTGTGGATGTGTCTAGGGTAACACCGTCGCACGTGAGTTGATCAATTAGATTTGGGTTCCTACCAGGCGATATGCAACGCCGTCGCCGGTTGACACGGCACGACGGGAATGCTGCTCAGTGTGGCGCGAACAGGGCCGCGGCCCGTCCGCGTACGAGCCGCGGCCCTGCGACTGCGGCGCCGGGGACCCGCGGTGACGGCCGGCATGCCCGACACGTTCCACCAGGTGGAGGCCGCCATCCAGGCCCACATCGACAGCAGCCGCAACCACGACAGCCTCGCCGATGCAGCGATCGAGACGATCCTCACCGGCCCGGGCCGCGAGCTCAGCGGCAAGCACCCCGAATACGCGGAGGCGTTCCAGGCGCTCGCCGAACACCTCGGCAACTGCTGAAGGAGCCCCTCCTCGCGGCACTCCTGTTCAACCGTGTCGGTTCGGTCTCGCCGGGCTCGACCTTGCCGCCGGGGAACTCCCACTGGCCGGCCAGGGTGACCGGTACGGCGCGCCCACCGGCGAAGACCCGCCCGTCCGTGATGATCGCGGTGGGTACGACGGTCCGGGGTGATGTCACGTCGGACGAAACTCCGCTCGTGTTAGAACAGTGTCGCGGCGTCGGTGCCGTCGACGGCTGCAGGGGGTTGGTTGTGTAGCGGCTGGCCGGCGGCGGCGAGCACGGTGGACAGGGCAGGTTCGGACGGCCAGCCGCGGGCGATGAGCGCGGTCAGGAGCAGGGCGGTTGCGGTGGTGTCCCACAGGGCTCGGTGTGGCTGGCTGCCTGGTGCGGCGGCGTTGGCGGCGGCGGTGAGGTTGAGGGCGTTGATCAGGTTGCTGAGGCTGCGGGAGCCTGCGTTGATCAGTGACCGGGCGAGCTTGTGGGTGTCGAGGAGTGCGGCGGGCGCGATTGTAAGGCAGCGGCGGTGGAGCAGGCGCCAGTCCACGCCGATGTTGTGCCCGACCAGGATCCGGGCGTTGAGCCGGGCTGCGAGTTCCGGTTCGACCGTCGCGAGTGCGCGGGCGTCGCTGAGGGCGTCGCCGCCAAGTCCTGGGGAGATCCAGGATCGGGGTGGTATCGACCGGCCGGGGTTGATCAGCGTGGTGTAGGCGGTGTCGGTGTCGGGGACACCGTGCAGCAGCGGGACGGCGGCGATCTCGAGGATCGCCTCCTGCTCGTGGTCCTGCGCGCCGCTGCCTTCCAGGTCGATCGCGACGAGCGGCGCCGCATGCCAGGGCCTCGCCGACCATGTCTGGATCGTTGGGTGCACCACGCCGATCTCCCCTTGAGAGCCGGTTACCGTCAGTCGTCTTCGTAGCGGGCCGCCCAGGGCCAGTTCCGCTTTCGCAGCCTCCACAGCGGCCAGGTCCGCTTCGACGATGGTATGGCCGTGGGGACCGGCCGTGCGCGCCGGCAAAGTGCGGCGAGTCGACGTTCCAAACCTGGAACCTGAGCAGGTGCTGGATCGGATACCGCTGCATCTCGGTGAGCCCGGACACCCAGACGCGGCCGTCGTCGACGCGATAGGGCACGTCGGCGAGACCGAGGCGGTCCAACACGGCGTCCAGTGTGGCGGGGGTCGGTGTGGTGTGCGCGGTCGCGCAGCGCCGCTGCTGTTTGGCGGGGCAGATGTCGCACAGTCCGGGTACGCCCCAGTGGCCGTTGTAGTCGGCGGCGCCGTGGGCGTAGCCGACGCCGCAACTGGTCTTGCGGAACAGCGGGGTGTTGATGCCCGATGCCTGCCAGGCGGCGACGATTGTCGCGTCGAGGTCGTCGGACATGGTCTTGCGCCGGTGGTAGTCGTCGGGGCCGAACGGCAGGTCGACGCCGAGCGACCGCAGGTAGGCGTCGTTGGTCTGCTGGTGGTAGTAGCCGGTGAAGACGATGGCGTCGGCGTTGCGGCCGGCGTCCAGGACGTGGGCCATGGTGGCGGGGTCGGTGTTCCAGCCGGGCACGATCGGCCGCCAGTACAGCACCACGCCGGTGTGCTGTTTGTGCGCGGCGGCGGTGCGCAGCGAGGTGAGCGTGATGTCCGACTTGGCGATCGGTTCGATCCGTTCGTCGCGGATGCCGCTGTAGGTGAGCAGCAGCGTCACCCGCAGGTGCTGCAGGGACTCCAGGATGGCCATGTCCTGTGCGGTGATTTTGAATCGGGTGATCACGAGGACGTGGTTGGTGTAGCCGCGTTCGTCCAGCGCGGTGAGCACCTGGAACAGGTGCGGCTTGACGCCGGGCAGGAATGGGTCGGTGGCCTTGTTGAACACCTGGACCGGGGTGACGTGCGGTTCGAAGCCGGGGTGGTTGACGAGCGTGTCGATCGCCTGTGCGGTGGGCACGAGCAGGTGTGGGGTCTTGTCGTCGAAGTTGCCCCAGAAGTGCCGCACGCAGTAGCCGCAGTCCAGCGGGCAGCCGATGATGTGGTTGAGCGACAGCCCGGACTTGCGGTAGCCCACGATCGTGGCCATGTAGGGGTCCAGGCCGGCCTGCTCGCCGTCGGGCATGAGCGGCAGTTGCTTCGCGGTGCGCCCGATGCCGGGGATGCCGAGATCGACAAGGGTCATGGCGTGCCTCCTGCGGGGTTGGGGATCGGTGCCGGTTCGGGGTGCAGCAGGTGGGCGAGGTTCGGGCCGTACCAGATGCCGAAGTCGCGTTCGACGACGCCGGCGTGGTCGGAGGTGTGGATGAGGTTGTCGACGAGCCGCCCGGCCGCGACCGCGCGGCGCAGGGAGTCTTTGGCGAACCGGCCACGGACGGTCGAGGCTGGCGCGGCGGCCGGGTCGGTGGGCCCGACCATGGCTCGCACCCGGGCCGTGGCGTCCGGGCCGTGGCCCAGGGCGATGACGACGGTCTGGCCGACGAAGATGCGCCGCAGTTCGGCCGGCACGTTCCGGCCGAGCTCCTCCGACAGCAGGAGCATGTCGTCGTAGTGGGCGAAGACCTGCTCCGTGCTCGGCTTTACGCGGCGCACGTCCACCAGCCGCACCGCCTCCTCGACCCAGGCCAGCACCGGCTCGACCAGGCCACGGCGGACGCAGTCCGGTTTGAGCAGCACGACCGTCCAGTCCGCCCATGACACCGTCCGGGCGCTTCGCTGATCGGTGCTGGCCGGCGCCGCGGCGGCGGGTTCAGCGCTCATCGGTGGACCGTCGCTGCCGGGATGCGGTCGGGCCAGCGGTGCGCAAGCAGCCAACGGTGGCCAGGATGCAGCGCGCCGAGTACGTCCCGGGTGACCGGCTCGGTGGTGTGCTGGATCTGCCGGTAGGCCTCCAGCAGCAGTACGATCCGCTGCCAGTACAGGCCCACCGCCAGTTCGGCCGCCGCGGCCGGGGACAGGGCCCGGTGGTTGTTGCGGAGCGCTTCCTCGTGGTGCAGAACCTCGCCGATGACGGACCAGTCGGTGTCGGCCGGCATCGGATCTGCTGGGAACGGGTCAGCGGGTGCGGTGTCCGCCTCGGCGAGGATGGCGCGGACATGGTCGAGGTCGGCGGTGTTGATGTGCATGGAGCCGACGTGGTGGGTGTAGGTGCCGACGGGGACGCGTTGCAGCCGGGCGGCGAACTCGAGGATCATCGTGAACGAGTACACGTCGCACAGCAGGCCGATCTTGGCGTCGTTGCCGCGCATGTAGCTGGTCATGTGCAGCTTGCCGTCACGCCGCATGAGCTGTAGGGCGAGCGTGCAGGCCACGTCCGGGTGGTTCGGGTCCTCCAGTTCGTCCGGTCGCATGACGATCATGGCGGCGCGTTTGCTGTCCTGTTCGTGCACCGTGAGGTCCAGGACACGCTGGAACTGGCTGCGGTGGTCCGTGCCGCCGGGGGCGAACAGCCGGGGTCCGTACGCGGTGCCGGCCAGGTGCTGCCCGTCGAGGCTCAGTTGCCGCAGCCGCGGCGCGTAGTAGGCGATCATGTCGAGGTCGTCGCGCCCGGCGACGTACCACAGGAACTCGGCGACGTTGAACACCGGGTTCGCGCGCCGGGCCGCCAGGTACAGGGTACGGGCGACCGGGTCATCCAGCCGGAAACTGACGTTCGGGACTTCCCAGGCGTCCTTCCCGCGGCCTGCGGTGACATAGTGCGGCCCGTCGGCGATCGTGCGCAGGACGGCCAGGTAGGCGTCGGTGAACGTGGCGAAACTCGCCGGGTTGAGCATGATCAACTCCTCGTCGTTACTTCGAGGTCCGTTCGGGCGGTGCCGGCGGCTCGTGCTGCGTTGGAGATCTGGCGCAACAGCTGGTCCAGGGCAGCAGCGTGCCGGGAGGCGCGAAAGGGCTCCAGCCGTTGCAGGCACTGCGCCAGGATCGCGACGTGCTCGGCGGTGCCCTGGATGCGGCGCAGCCACCGCACCCGCTCAACCACCTGCGCGCCGTCGGTGACCACCAGTTGCGGCGGGACGAACACGTCCGCCGAGGCCAGCTCCGCGGTGGCCAACGGCACGCAGCCGGCCGTGACGGCTTCGAACAGCCGCGAGCCCGTCGCGCCCACCGAGGCGTAGCGGTCCGGCATGAGCAGGACCGTGGCCAACGACCGGAGGTGAATACTCACCACGTCCGGGTAGGCCACCCGGCCGATGAACCGCACGTGCGGCCAGCGCTCGACACCGGTCCACTTCCCGGCGACCTCGTGCACCAGCTGCCGCGCCGCTGGCGCGAAGTACGTGTCGAACGAGGGATCCCGGTCGTAGCGGTTGCCGACGTACACCAGATCGGTCGGCCGGTCCAACGCGACCAGCGCGGCCGGGTCGGCGGTGTCGAGCAGAACGTCGGGCACCGGGCAGGGCAGGGACACCACGCCGGGCCCTGGCCGCAGCGCGAAGTCGGCCACGAAGACGTTCGGCAGCCCAGGCAACGGATCGTCGGGCTGCAGCTGCCGGTCCAGATCCCACAGCAGCGTCGGCGTCCCGGCCGTCCGGGTGTAGTGCTCTACCAGCTGGGTCTGCCGGTGCAGGTCGCAGGTATGGCCGATGGAGCCGCACGGCGTGTCGTTCCGTCCCGGCAACCGCCACCGCCACTCCAGCACCAACGCGTCCAGTGGCGGCAACCCGTCGTCCCACCGGAAATCGAGCACCGGATCGGACGCTTCGTCGCGGTCCCGGTTCCGCTGCAGAAACACCACGCCGTGCCCCGCGCCGCGCAGACCGTCGACGACCGCGCGGCGGTAGCTGCGCGCACCGTCCGGGGTGTCGACCACGCCGGCGCCGAGAAACCCCCACATGCTGTAGCCGACCCTCATCGCCGAACGTCCTTCCTTCATCAGTCGTTTCCGGTGCATGCGGCGCTAGGCGCTGCGATGGACGGGTAGTCCTACGCCAGTACTGCTGCTCGTCGAGCCGCTCTGTGCACGTCGCCCGGAGAGGCCGCAGGCACTGAGCCGCGATGCTTAGCGGCTGGATGGGTCTGCGCCCTTCTCGGTGTCGTTGTTGATGAGTGCTTGCGCCCATTGCAGGTGGATGCACGGGTACTGGGTCAGTCGCGCCCAGGCCGCCAGGCATCCCTCGCAGATGCCGTCTCGGGCGGTATGGGCCGCCACGGTCTGTTCCGCCTCGGCGCGGGAGCGCGGCGGTCCGTAGTCCTTCATCACATTCCTGTGTCCGGTACTGCCGTGTCCGGTACGGCGGCGGCGAGGGCGGGCAGCGGCATGGTGAGGGCGTAGCAGCCCCAGTCTGTACCGGAGGCCCGACGCAGGACGCCGAGCATCCCGTCCTCTGCAAGCTGCCGCAGATGTGTCCGTAGTGTGCTGCGCTGCACCTGCGCCGAGGCGATGACCTGCCGCACCGCGCCGCCCTGTTCGTTGCCGTGTCGGGTGTGCTGTTCGGCGCCGAGTTCGATGGTCAGCCCGCCGGGCTCGCGCGCATGGAACACCAGCGAGCCCGCCACGGTGGCCACCGAACCGCGCGGCAGACGGCGTAAGACGCACCGCCACCACACATCGGTGTAGTCGTCAGCGTTGTCGATGACGTGGCCGATCGGGACCTGCAGCACCATGGCCAGGAACGCATCATTGACGGCCAGCAGTGGTGTCGGTGTCGCCGACCCGCCGGGACCAATCCACACCTGCCACGGCCACCGCCGCGCCGCCTCCACCAGCAACGCAGCCCGCCCGCCCGTTGGGGCGTCGTCCGTTGTGGCGTCGGTCCACGCGGTGTCCAGCCATGCCGGGAACTGCCGCCCCTGCACCGCGGTAAGCTCGGCATACTGCGGGGGCTGCGCCCCGGCGTCGATGGCCTGACGCGCAGTCATGTCGCCGCGCCACCGGGTATGGCGTCCGCGCTGAGGGCACCCCGCAGCAGATGCCGCTGGACCGCCCGCATGTTCAGGGCCGCGAACTGCTGCTCGTACAACTGCCATGCGGTGCCAGCCCCTTCGCCGGCCAACAGCCGTGTCACATCGGTCTTCGCCACGTACCGTCCTCCCCGCTGTTTGTCTCGTTCTTACGCGCCCGTTTCCGAGGCCGGCGCTGTCCTTGTTCGTCCCGCCGGGTGTGGCGCGCCGCCGTTTGGGGCCGGGTTGGCGGCCGACGCCGGACCCGGATGCGAATGACCGTGCGGTAGGAGACGCAGTCCGCGCCGGCAATCATCCGGATCGACATGCCGCCGCCGTAGCGCGATACGACGCTGACCGCGTGGGCGTCGTCGCGCGGTTGCGGTAGTGAGCACGCCGACGACCTGCGGCAGGTGCCCGCTCGGCCACCGACATGACACCCAAAGTCGCCACACCTCGGCGTACGTCCCGGCGTCGGTGACCGGCTCGCCGATCGCAGCCCCGACCGCAGCAGCCAACCGCACGTCGCCGCGGATCAAACGTTGTGTGGCCGGTCCCGACCCGCCGTCGACGATCGTCCACGGCCACCGCCGCGCCGCATCCGCCACCATCGCCGGCGCCGGCGCCGAGCATCGATCCGCCACGCTGGGAACCGCCGCACCCGCTCCCCGCCCGCGCAGACAGCCGCATCGGCCGCCATACCGGCCACTGCAACGGCCGCCGCCGCGCCGCCCGCCGAACGGCGGCTCCTGCTCGTGTGCACCGTCGTGGTCGTCACGGCAACAGGTCCGTCCAGTTGCGCCGCCGGTTAGGCTGCAAGCGCATTGCGAGGGGATCGTCGCGTTGCCGTTCGCAGATCAGCGCATGCCCCGCGTCGACCGCCGTACCGAGATCCGCAACCCGCTCACTCAGCCCGTGGCTGATCGGTCCGAGACGTGGGACGCCGGTTGCCGGCGCCGCCGGGGGTTCTACGACACTGCGAACCTCCACTTCCTCCAACCGACCGCAGGCGGTCAGCATGGCCACCAACTGGCCGGCATACTGCGCCACCGCCGAATCCCAGCCGCCGCCCCGCACATCAACCGAGACGTCGGCCGAGGTCTCGGCCGTGGCGTCTGCGCCGGTGGCGGCAGCCCGGCAACTGCGCCACACCTTCTTCAGCTCGTGTACGGCGGCGTAGCAGCGCCCGCCGTTGTGCAGCGCTGCCGCCCGCACAGCCCGCAGATGCAGTGCTTCGTCGTGCTCGCCGAGCGCGGTGTAGTCCTCGACCAGGTGGCGGTACTGTTCGGCGGCGGCGAGGTGGTCACCGTGGGTGCTCAGCACCCGGGCGAGGATGAGTCGTGCCCGGCGGGTCGCGAGGTGTCCTCGTCCATAGTGTTCGGTGGCTGCGGCAACACTCCACCGCGCCCACGCCACGACGTCCGCTTGGGCGTCGTCGCTGTCCGCCGCGATCGCCGCCCACAGCACTGCCAGCTCGATCACGACCGGATCGGCTGGGGCGTGTTCACGGTCGAGGTGGCGCAGCACAGCCGCGATCGGCCAGGACGCTGCCGACGGGTCCCCGTCGAGCAACGCTGCATAGGCGCCGCTGAGCACGAGCGCCAACTGGTCCCGGTGCGCTCGCCCGCGCTGACCATCGGTCATGGCCGCATTCCTTCCCGGTCGACGGATCCCGCTCGCGGCGCCGGTAACGCTGGCGTAGCACCGTCGACGGCCCAACGCCACGGGCCGACGGCCGGGCGGTCGAGCAGCGGCTGCATCGTCCCGGCCGGGACCGGACGCGACCGCGTCACCCTCCCGTGCTGGGCCATGACGGCGAACCGTCCAGGTCTGGCGGCAGCCAGCTGGTAGAGGCGGGCGCCGTTCCCGCATACTGACGCGAACGGCGCCCCGGCCATGGCACCCAGGTGGGCCCAGCCTCGGCTGATGCTGGCCGTGGTCACGACGCTCACCCGCCTTTCCGGGCGACGACTCCGTAGACACCGATGTCCTCGGCGCGGTACAGCGAGGTGCTGGCCGGGCGCCAGTCCACGACCGAGACCAGTCCCGGGTCGATGAGGTCCAGGCCGGTCAACCACCCGGTGAGCTCGTCACGGCTGCGGGGATGGAACCCGGCGGTGTCGCCGGTGGTCAGCGCCGGCAGTGCGGCGCGCTGCTCGTCGGTGAGGAAGTCGGCGGTGCCGTGGCTGAGCACCAGGTAGCTGCCGGACGCGAGCACGTCCAGGAGTTCGGCGACGATGTGCTGCGGATGCTCGTCCTCGGCGATGAAGTGCAGCACGGCGACGAGCAGCAGCCCGACCGGCTGGGCCAGGTCGAGCGTGGCGGTCAGCGCCGGGGCATTCAGCATGCCGGTCGGGTCGCGCAGATCCTGGTCGAGGTAGGCGACGGTGCCCGCATCGGTGCCGGTGAGCAGGGCCCGGGCGTGGGTCAGCACGATCGGGTCATTGTCGACGTACACGACTCGACTGTCGGCCGCGATGCGCTGCGCGACCTCGTGGGTGTTGTCCGCATCTGGCAGGCCGGTACCGATGTCGAGGAACTGCCGGACGCCCTGCTCGGCCAGGAACTGTACAGACCGGCCGAGGAACGCCCGGTTTTCCCGAGCCGCGGAGACAACGGCAGGGAACAGTTCGGCGATCCGGTCGCCGGACTCGCGATCCGGCGCGAAGTTGTCCCTGCCACCGAGCCAGTAGTTGTAGCGCCGCGCCGGGTGGGCAACTGTGGTGTCGATCCGCTCGAGTGCCGTCGTGTGCTCGTCGCGATGCGGCCCGGTGCCGGACACGCCAGGCGCAGACGCGCCCAAAGACCGGTTCATCGGTGTTGTCCTTCAGCAGGCCCAGTGGCGGCTGACTCGCTGGGCGATGACTCGTATCTGCCGCATAGGGTGTGGTGGTCGTCGTCGGGTTCGCCGAGCCATCGCACGGCGAGCCGTGGCTGTGCGGCGTCGCTGTCTGGGCGGGGGAAAGCCCAGTAGTCGCGGTAGGCCTGGGCGGTGTGCCAGGCTGCGGCCGTATCGTCACCGCAGGTCGCGAGGAGCGCGGCGAGTTGCATTCGGATGGCGATACTATCCGGGTGCCCGGCGCCGTGGAGTTCGGCCCACAGGGTCCAGACGGTGATGAGTGCCGTGATGGCGTCGGTGCAGTGCCCGGCCGAGTGCAGCAGGATCGCCAGTTCTATTCGCGCGGCCACGGTTGTGGCGGCGGTCGGCCCGTCCCGGTGCGTGCGCTGCTCGCACAGTTGCTGGCGAAGGATGATCGCCTCGTCGTCGAGGCGGTAGCTGGTCAGGACGCGGGCGAGGACCTCGGCCGTGTGGAGCGTGCGGGTGTGGTCCGCGCCGTGCGTGCTACGGCTGGCGTGGTAGGCGTGGCGGGCCCAGCGCAGGCTGAGCCAGTCGCCGCCCTCGTGCGGGTCGAGCGCGGTGGCGTAGACGCTCGCCGCAGCGATCACATCGCGCGGCGACAGGCCGACGTCGGTTGCGTCGCTACCGGGTGTGACGGTGTCGGGTGTGATGGTGGCCAGTGCCGCTCGCAGGACCGCGACGGCGGATGCGGGCTGTCCCTGGGCGAGCATGGCTGCGGCGAACGCGGTCAGCGACCGCAGCCCGCCCTGCGGGACCGCTGCTGGCGCACCGCCCGGAACCGCAGCTGCGACGCCACGCGGGCCGGCACTCGGAGGGGCGGTTGGAACAGCGAGGGTCAGGGCGTCCGGCGCGGCTGGTGGCTGGTCAGTCACGGCGGCGTCCGTCCTGTGGGGCAACGGGTCGTGCCGCAGTGTCGGCCGATAAGCCCACACGAGGCGCCTGGCTGATGGTTCGCGGCTGGCTGGCGTGCGGGTGCCGGCCTGGAGGGCGCATCGGGACCTGCTTGGCGCGCAGGATGCCGTAGACGGTGCCGTAGGAGCAGTCCATCCTGCTGGCGATCGTGCGGATCGATAGTCCCTGCTCGGCGTAGAGCTGGCACATCCGGTCATGGGCAGCCGGCGTGGACCAAGTAGGCCGGAACTGGGCGACCCTCGTGGTGGTGGTTGCCATTGGTCGAACGCTCCTGTCGGCAGAGGATGTCGTTGGTGTCTGGTCGGTCGCCGTTCGGCGCGGGTATCGGTATGCGGTTGCGGCCGCTGCCGGGCGTTGTGCGGTCATGGCTGGTCCTGGGGTGCGTCGCCCGATGACGGCGCTGCGGCCGCCGGGCCCGGACCAGCAGGGTCGGGGCACGCCGTGTTGGTGCCTGGGGTGTGATCCGCTGTCGGTGGTGCAACGGGTGCGGCCACGCCGAGCAGGGTGTGTAGGCGCTGGCGAGGTTCGTCGTCGGTGAGGTCGCAGGTAGCGCTGGCCATGGCGATGCGGCCGTGGTCGAGTACGACGAGCCGGTCGGCGAGGGCGGTGGCCGTCGGGAGGCGTTGTTCGGCCAGGAGCACGGCGAGGCCGTCGCTCACCAGATTCGAAAGGGTGGTGGTGAGCTGGTCGATGACCGCCGGGGCGAGACCTTCGGTGGGTTCGTCGAGGATGAGCAGGCGTGGCTGGGTGAGCAGGGCGCGGGCGAGGACGAGCATCTGTTGTTCGCCGCCGGACAGTCGCTGCGCCGGGTGGTGCATCCGCTCGCCGAGCGCTGGCAGCAGGTCGACGACCCGCTCGACCGTCCACGCGGGGCGCGTGCCGGTGTCGGTGCGGCGGGGGTTGGTGGCGCCGCTGAGGTGCTCGCGGACGGTGAGGCCGGGAAAGACGCGCCGGCCCTGCGGCACCAGGGCGATTCCGGCACGGGCCAGGTCGTGCGGGCGGCGGGCGGTCAGGGGCCGGTCGGCCCAGTCGATGCGGGTCGGGGGTTGTGGTGCCAGCAGTCCGGCGATGGTGTTGAGCAGCGTGCTTTTGCCGGCGCCGTTGCGGCCGAGGACGGCGACGGCCTCGCCGTCGTGTACGTCCAGGTCGACGCTGTCGAGGACGGCGGCGCCGTGGTATCCGGCGCGCAGCTGCCGTACCCGCAGCAATGCCGAGGCGCTGCCAGGCTGGGCGGTGCGGCGGGAGGCCCGGTGGTGCTCGGAGGGTTGCGGCCCGCTGGTGGTGGTCGGGCTGGTGGGGTTGAGGTAGGCGTCGCGGACGGCCGGGTCGGCGCGGATGTGTTGCGGGGTGCCGGTGGCGAGATGGCGGCCGTGGTGCAGCACGGTGACGGTCTGGGCGACGGCCCAGATCAGGTCGAGGTGGTGATCGACGAGGAGTAGGGCCGTTTCGGCCGGGAGGCTGGTGAGTACGGTCGTGAGGTGGCGGATCTCGTGCGGGTCGAGACCGGCGGACGGTTCGTCGAGCAGCAGCAGGTTCGGCCGGCCGGCGATGGCCATGGCGAGTTCGAGCCGTCGTTGGCTGCCGTAGGGCAGTTGCCCGGCCGGTGTGGTGGTGTGCGCGGCGAGGCCGAAGTTGTCGGCGAGTCGTGCCGCCACGTCTGCGCGGCTGGTGGCGGTGTCATTGGCTGTGCGGTCGGAGGTGCTGCGTGGGTGGCTGGTGGTGGCGAGTTCGAGGTTGGCGTGGACGGTGAGCCGGCCGAACAGCGCGGGGTGTTGGAACGTGCGGGCGACGCCGTGGCGGGCCCGGCTGCTGGGTCGTAGGTGGGTGACGTCGCGATCGTTGATGAGGATCGCGCCGGTGCTTGGCGTCAGGGTGCCAGCGACCAGGTTGAGCAGCGTGGACTTGCCGGCGCCGTTGGGGCCGATGACGGCGTGCCGCGCCCCGGCCGGCAGGTCGAGGGTGAGGTCGTGCAGGGCGGTGAGCCCGCCGAATTGGCGGCTCACCCCGTCCAGGCGCAGGACGCTCGCGGCTGACGTCCCTTGGTCGGCCGGAGCGCCGTTGGTTGCCGTGGCGGCAGCGGTGCCGCTTGCACCGGGGGCTGTGGTGGACGCGCTGGTGGTGTTGGTGGTCATGGCCGGTGCCCTCGATTGCGAGCCTGCCTGCGTTCGCGCAGGCGGCGGGTGATGATTGGTTGGTAGGCGACCAGGAGGAACGCCAGGCCGAGCAGGGCGTCGGCGTGTCCGCTGATTGAGGTGCCGACCCTGTCGCGGACGGCGACGACGAGGACGGCCCCGGCGACGGCGCCGCGCATGCTGCCGCGGCCGATCGCGGCGGCCAGCAGCGCCATCGCGGACACGCTCAGCCCGAGGTCGGCCGGGGACAGGAACTGGTGGGCGGCCACCAGGAGCGCACCGCCGGCTCCGGCGACCGCGCCGGCGGCGACGGCACCGGCGAACAGGTGCCGGTCGACCTCGTAGCCGAGGGCCGCGAGCCGCAGCTCGTGGTCGGCGGCGGCACGCAGCGCGAGGACGAGCCGGCTGCGCAGCATGACCGCGACGGCGGCAGCGAGGATCAGCAAGACGCCGAGCGCGTACAGGTAGGTGTACCCGTCGCGGTTCAGGGGCGGGGTGCCGGGCCAGATGGTGACTGGCGGGGTGTGCAGACCGTCGTCGCCGCCGGTCACCGACGACCACTGTGCGGCGACCGCGCGGGTGAGCTCGGCGACGGCGAGGCTGGCCATCAGGAATAGCACGCCGCGGGTGCGCAGCAGCAGCGGCGCGGTCACCGCCGCCGCGGCCGCGCCCGCCGCCATCCCGGCGGCCAGCTGGACCGGCCCGTTGCTCACCCCACCGGAGGTGGCGAGCAGCGCGGCGGTGTAGGCGCCGACGCCGAGATACGCCGCCTGGCCGAGGGAGGGCAGCCCGGCGATGCCGGTGAGCAGTTGGGTGCTCATCGCCAGCAGCGCCAGGACGATGCCGGTCGACGCGATCGACACGGTGTAGGCGTCGGCGACGAACGGCAGCGCGACCGCGGCAGCCACTCCCCCACCGACCGGCGCCCAGGTACGAATCGCAGCGTTCGCAGCATTCGCTACGTCCGGTCGGTTCGGTGCGCGGCCAGACGCCGCCGGGGCCAGAGGCGTGGTGTGGGCGTTCGTGGTCATGCCGGCCTCACCGACGTGCGGCTCCGCACGAGCAGAACACCGAGGAGGACCGCGAACAGCGCGAACGGGGCCAGGGTCGGCGCGGCCAGGACACCGACGGTCTGCACCTGCCCGACCAGCAGGGCCGCGGCGAGCGTCCCCGGGATCGACCCGCCAGCGCCACCTGCTCCCCCGGCGCTGCTGCCGAGCTGGCCGGCGCTGCCGATGACGACGACGATCAGGGACAGGACCAGCACGGTAGTGTCGGTGCCGGGCGAAGGCCCGATGAGCGGCGCGGCGAGCACCCCGCCGAGGACGGCCAGGACGCCGCCCCCCGCGATGGCGGTCGTCTGCACGGCGCGGACGTTGACGCCGGTCGCGGCCGCCATCGCCGGGTCGGCGACGGCTGCGCGGAGCAGAATTCCGTACCGGCTGCGGGCGACGAGCAGGTGCAGCCCCAGCGCGATGAGCGTGGCGACCGCGATGAACAGCAGCCGGTAGACCGGGTAGCCGTGCCGGCCGAGGTCGATGCTGCCGGCCAGGACGTGCGGTGGGTCGATCGGCACCGGCGCCCCGCCGAACAGGCTGGTGTAGGCGTCGGCGGCGAGGTAGGCGATGCCGAGCGTGGCGAGGGCCTGCGGCAGGTGCCCATCGCTGAGGCGACCAGTGTGACCCGCGTGGCTGGGCCGGCCGGTCAGCGGCCGGATCGCGGTGGCGAGGGCCGCGCCGCCGCCGGCGCCGGCGAGGACGCCGACGGCGAGCGCGACGCCGAGCCCGGCCAGGCTGCCCCCGCCGTGCCGGTGGGCGAGGTAGGCGAGGTAGCCGCCGGCGAGGAAGAACGTGCCGTGGGCCAGGTTGAGCACGCCCATCACCCCGAAGATCAACGTGAGGCCTGCCGCGACCACGAACAGCACCAGCCCGTACGCCACACCGTCGACCGCCGTCACCCCGTACGCCGCCGCATCCGGGCAGCCGTCGCGACACGGTCGGACGAGGACGACGACGAAGACGATGAGGAGGACGAGGAGGAGCAGGAGCAGCGCGTGGGCCACCATCGCGGCGGCACGCCACACGGCGCGAAGCCTGCTCCTCGTGCGGGTGGTGCCATCCATGTCAGTCGTCCTCATGTCGGGTCGTGGTCCGGGGTGATCGGCGGCATGCTCTCCATCGGGGAACGGGTCAGCGGGGGCGACGGCCGGTGGTGGTGAACAGCCAGTAGCAGTAGGCGAGGGTGTCCGGGTCCTGCATCGCTTCGCGCAGCAACTCCAGCTGGGACAGGGCCATGCCTCGCGCGAGCAGTGCGTCCTGCAGCTGCTGGGAGTTGCTGACGTGCAGCAGGTTGCCGGCCTCGCCGCCGGCCCATAGCTGGTTGTGGGCCACGGTGGTGACGTCGACGAGCCCGGCCGCGCGCAGGAGGAGGGGCGCTCGGCGGGACCACCCAACATCAGCGCCGTTGCTGGCGAGGATGTCCAGCAGCGCGTCCTGGAACGTGGTGAATGCCGTGGCGGCCTGCGGGCTGGGGGCATGCAGGAGCATGTTGCGGTCGGTGGCGTCCCACTCCGAAACGACCAGGACCCCGCCGGGTTTGAGGGCGGCGACGAGCCGGTCGACGACGGCGTCGCGTTCAGCGAGGTGCAGCAGCACCTGCCGGGTGTGGATGAGGTCGAACTGACCGGGCGGCAGGTCGACGGTGCGGACGTCGCCCTGCTGGATGGTGATGTTGTTACCGCCGGTGATGTGCCGTGGGTCGAGGTCCAGGGCGACGACGTGGCCGGTCGGGCCGACCTGTTCGGCCAGCCAGGTGGTGATGGTGCCCGCGCCCGGGCCGACGTCCAGGCAGCGGCCGCCCTGCGGAATGCCGACCCGGACGAGCATGTCGATGCTGGGTTCGTCGAGGATCCGGGCGAGGATGTCCAGCTGTTCGCCGTCGCGGGCGGCGTTGTCGAACGTGTATGCCGACGCTCCGTCGGCGGCGCGGGTCGTGGTGATCGTCATGGTCAACCTCCAGGTGTGAGGGGATGGCTGGCGAGGTCTCGGCGAGGTCGTGCTGAGATCGGAGGGAAACGGGCGGTTGGGTGCGTCGTTCAGGCGCCCAAGGTGGTGAGGGTCTGCACGCGGACGTTGGCCAGGGCGCGGCCGTCGGTGCGGACCTGCCGCAGGTACCAGGGCTGGATCGGTGCGTGCTGCGTGCCGTAGCGCCATTGGCCGCGCGGGCTGTCGATCTGCCCGAGGTTGCCGATCGCCGCGTTGATCGACGCTCGGGTCGGGTTCGGTCCGGCGGCGGAGATGGCCCGGTCCAGGATCAGCGCCGCGTCGTAGGCGGTCACGTTGTACAGGTCGGGGATCGCGTCGTGCTGCTGCTGGAACGCTGTGGCGAATGCGCGGTTGGCCGGGTTGTCGAGGTCCGGGGCGTAGTTCAGCGACGAGTAGATGCCCTCGGCGGCGGCGCCCTGTGCGGTCAGGACCGCACCTTCGACGGTGAACCCGCCCGCGTACAGCGGCAGCCTGTTCTGCAGGCCGGCCGCGTCGTAGGCCTTCACGAAGTCGATCGCGTTCGTGCCGCCGTAGAAGCAGAACACCGCCTTCGCCTCAGGTGGGATCGCGTTGAGGTAGGGCAGGAAGTTCGTGGTCGCCGGGAACGGGGTGAACGTGGCCTTCCCGCCCGGGTTGGCGAGCTTGCCCCCAGCGGCGACGAACGGGTCGACGAACCCGCCGATCTGGTCCCAGCCGCCCTTGTAGTCCGGGCCTATCACAAACACCGGACCCTTGACATTCGTGCGGATGTAGTCGGCGATCGCGGCGCCGGCGTCGCGGTTCTGCCACGACGTGTGCCAGGTGTAGGTGAGGTCCGTGAGGTTGTCCGGGCGGCCGCCGGTCGCCACGAACGGCAGCTTCGCCTGGGTGATCGCGGGGTGGACCTCCTGCACCGCGTCGGAGCTGATGGTGCCGACGACGACGTCGACCCTGTCCTGCTCGATGAGCTTCTTGACGCCGGTCCGGGTGGCCTGTTTGCCGTCGCCCTCGTCCACGACCGTGGTGACGATCTCGTGCCCGCCGAGCCTGCCGCCGTGGGTGTCGAGATACAGCTGCCAGCCGCGGGCGAAGTCGTCACCGACGGTCTTGTAGACGCCGGTTTGCGGCCACACCAGCCCGATCCGGATCGGGCCTCCGGCCGGGGCGGCGTCCTCACTGCCGAGGCTTGAACCTGAGCAGCCGGCCATGCCGGCCACCGCGGTCAGGACGGCGGTGATCGCCGCGGCGGCCGCCACGGACCAGGGTCGTCGACGGTTCATCGAGGAGTCCTCGTTTCCACTTCCAGGGGGACCGGCTGGACGGGGCGTCCAGCCGGATGTGATCGCGTCGGAGCAACTGCGCGTCGGGCGTGACCGCCGCAGCACCCATGCGGCCGTGGTGGGCCAGCGCGTCCGCCCGAGCCACTGCCGGCCGGCGGCAAGGCCGTGGCCGATCCGCCCGGTCTCGTCGGCGGCGCTCGCACAATGAGCAGCGCGTACGACAAGCGGCAGGTGTCGGCGAGCACGACCGCGCCGATCGGGCCCTTGCAGAGCTCGTCCCACATGAACCAGAACCGGTCCTGCCAGGGGGTGCCGAACACGTACAGGATCAGCGATTCGTCGATGCTGATCCGGCTGAAGGCCATCGCTACCGTCGTGGTGGTCTTGCCCGGCGCGCCGGACACGTCGTCGACGCCGGCGCTCGCCGCGGTGATGAGCTCCTCGGTCCGCAGCGGTGTGATCTCGGAGATCGTGCCGACGAAGGTGGTCTTGCCGACGCCGAATCCACCCGCCACGGTGATCTTGGCTGAGGTGATCCGCGACCGCCGCATCTTGGGAGGCGCTACCGCACCCAGCGGTGGCGCGACCGCGGCCTGAACGCTCATGCCCGCTGTGGCTGGCGGGTGTCCGGGGTGAGGATCCCGCCGACCCGGTCGATCGTCATGGCCATCTCGTAGCTGACCTGACCGAGCTCGCAGTCCTTGCGGGCCAGGACCGTCAGAATCGACTTGTCGTTGATCACCATCGTGATCAGGAACCCGCCGGCCATCTCGACGATGATCTGTTCCACCGGGGCGGCCTCCATGAACGTGGCCGCGCCGGTGGTCAACGAGGCCAGCCCAGACGTGACCGCCGACAGCTGATCGACGTTGGGCAGGCCGGGGCTTGCGGCCATCGGCAGCCCGTCGCCGGAGACCACCAGGGCATGCGTGATGCCCCTGACCTCGCACAGTTGGTTGAGCAGGAAACCCACGTTCGTCATGGCACGTCCTTGGAGGAGATGGTGGTCGAGCGCCGGCCCGCCTGGCCGAGCCCGGACTGGAACCCCGACATCTGCTGGCGAAGCCGGTCCGGATCCCGTTGGACCGAGGCCGCGCCCGGGCTGGCCTGTTGTCGTTGGAGCGTCAGGTGCGCAGCGAAGTGCTGGCCCGGCTGACGCACCGGAAGGCCCCCTTCGGTGGCCTGCCCGGCCAGGGCGGCCTCGGTCCAGATGGCGTGCCGTCCGGCTGCGGCGCCGACGGGTACGAGTTCGGCCGTCACAGCGGCCGGATCGGGCAGGGCCGTCGGGTCGAACCAGGCGCTGCGGGACGTGCTCACCTGGTTGAAGATCACCGGCTCGACGGTCGCCGTGCCGGCGACGAGCGGCCACGTCGCCGGTGGCCCCGAAACGACCGCGGCAGAAAGCTCGGCCGGCGCGCGCACGGCGACCGGCACGGCGGCGAACAACGCTCCGGGGATGGTCAGGTCGACCCGGGTGCCACGGTGTGGCGCCGCCCGGACCTCGATCTTGATCCCGAGCCGCCCGGCGATCATGCCGACGACCGGCAGACCCATCCGCTCGGCCGTCTGATGGTCCATCGGCGGGTTCGCGATCCGGTGGCGGGCCGCCTTCACACCAGCCTGTGTCATCCCCACGCCGTCGTCGCGGATCTGGATGTGCAGCTGGTCACCGACCTGGCGGGCCTCGACCTCGACCGTGGACTCGGGCGGCGAGAACTGTGTGGCGTTGTCCAGCAACTCGGCCAGCAGGTGGATCAGCTCGGCCGCGACCTCGCCGTCGATGCGGACACCGTCGTCGACCGCGGTCGTCCTGACCCGGGTGTAGTCGTCGATCTCACCCTCGGCGGCCCGCAGCAGATCCGGCAACGTCACCGAGCCCATGTGCGTACTGCCGCCGCGTCCGCCCGCCAGGATCCTCAGGTTGAAGATGAGACGGCGGATGAGCGTGGCCGTGTGGTCGAGCTGGAACAGGCTCGCCAACCGTTCCGGGTCGCGTTCGTCCCGCTCCAGCCGGTCCAGGCTGACCATCATCGCGTCGGCGCGCCGTTGCAGCCGCCGGGACAGCGCCACCAGGATCGCGCCGACCCCGGCCCGTGTCGCCGCCTGCTCCCCCGCGATCCGCACCGCAGCGCTGGTGACCTTGTTGAACGCGGCAGCGACACTGGCCACCTCGTCGGTGCCCTCAACCCGCACCGGCGTCGCCGCAGCCGCCAGCACCCGCTCGACCCTGGCCGGATCGGCGTTGTCGACGTCCAGCTCGCCCACCATCTGCGGCAGCCGATGCTCGGCCACGTCGATCGCGTCGTGCTGCAGCCTGGTCAACGAACGGGTCAACGACCGGGCCACCACCACACCGACCACCACCACGACCAGCAGCAGCACGGCCACCGCCACGACCGCGACGAAGATCGCCCGCCGCTCCGCATCCCGCTCGGCCGTCACCGCCCCCAACAGCCGGCCGTCGACCTCCGCCTCCACCGTGTGCATCAACTCGATGCGGGCGCCCATCGCCGCCGACCAGCCACGCACATCAGTCCCGAGCGCAAGATCCCGTCCCGGCTGGCTACGCGTCACCAGACTCTGCAACCGCTCAGCCTGCACCACCGCCGGACCGCCGAGCCGACTGTTCAACAGCGCCGGCCAATCCGACGGCCCAAGATCACCGAACGTCTGCAACGCCTCCGTGATCCCCGTGTCCGCGGCGACGATCTCCTGCTGACCCGCCGGTGTCAGCCGGCCACCCGCCATCGCGCGCACCGCCGCCACCTGCAGTTGCGAAACCGCCTCGATCCCCTTCGACAACGCCGCCGCCGCACGAAGACCATTCGCTGTCGCCGCCGACACGCCGACCTGCCCGAGCGCCTCCCGATAGCCCACCAGATCCGCGATCACAGTCCGGTACCGGAACGCCACCACACTCAGCACCGCATCCGGCGCACCAGCAACCTTCTGCCGCAGCCCAGCAAGCCCACCGAGGTCAACCCGGAGCCTGCTCGTCAACGGCTCCAGACCCCCCGGCACGCGTGTGCCCGCCAGCGCGCGCTCGAACGCCACGACCAGACCATCCGTCTCCGCGCCGCGGTGCCGGTAGTCCGCAACCGCAGCCGGGTTCGCCGGCTCGGCGAACACCAACGCCGCCGAGACCCGCTCCTGCTGCAACGCCCCAGCAAGCCGAGCCGCCACACCGCCGGCAGCGACAAGCTCTCGCGCCACACCGGCCTCACTCGCGCGGATCGCTGCAGAAGCCACCGTCACCACGGTCAACGCCACGATCGCAGCAATTGGCAGCACCAGGATCAGAACAAGCTTCGTTCGAATTCGGCGGCCACGCAGCCAGCCACCCCCGGCCCCGCTCGACAAAAGGCGCTCGCTAGATCGCCCCACTACGAGCACTCCGCCCGCACCCAACAGCCGATCAGCGCCGCCAAGCTCGGCCTCACGCCTTGGGTCTCACGAACCATGACACACCCCGCTGGTACGAAGATCCACACGAGCGGAAAACTGCACGTGCCCCAGGCCACCGACCGCACCCAGGGCACAGAACCCAAGTCGGAAACCAATGCACGGAAACGCTCCCCAGCACCCAGCAGCACAGCCACCACTTCCAGCTGATGGCGACGCTGCAACTCGGCACCCATCACCCGCAGCGCCGAATCATCGCGATCCGTCACGGTGGACGTAGCCACCTCTCGCCTCCCCAAGAACTCGCTTCACAAGAGCTCACGCATTGGTCGTTACACCCTCGGACCATCACCATTCCCCGCGCTCGACTCGCTGCCAGCGAGAGGCACGGTTGAAGCCGCCGACCGCCGCAGCCGGAGGCGAACGGCGTCCTCGGCGCATAGGGCTAGCCACAAAAGTTGGACCTGGAGCGTTAGGTCGCCTTAGCCGTATCGGTAGTCCGCGTCACGCAGTCACACGAAGGCTCCGACCGACGGCAGCTGCATGGTGGACCAGCCTCCCGCTAGGTTGCGTTGATGCCCACCAGGGACCGAGCGGGGTTCGTACGGCGTGGAAGCCAGCGCCGATGCCGCCCGGTTCCCTGGTGGTGGAGGGCTCAACAGGCCGGAGTCGTGTCTCGGCCCGCCTTGCCTATGCCGTTAACGCTATGAGCTGCGCGGACTGCAACGGAATGATGTTTCTCGAAGTTGCTAGTCGGCTTGCTGGCCAATCGCGTCGGCGATAATCCGGCGCGCGGCCGAACCCACGACAGCCATCGACGACAACTCGACGAATGTGCGAGCGTACAAGGCGACCTCGCGCGGTTGCGTGATCGTGAGTTGCGCCGAGGGTGTCTCCACGATGACCCGCTCGTCGTCGTAGATCCAGAACCCAGGGCTGGCCCACATGGTCCGGTCAGTGTCGCGAGGGATGATGCCAAGGCTCACGTTCGGCAGTACCGCGATCGTGATGAGGTGCGCGAGTTGAGCCGCCATCATGTTCGTGTCGCCGATGCGGGCGAATAGCGCGTTCTCTTCGAGCACAACGGCGAAGGTGTGGTCCCCGGTGTATACGACGCGTTGCCGGTCCATCCGTGCCTGAACGGCTTGTTCCAGGTCGTCGGGTATGCCGTTGAACTCGATGATGCGCCGCATGCGCGCCCTGGCGTAGGCGGACGTCTGGAACAGGCCAGGAATCACGCCCGCTTCGTAGACGCGGAATTGCCGCGTGCGCTCCCATAGCGGCACGAAGGAGTCTTGAAAGTGACGCAGGCCCGTACGTTGGAGCCGCCGAAGCTCGACCCACATGCCTTCGAGCGCGTGGCGCGTGGCGATGAGGTCGGCCGCCTGGTCGAGGGCGCCGGCGTGCTCGCACCACACGCGGATGTCGTCGGCCGTGGGTGTCTGCCGGGCATGCTCGATCTTGCTCACCTTCGACCGCGGCCAGGCCGCGCGCCTGGCGAGATCGATTGCCGTGACTCCGGCGTCAACTCGGATCTCGCGCAGGCGCGCGGCGAGGGCGGCGCGTGCTTCGCCGATCGCGGGGGTTGGTTCGATGGGCAAGGCGCGGTCTCAGGCGGGCCGATAGTCGCTGTGGTCGACCGCGCGGGCCCAGGCCGCTTCGAACGAATCGGCGCAGAATGCGATCACGTCCGGATCGCCGTTCGGCTGCACGCCGAGCCAGTCCCCGTCGCCGCCGGAGAGGTTGAACAACAGGGCGTCATCGACGAGCCAGAAGCCATTGCCTGGCAATCTGAGATCGGACGCACGATCGCGCGGCAGCCACCGCACCGCCTCGCCCGCAGCGAGGTTGGCAAGTGGAGTGACCTCATACTCATACCGGACGTACTCCGTGATGGGCTCCGAAACGATGCGGAGCCGCCGGATGTCCCCACCGTGCTCCACGAGCGGTGCAAGCAGCGCGCGCCATTCGGCGTCCGCCTCGGCGCGATCCGACATGCGGCCGGCCTTCCAAGCGTCGAACCGGGCTGTGCGGGCGTAGGTGTCGCGCATCTCCAGATGCAGTGCGCGACGTTTGCCCGACAACAGCAGGTCAGCCAGCCTCGGCAACGCCATGACCACCGCTCACCTCCGGGAACACCGGCATTAGCCGCTTAGGGATGCGAATCAGGGTCTCATGCGGGGGGATGTCACCGACCTCGACGAGGGTCGCAGGGTCGTCGATTCTCCACCCTTGGACGACGTAGGAATCCCCGTCATCCCAGACGGTCGGTGATTGGCCCCCATCGGAGGCGGGGTCTTTTCCGAGGTAGCGCAGGCCCATCGTGGTCTCCCTTGCGGACGGTGTCGACCTTGTAGCCCGAGTGTGCGCGGAGATCATATCGACGACAAGAGTTGTTTCTCAAAGTTTCTCGGTTGGTTTGGTCAGCCTCGCGCGCACGGCGGCAAGACCTACTCGTCGCCGCACTCACGGCAGATCACGAGGCGGTGCCCGGGGCGGCTGGCCGTGCACAGGCACTCGCGCCACGAGAGGTGCACGTGTGGACAGACGAGGGCGTGCCCGCGCCTACAGCTCCGGGCAGACCTCGCACCACGCCCGGCGGCGGGTCTTCGGGTTGAACCCGGCTCACACAACACGACGAACACTCACGTGCAGGACGCTTTGCCGCGAAAGTCGTTACGAACGCGGTTCACCAGTCTCGCCACCCGAACGACGAGCCAATCGCCGGGAAAGGGTCCGGCCGAGCTTCGGATTCTTCACGGGACCGGCCTCCGGGCGCGACGTGGCACACCAGAATGCCTCTATGGGTCGTTGCCTTGCTGTGGCGTTGCGGACGGCGGTCGCCACGCCTTGGTACCCGCGTGGATTAGCTGGTGGCAACGACGATCTCGTCGGCGCTTAGCAGCTCCGCGATCGCCACAAGCTTGCGGGCGTCACATGTTGGGCTCTCGAAGCGTCCGTTCGCCCTTGACTACACCCGCGCGCGCCGACACGACCGCCGCCATCCACCCGGCTACCGTCGGTGCGGTGACCATCGCGAACACCGGCGCGACCGGCAACACCGACAGCACCGATCGGGCAGAACGTGCCGAACAGCTCCGCAACGATCTGGCCGACTACATCAAAGGCTGGGGCACGTTCCGCACCCCGCGGGTCGAAGCCGCGTTCCGCGCCGTCCCCCGGCATCTGTTCCTGCCCGACGTGCCCCTCGAGGTCGCCTACGGGCGCAAACCGGTTGTCACCCGACGCGCCGCCGACGGCACCTCCGTGTCCTCGGCCTCCAGCCCCAAACTGGTCGCCACCATGCTCGAACAACTCGCCGTACAGCCCGGCCAGCGAGTGCTGGAGATCGGCGCGGCCACCGGCATCAACGCCGCTCTCCTCGCCGAACTCGTCGGCCCGACCGGCACCGTCGTCACCATCGAACTTGACGACGACCTCGCCGCCAGCGCCACCGAGAGCCTCGAAGCGGCCGGCTACCCCCACGTCGAGGTCATCTGCGGCGACGGCGCACTCGGCCACCCCGACCACGCTCCCTACGACCGGATCATCGTCACCGCCGAAGCCTGGGACATCGCCCCGGCCTGGTGGGACCAACTCACCGTCGGCGGCCGGATCGTCGTACCCCTACGTCTGCACGGCAGCGGACTCACCCGCGCCATCGCCTTCGACCTGCACCAGCCCGACCGGATGGTCAGCACCTCCGCCGTCGTCTGCGGCTTCGTCCCAATGCGCGGCACCACCGAACACGCCGAACACCACGTCCGCCTCACCGACGACGTCGTCCTCAAAGTCGACGCCGACGACCTGCCCGACCACGCCGCGCTCGCCCAGGCCCTCACCCACCCCGGCCAGGAACACTGGACCGGCATCCAGGTCCGCCACGACGAACCCGCCGAGCACCTCGACCTGTGGCTGCTCACCACCACCGCCAGCCGATTCGGCCGGCTGTCCGCCGGGTCCCAGGCCCGCACGAGCGGCCTGGCCGACCCCGCGCCGCGCTGGGGCGGGGCGGCCCTCTACGACGCCGGCGCCATCGCCTACCTCGCCACGCGGGACATCAACGACGAAACGCTCGAACTCGGCGTCATCGTCCACGGCCCCGACAACACCAAACTCGCCGCCCACGCCACCGACCTGCTGACCCGATGGGACAGTGCACGGCCCAGCCAACCCACCATCACCGCCAACCGCGCCAACAGCACCCCTCGTCCCAACACTGCCGCGGCACACATCATCCGACCGCACACAGCGATCACGGTCACGTGGTGACCAGACCAGACGGACACCGGAGTTCGCGACCCGTGACAGGAGAGGCGGCTCCACCATGACGACGACGCCGCCGACGCCTACACAACCCGCGACGTCCACACCAACAAGCCGCCCGTACCCCTGACCCAAAGGCGTTTCACACCCTGACCAAAACCATCCGCGCAGCCGGCCTCGGAACCACCACGCCGCCACAACGGCTCGACCACCTCATGCAAACAGTCAAGATCAGCAGCGACGGCACGGCGAGGGCGAGGTGCGGCTCTACACCAACGAGGCGATGACCGAGAACCTCGCCAACTATTCCCGGCGCAGGTACATCGAGACCCACCGGGCGGAGCAGGACGGGTTCCGGCGCGTCTTCCTCCGGAAGGTCGTCAACGCATTGCGGGCCGCGCTACGGCGCCTTGACGGCCACCCCGCGCGCCGTCAACGCCTCGGCCGTGTCCGGGTCGACAGCGGCGGTGACGGTACGCAGCGCGGGGATCTCCAGCAGCGGCCGCCAGTCGCGCACCCCCGGCGCCCAGCCGACCCGCAGCTCGACCAGCGCGGGCAGGGCCGTCAACGGCTCCAGCGTCACCGGCAACGTCAGGTGCTGCACGTCGAGCTTCGCCAGCCCCGGACAGGCGGCGATCCCGTCGAACGAGGTGATGTCGAAGTCATCACTCTCCCCGTCCCAGTTCGCCCAGCACGCCGCCATCACGTCGGTGGACACCCACCAGCGCAACGTCCGCAGGTCCCGCAGCGTGTCGACATGCTCGCCGAGGATCCCCACCAGGTGGTGCACGACGCCAGCGTTGCGCCAGCGGTACGCGCAGGCCTCCTGGAATGCCTCCGCCTGCTCCTCGGCAGACGCGTACTCCTCGTCGTCGTCCTCGAAGACGTCCTCCCAGTACAGCTCCTGGTCATAGGGGTTGGCCCGGCGCACCGCCGCCCAGTCCGGGGCCGCCACCAACCCCTCCTGGATGAGCGAGTCGAGGACCGCGAGGGCGACGTTGTCGTCGGCGAACGGCGAACCGGACATGCGGGCCACCCTACGGGCCCGTCCGCGCAGTGAGCTCAGGGAACTGCCGGATCGTCGGGTCGACCAGCGACCCAGGTCCGGCAGCCAGAGCACGCAGTACCCCCCGGAACGTCAATGCCGTCCCACCAGAGGTTCTGCCGTACACGCTGATCCCGCCGCTCGGCGGCTCCACCATCACCGACACCGGCGTGATCCGGCAACTCCTCGGCGACCTGGTCGACGGCGTCAAAGGCTGGTTCAAAACTCCAAACTCGTCAAGAAACTCGAAACCAGCGCCAGCGACGCAGCCGAAGGCGCCGACGACCTCGTCCCAGGTTCAAACTGCGTCAACAGCTTCCGGCCCGGCGCCCTGGTCCTGCTCGCCGACGGCACTGCCAGACCCATCGGAACACTCACCGCCGGCGACTACGTCCTGGCCACCGACCCGGTCACGGCAAGACCGAACGGCACCGGATCACCAAGGTCCACATCAACGACGACCGTAACTTCACCGACCTCACCGTCACCTCGACGGCGCCGACCCGGTCGTCATTCACACCACCCGGGAACACCCGTTCTGGAGCAAGACCCGCAACGCCTGGGTGCCCGCCTCCGACCTCAACCCCGGCGAGGAGCTCCTCACCACCGACGGCACCACCGGGCACGTCACCACGCGGACCAACTGCTCCTTTCTCCGCGCCCACCACTCGCACTATAGGGCCATGTGGCCCTATAGTGCGACCCGTGACCTTTCGAGAGCTGGGCGAGGCTCGCTACCTCGCCGTCGCCGCAAGCATCCGGACCGCGATCCTGACCGGTCAATATCCAGCCGCCTCGCTCCTGCCGTCCGAGCGGCAGCTGTATGCCGAGCATCACTGCGGGCGGGACACCCTGCGCGCGGCGCTGGACGTGCTGCGCTGGGAGGGCCTGCTCCTCAAGGAGCGCGGTCACCACACGCGGATAACCCCTGCGGTCCACCGCGCCACGGTGCCGCTCGCTGTCGGTGCGACTGTGAGCGCTCGGATGCCAACGCGCCCCGAAGCCGCAACCCTCGGAAGCCGACCTGAAGTGCCGCTCCTCGAAGTCGGCACCTCAGACGGCGAGCGCGTCCGGTATCCCGCCGATCGGGTACTGCTCGTCGTTCCGTAACCCGTCGCTCGGGCCGCAACTGGAACAAAGCCAACCGGACCTGCTCGCGGAAAACGTTGGTTAACACCTCGACTGGACGTACCAGCAACAGTGAACACTTGCCCGGCGGGCTGGCGGGTCGGCCGGCTGAGCGTGCACGATGGTCGCCGTGACCGCGACCGCCGCTTCGACCCGTCCGCCGGGCGCTGTCCTCGAGGCGGTTCTGGAGCGGCTGACGTACGTCAACGAGGACACCGGCTACACCGTCGCCAGGGTCGCGACCAGCCGTGGCGGCGATGAACTGCTCACCGTGGTCGGGGCGTTGCTCGGCGCCCAGCCCGGTGAGAGCCTGCGCCTGCAGGGACGGTGGTCCAGTCATCCGAAGTACGGCCGGCAGTTCGAGGTCGAGTCCTACACCACGGTCCTGCCCGCCACCATCCAGGGCATCCAACGCTATCTGGGCTCCGGCCTCGTCAAAGGTATCGGGCCGGTGTTCGCGGAGCGGATCGTCGCGCAGTTCGGGCTGGACACGTTGCGGGTCATCGAGGAGGAACCCGCCCGGTTGATCGAGGTCCCGGGCCTGGGCCCGAAACGCACTGCGAAGATCACCGCCGCCTGGGAAGAACAGAAGGCGATCAAGGAGGTGATGGTCTTTCTGCAGGGCGTTGGCGTGTCGACGTCCCTCGCGGTGCGGATCTTCAAGCAGTACGGCGACGCGTCCATCTCCGTGGTGCAGCACGAGCCGTACCGCCTCGCGGCTGACGTGTGGGGGATCGGGTTCAAGACCGCCGACACGATCGCCCAGGCCGTCGGCATCCCGCACGACAGCCCGGAACGGGTCAAGGCCGGCCTGCAGTACACCCTGTCCGAGGCCACCGACTCCGGCCACTGCTACCTACCCCAAGCGAACCTGATCGCCGACGCGGCGAAGATCCTCGACGTCCCCGCCGCGCTCGTCGGGACCTGCCTGGACACCCTCGCCACCGACGAGGGCGTCATCCGCGAGACGCTGCCCGGCCCGGACGGGCCGGTGACCGCGGTGTACCTGGTGCCGTTCCACCGGGCCGAGACCGCCCTCGCCGGCTCCCTGAACCGACTCCTGCGCGAGCCGGCCGACCGGATGCCGCACTTCGCCGACGTCGACTGGCCCAAAGCCCTGACCTGGCTACACGGCCGCACCGGCACGACCCTGGCACCGGAGCAGGAACAAGCAGTTCGTCTGACGCTGACGTCGAAGGTTGCCGTGCTCACCGGCGGCCCCGGCTGCGGCAAAAGTTTCACCGTCCGCTCGATCGTCATCCTCGCCGCCGCGAAGAAGGCCAACGTCACCCTGGTCGCCCCGACCGGCCGGGCCGCGAAACGCCTCGCCGAGCTCACCGGGCACCCCGCCGCGACCGTGCACCGGCTCCTTCAGCTGCGCCCAGGCGGCGACGCCTCGTTCGACCGGGACAACCCCCTCGACGTCGACCTCCTCGTCGTCGACGAAGCGTCCATGCTCGACCTGATCCTGGCGAACTAGCTCATCAAGGCCATCCCGCCCGGCGCGCACGTCCTCCTCGTCGGAGACGTCGACCAGCTGCCGTCGGTCGGCGCCGGAGAGGTCCTCCGCGACGTCCTCGCCGCCGACAGCATCCCACAGGTGCGGCTGACCCAGGTGTTCCGGCAGGCAGCCAAGTCCGGGGTGGTCGTCAACGCCCACCGCATCAACGCCGGGAAACCACCCCAGCTGCAGGGCATGACCGACTTCTTCCTCTTCCCCTGCGACGACACCGACGCCGCCGCCGCGTTGACCGTCGACGTCGCCTGCACCCGCATCCCGGCCAAGTTCGGCCTCGACCCGCGCCGCGACATCCAGGTCCTCACCCCGATGCACCGCGGGCCCGCCGGCGCCGGCGCCCTCAACGGCCTGCTGCAGCAGCGGCTCACCCCCGGCCGGGACGGGCTGCCGGAACGACGGGCCGGCGGGCGGGTGTTCCGCATCGGTGACAAGGTCACCCAGATCCGCAACAACTACGACAAAGGCCAGGCCGGCGTCTTCAACGGCACCCTCGGCGTCATCACCGCCCTCTCCACCGACGAGCAGACCCTCACCGTACGCACCGACGAGGACGAGCACATCGCCTACGACTTCGACGAGCTCGACGAACTCGCCCACGCCTACGCCATGACCATCCACCGCTCCCAAGGCTCCGAATACCCCGCCGTGGTCATCCCCTTGACGACCAGCGCGTGGATGATGCTGCAACGCAACCTGCTCTACACCGCCGTCACCCGCGCGAAGAAGCTCGTCGTCCTCGTCGGCTCCCGCCGCCGCCGTCCGCACCGTCGGCGCCGGCCGCCGCCACACCGCCCTCACCCACCGCCTCACCACCTGACCAGCCAACATCGCGTCAGTTCGGTCGGCATGCCGACGCCGCATTCGAACCTTTTTGTCGCATGTCCGATCAAGGCCCGTGGGTGTGCCTGGCATCCCGCAGCTACGCGAAGCCGGTCGACCGGTCACCAGGACCGACCGACACTCGGTCGGCACCGCTTCCTGCGCAGGCGCGGTCGCGGCGCCAGCCCGGTGCCCCCGTGGCAGGCGACTACACGCTGACCATGGAGGGCGCACACGCGGTGATCTTCGTTGACTTCGCCGGCGAGACGCCCCGACGAGGAGCGACCAGACCGCGGCAGGTTAGGTCGGACAGGCTGGGTTGTTCAGCCTGCGGTTGCGAACCTTCCCCGAAATGGCGATCATGTCTCTCGCATTCATCATGTTCGGTGCCGAACGATATGCCGGATCAGAAATTGCACCCGGACCGTCCGTTCGCTGCTGCGATTGCGGACAGCGGATGCGGGCATACCGCGACTCGTGAAAGGGCCAGACTATGGCGAAGCGTGTAATCCAGCAGGTCATCGACGATATCGACGGCGGACCGGCGGACCGGCGGACGAGAGCCTGGTCTTCGGGATGGACGGCGTGCTCTACACGATCGATCTCAACGCGGGCAACGCCCAACAGCTACGCGACGCCCTAGCCCCGTTCATCGCCGCCGCCACCAAGGTCCGCCGGACCACGCCCCAAACTGCAGGACGCGGCTTCTCAGGACGGGGGATGATGATCGCTACGCCGGTGCGTCGTGACCGCGACCGCAATCAGGCAATCCGTGAGTGGGCGCAGCGCCAGGGAATCGAGGTCTCCGACCGGGGCCGGCTCCCCAGGGACGTCATCGACCGCTACCACGCCGCCCACCGCGAGTAATGCCGGCCGCAGCGCCGCAACGGTCAGGAGCGGTCGTCTTGCCACCAAACCGTCAAGCACGACCACCGCCAGGACGATCATCAACCGCCGGCCATCGAGTCCCGCTACGCACTCGCCATGCTCGTGGATCTACCGCAATCCGACGATCAGAAGCTCGCCGCTGCTCCAGCTGCCGCCCGGCGCCAACGCCGCAGACCTGCGTGCCATGGCCAGCCCGGCCGCCGTCGCCGACCCGATCGCCATGCGGGATCTGGCCCGGCAACGCCTTCTGCCTCAGCTGCCAACTGGGCTGGTGCATGCCGGCGTGTCCTTCGACGGCAGCCGCTTGCTGCACGCCGGACGTCGGCTGGTCAAAGCCTTCACCGCTCAAGCCTGACTTGATCTTGCCAACGGCGAATGCAACAGACCCACCCCCCGAGCGATGTAAACGTCGGATTAGGTCAGACGTTGACGACGATTCGGCTGATCCAGACGCAGGATCCGGCCGATTACCGTACGGGAATGGTGACGGAAGGGGCTCGCCTCGGGATCGACTTCGGCACGTCGACCACGGTCGCAATGATGCACCGCGTCGATGGGTCGATGACACCGCTACTGTTCGATGCCTCCCCGTTGTTGGCCTCAGCAGTGTTCGCCGGCACGGACACGCACCTGCTGACCGGAGCCGACGCCGACCGGGCAGCCGCGGCACATCCAGCCGGACTTGAAGCCAACCCGAAACGACGGATCGATGACGGGACCGTCTGGCTCGGCGAGCAAGAACTCCCGGTGGTCGACCTCATCGCGGCCGTGCTCAGGCGGGTCGCAGAAGAAGCCGCCCGGGTCGCTGGCCAGATACCACCCACGGTGATGCTGACCCACCCGGCGACCTGGAGCCAGACCAGGCTCGGCATCCTCGCCGACGCCGCCCGCCGCGCTGGTCTCGGCGACGTCGGTCTCGTCGCCGAACCCATCGCGGCAGCCGCCTATTTCGGCGCCGTACTCGGCCGCGATCTCCCATCCGGGCAGTGCCTCGTCGTCTACGACCTCGGCGCGGGCACGTTCGACATCAGCGTCGTGCGACGCTCGGTCGCCACGTTCGAGGTGATGGCCACCGACGGGTTACCCAACGTCGGGGGGCTCGACCTCGACGCCACCGTGGTCGACCACGCCCGGTCCCTGACCGCCAGCGCTACCGACGCATGGGGCCGCCTGGACTGGCCCGAGACCGCCGCCGACCAACGGGCCCGCCGCACTCTGTGGTTGGGCGCCCGAGCGGCCAAGGAACAACTGTCCCGCCATGCGGCCGCCGACCTTCACGTGCCACTCGCCGACGCCGACCTACACCTGACCCGCGACGAATTCGACAAGGCCGCGCGGCCACACCTCGACCGCACCGTCGCACTCACCCTGGCCACCCTGCGCGCCGCCGCCCTGCCACGCGAGCACATCGCCGGAATCTTCCTCGTCGGCGGGTCCAGCCGCACCCCGCTCGTCGCAAGCCTCCTGCACCGCGCCCTCCAGATCGCCCCGACCATCATCGACCAGCCTGAACTCGTCGTGGCGGCAGGCAGCCTTCACACCGAGCCCCGAGCACGCACCACACCATCGCCGACTCGACCGGGCACAGAACCGGTGCCGCTTCAACAGGCCACAAGTACCCCCGCCATCACACTCGCCGTCCCACCCGAACCGGTGACAGCGCCCGCACCGGACGACCAACACATCCGGACCACGCCGAACGCCAGCACCTCACCAACTGCGGTACCAACAGCGGTCGCCACACCCACGCGTCTCCCTTCTGCGCCTGGATCGCCGCCCGTGCCAGCCGACGCCGCAGCCGATGCGCAACCACCAATGCCAGCGACCACCACTCAGCAAGCCCTCCCTGGAGACAGGGCCGCCGCTGCCCAGATCCTGCCGTCATCGATCGCGCCACCGGTCCGCCCGCAAACCAGCCAGACCGGCAGCAAGCGACAGCCGACGAACGCCACCGCCCCACCGCCCGTCTGGCCAGCAAAGCCAGCAACACCACTCGCGCGTCCCGCATCCATCCGAGCGACTGTCGTCCTGCTGTGGATCGGCGCGGCACTGTCGTTGGCGGCAGCAGTGGGTGCCGTCACTGCCGCGGCGACCGGACGAGTCAGCGTCGCCGGCATCATCGGCGGGTCCGCACTCGGAGCCTTAGCCATTTTCACCGGGTTCACAGCGGTGCGTGTGCGCCGGGCCAAGCCCCGGTCTCGGACGTACGTGTACATCGCATGCGGCGCAGCGTTCGTCTTCGGGACGATGACCCTGGGAGCAGGGGCAGCCGCGTGGATCGTGGTGTTGGTATTCATCGCCGCCGCGGTCACCGTGAGCCGTGCACCATCCAGGCCATGGCTCCAATGACAACCGAACCCTGCGTGCCATCCGATCATCAGCACCTATCTCCGCGCGGACGAGGCCGGGCTGGCTTCGAACGTGGCGCCGAGGCCGGATGGTCGGAGCTCGACGACACCGAGCCACCAGTCGTAACCGAACCGCCCGGCCGGGTACCTTGAGGCGGCCACGACCGATGCGCACCGCGCCGTGAGCGCCGCGACCACCACGATGGCTCGCTCATCTGCGCGCCGCTGCTACTCGGAGCCGCGCCGACCCAGTCTCGACGGCTGGTTCGGCCGCACCATATCGACACTTATGGTGTACCCGTCGGCCGCCTCCACCATGTCGGCGAGTGTCAGGTACAGCGAACGCCTCATCAGGCGCTCCAGGTCGTCGGCGACGATCTACTGACGTAGGGACTTCGGATCGACGAGGCCCACCGCTTCAGAGGGATCGGCAGGAGCCTCGTCGCTTCGGTGCTTACGTCGCGGCAGTCTTGCCTGGTGATCCGACGGTGGAACCCACTGTCAATGACGAGCCAGCTACTGGATCGAGACGCTGGTGCCTCAGCGACGACGATAATGTGTTGGTTACGGCCTGTTGTCCTTCGGCCGACGCTGATCTGTACGACCAGCCGGCCGGTCAGGTACGCGTGGCTGCGAGGTCGGCTGGTCGAGCCGGTCAGGCTTGGTGCCACGCTGGTCTGCACAGTTGGTACCCCGTCGCCCGTGTGGTGCCTGCTCCCCCGCACGGCGCCGGGTCTCGAAAAGTCCCTTCAGGTCGGGTTCGTTCTGCATCATCAGCCGGCTGTAGAAGGCCCTGAGATTGTTGTCCAACACCAGTGTCGTCTCGGTGGGGATTGACGGCTCCCACCGGGCCCGCTCGAACAGCATCGCGATGGAGCATCGCTTCCGGCCCGTCCGGTGGATCCATTCGCGGGCCAGTCCGACCAGGATCTTGTATACGTGCGGGTTCTCCTGGTGGAACCGGGCAGACCGGCGGGTGATGTCCAGCTGATCGATCTTGACATTCGTCCACGTGCGGGACCGGACCAGCTCACCGTGGCGAACAGGCCGTTCGGGATGGCTGGGGGCGGCTCCGTCGATGGAAGGTGTACGGGGCATCTGGATCTCCTGATCTACCGGCTCGGCGGCTCGCACCCGGCGGGCCGATCTTGTTGTCGACTCACGCCATGCCAGGCGGGCAGGCGCTCGGGTAACAGTGAGGGGAGCAACTCCACGCTGGTGGTTCAGGCCGACGTCGTCTGCCGGGCGAGCACAATGTCGAAACGTTCGATCTCCTCAATCGGGTAGAGGATCTTCCGGCCGACCTTGATGCCGCGAGGGCCGTAGCCGATGTGCCGCCAATATCTGACGGTGCCGGGCACTGTGCGGTAGTGGGCGGCCATCTCGGCCGTCGTCATGTAGCCCCGCACGCTTGTAAGCCGCATGTCCGTTCCCCTGGCTGGGAGGGTCATTTGATTGCCTGATCCGCAAGTCTCTGAAACCTGATACAGCAGATCACACGTGGACGACTAGACGCAACCCGATCTAGCAAGGTACCGTTTGCTAGAGTTGGAAACGGACAAACAGGCCTGATGGTGAGGTGAGAATCGACATGGGGAAGATCAAGAATCTCCTGCCGGACATGCAGGTGGATTGGGATGAGGTCGTGATACCCACGCGCGACCCCGCCACCTATGACCGGACCTTCGCCGCCCGGATGAAGCGGGAACGACTCCGCAGAGGGTGGCGCCAGGAGGATCTGGCGCGCGAGCTAGCCAAGCGCAAGCTCGATCTTCACCCATCGGCCATCGCGAAGATCGAGCGGGAGCCAGACCCGAAGAAGGGGATCGAGCCGCGCGCGATCCGTGTCGGTGAGGCCATGGTGATCGCGAGGGTCTTCGAGAAGTCGGTAGAGGAGATGCTCAGCGACGACGACCTGACTGACTACGGCCAGGAGTTGGACCGTCTCGCTGACGAGGTTGTCTACGCGCGCAAAGCGCGGCAGGCGGCGCACATGGCGCTCACGACCGCCACCATGGACATGGAGATCGCCAACGACCGATTGGCTCAACTTGAGGCAAGGATGGAAGAGGTACGGCGGCGGGCTCCGCGCGTACTAGTGCCACCCGACGCAAATCTCGACACACTCCGGACCGGCGAGGTGCGGGAGTTCTTCGAGGAGTTCATCGCGTACTGGTTCAGTCAAACACGCGACGACCTGATCGAGCACGGCTGGAGCCGAAGCTCGGCCGCACCTGAGAATGATCCGCAAGCTCTGCTGAAGAGCGTGTCGGTAGCAATCACGGTCTTCCCCGATCTTGAGCCGGTCGGCACCGAGGTGTACCGCAAACTCCAAGATGACATTGAATGGTGGAACCGCGAGGGTGCCGGTCGGCACGACGACCGGATGCGGGAACTGGTGGCGGAGATGAACCAAGAACGGGACCACGAGCAATGGGAGGCCCAAGGCAGGCCGTAGCCGGGACTGGGTTCCGTCCCTGGCGCACCCCGAGTTACTCCCATCGCCGAGCGTCCATCCCGCCAACACTCGACCCTTTGGTGGCATGGTGGCCGTGCCGCCTCTTGCGCTCAATCTGTCCGGTGGCCTTACCCAGGACCGTCCAATCAGGACAATCCGGTACCCTGTCGAGGTCTTGCCGAGCGCCCAGCCTAGCGCGTGGGCGTCGAGGATCTCGCGGTACGCCTAGGCCTCCTGGAATTGGCCGCGCCAGCCGCCGACGTTGCCAACTAGGCTAGCCGGTAGGACTGGACATCGGAGAGAGAACTGGACGTGAGCTTGGCTGTGGGAACGGGCGATGCGGCTCCGCGGCCGATAGTTCGTGCCAAGAAGCAGCCAGCCTCGCCGGCTGCGACCGGTGGAGCAGGTCCTGCATTCGAACGGCGGGTGACGGCGATGGCGTTAGCGCGGCTCGTTGCGCGAACGCATTTTCCGGGAATCCCGGACTCGCTTCGGCGCGTCGGCCTTCAAATGCGAGTCCACGGCTATCATTTCGATGACCTGGTGGTGTTTGGTTCTGGCGACCGGGATGATCCATGTGCGGCATGGCAGATCAAGTTCAAGCTAACGGTTACTTCCAGTGACAAAGAGTTCATGGATGTTGTCACTGCCGGCTTGTTTACCCTGGCCGAACAGAACACAGATTCATCGGCTAAGCCACCGGCCGCAATCGGTGTTATCGCATTTGGTACCGCCGACGCAGTGGACCAACTGCGGAAACTGCACGAGTTCGCAGACGGTCACTCCGATGCGGAAACGTTCGATAAGGTCTTTCAGGCCAACGTCGTTGACGCAAAGGTTCGCAGCAGGCTGGTGCAGGTACGTAAGGCCGTCCAGCGAGCGATCGATGAAGGGGCGCCTGCGCTTGGGAATCTCAGCACCACGACTCATGCACTACTCGCAGCGCTTCAGGTCTGGCGACCTGCGACCGCAGATGATGGCGCTGACTACCTCGAGACCCTCAACGGCCTAGGCCCGGTCGCCGCCGATCTCGGCACCACTCCGAAACGCCTCTTCACGCACATCGAAGACCTGGCCCAACGTTGGGCTCTATCCGCTGGCGTCGTACGAGAAGATCGGGTCCTGCGTCGCCTGCAGATCAATACAGGGCTTCGCCGAGTGGGCGCGAAGGACGTCGGCGCGACTGTGGCGCTTGATCGTGCGTTGCTCGATGTGAGCGCGATCGTGCTGGGGCCGATTGATGGACACGCCCTGCGTCCAGCTATTGAAGAGGCTGAGCAGCTTGTGGAGGCTGGCGATGTCGCTGCGGCTGGGCGGTTCGCCAACATCGCCGTGCAGTTCGAGCAGGTCCAGTTCTGGCCGTACGCCAACATGATGCGGCGTCGCCAGGCGTCCGCTCTGCACGCAGCGGGTGAGACGGAGCAGGCCGTCCTGCTCCGTGCGGAACTGGCATGGGCCGCGGTCGACCGTCTACAGGCGTGGGAAGGCCGCTTCGTTCTTCATGACGACTACAAGCCCGGCGACGATGCGGCCATGACCGCGATGGCACGGAGGGTCTGGCGGTGCGCCGACGCCGCGGTCGGCTACGTACTCGGCGAGGACTTCAGCCGCTTCGTGAGGGCCTTCGATGCTCTCGAGGTCGGAGACCCGCATTGGCTACGCGCCGCGGCCTTCCTTGCCGAGTACGGAGTTGCTCAGGACCAACCGTCGTACGTCCTGAACCGAGCTGCGCAACTGACCGCAGGGCTTGCCAGCGCGCGGCTCGTGGATGGACCGGCCTATGCCGCCATCCGTCTCCGCATGTGCCTGGCGGATGCCACCGGTACTTGGGACGCCTTCTTCCGAGAGTTCCGGCGTCGTGCTGATCCGTTCGTCAAGGCGTGGCTGAACGCACGCTATGCGCGCCACTTCGCACTGATTGGCGATGGCCAAGCGGCCGTTGAGTTCTATCTCGACGCTGTAGAGGTCGCGGCTGACCAGGATAACCTTGACGATGCGGCCGATTGGCTGTATGCCCTGCGTACTGTTCGATTTTGGTACGAAGACTTCCCGAGGTCCGAGCAGCATCAGATTGCGCAGGCGCTGCGTCCCTTGGCGACGCCGAGTCGCATGCCGGGCTCGCAGCATGCCGCCGAGTTCGCGTTGCGCGAACTGAGCGGGCCGGAACCTACCAACAATGCCGAGCCGGCTTTGCGTCAGTGGCGGTGGCAGGCGTACGTCCGTGGGCAACTGACCGACGAGATGTATGCGACGGAAACGTTGGCCAGCATGCTGCGACGTACCGGACGTGTGGCGGAAGCGCTTGTGGAGTGCATGCGTGCCGCGCGGAACGACATCGCCTCCAAGATCGCTATGGATCTTCCGGAGAGTACGGTTGATCTGGCTGACCTCAAGTCGACCGGTGTGCCCAGCTCTCGCGCCTCTCGATTTACGGTCGCTGCCGCAGCCGCTGACCTACTACCTGACGCTGATGCCAAGGTACTCGCTGCGGCAGCTCTGGCTGTGCTTTCGGAGCAGACTGCACCCTCGTCGACCAGCCACGCTCGGCGGCCTCGAACCGCGGCGCTCGAATTTCTTGCCTCGGTAGGTTCGGTGCTCACGGTGGCGCAGCGTCAAGAACTGATCGAACACATCACCACGCTTTTCGGGCCCGGCCTACACCCGAGCAACACCGACAATGCGGTTATGGCCATCGTCGCTACGGCGGTGTCTATGCCCGGGGCCGACGACCACCTCGATCTGCTGGCTCGAGCTGTCGAATCTGACCCTGAGAACGCTGATCGGGTCATGCGTCGTGTGCGTCTGAGCGCTGACCAGGCCGATCGACTCGAAGTCCTGCTGGCCTCCGCTGCCGTCGAGCACCGGCATGTAGCGCTGGCTCTGCTCGTTGCCGGACGGGTGCCAGAGGCAGTTGTCTCCCACGCTGAAAGCGCCGTTGCGCAAGTGATTGAACGCGCGCCGCAGGAGCCCAGCAGCATCGGCCAGTTCTCGAATGGACCCGAGGCGGGCGTGTTTGCTCGAGTCCTGCCACCAGCGACTCGCCGCGAGCTGGCCGAATTGTTTGTGGCCAGTGCCGCGAATCCGGCCGAAGACGCTTGGACGCGAGCGCACGATCTTCGGGGCCTGCACAATCTTGCTGAGTACCTTGACGAAGACACGCGGGCTGGCATTCGTCCCACGTTGCTGGCGCTGGCGCGAACCGCCGAAGTCGATGATCTTTTCGTGTCGTCGGAGGAACTGGCGTGTTGGGCGCTCAAGGTTGCTGCGCGGCTCGGGCTGACCGACGCTGAGGCGGCCGAAGCTGAACAGCTCGGCCTAGGTCTCCTCCGCGTGGTGTCTCCCGATCTTCAGTGGCTGCTTGCGGGTGCTCTCGCACGTGTGCCAGCTGCGACGTCGCGCATAAGTCCGACGGTAAGCGCCTACCATCCCTTGGCGGCGATCAGGAGTCTCGCAGTCGCGCGATGGCAGTCGGATCCTGGCTCGATCAGCGAGGACGCCGTCTTGAAGCTTGCGAAGGACGAAGACGCTGGGGTGCGTCGAAAGCTGGCGACGGCCATCGCCAGCACGGTGGGTTACGCGGACGATGCGCTCGTCGCTCGGCTGCGCACGGAACTCGCTGGCGATGTACGACGCAGTGTGCGGCGCATTGTGGTGGCCCTCGGCTGACTCCCCTTGTAGATCGGCTGGACGGGATCCTCGCTCGCCGGCAACGTCTACACCACCTTCGACCTCGGCGACGTGACCACGGTGCCCGCCATTGTTCCCGTCGACGGCGCCTTCACCGCCTCGGTCACGGTCCGCAACACCGGCGACCGGACCGGGACGGAGGTCGTCCAGCGCTACGCCACCGATCCAGTCGCCCAGGTCAGCCGCCCGGTCCGCGCCCTACTCGCCTTCGCCAAGGTCGACCTGTCCCGGGCGAGTCCGCCGACGTCACGTTCACCGTGCACACCGACCGGCTCGCGTTCACCGGCGTCCGCATCGTCGAACCGGGCAGATCCACCTATGCCGGTACCTCGAGCACCGCCACGACGACGGTGGCAGTCGTAACGGTGGTCGGTCCGACCCTGACCCAGCACCACGTCCCGGCCACGATCACCACCCTGGGGACGACATTGCACCGGTGACGACCGGGAGGGACATTGGGCGTCGAGAATGGATCAAGTTCGCCCCGTAGCACCGCACGCCACGGCGGCGGTGCCGCGTCGCCGGCCCTACCGAGACGCGGCACCGCCAGCGGCGGCCCCCGCCTGACCAGGTCGGCCTGCGCCTGCGCCTGCGAGGCCGGGTTGGCGATAGTACGGTCGATGCGGTCGGCGTCGGTGGTCAGGGTGCGGGCGTGGCCGAGGTCGCCGGCGCCTCCGCCTGGGCGAGCCTGCTCAGCGCCTCCGCCTGCTAAACAACGAGCTTGTCGTTGACGGTGAACGGCAGCACCGTTGTTTGCGACTAGGCTTCGTCTGTGGGCCGTCCAGCCTGAGCTTGCCTCAAAATTAGCAATAGTTCCTCGGCTGCGGACTGGTCGGCGAGCGCGTTGCCCCAGTCTTCTGGTGCCTGCTCTTCCTGGTCTGGAACTTCGACCTCGTTGAGGAGTGTTGTCAAGGCCGGAGGCAACTCGGGAATGAGGAATCCCTCTCGCTCGATCAGTTGGCGGTGGGTACGCAAGGCGTGCAGGCTGCGCGCGAGTTCGTTGACTAGTGCTTGCAGGAAACGCTCATGGTCAAGGGCTGTCCGCGCGGCCAATTGCGTCTGATCGGCTATGCGTCTGATTCGTGCCTGGACCTGAACGTACTGCTGGACGAGCGTTCGGTGGACGTCGTAGAGAGCGACTACCCGTCGGCCGTCGCGCCACTTCTGGACACTCGAACCCGCGTAGTCGACGAGCCGGGCCCCGATAATCCACCCGCGACTGAACCATGGGGTCGACTCGACGTCGGGCAGGATGCGTAGGTTCTGGACCCGGCCGACAGGGGTCAGCAAGAGCAGCGGTGGCACGTTGAGCGCCGCTCCGAGGATGAGCAACTCGTCCACGCTGATCGACTCGCGCCGGCCGTTCTCCAGGTTGGCGATGACCGACCGCGGCACCTCGGACCCGAGCTCAGCGGTGCGCTGCGATAACTCGTTCGCGCTGAGCTTGCGCTGGTCGCGCCAGAACTTGACCTGGCCGGCGACGACCATGGTGACACTCTTTGACCAGCTCTGTTCTTCCGCCGGAGGTTGCGACCCCTCCGCGGCGGACGGCCGGTCGTCCGAGTCCCTCATCGCATCAGAGCCGCGTAGATCCGCACACGAACACCATAACCGGGGATCTTGAAGTGCAGTAACGGCGGGTGGTGTGTCAAAACCACACAGTTCCCGTTGGTTGGCTCCGCACTGACGCCGCTGTAGTGCTGTGAGACACAGTCTCAGTCAGCTCGTGGCGCAGTGTTTGACTTGCGCCGGATCCGGCGTCAGGCTTAACGTTCACGCGGAGTCACATCGACTCCCAACTCGCGGGACCGCGAGCCGCAGTCGGCCGGGGGGCCGGGGCCTGAGGGGGCGAACACGGTGATGGGCACGTAGAGACTCGCGTGGGCTGGGAGCCCGCCCGCTCGTCAACGACGGCATGGAACGCGGATGCGCGCGTCCAGCTGCGAAAGAAGCCCCGCAGTACCGAGATGATTCCAGCACCTCGGTCCGACGGGGCCGCTCGCAGCTTAGGCGAAATGGCGCATGCGCGCCATTGCTGTGCGAACTTTTCGTCAGTAGCATGACGCACCCTGCTGGCCGGCGGCGACCTAACATCGTGGCGCCGAGCCGCCCTTGCGCTCCACAACTGCGCACTTCGGGCCATAGCCGGGGCGCTTCATCTGCCTGAGCAACGCCAGCGGCCGGGCATCCGCCCGCGTCCGCGGCGTCACACAGCGGCTCACGAGCGCATACCCGCGACCGGGAAGGCGTTTCTGATCCGCTGGAGATTTCGTGTTGCGCGACGCTCTGACTACCCGCAGTAGAGCTGCGTAATCACGGCGCGGTCGGCATCTTGTTGACCTTTCCGAGAAATCTTCCTTGTGACACATATAGGAATAGTGTCCGAAATTCAGGCGGGAGTTCCCACCGGCATGGCATCACCCACTACACCGAAGACAGCGCCGCCGACGACCGGCATGTACCTGGCGAGCCTCAAGCTCAAGAACTTCCGGTCGTGCCGCGACGTCAGGATCAAGCTCCAACCCGGCATGACGCTGCTCGTCGGCGACAACAACTCCGGGAAGTCGAACGTGATCGACGCGGGGCGCTTGCTGACCTTGCCGCTCAGCGGCCGCCGCGTGCGGTACATGGAGACCAATGACGTCTCGATCGGCGAGACTGGCCCCGTCGAGATCGTCGGCGAGTTCGACGGCTTGACGCTGACGCAGCAGGCGCACTACATCGGCGCGCTCGACATCCAGACGAAGAAGGCGTACTACACGACCCGGTTCCGCCCGGACCAGGACGCCCCGTACCGCTCCCGGGTCGAGAACCTGGCCGGCCCTGCCGCGGGCTCCGACGCCGAGCCTGAGAAGCGTGAACAGATCCGGCACGTCTACCTCGCCCCACTGCGCGACGCCAAGCGCGAGCTGGACTCCGCGACCGGCAATCGCATAGCGCTCATCATCAAATATTTGATGAGCGAGCCCGACCGCGAGGACTTCCTGCAGCAGGCGAACGACGGGTTGCGCAAGCTCGAAGAGCACGTCGTCATCACCGGCACCCGGGAGCGGCTGCAGGAGCACGTCAGCGATCTCACGGATCCTGTGCGGGGACAGGTGATCGGCCTGAGCTTCCGCGACGCTCAACTGCATCGGCTCGCCCGGGGTCTGCGTCTCAAGATGGCGGAGCACGACGTCGACCTGGCCGACATCGACGACTCCGGGCTGGGCTACGCCAACCTGGTCTACATGGCCTCGGTCATCATCGAGCTGCGCAACGCGCAGGACGTCGAGCTGACGCTCTTCTTCGTCGAGGAGCCGGAGGCGCATCTTCATCCGCAGCTCCAGGCGGTGCTGCTGGACTACCTGCAGGAGC
Source organism: Dactylosporangium sp. AC04546 (assembly GCF_022095675.1). Lineage (GTDB taxonomy): Bacteria > Actinomycetota > Actinomycetes > Mycobacteriales > Micromonosporaceae > Dactylosporangium. The sequence goes on along the minus strand of NZ_JAHYSG010000050.1, from coordinate 42,063 downwards.
AGGCGGCCAAGTCGCTCGGCGGCGACAGCACCGGCCCAGCGGGTCGCATCCAGGTCATCGCGACGACCCACTCGCCGAACTTGGCCAGCGCGGTGGGCATCAACAACATTGTGGTGCTCCGCACGCAGGAGAAGCCCATCTCCGAGGAGTTGGGCGAGGAGCCGGCCGAGCAGACGACCACCTCCCCGAAGCTTCGGCGGGGGACGGCTGCGGTCGCCCTCTGCGACATTGGTTTGACCGACGAGGAGAAGCGGAAGATCGACCAGTACCTCGACGTCAGCCGCGCCGAGTTGCTGTTCACGCGCCGCGCCGTCCTGGTCGAGGGAATCTCCGAAGCGGTCATCTTGCCGCCGCTCGCCCGCGAGTGCGTGTTCGACAAGTCCTTGGACGACTACACGGCCAAGCGCCGAGAGTTTCGGGCAGTGTCGATCATTAACATCGGCAGCGTCGACTTCGCGCCCTACCTGACGTTGCTCCTCCAGCAGGTCGATGGTGTTCGGCTCGTTGACCGCCTGGTGGTCATCACCGACGGGGATCCGGATGTCCAGGACGAAAAAGTCGAGGACGAAGAAGTCGAGGATGAGGACCTCGACGAATCCGAGGAGTCCCAGGTCGAAGAGGAGCCGGCCGCGACGCTCAGCCGCAAAGATCGGCTGGAGGCCATCGCCGTCCAGTTGGGCGCCGAGATGGTGCTCGCCGTGTTCGCCGCCGAGTACACCCTCGAGGCCGACCTGATGAAGCCCTTCGCGGTGAATGGGCCGTTGCTGAAGACGGCCTTCCTGCGTCAGAAGCCGAAGTCCGGCAAGTTCTGGAGAACCCTGGAGAGCAGCGGCGACCCGGCGGATACCTTCTACCGCAGGCTGCGGAAGTCGAAGGGCAGGTTCATCGGCAAGGGCGAGTTCGCCCACGATGTCGCCGAGCTGATCCAGCGCGGCGGGGCCTTTGAGTGCCCGGGCTACCTCAAGCAGGCCATCCAGTCGGCGATGCGGTAGGTGTTCATGGACGAGATCACCTTCTCCGACGCGCAGCGCGCCCTGATCGAGAAGTCGGGCAGCGTCTACGTTCCGGCGTGCCCGGGCGCCGGCAAGACCCAGAGCATCGTCGAGCGCTTCATTGAGCGTCCGGGGGTCACGCCGCGCAAGGGCGTCGCGTTGCTGTCATTCACCAACGCCGCGATCAACGAGGCGCGGCAGCGGTGCGCCCGACGGCCGGAGTTGCTCACCTCGCCGAACTTCGTCGGCACCATCGACAGCTTCATCAACCGCTTCATCGTTTCGCCGCTCTACGTCGCGTTGACCCGCGTGCGCCCGACTTTCAAGGACTCCTGGGAGACCGTCCAGGGGACCGCGTTCAAGGTGGGCGGTGTGGAGTTCCGGCTGAGCTGGTTCTCCTTCGACCACGACGGCGGCAACGGTGTGCTCATCGAGCACAAGATGAGCTACATGGAGTCCAGGGCCGTCGCCGCCCTGACCCAGCAACAGCGGACGGCGGCAGCTAGCTACGCGACGAACCTGGTCCGCCTGTTCGCCGCCCACGGGGTCATGGACTGTGCGGCGACCCGGGTGCTGATGCAGCACTACCTCAGCGACCAGACCAATCGAGATCGCCTCGGCGAGCTGTTCGTCGCCCGCTTCGGGCTGGTCATCGTCGACGAGGTGCAAGACTGCAGCGACAGCGACATCTTCCTCGTCGACTTCCTGCTCGACCTGGGCATCGAGGTCGTCGTGGTGGGAGACCTCGACCAGTCCATCTACAACTTCCGCGGCTCATCGATTGAGGCGGTCGCGAAGGTGGTCGCCCGGGTCCCCGAGGGGACACGGTTCGACGGCAACTACCGAAGCGCCCCGGCGATCTGCAAAATCGTCAACAGCCTGCGCGCGGGCAACAGCGTCGACGAGCCGGTGGGGAAGTGGAAGGACGACCCCTTCCCGGTGATCGTCCTGCCGGTCGACAACCTGCGTGGGGTGCGCCCGAAGGTCGTCGAGGTCGTGGAGTCCATGGGCTTCTCGGCCGGGGAGATCAAGGTGCTCTCCTACACCAAGAAGAACGCCCGCGCATGCGCCGGAGCCTCACCGCCCGGCGACAAGAAGGGCGGCATGCTCGTACGGCTTGCCGAAGCGGCGGCCACCCTGCGGGATCTTCGGGCCAGCCCCCGGGCGCGAACCGAAGCAATGCAGACGGTCGAAGGCATCCTTCGAGGCCTTGGCCAGAAGGAACAGCACGCTCTTGGCGATGCCGACTTCCTGGAGTCGGTGGGTCTCACTCCGCGTGCGTTTCGGGAGGGCTGTCTGCGGCTCGCCTGTCTCACGTCGCCCTTCGAGGCTACGCCCAGCGCCTTCCGCACCGCGATCGTGGAGGGGATCAAGACTCTGGGGTGGGACAGCTGGATCACCACCAGCGGCTTACGCACGCCCTCGGGTGGCACCTGGCCCGTCGTCATGATCGATGAGCCCGACGCGCTTGACTGGTCGACGACCCACGGCTTCAAGGGGTTGCAAGCACCGGTTGTCGCGGTAGCGATCCCGGCCTCCAAGCGGCCGGACCCCTACGACGGGGTTGGGCTTTGGCTGTCCGGCGATGCCGGCGAAGACCGCCGGCTGTTGTACGTCGCCGCGTCCCGCGCCGAGAGGCTCCTCATCTTGGTGACGGAATCCTTCCAGACGAAACGCGTGGTGTCGTGCCTTGAGCGGGACGGCGTGCCCTTCGAGGTAATCGAGCGCGACTGAAGTCGAAAGCGGTGCGGACACTGGAGGGTCGCGCGCAGGCCCGAATGGTGCGTAAAACGAACGAAGATCGAGTGCGCGCTCATCGCTACTTGAGTGCGCACTTGATCATGGTCTGCCCTGGCCTGCCGGGTGCGATCGCGACGCCGCGAGTAGCTGTCGCCCGGCATGGGGCGCCGGCAAAGTGGTCCATGCCGGTCGGCACAGCAGATTGCCGGAGGGCTCACTGGCGGCTACCCTCCGTCACGTTCAGCGACCCTTCCGCACAGTCCGCATCCGGATGCCGATGAGCGGATGTTCAGATGTCTACAGGCAGTCATCGAAGCGCGTGTCATAGGATCACGGGAGCGGAGCACCGGTCAGCTGGGAAGTTCATGTGCACGTGCCCGACGACCTCGATGGCCTGTCGCCCAGGGCGCAGTCATTCCTTCGCCGCTCTGGAATCCGGCGGCCAGATCAGACGCGACTGCCGACCGACTACCTGCAAGTGCCGGACCGGTCGGGACGGCTGATCGCGGCGCCCGTCGAGCTGATCGTCAGACGGGAAGGGTTCGCCGCCCGCTTCGGCGGGTTGCACTACGACGTCCGTCGTAGTGTCCGTATAGGCGATAAGCGCCACGATACGCTCCGCCGCTGGCAATTCGACCTCCTCGACGTGGTGCGGGCGGAGCACATGGGATGGCTTCGCATGGGACGGCGAGCACGTGTCGTCACCTGTGTCCTACCTCGTGCACACCGACGGCAGATTTGGGGTGAGCGCAGGTGGTCCATCCTTGAGGCGTCCCCCTCGATCAATCATCTGATCGAGGGGCATGCGCTCATGGATGAGCTGCACGACTGGGAGCCTGTGCCGCCCAGTTCGCTGGAAGCTTGGGTTCCCAACGACGTGACCAACACGCACCTGCGCAAGCTCCTCGAAACATTACCCATCGTGCCAGAGGCGTCGGGGCCGTGTGATCGATGGTGGCGCTCCGACCATCTCGCAATCCGTCTGTTCTACGGGTGGACCGGCAGACAACCACGCTCCACCGGCGTCATGATCTGGAGCCGCAACGGCCAGATCTGATGGGCAGGTGACAGCACTCGTCCGCTCATGCCGCGAGCCGCGCGCTACGCGGACCTGGCACTGACCGGACGGCGGCAGGCGTAGATCGGCATTCATTGTCTAGCCGAGCTATACGCCTCGAACCGGTGAGGACCGGTGCTCGGGTCAGGCCCAGTCGCGGACACGGTGAATGTCGGATGCGTCCCGGCGATGCCTTCGGGCACAGTAAGCAGATGCGCTCGATCTACCTAAGCTCGGACAACCCGCGCTGGACTCCGCGCACGGAGTCAGACCTCCACTCCGCGCTCGACCAGGGCCTGCTAAGCGAGTCGCACTACACGGACTTCAAGCGGGAGCTGAGCACTGGGAGAAGCGCCAACAGAGAACTGGCACGCGACCTGGCGTCCTTCGGCGTCGACGGAGGCACCCTCGTCGTGGGCGTCGAGGAGAATCGGGACGGCTCGTTCAGCTTGTGTCCCCAACCGCTCCACGGCCTAGCCGAGCGGGTAGAGCAGGTCGCCCTTACGATTCCAGATCCTCTGCTGCCCGTCTACACCGAGGCGATCCCCTCGGATGCCGATCCCGACGTCGGCTACCTTTTCGTGCACGTGCCGCCGAGTCCGGCGGCACCGCATATGGTCGACCATCGCTACTTCGGTCGCGGCGACAAGACGAAACACCACCTCGCCGATGCAGAAGTTCGCCGCCTTCACAACCTGCGCCAGCTGAATGAAACCGACACCCTCGCCCTCTTGAACGCCGAGTTCGACCGTGACCCAGTCCCGGTGGAGCGCCGACGGCAGTCGCACCTGTTCTTATTGGCCGAGCCGGTCGCCAGCCGCCCAGAGATGCTGCTGAGCCTCGTGTCTGGCCATGAATGGCCACAACGCATGCTGCTGTTCACCAGAGGTGCGCTCCTTGGACAGCCGACGAGCAACCTCAAGTTCGCGCCCGAACTGCTCTCCGCGACCGCCGCTGAGCGCCGGGCCGCCGGTGCGGCGCTGACGAGCTATGACCTCACCGCGGACCGGAGGTTGCGCGACGACGCGCACGACGAGGACGCCGTCGAGCTCGAGATCCACGAGGACGGCGGTATCCGCATCTTTATGAGCCGGCTCAGCGACCAGATGACCAACCCCGATGAGCAGGTCGTCTTCGACGCCGGAGCGGTCACGTACGTGCGACATCTCATCGCTCTGGTGCTCGCGGCCGCCGACCAGGCGGGCTACGTCGGCAACTGGGCCCTCGCGGTCGGCGCAACCAATCTCCGCGGCCGGCGCTCGTACGAGCATCGCAAGGGCTGGCATGCGACGGACGGCCCGCGATTCGGCGAGGACACCTACCGACGGGCCGCCGTCGTGTCACACGCACAACTGCTGGCTACACCTGGACGGGTGACCGGTCAGCTCCTGGCCCGGCTGCTGCGAGCCCTGGGGACTGATGGAAAGTTTGCACCGTTCCTGACTGACGAGACCCAGTCGGTGACATCAACTTGACCACGTCACACCCAGGGCGCCAGCTGGGCCGCCTTTCTCCACGCAGCACGCGCCTAGCTAACGCCGCCGATCGTGCGGTCCGCGGTCTTTGGGCGTAGATCCTCGTGGTGCACTAGAAGCCGCTGATAGCGCTAGGCAGGCGGGCGGCTGTTGGGGTGAGCAGGACATGCGATCCGGTGGCGTCCAGCGTGTGGTAGGGCGGATTCCGGCCGTCGGTAGCAGCCGGGCATGCAACCGCGTCGGCACCGAATGCGTCAGCGGCAACGCCGGGACTCGGCACAGGCGTGGATCCGCTCCGGATCGGCGGTCACGGTGAAGCTCTACGCCGAGCGGTACGGCGTCGATAAGTACACGGCCTACGATGACCTGACCGCGCTCGGGTTTGCGTTGCCCAATTCGGCGCGGCAGTGGGCGCAGCGCTCACCAGCGACCCGCGGCCGTACCGTCGAGCGTGCCACCCTCCCAGTCCACGACGAGTGGTGGATCGTCCTGGACGGCAGGTTGTTCTTCGCCGCGGGCTATACCGCCGGCGGCGCTCCCCACGGCATCGTCAGACCCGGGATCTCTCGACGAACGTGAGCCGGGCGCACTCGCTCGTCCGGCAGATCAGCCGCCGTACCAGCAACCGGATCACGACCGGTCGCCCCGCGAGGGCCGTGTCCGCCAGACGCCGACGGTACCGGCCGTGCACCCGCGGCACTCGATACCACAGCCCGGACAGGCTACCCGCGCAGCGCGGGACTGGGCATCGATCACGATTCCACCGTCGGCCTGATGAATCCCGTCGATCTTGACCTCGCCAGATGCGGCAGCAGCTGCTCAAGATCCCACCGGGATCAGCTACCACAGTCCACACTGGACACCCGAAACACGCCAACGATCACCACAAGATCATCGCGAGAGCGGGATTTCGTGAGCGCTGACACTCCGGATTTCGGGAATCTCCCACGACGGTCCAGGAGTCCAAACTGTGGTGGACGAAGACTTCAGGATAGGCCTAGGTAATGGGAACCACTCTACGGGCCGACGTCCTGACTACCGCCCTGGAGGTGAGAGACAGCAGCCGATTCTTCGAGCTCATGCGCGCTTTGCTCGAACGCTCGTAGGGTGGCATCAAGTGTGGGTAGGACCTGTTCGTACAGCGTCTCTTGTTCGCAGCAGTCACCGGTCTCAGCGATTGCTACGGCCAGCTCACGCAATGGAGCCGGGCCTGTTGTCGAAAAGTTCGCCGCAACGTCTCGCGCCCACGCGAGTTGCTGAGCGGTCTGCAGTAGTTTCGTTCCAGCGCGCCACAGGGCAAGCGACATACCAACTGGAGTAACTGAGCGACCGAGCCCTTTCTCCAGGTTGGCGATCATCCGTATTCCGTATGCGTCCAGGTCGCACCACGCGGCGACCATGAGATTGAGGTCGGCCAGGAACCTCATCAGTCGTTTGCTGGGGTTTCCCTGGTTCCACACACATAGCCACCGATCGGTGATCCCGTCCAATAGGCATACCTTTTCGAACGCCTCCATGTTCTCGACTACAAGAATTCCTTTGGCGTCGCATTCGATGTATCCGAGCGTACGGATTCCTTGAGCGGGGAGACCGATCCATGGTCGTGCGGTGGCCGCGTGAGCGATCGTGTCCTGGAACTTCCAGACGAGGGGTCCACTCAGTTTGATCGGGATGTCGGCCTCGTCCACCGCCTGATCGAATGGCCGTTGTGCGAGGTTGGCGAATGCGATGCGGCGTTGGTCGGTCCATTTCTTTGTGTCTCGGAAGGCTAGGCCGGCCAGTTGTCTGGCTGCCATGCGTCGTCCGTCGTTGTGGGCTCTCCACCAGATGCAGGCTGCGCGTATTGCCGGCTCGTACACTTGCCATGACGTCGTGCTTGCCGCCGTGTCGTCCGGTGGATGTTGAACGGGACCGACCGGACTTTTTGCGAGCAGCGCCCGTTCGCTGGCCATTTGCGGAACGCCTTCCATGAGGTCGAGCAGTTCCTGCCAGACCTGCTGGTTGTCAGCGGTGCGAGTGTTCCGTTGGACCTGCTTTTGCAGGAGCTGTTCTCCGGTGAGCGCAACGATGACGTCAGGTAGGCCGCGCTGAGCGGGTCCGGCTCGCAGGATCTGGTCAAGCTTTCCCAGGTCGACCTGGGTGTTTTTGCCGATGTGGCCGGTGAGTCGTCGGCCGAGGATCGCCCCCAGTTCGGAGGCGGTGCGGTGATCGGGTATCGGAATCCTCACGGTCCCGCGGGGCTGTGCGTCGGTGCGTTCGAGCTGCTTGCGTATCCTCTGCCACAAGAGTGCGAGTTCGGGCCGATCGAGTGCGTGCCGAACGGCTTCCGGCAACGGGGGCGTCACGACTGCTGACGCGCGGCGGTCGCGCCATCCCAGGTGGTGTGGACGAAGGCGATGCCGGGCGCGCCCTTGGGCCTGAAGACGTCGTAGATGTGCATGCGACTGATTTTCGGCGAGAACGCGGAGCCGCCGGGCCAGGTGATGATCCAGTCCATATCGAGTTCTTCGGCGAGGAGTTCAAGTAGTCGGGTGATCGTGGGGTCGTCCAGCCTTTCGAATGCCTCGTCGAGGAGAACCAGGCGTAATGGTCGTGTGCCCGGTGCGGTCAGGGCATCATAGAAGGCCGCCGCTGCTGCAAACAGGGTCATGTAGGACACCAGCCGGGTTTCGCCTGAGGAGAGTTGCCGCAGCCTGCGGTTGCGCGACCGGCCGTCCGGGCCGATGTCTTGCACGCGCACCGTAAAGGTGTACCAGCTTCGGTAGTCCAAGGCGTATGCAAGCACCTGGGCGTAGTGCACGTCACGCTTGTCCCGTTCGGCTTCGATGCGGTCCTGAAGCGCCTTGCGGAGCGTGTTGTCCTGGTCCTCGGTTCGGACCGCGAGTGACTTGCCGACCAGCTCCAATGCTTGACGTGTGGCGTCATCCAGGGCGGGCGAGGGAGCCCAGCTGAGCTGGACGTGAACGCCCTGGCTCGACTGGGCGCCGGCCAGGATGGTGTTCATCCGCCGGCAAAGGTCATCGGCGGCGTCGATGTGACGGCGTAGATGCTCGGCGAGGTCACGCAACAGGAATCGTTCAAAGATCTTCTGATAGCGGTCGTCGAGCTTCTGCTGGTCCTCGTGCAACCGCTCGTGTGTATGGCGGGCGGCATCGGCAACCGGGCGATGCTGCTCACCGTCGCTCACGTGCACGATCAGCGGAGCGACCTCGGCATCGACATGGGCTTCGTGGCCGTTCGGCAGGGCGGCCTGCAGGCGCTGCAACGAGTTGACGAGGTGGCCTTCGTTGACGACTGTTGTGGCGTACCCATGCGCGACGCGCAACGCGTCCTCCCGCGACGCGGGCGACCGATCAGACTCCCCCGTTGCCGCCAGCCAAACGCCGGGCGCGATGGCTACCCGATCGAAATCTTGTTCAGCTGCCGTGACTGCGCCTTGCTTCTCCTGCTCAGCAGTCTGGTCCAACCCGATGAGAGTCTCCAGTGCCACAATCTGGCGATCCGCACGTTGTCGGTCGGTTCGCTGGAGGGGCAGTGCAGCCTGGGCGTTCTGATGCTTGGTGGCCAGTCCGGTGAGAGTCCGTTCGAGCTGGTCGCCCGTGACGCCCAGGTTCTCCGCCAGTATCTGAAGCGCTTTGGCGGCCTCGGCGTACGTGCTATGGGCCGCGCCTGCCTGTTGCTCCGCTTGCGCCCGACTCGCTGCCGCCTCGTCGAATTTGGCAATGGCTCCAGCGATGTCAAGGATGGCGGGTTGCAACTGACCCAGAGCGCCGTGCAGTCGCTTACATGCCTCGATGGCGCGGCCGATCGCGAGGCACCTGGCCGCGAGTGCGCTTGTGTCGCTGGGTAGGTTGGACTCTGCGGCGCTGCGGCTCACCACGGCCCGCTCGGCTTGCCAGCGGGCGAATGCCTCCGCATGGACTTTGATCTTTGCCTTGGTCTGCTCCTCTGCTGTATCGCGTATGTCCTCGGCCATGCGAACTTCGGCGTGCGCCGTGACGAGCGTGACGGGCTCAGGAAGATTTTCGGTGTGACGTTCCCATGTCGCAACCGCTTCGGCGAGGTCGTGGCACCGAACTTGTTCGGCTGCGAGTTCGCGAGTGACCTCCTCATGTTGCGCGGAGAGTTCGGCGATCATCCGCTGGCGGGTGGCTTCACGGGTGCTGGGGCCGACGTACTCAGCGCGTGGCTTGTGCCAGGCGCCTGTAAGGTTCCCGGCTCGCCAGCGACCGCTCGTGGATACCGCCACATCCATTTGGTCCGTTGTGGTCTGATCGTCGTCGAGCAGGACGGCGGCCAGCAACCTGTCGATAACGTCGATGGGGACCTGACATTGGGCTGGCGGAGCCGCGACAAGCGCCGATGCGAGCGTGTTCGGCCGATGGCCGGCCGGGTGGGGGCCGGTCAGAGCCACCGCGACCAGATCATTGAGGTCGGGGTCGCTGAGTCCGCCGTCGGGGTTCACCCACGCGTCGAGCAATCCACTCGCTTGTAGCGCACCTTCTAGGCCGCCGCGCTCGTCTTCCAATAGTCCTGTGCGGAAGTCGACGAGCTGGTAGAACGGCGCACCCGGCCGGCTTGCCCGGCTGGCACGAGGGTGCTCCGGGTACGGCGGCAGAACGTCACCGCCGGCCCGCAGCGCTTGTAGTTCGGTGTCGAGGCGACCCTGTTCGGCCTCCAGGCTCGTGTAGTGCGCTCGGGCATCGCTCGCGTCCTGCCGAGCTTGAACGACGGCCGGCGCAATCCATGCGAGGTGCCGCACGCGTGCGCCGCGGGTTACCGCAACCGGGTCGTCGATGAGCTCGGCCGTGGTGGGAGCAGCCGGCCGGCCAGCCAATGCCGCCGCGATCAAAAGGCAGTTGTCCGCCCAGGCAGTAAGCCCCGTCAGCCAGGCAGCGGCTTCAGCTGTGAGCGTGCGAAGGCACTGATCGTGACGCTCGGATGCCTCTCTGGCTGCCTCCGCAGCCTCCTCGGCCGTCGCCTTGAGTTTGTCGATCTCGCCTAGCTCTCCGTCGAGCCGCTCCGCTGTCTGCAGCAGGGAGGCGGCGATGGCGCTCCGACGTTCGGCGACGGCGCGGGCCCGCTCGGCCTGGGCGAGTGCGTCCACGACGGCGGTGCGCAGTGCATCGAGATCGAACGCTGGAGGTGCCGAGCGCTGCACCGGCTGGGGTACGCCATCGGGCTCCGCGGCGAGTTGGACATGCTCCGTGCTGGTTATCGGGTTGGGCTCGGGTACCGAGGGCACGGTTGGAATGACAAATCGATCAAGCCCTACGTCGGCAAGAAGCTCGGCCGCGGCGTGGGCGTCTTCGGCAGCCTGGGTGCCAGCACGTTGAGCCGCGTTAAGGACGTCGAGTACGGTCGAGCAGGCGCGGTCCTCTGAGCTGCGATGAGCCGCGGCACTGGACAAGCTGGTGCTGGCGTTACGTTTCAAGGCGTCGACCGTGGCGCGTTTGTCCGCTAGGTCACGGTGGTCCTTGTATTCGTCGCTGCCCTTGAGCTCATCGATCTGCGCCTTCAGCTCCCGTTCGGCACGTTCCAACTCATCGATGTTGCGTTGCGCCTCGCCGGCCTTGCGTTGTTGGGTGGCGAGTTCCTCCTGACGTTGTGACGCCGCTGTCCGATGGGCAGCAAGCGCTTCCTGTGCCTGGAATAGCATTGTGGCTCGCTCGCGCAGTGCTGTCTGCAGATAGTCGCGGTAGTCGATCAGGAAGCTCGACAGCGAGTCGTCGGCTTGCCCAAGACGTCCGATGTTCTCTCGGATGGCCTCGAGGTCCTGGAACTGGTTCGCGAGCCTGTTGAGGATTTCCGGCTCCAGTGGCGGCAGCGCCTCACTGAGGTACTCCTCGAGTTGCCCTGCGACCGCCTTGACCCCGACGTCAGGGTTGCGCAGCGTACGTTGCAGGTGGAGGAGGTCATCGTATCGCTGCAGGTCGTCGATGCCGTAGACGGCGGCAGCCACCCGGGACCGGAACGCATCTGGGTCGGTGACCACCGCTTGGGCGCCGATAGCGTCCTTCAGTTCTGCGATGTCCAGCGGCGTGTTCTCGGCGGTGGCAAGCCGAAAGTCGATGCCGACCCGGGCTTCGGTAATAAACCGCCACGAGTTGGCAATGTCGTCGGTCGCCTTCGACGCCTTGATCCCGACACCGCAACTGAGGAACTCTTCGGCACCATCATCGCGAACTCGGCGCAGTTCCATCCAGCTGTAGCCGATACGGTTGGGGCCGCCGTTGTAGTGATCGAGCATCAGCCGCCGCACGCTCACGGAGTCGTAGCCTTTTGCGCCGAGATTTCGGAGGTCGCCGTCCAGGCAGAACGGCAGCGCGAGTTCCAGAGTTCGCGACTTGCCGGATCCATTGCTGCCCTGCAGGACCGCCCGCCCGCCCGACAGGTCAAACTCGCGGACGCCGTACTCCCAGACGTTGAGAATGCCGCCACGATGCAACCGCCACCGAGAGGGCGGCTGAACGCCGTCTTGGCCCAGAGGGAGATTCACAATTCGGCCTCCTCGCCATCGAACAGCGTGGCCTGCGTCTCGTGTTGGTCCGGCGGCGTCTCGGCGGTGGCCGGCCTTTCCTCAACATGCGGTTGCCATCGGTGAGCCGCTGGAACCAGCAGCAGGTCATCGCCGACAAGCCGCGCCGCGCCGACGTCCAGCAGATGATCGATGACTCGGCCTGCCAAGGTATCCATATTGCTCACGTCGCGTTTGGCCCAGGCGGACGGGTAGCGCGCAGCCAGTTCCTCACATAGTTGCGTGACTTGACCTTGCGTGACCTGGTGACAGCCGTCGGCGCGTGGCGGCAAGGCGGCCATAAGCGGTTCCAGGATCAGCAGTGCGATGCGCGACACCGTCGAGCTCGCAGGAAACGCAAGATCGGTGAGGAACTCGTCGGGGTCGATGGCGACGATGCCTTCCGCCCGGATTTCGACCTGCAGGCCGACGTAGCGTTCCAGCCAGTACGCCTCTTGCCGCTGATGCTCGCGTAGGTATCGCGCCTCGGCATCGGGGAGATCGGCGTAGAGGACGACCGGGTCTTCGACCAGTCGCCGGCGCGCAACGATACCCGCAGGTTGTCTCGAGGTCGTGCCGGACTCCCCGAATTCAGACGCTCTGCCGTGTCGCATCCGCGGCACGATGAGGCCGAGTAAATCGGTGTCGATGGTGATCAGCGCTTCCGCCGCGCCGCGCTGCTGCACTGCCGAAACACTGCCCTCGGTCTCCTCAAGGACTCCGAGGGCCACCAAGTGGCGCAATGCCGAGGTCAGCGCCCGCAACTCCACCAAGTCGTCTCGTAAGGCGATCCCGGCCTCGGCCGCGGCACCGCGTATGTCGGCAATCAGCTGTGACAGCAGTATCTGCCGACCCGTATCGACGAGCGCGGCCAGCGTCAACGCCAGGTACGCGTAGGCGCGTGGGGTGAAGTTCGGCAGGCCGCGACCAGCACCGGCGTCCGCGCTCTTGTACAGGCGGGCGAGTCGCCCTTCCACGGTCAGTCGATAGCCCAGATAGTTGGCAAACAGTCGCCGCAGTCGGTCCCGATGCCGGAATACCAGCGGAAGCAACTCCGCCCCACGGCCGTTGATGTGCAAGATCGGGCGGCGTAGCAGCGTACGCACGCAAACCCGCACCTGTGCAGCCTCGGGGTGAGGCAAGTCGTCGAGGAGATCTCCGGAGTATGCGCGCTCAACCATCGACGCCTCGCGCCGTAGGTGTCTGCCCGCACAGGCTGACGGAGACGGTAATGCCGTGCAGCGTCAACACGCCGTGTGCCGCGCGGATCTGCACGCGAGCATCGGCCTTCGGTCCGACCTGGACCCTCAGGGCTGACGGCGAGTGGACGAACTCCCCGATCCCATCGACCTCCTCGCGATGGCCCATCGCCCGGCGGATCAGGTCATACAACACATCCAGTGCCCCAGCTGACAGCGTTACCTCGGCGAGCCGATCAGCAACCGCGCGTAGCTCGGCGTACACCGCGTCACGCTGGCGAGCCTCCGCTTCAGCCTCCGCAAGCGCCGCGTACTCGCCAAGCGGATTCTCAACGATGCGCGCTGCGCGGCCACGTGCCGCAGGTTCCGCCCGGCTCGATACCGACACCGGAACCGGTAACTTCGATCCGCGCCACCACGGCTCGGAAGGTGGAGTCTCATCGACGTCGGGTAGAATCACCCAGTGCCGCGCTGATGCCAGGCTGAAGGCGTGGGCAAACAGAGTGTGGGCCTCCCACGGTGTCGCCGCATCGAAGCGGCCGGCAAGGCGAATCAATTCCGCACGGCGACCTGGCGCGATTCCACCCCCACCGGTCGACCGCTTGACGTTGGACAGCAGCGAGCTGATCGCCTTGGTCGTGGCTTCCCGCAGGGCCCAAACCTGGCTGGGCTGACCCGGCCTGTCCACAAACCAATCCGCCAGGCCCCGCCAGTCCGTCTCCGACCGCCCGCGTGCACGCTCGACAGCCTCGCCGAGATCCGCAGTCGGAGCCAGCAGCCGCAACAGTTCGCTTTGCACCCGGCCGAGCTGGTCGAGGCGTTCGGCAATCGGTGGGGTGTACCGCAGCACGTCCTCGACGACCAGCTGAATGTACTCCACTAGCAATCCTCGAAACCCGGCGATCTCGTCGGGATTGAGATCATGACGGGCGACGACCTGCCCGAGGTGCGCGTAGAAGTCGCGCACCGTGTCGGACAGCTCAGCGTGTTGCAGGAACAATGTCGTGACCTGCTCGGCCAACTGCTCGCGCTGTCGCACGACGACCCCCGCGTCGGCGCCCTGCCTCTGCTCGGCCAGAACTGACTCGCCGATCGTCGACATGATCTCGTCCATGCCCCGGCGAATCGCGGGCAGCAGCTCCCGTGAGACCTCACGGGCGCCCTCGGGGATCGCCAGCAGTTCTTCGGCTTCGCGGTGCACGCGGACGGCCAATTTGTCCACCTGGTAGCGCCGACTGCCGTGAGCGAACTCCGTGATGGACCGGGCGTTGGTTTCTCGCCGCCCAGGCACCAGGTTGCCCCATTTCCGCAGTTGTTTGAGTCGAACAACCACCTGCTCGATCGCCGACTCGCCAACGTCAATGCGGCCGTCGTGCTCAAGTTGCGCCAGCGACGCCGCGACCTCGCCAGCTGACAGATCCGCCAGCAGGGTCGAGGTGAACACTCGCATGATGGCAAAGTGCGTCCGCGCCTCTGGAACAGAAAGGTAGGTGTACAGGCGAAGGCGACGTCCCGCCTCCGCATGATCCCTATTCGCGTCGGCCACGCCACGTACAGTAGCGGAGCGCTTCGATCTCTGTCTGTCACCGCGTGCTGGCTCTTCGGCGGGACCTCGGCAGAGAAGCCGGCCTTGGTCCGCCACGCACCATGGACATGGCAACCCACTGCCTTCCAAGCCCCACGGTGATACGGCCTTATGCCGAGGCCGCCGCTGCCGCGACTGGCCTCCGAGGTGTGGACGACACGACGACGCCGCTACTCTCCTCTGGGCCCAACCCGAGTCACAGGCAATGCGCGGTACGCCCTTCCGGTCAACGCTGGCCAGCCATATGCGCTGTCCACGCCACCGGGCGGACGCTAAGCTGATCTCTGTGTGCTCGGAACGTGCTCGGTGAGTCGATGGCACCAATTGGTACCGGTTGACACTGGCCGGTACCAATTGGCATCGGCCCCGTCGGCGCGGATTCGTGTGCTCCTTGTGTGCTCCACCGGTCGCCGGGATCGCCGCCGTCAGCCGTTGGTACCCGGTGGGACGCCCTGTCACCTGTCGGTACCCGCTGGCAGGTAACCTGGGGACTCGCGCCCTCGTAGCTCAGGGGATAGAGCAACGGTTTCCTAAACCGCCACATGCCACCGGCCCCGGGCGAGCGGGATCCCATGCCTCTTCGAAAGAGTGCAGATTCCGCAAACCGGCCAGAACCACTGGATCCTCCACCACCACGGGCTTCGCCGTCACCCACGGCGCCGCCCACACATAAACCGCTGCGCGAGTGGTCCGGCCGTCGACAAGCGTCTGCCAGCTCCGTCGATGCGTCAGGCCTTGCCGGAGCCCAAGTCGCGAATTGAAGCCCGATGCGACGTTGTCGGGACACTTTCGGTATGCAGCAGGACTATTGGACAGTTAGCCAGCCGAGGCGGAAGACACGGTCGTCCGAGTCCCTGACCATGATTGGCCTGTGCGGCACCGCTACGGCGGTGAGGCCGAGGCCCGTGCGGCCGAGCCGCCGCCGACGTGGGGATCCACAGCAGCTCGAGCAATCTCGCTGGCGAGTCCGGGCGTACCAGCCGGTATAGCCGAAGGAGCGCACACCCCGCAGCGCGCCAACCAGGTCGTCCGCTTCCGAGCAGCCGGCAACTGTTCGGACGCGCTGCGGGTGCTCCACGGCGTTGGCTCGGCCCTGCGCCGCCCGCGGCAGCGCCGCCCGGGCTGGCCTGCTACCGGTCGGGCGCCTCGTCGTTCGAGGCTGCCCTGGCAGCCAGCACCTCCGACCACACCGTAGGTGGTACATGTCTCGCCATGAGCTCAAGAACGAGGTTGGCAAGGTTGTTGGTCGGTTCGACAGCGAGCACGCGGGCGGCGGCAGCGCGGGCCAGGAGTTCGTCGCCGCGGCGCCAGGCGACGATGGCGAGGAGGCCGCCGACCCCGCCGACGTCGCCCGGGCGGGCGCGCTGGGTGAGGTCGAGCCACGCCCACTGCTGTACGGCCGGGTTGGTGGGGTGCAGCATGGCGACGTCGCGCAGCTCGGGTGCGTGCAGCATCAGGGTGAGCAGCGCCGCGTTGTCATCGTCGAGCGGTTGTCCGTGTTCGGCCTGGCGGAGTGCCTGGTCGAGCAGCGTGGTGCCGGTGGTGCGTAGCGCGACGCGGATCAGCTGCCGATTGCGGTCGGCGGGGCTGTTCGGCTCGATACTGGTCGCGGCGAGCCGGTAGAGGCGCTGTTCGGCCTGTTCGAAGGCGGCCGTGGTGGCGGCGCTGAACGCGGCCGGGCCGGGCTCGACCTGCGCGATGTAGGCGGCTTTGCTGGGCAGTGGTGCGACGCCCTGGTAGGCGGCGACGGCGCCGGCTTCCGGGTGGTCGCCGATCGGCTCGCCGTGTGGGCCGGTCGGGTCGTCGTCGGCCCACACCCGGCCGTCGGTGATGCGCAGCGGCCATGACAGGTCGAGGCCGGCGGTGGCGAGGCTGGTGCGGAGTGCGGCGAGGGTCGGCCGGACCCGCCGGGGGCTGCCGTAGCCGAGGAGGTGGACGACAGTCGAGCCGGGCGGCCGGTGGAGGTGGTCACCGTTGCCGGCGGGGGAAGCGTCTGACCCGGTCGGGCGGTCGGCCAGGACGGTGCCGAACGCGGCCTGGAGGGCGTCGGTCAGGTCGCCGATCTCGTCGGGCTCCGGGAGGTCGGCGCGGATGATGTGGACGATGCGGTGGTCGTCGCCAGCCACCAGGACGACAATGCTGTCGTCGGGGTGGAAGCCCAGCAGGTAGGGGATCACGGCGGCGAGATCGTTCGCGGTGGTCACCGCAACGACCGGGAGTTCGGGGCTGAGGCCGTCGGGTCGTTCCCGGTTCGTCTGTGGACCGGTCACGTGGTCTCGGTGCGGGGATCGGTGTTGCGATGGTTCGCCGGGCGGCTGGTGCTGTGGTGTGTCGGCGTTGTGGGACATGGGGTTGCTTCCTTCCCCGGGCGCGCTGGTCGCGCTCGTGGTGTTGGGTGGAAGCCCGCCGCCGCATCGGCGGCGGGCGCGCCGATGTGGCGAAGTTCGAGAAGTCCGAATGGTCAGCGCGTGCCGATCTCTGGGATCGGGGTGATGGGGCACGCGCTACGCAGTCAACGGGTGCCCTGGCATCGGTCCGCCGCGTGTCCGTACGAGGCACCGCCGGATGACCGCATGAGGCGAACGGGCGGGGCCCTTGAGCTCCTTGCATAGGCGTGTGCCGCCGGGCATCCCCCGCCGGCACACCCCGAGTTGTCCGCTACCGGCCCGGCAGTCGCGGGCCGTTGTCGCCGCCGACGTGGCCATCGTCGTGGCCACTGACGTCGTCCGGCTCGCCCCGTCGGGTGCTGCCGAGGACCCGCACGGTCGTGCTGGCCCGGATCGGTTTGTCGTCGGGTCCTTTGAGGAAGGGGTCGATGTCGATCGTCTGGCGGAGGCTACGGCCCGGCCCGTAGGCCTGGTTGCGTTGGTGTCCGCTGACCCAGTACCGGTGGTCAGGCGTGGCTCGCCCGTTGCCGCCACCGGCGTCGGCCGTGGGGCGTGCCGTCGGCGTGGCCCGTTTGGGTTTGATCCGGATGAGTCGGACCTCGGGTGCGGGGCGTCGGGTGCGGGCGTAGGCCTTGCGGATGGACGCTTCGACGGGAGCGGGCGTGGTGTCGCTGAGTTTCTGCGCGACGAGCAGCCAGGTGGCGATGAGCGCGCCGAGCGGGTCGTCGCCGTTAACGACGCTGTCTGGGTGCAGGCGCACGGCGTGGATGGGGACGAGCCAGCCGATCTCGTGTCGGATCGCCTCCATCGCGGCCGCCGGGCGGTCGGCGCCGATGCTGCGGTAGCACACGACGGTCCAGCCGCTCGGGTGAACCGCCATCCAGGAGACGGCGGCGACGTCGTGGCGCTGGTCGATCGGGTTGGCCCAGACGAGCAGGCCGTTGGCGGCTGGGACGATCCGTCCGGTGACCTTGGTGTCGGGCAGGTCGCGGTGCACGTCGCCGACGAGGTTGGTGAACTCCTGATCGATCCAGTAGAGGT
The DNA here is from genome assembly GCF_022095675.1 of Dactylosporangium sp. AC04546. Lineage (GTDB taxonomy): Bacteria > Actinomycetota > Actinomycetes > Mycobacteriales > Micromonosporaceae > Dactylosporangium. The sequence continues at coordinate 24,070 of NZ_JAHYSG010000050.1, read as the reverse complement.
GTCCTTGGTCGAGAGCGTCGGCGAGGATCGGCCCGAACGCCGGATCGTGCAGCGGCCGGGGCAGCCGCGCCGGGCCGCGGTAGAGCGCGGCGAGCCGGTCACGGATCTTGGGCAGTGTCGCCGCGGGGAGGCGGGCGGGTGTCCATCGGCTGGTGGTCACAAGGGCCCGGCCGGGCTCGCGGTTGGCGAGGAACGCGAGGTGCAGGGTTCTGAGCACCACGGCGCGCAGATCCGTCGGGTGCCATCGCATGACGGCGATGGCCCGGCGGTGTAGTGCGGTGAGGTCGTCGCGTTCGATGGCGTCCGCACAGGCCCAGCAGACCTGCCATTGCGTGCTGTACGCCTGGATGACGGTGTTGTAACCGCCGACGGACTCGGCCTCGATGACCGGGCTGCGGTACTGCCAGACCGGTTCGTCGCTGCTGCAGAAGTGGCACCGCCGGTAGACGTCGTCCACGGTGTGAGCGGGGACTGGTACCGGCCGGTGCTTGCCGTCCGGGGTGATCGGGTGCTCGTACCGGAACCGGCTGCGGACACCGAAGTTGCCGAAACTAGCTGTGACGGAGCCGGCTGTGGTGGCGTCGACGGTCGTGGACTTGCCGGCGGTGCTGTCGGTGATGTCGATGGCGTTGAGGGCCACCCGGCAGATGGCGCAGACCATGTCGTGATCGATCACTGGACTGCCTCGCCTGCGGGCTGCTGCCGTGCCTGCCGTTCGGGTCGTTGGATGGGCTGCTCGACGGGCTGCTCGACGCGTTGATGGGTGGGCTGGGCGGGCGGTTGGCTGGAGCGTTGTTCCTGGTCCCGTAGCCGTGGACCGTGCCGACCGGCATTGGGGGGCATGTGCAGGTCCGGCTGATAGGTGACGCACCGGACGGGGCTTTGTTTGGCGTGGTAGAGGGCGACGTCGGCTTGGTGTGCCGCGGCGGCGAAGGCGTCGGCGACGATGGTCGTGGCGGCGCGGACGACGGCAATGCCGGCGCTGGCGACAGGTGCGATGGTGACGGGCCCGTCGTCGGTGTGCAGCCGGACCGGCTGGGCCAGAAGGCTCAGGGTGTGTTCGACCGTGTCAGTGATGTCGACGATTGCAACGGGGCCGAAAGGACCGATGGCGTCGGACGGATGGACGCCGAGGGGGTCGGTGTCGGTCGTGCGGGCGTGGCCGCCTGGCAGGAGGAGCAGGAACTCGTCGCCGCCGAGCCGAGCGGCGACGCCTTGGTGGGCGGCGGCGACGCCGGCCAGCCGCATGCCGACCGCGCGGAGGACGTCGTCGCCGGCGTGGTGGCTGTAGGTGTCGTTGATCGCTTTGAACCCGTCGAGGTCGATCAGGATGACGGCGGTCGGCAGGCCGTACCGCTGCCGGCTGGTGAGGGCCTGCTCAGCGACAGTTCGGTTCGGCAGACCGGTGAGCTCGTCGTGGGTGGCCGCGTACTCGGCGACACGCAGGTACTCGTGCAGGCGCCGGAGGCGCCGGCCGGCGGCGAGGCCGCCGATGAGGATGCCGAGCGCCAGGGTGGCGCCCAGCTTGACGATGGTGGACACTGGACTCCTCTCTTCGGAGAGCCCGGGACGCATCGTTTCCTAGGCGTGGCGTCCCGGGCCCTGTACGTGACGACGGCCCGCCATTGGCGGGCCGTTCTCGTTGTCAGGGGTGGTGGTGGTCCGGCGCGACGGGCTCCGCCCGGCGCCGCTGCAGTCGCTGGCGGCGTCGTGCTGTCCGTCCGGGTCGGCGCCGCTGTGCGGCTCGGTGCGGTGCCGTCAGCAGGTCGGCGGGTGCATCAGCTGCCCGACGAGCCAGGGTTTCGCGGCGGGCAGGCCGATGACGTATGGGATGCCGAGCCGGTGGGCGTCAGGGAACAGCGTGACGCCGGCCGGTTGGAAGCCGGCGAGGACGACGAGCCCGCCGGACGGGAACGGATTGCGGACCCTGCGGACGACGTCGAATCCGATGAGTACCATCGGGCGGCGCCGCGCGTGTGGACGCGCGGCGGGGACCCTCGTGGCGATCTCGATGAACGTGCCGGCCTCGTCGGCGCAGAGCATGAGCTCCGTGCTGAGCAGTCGGCTGGCGGTGACGGCGATCGGCACGAGCGGCGTGCGGCGTGTGGACATGAACCCTCCGAACGATTGGCTGGGCGTGCAGACGGTGGATTGAGCTGCACGCGTGGTGCTGGGTGCGCTGGCAGGGCCTCCGGCCGCCCGTACGGGCGGCCGGAGGCGGTGCTGGGTGCGCTGGGTCGTGCTGCGCCGGCCGGGTGCGGTGGCGGCAGCTGTGGCAGGTAACGACGTGCCTGCCCGGCGGGGTCACTCGCGTCAGGCGGCGAGGACCAGGTCGAACGCGTCCTGCTTGAGCGTGGTGACCTTCGCGTCGGTGAGGACCTTCTGCGCGCGGTGGTAGTCACTGCGGGCCGGCTGCAGGTGGTCGACCCATTCGACGATCGACTGCAGCCCGGCCCATGCGGTGCCGCGGATTCCCTCCTGGGTCGGGGCCTGCTCGAACAGGTAGCGCAGCTCCCGTTCACGGGCCATCTTCTTCAGGAACGCCGTCTCCGGGTCCTCGTCGGCGAGCGGCCACAACTGCTCGGCGATGTCCTGCAGCTGCTCCCAGTCGAGCTGCCGTTCGAGCATCTGCTGGGCGTGCTCGCGGAACTGCTCGAGGTAGGCGGGCACGAGCTTCAGCGCATCGCGGGCTTCGGCGAGTTTGCTGCGCACGTCGCCGGAGTGCTGGAAGGTGTACTCACCGACGTTGTTAGCGAACGCGGCGGCCTGCGTGTTCGCGCAGACGATCCGCACCGGCGTGCACAGCAGCCGCCCGAGCCGCGACCCGTCGTGGCTCGTACACATCGCCAGGTAGAGGTCCATCACGTCGACGTCGGCGATCCGGAGCCGATCCGGAAGTTTCATGGTCACGAACACCTCGCGGCCGCCGCGCAGACTGCCGGCTGTCTCGAAGTGCGCACCGACCTCGTCGACGATCATGTTGAGGACGGCACAGGCCTCCTGGTTCTGCACGACCTGGTACTTGCTGCCGACCAGGCCGAGAACCTCCCGCTTGCCGGTCTTCGGGTGCCGGCGGGTGGTGGCCCACTTGTCCGGCACAACCGCGCGGGTCGCAACGGTCTGCAGCTGCTCCTTCAGCACGTCCCAGCCGCCGAGATAGGCGACCTGCATGACCTCCTCGGCGGTCAGGCAGCCGCTGGTGACGGTGCCGACCTGGTGCCAGGCGTCCTGCCTGGCGCTGAAGAATGCGGCGGTGCCGTCGTCGAACTGTTCGAGCTGATGCGCCATTCGGGCGCTCCTTCCGTGGACGCAACGAAACAGGCGCCACCGGGACGGTGGCGCCTGACTGGAACCGAGGTGACGCGGCCGGATCGGCCGCGAGGTGACACGTGCCCGATCAGGCCGCGAGGTGAGCGGCACCCCGTCACGACCAGCCGGCAGCGGAGCCCCGCGGGCAGCAGCGGGCGTCCCGCGGCCACCGTCTGCGTCGCGGTGCAGCGACCGCCGCGTCATCTGCCGCGGCGGACGCCAGAGCAGCGCACGCGGGAATACCGCCTCGCCGACGTGCTTCAGTGCGTTCGCGCCGAAGGGCGCGCGAAGCAGCGGGGCCTGGGACGTCAGCGGCCGACCAGCGGGTGGGCCGTCAACGTCTGCCGAAGCGGCAGGCCTACACGGTCGCGGGCAGAGTGCACATTGAGAACACCGCGACGGTAGCCCGCCGGGCTGACAGGACGAATCTGCTGACGACGCAGGCCCCGCGCGGCGTTACTGACAACGCCTGTCACCGAGCCGGCGATCGGGCGTCCGCCGGATCGCCCCGGACCTGCTGGATCGACGGCGACTGCCGGTACGCCACCGACGCCGCGGGCGCCGACCCGGACACGGACCGCACCTACGCGGAGAACCTCACCGCGCTGGCCGCGGCGTTCCCCTGGCCAGCACTCCAGGCGCGCCGGTGATGTAGTCCCGCTCGCGCGGGCCGAGCTCGGAGTGACGTGCCTCGGGCTCGCCACGGTCGACCGGGTCTGGACGCTCGGGTCCGGCTGTTCGACACCGAGCCCAGCGTGAACCACGCCGACGTGGCCGCCCGGTTCCTGCGCGACGCGCTGGAAGCCGGCCCGGACTGCGTGCTGCTCGCCGGGCCGTACGCCGTGCTCGACCGCAGCGGCGAGTCCGACCTGCTGCCCCTGTACCAGTCGCGGGCTCCCGGCGGGCGTTCCGGGCACGACGAGGCGTTGGAGACCGTGCGGCATAGACAGCGACGGCCTCGGACTGAGGCCAGGTCGACCGCGGTTTGATCAAGCTCGCGGTTGGCTCGCGGGGCAGCCCGTCGGGGACAGGAAGGGCGATGAGCACGGCCTCGGATCCACCGGACATTCCTCCGGTGACATCGCCCGCTCACACCACCTGCAGACCAGGTCAGCTCGAGCGCCTACGGCGTTGAGGCGCCTCGCCGCATCCGCTGCGGCCTGAAACCATGTCCCATCCACAACCGTCGTCGGGGCGGCTTCAATCAGCTGCTTGCTGCGCCACGCGCTCAGCCCAGTCACTAGCCGAACCGCCTGGACAACGTCGATCCCCCGGCCCCCGCCCGAGACCAACAGCACGTCGAACTCTGGCTCCTCCACGATCCCCCCAAATCGGATGCAGCCACGCCGGTGAAAGATCGCACGGCGCGTCGGACCATGCTGTCTGCATCCGCTCTCAGGCTTCCACCTCAATAGTTCAGAGAACGCTGCCTACACTGCCTGTGCTCAACGTGAATCCGAAATAGTCCGCAGGGTCGACGAACCCGAGGGTGACCTCATCGCCCGCCGGCGACGGGCCGAAGCCGAGCGCTGGGTGGGTGAAACCGATGGCATCGACCTCACCTGCCTGCGTGCCAAGCGCGAGCAAGCACAGCGTCTATCTCAGTTGCCCTCGCTGCAGATCCGCTCGACCTCATCTGTCGACGAAGCTGACAGGATGCGTGGTCGCTGGGACGATCTCCTGCGCAGCCGCACCTTAACGGTCCGCGCCAGGTCGGCGTCCGTGTCCGTCCGCGTCTTCCACTCGTCGTCGCCGAGGTCGTCCAGAGTGATGTCGATGACGATGGCGATACCCGATCAATGAACCCTGCGGACCCTCGCCCGGGGCCCGGCGCATCCCGTTGCCCCGACGTGTCCCCCTCGACGAATCCCTGAAGCTAATGAAATCAGCTACCGGCTGCGGGTGCTGGCGCTGGTGGTTTGCGCAGCACGTAGACGTCCTCATGGGCGATGAGCGCCGCCGGGATGCCGTCCAGGCGGGCCCGGCGGGCGGCGAGCAACGCGAACATGGCCGAGCGGTGGATGATCCGCCCGCCGCGAACCGCGGCGAGCAGTGCCACGCACCGCTCGACCGGCTGGAGCCCGACCGATGCGGCGGCGGCGCAGAGCGCACCCGGCAGATCGATCAGGTCGTCGCGGGTTCGCCGCACCGGGCGGCAGGTGAACACGAACGTCCCGCCCGGCCGCAGCAGCTCGGCGCAGCCTGCCACGATCTGCCGCCACCCCTCGACGAGGCTGCCCCAACCGGCATAGGCGAGGTTGCGCGGCTCCCCGCTGCCGTAGTTGTGGTGCAGCTTACGGAGGCCGGCGCCTGGCACCGCCTTGGCGATGCCGTGGGTGCGCCGCCCGTACGGCGGGCTGGTCAGCACCAGCGACACCTGACCGCGCAGCGAGGCCGGCAGCAGCCGCGGCAGCGTCCTGGCATCGCCGGTGCGCACTCGCCCACGGCCGGTGGCGCCGTGCCCGGCGGCGAGTTCGAGGTTGGCCTGGGCGGTCGCGGTGAACGCCGGTTCGATCTCGACGCCGAGCGCGTCACGGCCGGCCCGGACCGCCTCGACGAGGGTGGTGCCCGCCCCGCACATCGGGTCGAGCACCAGGTCGCCGGGGGCCGTGTACACCCGCACCGCGTGGGCAGCAAGGTCCGGCAGCATCTTCGCCGGATGGTGCGTGGTTTGCTCGACGTACCGGCCTCGACGTTGGTACCGAGCCGGCCGCTGGCACGTCAGCCACACCGAACTGACCGGCAGCTGGTCCGGCAATTGGTCCGCCACATGTTGCGGCAGCGGCTCCGGCAACTGTTCCGGCGACAAATCAGCCACCGTCACCGCCCGGCGAGGCCTCGGCCGACCCTTCCACCGCCGCTCCTGCCGACTGCTCTGTCGCTGTTCCTAACGATGATCCAGACGGTATTGCAGGCGGCATTCCACCTAGACTTCCAGGCGGCGTACCGAACGGCGCCGGGTGTTGGTGCTGGTCGGCGGGGCGGCTGAATACCAGCACGTCCGTGTGCACTCGCAGGTGGCTACCGCCGTCACGAAGCTGCCCGGACACCCCGGAGAAGCCGTCCCGAAACGCGAGGCCGCCGAGCCCGTCAGGCTGCTCCGAACCGCTGGTGCCGGCCATGCCGCCGACGCTGTCGGCCGTGTCCCGCACGCGTGTGCCGGCATGAGCGACGACGATGTGCTGCAGGTAGGTGAGCCCCGCCGCATACGCTGCGGCGATCAACACCTGGTTGATGAGCAGGTCGGCGCCGTCGAGCACCACGACGACGCAGCCACCGGCCATCAGCCGGGCAGCGCTGCCCGCAAGCAGCAGCTGGGCAGTGAGGTCCTCGGCCGGCCAACCGGCGACGACGAGCGACGCGGGCCGTGCAGCGTCGGCGAGCTCCGCCGGCCGGCAGCGGCGATACCCGCGTCGGGCGGCAATCACGGCCTGTGCGAGTTGGTTGCCGCTGGTGAGGTCCACGACCAGCCGCCGGCCGTGCGTGTAGTTCATGACCAGCCGCTCGGCGACGGCGAGCGACATCGTGTCCCCAGCCGGGGCGGCCGGCAGGTACCAGACGCTGATCGGCACCGGCGGCTGCCCGGCGACGATGTCACCGATCGCCTCAGGTGCCGCTGGCCGAGTCGCCGACGTGCTGATCGAAGGGCTCAACTGAGTGGTATGGGGCGTGGCAGCGCCGCTGGCGGCGCTCCCGGGTGCGGCCGTGTCGGAGGCCGGCGGCGGATCTGGTGTCAGTTTCGAGGTCAGATCAGAAGTCAGATCAGACGTCAGATCAGACGTCGCGGTAGCCGGCGGAGCCGGTCTCCTGGGATGGCGGGTGCTCGGCGGGTGATGGGGTTCGGTCATCGGCATGGTGGCCTCCACGACCGGCAGGGCGTACTGACGCCGACTCAGACGCCCCGTGTCAGCCGATCCGAACCCTCCGCAACCCTCGACCGGCCTGTCAGGTCCTGCCCGAACTCCATCCGGTCGCCGAACCCGCCGCCGAGCCGCCGACCAGACACCATCCGGACCTGACAGGGCACCGCGGCCCCTCGTGTCAGCTGCGGCGAGCTGACCACAACTGACCGACGCTGACAGACTCCGACAGACGCTGACCCGACACCACCTGACCGAACCACCGGACGGACCGCACGAGACGACAGCACCAGACCGACAGCAGCGGAATCCGGTGCTACCAAGAATCGTCGGTGCCTGACAGACCGTCCTGGCGCAATGAGGTCCTCCGCACCGCACGCCGGGTGAGGTGCGTCAACGCCAGGAGTCAATGATGCGTACCGCACTGACGGCCGCCGACGCGGCGTTCCAATGGCTGGTCTGCGAACCCGCACCGCTCACCTTCGACACCGCAGACGTCGACGGTCTGCCCGACCGGCAGCTGCCCGTCAACCAACTCCGCGAGCTGCTCCTCGTGCCCGGAGTGACTGCGGACACCCGCGATGCCGTGTGGCGGAAGCTCATGCAGCTGGCCCGCTCCGGCGATCCGGCCTGGGTGGTGGCTGCCGTCGGTGTCGCACTGCCCGGACTCGTGAAACTCGCCGCGCGGCTCAGCATCGGCCGCCGGGCACTCGCCGACGACATCGACTCGGAGGTACTCGCCGGGTTCCTGCACGCGCTGCGCAGCGACGACCTCACCGCACCACGCCCCTGGCTGCGGCTGACCTGGGCCGCCTGGCGGGCCGGACACAAGGCCCGCCACATCGACGACCACCTCGAACTGCCCACGGAACTACCAACCGGCTCAAGCACCCCCCACCTGCCGTACGGGCACCCGGACCTGATCCTCGGCCGGGCCGTCGCCGCCCACATCATCAGCGAAGCCCAAGCCGAGCTCATCGGCGCCACCCGCCTCGGCAGCGTCCTGGTGGAACAGGTCGCGGCCGAGCACGGCGTCAGCGGTTCCGTCGTGCGCATGCGGCGCCGCCGCGCCGAACGCCGCCTGCTGGGCGCCCTCGACCGCGGTGATCTGCGCGTGCCACGCCGGGTCGGCCCGGCCGTGCCCGTCGCCGACTCCGACTGAACGCACCGCGTGCGGCGCCACCACATCGCCGCCAACCTGGGTGACGACACCGTTCGCCGGCGGTCCGCCCGACGCGTGAGCGGCATGACAGGTGCCCGGGTTGGCGGCGATGGGTGCTGACGGCCGACGACGGCGGCATACGTCGACTCGGCGCGCTAACGGTGAACGAGCGCGGCGCCGTGTGGCGGCATACCCGAGGACGCCGCCGCAGCGCGACGCGCATGCAGCCGCTGTTCAGCCACCGCTCGACGGCCTTCCAGACGGCACCCCGTGCGTCTGCCATACCACGTTTACCCTGTTCGCCGCCAAGATGGTGACGTCAGGATCGGGCGGCAGCGAGCCGCACGCCGACGGTACTGGCATCACCACCATCACCACAGCACCATCGATGATGTCTGCGGGCTGACGTCACGGCAACGCTGACGCTGGCAGGCTCTCGATGTCTCCCATCTACGGCTATCCGATCGTGACACGCGAACCGCCCTCACCAGGACCGTTATGTCCTTCCCCGTCCGCGTCGATTGGCCGCCGCCTTGAGCCATTGGGCGTAGTGACCAATGGGCTCAGCGCCGGGACAACGAGCGTTGTCTGCGGCAATTGCGGACGTTATCGAGGCTCGGCTCGCCGCCCAAGGGATCATTCGAGAACGAGTCGAAGCTGCCGCCGGGCCGTTTCAGCACCGCAGCGGAAGCGTCCGGATCGACGATCCGCCGTCGCCCTGATAGACCGCCGCGACGCGGTCACCACTCGGCGACAGCGAGGCGTTGAACCAGTCGCCACCAGCAAGCTGGCAGGTCTTGCCGTTGCGCCGGTCGACGTACCAGAGTCCGCGACTGCCTCCCTGGCTGCCCGCGATCACGACCGCGTCGACCGACGCGTCGTACCCGAAGACCTCGTGGAACTCCGGGGTGATCGCCGACACGGTGTGGTCCGTGGCCACCACCGCCACCCTCAGCACGTCCCAAGCAGTCTGCATCACCACGTAGAACAGCGCCGGGCCGGAACCGCGAACCGGCGCGCTCACCGTCGGCGACGGCAGACACGAATTGTGGTTCGGCAGGTCGAACGGCCCGGCTATCCCGACGTCCTTGCCGTCGATCCGCACAATCTCCGGTCCGACCTTCCGCGTGCCAGGGTCGAGCGCGCCGAGCAGGCGACACTGGTACCCGCGACCCAGCACCGCGACACCGTCATCGAGCCAGGCAATGCCGTCGACGTCACCCGGCGGAAGATCGACTGTTATCAACTCTGTAACGACGTCCGACGAGGCGTCGAGCACGAACAGTGTCGTGTCCACCGTGCCGTCGTCGGCCAGGCAGTACTGCAGGAACCCGACCCCCGACGCTGTCGGATGCAAGCCGTACCGCTCGGCGGTGCAGCCGGAAGCGGGCCGCATGTCGACATCGGCCTCACGCCCGTCCGGCGCGCGGCGCCGCAGCGTCGTCGGCTCGTCATAACCCTCCGATCGCAGATAGAACATCGTGCCGTCCACACGCCACACCAGCGAACCGATCCGGGCCGGCGACCGCACACCGACCACCCGGTCGCCGGGACCACTGATTCCGCAACCCACCAGCACTATCGACGTCAGCAGCGCAACGGTCCCCGCCCTGGATCGCGGCCTTGCTTCCCACCAGCGCCGCCGCCCCGAGCGCTCCGCCACCACCTGCATGCCGCCATGATCCAGCCCGCGCTGGCCCGGCCGGCATTCATGCCGCAAAGTTTCACCGAATCCCCACGAGATCGCGCGAGGCCGTACCCGACACCGCTTGACAGTCATCCCAACTCGCTGTCATCGGCCATGTCCAGACGGCTCCGTCGACTTGGCGTAACGCTCCGCGACGAGCGGATCGCGGCATGTGCGGATGGTGTCGAAGGTGTGCCGCTGTGCTCTCGGGCGGAGACTCATCAATGGTGGCCAGCCGCTCCCGCCAGCATCACGGCCGGGCGATGATGGCCAGCGTCAGCACGATCGGGAACTGCTTGTCCATCTGCCCGAGGAGTAGCGCCACCAGCCGGTCGTCGCGCCACCAGGCCGGGAACGGCTCCTCCCCGGCGAAGAGGGCAAGGTCGTACTCGAACGGCGAGAGGCTCTCGTGATCGGCCCAGAACCGTTCGAGTTCCGCCGCGAACGAGTGGGGAGGCGGCGGGCCCCACATCGCCGCCAGCGCGTTGGCGGCCTGCCGGTGCCGGACCCCGAAGTCGGTGTACACCCGCTCGTAAATGTCGACGATCGTGCCGTCGTAGTCGACTGGCGTCTCGTAGAGGCTCGGGCTCGACGCGATCGGCAAGAAGTGGCCGCCCGGCGAGGACTCGGCCTCGCCGATGAGCCAGGACCCGCGGCCGGGTCCGTCAGCGGGGAAGGGCCGTGTGACCAGATCCAGGACCGCGGCCACAAGGCTGTGATCGTCCACGCGGCGATGCTATCGGCCTGCGGGGAGCACGAGACGTCGGCGCCATCACCCGCGGAAAAAGGGATCAGCGGACGCACGCCCCTCGGCTTCTTGAGCGCGAAGTGGCAACGCGAGCCGGGCTGGCGGACTTGCGGGGGCACGAAGCGCGACGGTCTTGAGTCGGCCATCGCGCGCCATTCGCGGCGGAAGCGTGCGCATCACGGACAGCGCAACAGCCCGAGGTCGTTGAATCGGCGGCCCGGCTCCGTCGTCAGGCGTCGTGGTTGAGGTAGAGGGCAGCGAGTCGCGGTAGGCGACGGCGGATCTCGGCGTCGTCGTCGAAATCGAAGTCCCATTCGGGATCAAGATCCGGATGACTGCCGGTGAATGCGTCGCCGGGTAATGCTTCGCCGGTGACGGTTTCGTAGGCACACCACGCGACGCTGATCATGGCTTCGCCCCAGAGGTCCACACCGTCGGCAGCGGCCTGGATGACAACGGGATGATCGGCGAGACTGTCCGGCGAGGCAATTGCCTGCTCGTACATGGTTCGTCCTTGGGCGATGAGTCAGCCGCGAAAGTAGTCAAAGCCGTCGTCGGAGGCGCCGCCGTTGATTACGTATGCCGCTGCCCACAGATCGGCGCGGTACGACTGCGTAAAAAGGTCCCGCAGTGGTTGGGCAAACGCGAGGATGTCGGCGGGTTCGCGGCGAGTCAGCAGGGCTGTCATGCGAGCAGCGACGTCGTCCGCGTCGACCAGCTTTTGGCAGGTCGGCTCGCGCTTGGTCAACTAACCGCCACGCATCATCGGTGTTCACGCGGCTCATTGTGATCATCGGGCGTCTCGTCGGGCAAGGTTACGTCCGCAGCGGAACCGCTCATCGGCTAGATCCGGCGCCGGAGCCGCCACCAGGACCAGCCACGGTCCGTGATGCACACCCCCACGTTCAACGCGCCCGGACAGCGGCATGAGCGGACGCTGCCACTACGGCAGTCAGCTTGCCCGTTCGCGTAGAAACTGGTCGTCGTATGGGTTGTCGGACCGCGTGCTGAACTGCTCGCCTCCATATAGGGATTCGTAGCAGACCTTAACCACAAGGCGGCGTCGCAGCAGCTCCCAGAACCACTCGTCGCGGCTTCGCTCGTAGTTGTCCAAGTGTATGAACAGCTCGTTGTATCCCGCCGGGAGAGCCAAGCCTGCATGGATCGTGCGGGCCCGCGGCCGTCGCCGGAGCGGTCGGCGCAGCTCATTGACCGTCATTTCGTCCCATGAACCAATGTGTTTGCCGTCTAGGGTAACAGTTGTTGACCTAACGATGGCTGGGCCAAGCCCGACATTGCGGAGTCGCATGCCGGCTTCTCCGCTGGCCACGATCTGGTATTCGAACTGCAGGAACGGTCGCACCGAGCGGCGATTGTGTTCTTGGACGGCTCTGGTCTGCGAAATCGAGACCGCCAGCGAAGCTACTGCGATTCCGGTTGCGCAGATTGCGGTGACCGTGTTGGCGTCCACCGTTCCATTGACTCATACCTTCGCAACGGACCGGCACCACCGGCCGCATTGGGCGATCAGGCAGTCGCTCATCGGCTATGTCCGGACGCCGGCTCCATCGACTTGGTGCGACGCTCCGTGACGAGCGGATCGCGGCTACGTGTTGACTGGCGGTACGACCGCAGCCCGGCCAGGCTTGGTCGAGGTGACCGGTGGGGTCGCTCCTATCGCGGCTGCCCACAGTGGTTCGGTGTGGCTCTCATCTGGCGTGCGTCTTGCCGGTCACCGCGGCGTGGAGAGGCTCCAGAGGGTCTGCCCAGCTCGACGTAGCGCTGCCCTCCTCGCCGATCGCACCTCGATCGACCGAGCGAGAGGACGGCATGGGACGCGTCATCATCGGTATGGACCCGCACAAGCGGTCCGCGACCATCGAGATCATCAACGAACGTGAGTAGGTCTTGGCGCAGGGCCGGTTCGACACCGACCGTGACGGCTACGCCGCGATGCTGAAGGTCGGCCGGCGGCACAAGGATCGGGTGTGGGCGGTCGAGGGCTGCAACGGCATCGGCCGGCACCTCGCCCAGCGGCTCGTCGCGGACGGCGAGACCGTCCTTGACGTGCCGGCGAAGCTCTCGGCCCGGGCCCGGCTGTTCAACACCAACCAGGCCCGCAAGCCGACCCGGCCGACGCGCACTGCGTCGCGGTCGCCGCCTTGCGCACCACCGGACTGCGGCAGGTCACTGTCGATGACACCACGGTGGCGTTGAAGCTGCTCGTCGACCGCCGTGACAGCCTCGGCCGGGCCCGGACCGAGGTACTCAACCGGCTGCACCAGCTGCTGCTGGAACTCGTCCCGGGTGGAGCGAAACAGTTTCTGTCCGCGCCGCAGGCCCGCGCTTTGCTCAACACGGTCCGGCCGCGCGACATTGTCGGGCGCACCCGCCGGCAGTTGGCGTCCGAGCTGATCACCGAGGTCGCCGTCATCGACAAGAAGATCAAAGCCGCCAACCAGCAGCTGACCGAGCTCGTCGACGCCACCGGCAGCACCCTGCAACAGCTCAACGGCATCGGCCCGTCCGGCGCTGCCCGGCTGCTGGGCGACGTCGGTGACATCAACCGCTTCGCCAGCCGCGACCACTTCGCGTCCTGGAACGGCACCGCACCCCTCGACGCGTCCTCCGGCGATCAGCACCGCCACCGCCTGTCCCGCGCCGGGAACCGGCGCATCTACCGGGTCCTACACATCATGGCCATCGTCCAACTACGCCGCGATACCGAAGGGCGTGCCTACTACCGGCGCAAGCTCGCCGCCGGCAAGAGCCCGCTGGAAGCCCTACGCAGTCTGAAACGCCGACTGTCCAATGTGGTCTACCAGCAGATGATCTGGGACGCCCGACAGTCCGGGACGGGCCCGGGAGGGCAAACGGGAGCGACTCTGCAATCCAGCGCGGCCGGCCCAATCCCGACAGCCGACACTTCGGAGAAGCCACTTCCCGGACCCGTCACCAACAATCCTAGAACGCCGATCCTCACCGGCGCTTGACACAGAGGGGTGCCAGATCCGGAAGCCAAGATCGTCAGTGCGCGCGAGTGGTCGGCGCGACCAGACTGCCAGCCGTGGACCGCCGGCCAGTGGTGTCGGCCGCCGTCATCGCGCTCATGCCCTCACCAGCAATCGTTGGCGTCTCGATGAAGTCTATAAAGCACTGGGAAGGCGCTCTTTCAGGCGGGGATACCACAGCGGATGCGAGTGAATTACCGAGGTAACCGTTGGACTACTTCGAAGAAGAAAGTCGACATAATCATTCCAGTCTTCAATTGAGGCTGTCGTCCGGACCTGATAGTGGACGAGAATTCCTGTTTCCGCAACGTCTGCTAGCATTTCAGCAATAGTCAGAACGCTGTTACGAAGCGGACCGTCGGTCGGACATGCAATGCCGTCATAGAAGAATGGACGAAGGTCGGGTCGGTCGACCATCATCCCCAGGATGTTGTGTAGTGCATTCAGCGTCTCCGTCAGACTCGAACTGCCAGCCAAGGCATTCTGAATCTTCGTCTGTTTAGCCACCTCCCGCGACTGCCATCCAGCGAACACCATCGATGCAATGACGCCAATTGCGCCAACCACGGCTAGAACCTGAGTCATGACCAGCCTCCCGAAGGTTGACGTCATTGTGCGTGGTCGACGCAAGCTTCAACGCCGGCGCAGCCTAGGCTGCCAACGGACCACGCCGACGCGCCAGTCATGAGATGGTGCATGCCGAACGTGTCGGTGCGGGCGGCAGTCCATCTCGTCCCAAAAATCCGGGGTGCCCGCCGACACCGAACGTTGATCACGAAGCGTGACGACTTCGGGTGGCCTGGTGCGCCCCCGTCGGCGGCTTCTAGTTCATTGAGCGCGCCGACCCCGCGGCCTATTTGGTACGTAAGAGATTACGGACGCAGAGGACACAACTGCCAGTGTGTTGACGAGCGAGATATCTCCCGGCTTCACGCGGGCGAACGCTGGTCATCCGGGTGGCTCTGGCGCATAGTATGAGCGACGGTCTCAAGCTCCTTGTACATCGACGGTCTACCATCAGATTCCCGCCCAGCGAGGATCAGTTCGCGATAAGCATCGAAGGTCCGTACAAGGCGGGGGCCCATAACTCTCTGTACGACTTCTGGATCGAAGACGGTACAGTTTACGCCGACGGCGATCATCTCGTGGAAGTTGAGATACGCCCACAGTGGGCTGTCATTGGACTCCAGGTTGGCATCGTTCTCCAGGAACTTCTTGACCTCTTCCGGATCCTCCTCGCTCGGGAGCCGCTTCTGAAGCGCCAGCCGGTCTCCCAAGGTTGAGGCGAGAAACTCGAGCGTAGCCTGCCGTTGAGTTCGTCGCTGTTCTTCGACGAAGGCATCTTTGGCATGCCGCACCTGCTCGCGAAGCAGTTGAAGCTGAATTACCAGGACTACGAATGCGACGACGCTGATACCCAAGCCGAGCGCACTAATGACTGCCGACCATGCACCACTACTCATGCCAGATGACCCTCTCCGCAGCCTCGATGCCTTCACGATACGAAGGCGAGTCAATGTGGACGTCTGGCGCCCCGTGGGTCGGCAAATTTGAGCGACACACGTGGCGTTAATGGCCAGTCGTGGTAGCGGCCGATCGGAGGGATGAGCGGACGCCTTCGCCCGCAGTGACCCGACCCTACCGGGCCGCAAGGTGGCGATCCCGCATGTTTACGTGATCACGCTGCTATAGCGAGAGCCGGATTAACTCCCCCAACTAGACACATACGCATCCGCTCATCGGCATCCGTACACCACCCCGGGGCGGCGCGAGCACGGGGCATTTCACGCACGGCTACCTGACGCCAGGCTCAGGCCGCTCAGGCCGCGGTGGGACCGGTAGCCGTTTCGGCGAGCCAGATTCAACAGTCATAGCCAACTGTCACGCGGAGGCTTCGTCAGCTTCGGTCGGTGCTGTCCGTCGAACTCGTCAGCGGCTGTCAGCTCCTGTTGGCGCTCGTCAGTTCCGGTCAGGGCGTCGACGAGTTCAGATCGTCGGTCAACACCGGATTGGGTGGGTGCATGCCACTGATGGCGTGCCCGCCGCGGTGGGGCTGAGTCCTTGGGTTTCGCTCGCCGGGTTCCGGGATGGCGTACTGACCACCAACCCTCGCTCGCACCGTAGGGAGGAGCGCCTCCACCGGCCCAGCGTCGCCCGAGGGCATCCCCGCCGCTGGCGGTCCATCGACCATGATGGAGCCGTCCATGGACGCGTCCATGCTGATACCCGCTGCGGTGGATGTCCTCACGGCAGTGCCCGGGCCGGATGTGCTGGCAGTCAAGACGATTCCCGAGGTGATCGAGGGCCTCAAGGGGTGGATCATGGGGATCGCTGCCGCGGTGGCGTCGCTGTTCCTGGCCCTCGGTGCGCTGCGGTACATGTCGGCCGGCGGCGACCCGGCGCAGGCCGAGCAGGCGAAGGGGAACTTCCGTGCGGCGCTGGGCGGTTATGCCCTCGCCGTGCTGTCTCCGGTGATCCTGCAGGTCCTGCAGGGCATCCTCGGCGGCTAGGCGTCGACGATGGGTGCGTTCCTGTACGGCGGACTGTTCGAGTGGCTGGCCGAGCGGGTGGTGGGCATGCTCGACGGGCTGCTCGCGCTGCTCACCGCTGCGTTCTTCACCTCGCCTGACGTCACCGGGTTGCCGCAGGTGCAGACGTTGGCCCAGCGGACCCTGACGGTGGTCGACGCCGCGTTCGTCCTGGCGATCGTCGCCGCCGGGGTGATCGGCATGACCCACGGCACGGTGCAGATCCGCTACGAGGTCAAGGATCTGCTCCCCCGGCTGGTGTTCGGGTTCGTCGCCGCCAATTTCGGCACGGCCGTCTGTGCAGGGCTCATCGAAGCGGCGAACGCGTTGACGCAGGCACTGGTCGGCGAGCCGAACCTGGGCCCGGAGGTGATCTCGTTCGTCAAGCTGCGGCTGCTCAGCGCGATGACGGACTCGTCAGCCGCGGTCCTCGCGGCGGTCATCTCCCTGATCATCGTCGTGCTGGTCTACGTGGTGCTGACAACGTGGCTGAGCCGGGTCGTGGTCCTGATCGTCCTGGCCGGGATCGCGCCGCTCGCGCTGGCCTGCTACGCCCTGCCCCACACACAGCCGGCAGTGCAGCTGTGGTGGCGCTCGCTGCTGGGCTGCCTGGCCACGCCGACGCTGCAGGCCCTGCTGTTCTCCACCGGCGTGCAGCTGCTCATCGACCCGCAGGCGAATGCGTCGTTCTTCCTCGGCATCGGCCCGGCACCAGCGACCGACGTGTTCAACCTGTGTCTGGCGGCGCTGCTGCTGTGGGTGACCGCGCGTGTGCCGAAGCTCGTCAGCCGCTACGTCACCCGGTCCGGGCAGTCCAGCTCGGCCGCCATCGTGCTGCGCACGCTCGTCGTGCAGTCGGTCACCCGCCGCCTTCGCGTCCCGCACCGCTGACGACGGCCTGCACCGCCGAGCCCGCAGTGCAACGCGCGGACCGCGAGCCCGCACACGCGCGGCAGACACACCTCGCGCGCTGCTCATCGCCAGTTTGGCCGATCCACAGCCCCGGCCCGGGCGGGCCGCTGCACCACACCGCTGCACCACACCGATCTACCGACCGACCGGTCGACAGCTCCGGCCGTGCTGCGCTTGCGGAGCCGGATCGAGTTCCGTTCACCGATAAGGGAGTTGCCATGGCTGACGAACTGCCGCGGGCTGCGGTGCCCGCCGATATTGACGCGCCGGACACCGTCGCCTGGAATTTGACGTTCCGCCAACTCGCTATCGTCGGCGTCGTCGCCGGCCTCGGCTGGCTGCTCTACAGCCGGTTCGGGCCGCTGCTGCCGACGACGGTCTGGGTGGCGGCGGGGATCCCGGTTGCCGCGGCGACGATGTTGGTGGCGCTCGGCCGCCGTGACGGGCTGAGCCTGGATGTGTGGCTGCGCCACGGCGTTGCCCTGCTCGGGCTACCGAAGGTCCAGGCGCCCGGCGCGACCGGTGCACCCGGTGCACCCGGCAGACCCGGTGCGCGCCGTTCCCGGCGGCGGCTGGTCGCCACGACCGCCCCGGTGCGGGTGCCGGCGCCGCTGCGGCTGCCGACCACGACGATCACCGCCGACGGGCTCGTCACCGTCGACGGTGTCGCCCGCTGTGTCATCGCCTGCGGCACGACGAACGCGGCCCTGCGCACCGGAGCCGAGCAGGCGACGCTGCTCGACGGGTTCGGGCAGTGGCTCAACGCCCTGACCACCCCAGCGCAGCTCGTCATCTCCGCACAGCGGCACGACCTGGCCCCGTATGCGCAGGCGGTGCTCGACCACGCGGCGCAGCTGCCCCACCAGGCGCTACGCGCTGGCACCGAGGGCTACGCCGCGTTCCTGCTCGATCTCGACGCCACCCGCGCGCCGCTGCGCCGTCAGGTCCTCGCCGTGGTCGCGCCCGGGCCGGCCCGCGACGCCACCGTCCGGGCGTTCACCGGGCTCGGGCTGGCCGCCGACCCACTCGATGGCAGTGCCGTCTGCGCCGCACTCGCCGCTGCTGTCGACCCGTTCACGCCGCCGGCGCCCGGCCCCCGGGCGGTGCCCAGCGTTCCGGTCACCCGGGCCGCCACCCGAGCTACCAGTCGGGTCCGCACGGCTGAGCTCGCCGACCACAACGACCTCGACGATGCAGGCAATGCCGACGGGGTCGACAGCGCAGATGGCGTGGACGGCGACAGCGACGCGTACACCCCGGGCGGTGCACGGTGGTAAGCGGTATCCGGATCGGCCGACGTAGTGCTTCGGAGACGAACAGCGTGCGGGGCGGCGGCCCGGCCCCGGCGGCGCTGCACGTGACCGCCACGCACGTGCAGGCCGGTGAGAGCTACGCGGCCACGTTCGCGGTGTGCGGCTACCCGGCCGAGGTCGGTCCGGCGTGGCTGTCACCGCTGCTGTCAACCGCCGGTCGGGTCACTGTCGGGCTGCACGTCACACCGATCCCGGCGCAGGTTGCCGCGCCGATGTTGACCAGGCAACGCGCCCGTCTGGAGTCGACCCGGCGCATCGACGCCGACCGGGGCCGTCTCGCCGACCCCCGCATCGACGCTGCCGCCGCCGACGCCGCGGACCTGGCCGAGCGAGTGGCCCGTGGCGCGTCGAAACTGTATGCCGCCGCGGTCTACGTGACGGTGTTCGGTCGCACCATCGAGGAGCTGCACGACACGAGCGCCGCGGTCCGGGCCGCGGCGGCCTCGATGCTGCTGGACCTGCAGCCCGCGACGTTCCGCCACCATCTCGGCTACACCACGACCCTGCCGCTCGGTGTCGACGCGCTCGGCATGCACCGCGTCTTCGACACCAGCAGCCTCGCCGCGTCGTTTCCGTTCGCCTCGGCGGACCTGCCGGGCCCGACCCCCGGCCTTCGTTCCGGCCAGAGCGCGGGCCCGGATGCAGGCCCGGATACGGGCCGGGATGCGGGCCAGGGTGTCACCTGGCGGGCCGGGACCGATGCGGTGCTGTACGGGGTCAACACGACCTCCCAGGGTGTGTTGATGTGGGACCGCTGGGCGCAGGACACCCACAACAGCGTCGTGCTCGCCCGGTCCGGGGCCGGGAAGTCGTACTTCGTCAAGCTCGACGTCCTGCGGTCGCTGTACCAGGGCGTCGAGGTCGCCGTGATCGACCCGGAGGACGAGTACGCCGCACTGGCGCACCATGTCGGCGGCACCGTCCTGCAGCTCGGCCTACCCGGCGTGCACCTGAACCCGCTCGATCTGCCACTCCACCACGGTCCTGGCCCGTCCCGTGACCGCAGCACCACGCTGGACGGCGGCCGCGCCGTCTGGCCAGTGTTGCCGGCGGACACGTTGCGCCGCCGGCAACTGGCCCTGCACACCGTCATCGCCGTCCTGCTCGGCGCTGCCGGCCGCACACCGGCCGTCGACGACGCGGAGCTCGCCAGCCTGGACCGGGCGATCACCGCCACCTACACGGCGGCCGGCATCACCCACGACCCGGCCACCTGGACGCGGCCCGCACCACTGCTGCGTGACCTCGCCACCGCCCTCGACGCCGACCCGGACCCCGCCGGCCGGCGGCTGGCGGGCCGGCTGCAGCCGTGGACGCACGGCGCGTTCGCCGAACTGTTCGCCGGGCCTACCACCGTCCGCCCGCACGGACACCTCGTCGTGTGGTCGCTGCGGCACCTGCCCGACGAACTGCGCACGGTCGGGACGCTGCTGGCGCTCGAGCACATCTGGCACCGCATCGACCGCCCGGACCTCCCCGACATCGCCAACACCGCCGACACCGCCAGCCCCGCCGAGATCGCCGCCGGCAGTGCCAGCGCTGCGAGTCCCGATGATGCTGACGGCCACCGCCGGTCGGCCGCTCGACGGCGGCTGGTCGTGGTCGACGAGGCGTGGCTGCTGATGCGGGACCCGGCCGGGGCCCGGTTTCTCTACCGCATGGCGAAGGCCGCCCGGAAACGTGCCGCCGGGCTGACCGTCGCCACCCAGGACGCCGACGACCTGCTCGGCACGGACCTGGGCCGGGCGGTTGTGGCCAACGCGGCCACGCAGGTGCTCATGCGGCAGGCGCCGCAGACGATCGCCGCGGTGACGGAGGCGTTCGGCCTCACCGACGGTGAGACACGGCTACTGCTGACCGCCGCCCGTGGTGAAGGGCTGCTGATCGCCGGCCGAGCCCGGGTACCGTTCCGGTCCATCGCCTCGCCCGACGAGCACCGCCTCGCCACGACCGGCCTGGAGTCGGCAGGAATCGACGGTGACGCGTGAGCGCGCCGGGGTTCACCGCTGCCGTGTGGACCTCGGCAGGCGACGGATCAGCCGGTACGGCCAACACGCCACCGGGCTTCAACGGGCCCTCCCCCATCGGCCAATCCACCGGTCATCTCAAAGGCCAAATCGCCGATGAGCTCGCCAGTCCGTTCGTCAGCGCCCACGTCGATGCCCGCGTCGGTGCCCGCATCGCCTGGCCGGAGCCGGTTGCGACGGTCGTCGCCTGGATGGTGGCACGGCCGTGGCTCGCCGTGGCGGCCGTGGTCGCGGTGGTTGCCGCCGTGCTCGGATGGGAGCAGGTCCTGGCGTGGCGGCACCGGCGCTTCGCCGCTGGCGCCCGGTGGGTGCGCATCGCCGCACCGCCGGAGGTCGACCCACGCTCGGCGGCCGCACTGTGGGTTGCCATGGCCGGTGTCCTCACCCCAGGCGTGTGGCGGCGACGCTGGTTCGGCATCCCGCACGTGGCGTGGGAGTACACCTGGACCGGCCGGACGTTGACGATCCGGCTGTGGGTGCCCGGCACCGTGCCGGTGGTGGCGGTGCAGGCCGCAATCCACGCCGCGTGGCCTGCCTCGACCACGACCGTCGAGGACCACACCGGCCCGCCGATCCCGCTCGACGTGGCGGCCCAGACCGGCGGGGCATGGTGGCCGCACGACCCGGACGTGGTGCCGTTGCGCACCGACCACGACACCGATCCGCTGCGGCCGACGCTGGCCGCCGGCGCCGACATCGGCCACCGCGAGCACGCCTGCGTGCAGATCCTCGCCCGGCCCGCCGACCGCCGCCGGGTTCGTCGCGCGATCGCCGCCGCCGCGCCGAGCACCCCACCCGCTGGTGGCGTCTCCCAGCTCGCCCACTGGGGTGGTGCGGGCGCCGTCGACGCCGTGGCGCGGTTGGCGGCAGCGCCGATCCAGTGGCTCCTCGACGTCGTGCTGCCCGGGTCCACCCGCCGTACCACGGCGGCCCGATCGGCGGGCGCCACCAGGACCGTCCGGCATCCGCTCGTCGACGCGCGGCAGCGGGCCGTCGCCGACAAGGCCGGCCGGACGCCGCACTTCGAGATCGCGGTGCGCTACGCCGTCGCCGCCGACGCCACACCCCACCGCCCGGGCCGCCCGGGCCGCCCGGCCAGCCAGCAACCGGCCGGTTCCCAGCCCGAGTCCCGACACGCCGACGAACGTAGGCAACGGCCGCAGGACGACGACCGCCACCGGCAGCGGTTGGCCGGCCTCGCGCACGCGTTCGCTGCCGCGGCCGCCACCTACACCCGCCCCAACCGGCTGCGCCGCATCCCGATGCCGCACCCGGCAGCCGCGCTCGCCGGGCGGCGACTGCGCCACGGGTTTCTCGCCACCGTCGAAGAACTCGCCACCCTGGCCGCCCTCCCGCAGGACCTCGCCGTCCCCGGACTCGACCGGGCCCGAGCCAAGGCCATGCCGGCCCCTGCGGCCATTCCCGCCGGCGGCCGCGACGTGAAGGTCCTCGGCCGCGCCCAGACCGGCGGACGCTCCGTCGGCCTGCACGCCGTCGACGCCCGCCAGCACGTACACCTCATCGGCAAGACCGGCGTCGGCAAATCCACCCTGCTGCTGAACATGATCCTCGCCGACGTCCACGCCCGCCGCGGCGCGGTCGTCATCGACCCGCGCGGCGACCTCGTCCTCGACATCCTCGACAGGCTCCCCGCCAACTACGCCGACCGGGTCGCCATCATCGACCCCGACCAGCCGAACCCGGCCTGTTTCAACCCGCTCGACGACAGCGGCGACCCCCACCTCGCCGTCGACAACCTCGTCGGCGTCTTCTCGAAGATCTTCCAACGGCACTGGGGTCCCCGCATCGACGACACCTTGCGGGTGTCGTGCCTGACCCTCATGCGCCACGCCAATCCGACCCTCGCCCTCGTCCCGCCGCTGCTCAACGACCGGGCATTCCGCAGCCGGTTCGTCCACGACCTGTCCGACCCGGAGGGCCTCGGCGGGTTCTGGGCCTGGTACGACTCCATGAATGAGGGCATGCGCGCCCAGGTCATCGGCCCGGTCCTGGCCCGACTGCGGGCGTTCCTGCTGCGCGACTTCGTCAAGGACGTCATCGGCACCGCCCACAGCACCCTGCACATGTCGCAGATCCTCGACGGTGGCCTGCTGCTGTGCCGGCTGCCCAAGGGGCAGCTCGGTGAGGAAACCGCCCGCATCCTCGGCTCGCTCATCGTCGCCCGGACCTGGCAGGCCGCGATCGCCCGCGCCGGACAACCGGAGCAGCAGCGCCGCGACGCCACCCTCTACATCGACGAGGTCCAGAACTTCCTCAACCTGCCGGGCAGCGTCGAGGACATCCTGTCCGAGGCCCGCGGGTTCCGGCTCGGGCTCGTCCTCGCCCACCAGAACCTCGGCCAACTGCCGGCCGCGACCGCCTCCGCGATCTCCGCCAACGCCAGATCGAAAATCTACTTCAACGTCGACCCGCTCGACGCCCGCGACCTGGCCCGGCACACCCGCCCCGAACTCGACGAGCACGACCTCGCCCACCTCGACGTGCACACCGCCGCCGCGCGGCTACTCGTCAGCAACCGGGAGTTGCCGGCGTTCACGTTCACCACCAACCCACCGCCCGCACCGGTCGGCGAGGCCACCGCAATCCGCCAGGCCGTCGCTGCGGCCCGCACCCGCACCGCCGGCGACACCGCGATGCAGCAGCTGGCCCGGCGCGGGCTGCACCGCCGACCTGGCGGCCCCGCCGGACGCCCTACGGCGCCGCAGCAGCGACGGTCCCCGTGATCGAGCAGGCGATGCACGGTCCGGCCGGCCCCGCCGGGTACGCGGCGGGCGTGCAGGGCAGCGCACCGCGCCTCGGTCTCGACGTCGACGCTGCGAGCGCCGAGCCGTTGGCCAGTCGCTTCCCGACGTGGTCGACATGACCAGGTCGACCACGTCGAGTAGCGATGCAGGCGCGATGACTGGCCCCGGCCCGGATGGCGCAACGGTCGGATCTCGGCGAGGCCTGGCGGCCCGTCCGGAAGGGGCTGAAGGTGCTGAAGGGCTCGACGTGGTGCAGCGGCCTTTCTGGCAATGACCACAACAGCCGGTGGCCATTGGGGCTGTAACGCTCCCGCCCATCGCGCGGCGATCTCCACAGCATCACAGTTTCAGCCCATTTACGGCATTTATTGACATACGGTTGCAGAGTGTTGCCCCTGGCTATGGGGGTATGTCGTGCGGCCACCTGTCGAACCGATGCGCGCCACCGCCGCCACCGTGCTACCGCCCGGATGGCGGTATGAGCCGAAATGGGACGGGTTCCGGGCCTTGGCCTGGATCTACGAACACCGGGTCCTGCTCCAGTCCAGGAACGGGCGAACCTTGACGCCGTACTTTCCCGACGTCACACGCCTCCTGCGGACCGCGTTTCCGGCCGGAGTAGTGCTCGACGGCGAGCTCATCGTCTGGGACCCGGATCGCGGCCGCACGAGTTTCCCAGCACTGCAGGGCCGGATCACTGCCGGCCGGCGGCTGCTACGCGAGGCCCGCGACCGGCCAGGGCACTTCG
>NZ_JAHYSG010000049.1 GCF_022095675.1 Dactylosporangium sp. AC04546 | reverse complement strand
ACAAGGGTTGCGCTCGTTGCGGGACTTAACCCAACATCTCACGACACGAGCTGACGACAGCCATGCACCACCTGTGAACGGCCCCGAAGGACCCGACATCTCTGCCGGATTACCGAACATGTCAAACCCAGGTAAGGTTCTTCGCGTTGCATCGAATTAATCCGCATGCTCCGCCGCTTGTGCGGGCCCCCGTCAATTCCTTTGAGTTTTAGCCTTGCGGCCGTACTCCCCAGGCGGGGCGCTTAATGCGTTAGCTGCGGCACAGAGAACCGGAGAGGCCCCCCACACCTAGCGCCCAACGTTTACAGCGTGGACTACCAGGGTATCTAATCCTGTTCGCTCCCCACGCTTTCGCTCCTCAGCGTCAGTATCGGCCCAGAGACCCGCCTTCGCCACCGGTGTTCCTCCTGATATCTGCGCATTTCACCGCTACACCAGGAATTCCAGTCTCCCCTACCGAACTCAAGCCTGCCCGTATCAGCTGCAAGCCCACAGTTGAGCTGCGGGTTTTCACAGCTGACGCAACAAGCCGCCTACGAGCTCTTTACGCCCAATAAATCCGGACAACGCTCGCGCCCTACGTCTTACCGCGGCTGCTGGCACGTAGTTGGCCGGCGCTTCTTCTCCAGGTACCGTCACTCACGCTTCGTCCCTGTCGAAAGAGGTTTACAACCCGAAGGCCTTCATCCCTCACGCGGCGTCGCTGCATCAGGCTTCCGCCCATTGTGCAATATTCCCCACTGCTGCCTCCCGTAGGAGTCTGGGCCGTGTCTCAGTCCCAGTGTGGCCGGTCGCCCTCTCAGGCCGGCTACCCGTCGTCGCCTTGGTAGGCCATCACCCCACCAACAAGCTGATAGGCCGCGAGCCCATCCCAAGCCGAAAAACTTTCCACACCAGACGATGCCGTCCAGCATGAATATCCGGTATTAGCCCCCGTTTCCGAGGGTTATCCCAAAGCCTAGGGCAGGTTACTCACGTGTTACTCACCCGTTCGCCGCTCGAGTACCCCGAAGGGCCTTTCCGCTCGACTTGCATGTGTTAAGCACGCCGCCAGCGTTCGTCCTGAGCCAGGATCAAACTCTCCAACAAAACCTATGCTGGTGAATCAATCACCCGGCAACAAACATGTTGTCACCAAAGGAATCCCAGACACGCAACCATCCCGCAAAGGGACAGCCCGTGCCACGGGGTAAATTTCAATTGGCACTGGCTTAACAAGCACCCTGTTGAGTTCTCAAACAACCAACACACACCGCCACAGCCAGCAAACTTGCTCACCGTATCCGGGGTATTTCGTACCGCTCTATCCTAGTCCGTCCGCTTTCCGAAGTCAAGTCCGCCTTGCGGCGGTCTGTCCCGTTTTGCGGACACACAACAACACTTCCGGTAACCGGAAGGATGTCGTAGGGTTGTTGGCAGGACGTCCGCTGCGGCTCGCTCTCGCGACCCGCCGTGCTCGTCCGTGTCCCTGCCGGTTGTCAACCTTACCCGCTCTGTCCCCAGCGTCCAAATCGAGGCCGCTGAGTCGACTTCGGGCTTCCAGCAGGACGACCGCCGCGGCACGCTGTGCGCTCCGCTGTCTCGTCCGTTTCCCTGCCGGCCATCTACGTTACCCGGCTTGCCGATCTCCACCAAATCGATTGCGCTCTTTGGTGAAGCTCCGGTGTCCGCCGGGCGCCGTAGCGCTGTGCAAAGCTACGCGGCGCCCGGCGACACCGTCAAATCGAGGTGAGCACGACCCCCGCGAAGGTGCGCTTTCCCTTGCGCAGCACCAGAAGTCCGCCGGCGAGGGCCCGATCGGCCGGCACGACCTCCTCCGCGTCGCCCACCCGCTCGTTGTTCACGTACGCCCCGCCCTCGGCCACCGTCCGGCGCGCCTCGTTGCGGCTGCTGACGAGCCCGGCGGCGATGAACAGATCGGCCACCGTCGACCCGGCGGGAGCGCTCGCCAGGCCGGCCTCGCTCAGCGCGGCGCGCAGCGTGGACGCCGACAGCTCCGCGAGCGACCCCCGGCCGAACAGCGCCTGGCTGGCCGCGATCACCTGCTCGGTCTCATGGGCGCCGTGGACGATCCGGGTGACCTCCTCGGCGAGGCGCCGCTGCGCGATCCGGGCCTGCGGCCGGTCGGCGGTCTCCTTGTCGATCACCTCGATCTCCTCGCGGGAGAGGAACGTCAGCTGCCGCAGCAGCCCGCCGACGATCGCGTCCTCGAGGTTCACCAGGTACTGGTACAGCGCGTAGGGGCTGGTCATCTCCGCGTCCATCCAGAGGCTCCCGCCGCCGGTGGACTTGCCGAGCTTCTCCCCCGCGCTGTTGGTGAGCAGCGGGGTGGCGAGCAGATGGACGGACTCGCCCTCAGTCCGCCGGATGAGGTCGGTGCCAGCGGTCAGGTTGCCCCACTGGTCACTGCCACCCGTCTGCAGCCGGCACCCGTACCGCCGGAACAGCTCCAGGAAGTCCATGCCCTGCAGGATCTGGTAGCTGAACTCCGTGTAGCTGATGCCGGCGTCGGAGTTGAGCCGGGCGCTCACCGCGTCCTTGGTGAGCATCTTGTTGACCCGGAAGTGCTTGCCGATGTCGCGCAGGAAGTCGATCGCGGACATCGGGGCGGTCCAGTCCAGGTTGTTCACCATCCGGGCCGCGTTGCTCCCGGTGAAGTCCAGGTAGGGCTCGATCTGCCCGCGGATCTTGTCGACCCACTCCGCGACCTGGTCGCGGGAGTGCAGCTGCCGCTCGGCGGACGGACGCGGGTCGCCGATGAGCCCGGTGGCGCCGCCGACGAGGGCGAGCGGGTTGTGCCCGGCCAACTGCAGCCGCCGCACGGTCAGCACCTGGAGCAGGTGCCCGATGTGCAGGCTCGGCGCGGTGGGGTCGAAGCCGCAGTAGTAGGTGATCGGGCCCTTCGCCATCTCGGCACGCAGTTCGTCGAGGTCGGTCGAGAGCGCGATCAGGCCCCGCCACTGCAGATCTTCCAGCACATCGGTCATTCCGCGATTCTTGCACCCGCTCCGAGCAGCTCCCAACGCTTTACCCGGCCAGAAGGTTGTGTCGATTTCCCAACGCCCCGCGGGGTGCCACAGATCGTTGACGATCTCTATAGTCGGACGGGACAGACACTCTGACGGGGAGGGTGGTTCTGGTGGATTCGCTTGCGCTGCAACGATTTCCGCTCATCGCGGTGCTCGCCGCGGCGACGGCCGGGCTGGTCGCACAGGGCGGCTTCTACCTGCCGGGCCGGGTGCTCGTGACGGCGCTCGCGCTGACGGCGTTCGCATTGGCACTGCGCGAACAGACCACGGTCACGGCGGTCCCGCTGACCGCCGTCGCGGGCGCGGCCGCAGCGATCGCCGCCTGGGCGATCGTCCGGGCCGCCACGGCCGGCGGCGCCACCACCGCCGCCGGGATCTGCGCCACCCTCGCGGTCGTGGTCGCCGCGGTCGCGGTCACCGGCCGCACCCGCGCTGACGAGCGGTGGTCGCTCACGAACGCGCTCGTCGCCCTCGGCGTCCTGGTGGCGCTCACCGCGTGGGCGGGGGTGGCGTGGCGGATCGAGCGGTGGTCGGTGCTGGTCGAGACGAAACTGTGGCGCGGCGCGTCCACGCTCACCTACCCCAATGCGGCGGCGGCCGTGCTGGCGGCCCTGGCGCTCCTCGCGCTGGCGGCGCTCCTGGCCGAGCCCGGCTCCACCTGGCGGGCCGTGGCGGCCTACCTGCTGCTGGTCGGCCTCGGCGCGACGCTGAGCCGGGCGGGCGCGCTCGCCTTCGCCGTGGGAGCCGCGGTGCTGCTGTCCGCTTCGACGGTACGGGCAACGCTGCGCCACCTCGCCCCGGCCACACTCGGCGCGGCCGTCGCCCTGGCCGGTCTCGTCCCGTCGTTCCCCGCCGGCGGGGACCCGGAGCCGTTACCCGCCGTCGGGGCGCTGCTGCTCGGCGGGCTGCTGGCGGTACACCTGCCGCGTCTGGACGGACGCAGACTCCTTGCCGCGTGGGCGGGAGTGCTCGCCGCGACGGCCGGGGGCGTGGCGTGGCTCGTGTCGCGTCCACTGCCCGCGCAGCTCGACGCGATCGCCGTGCGCCGGCTCACGCTCGACTCGATGGGTCGCGAGGGCGCGCTGCGCTCGGCGCTCGACCAGGTCGCCGCGCACCCGGTCCTCGGCACCGGGCCGGGGCGGGCGCGGTTCTTCTGGTCCGACTTCGAGGGCAAGCTGGTGGCCAGCCGCTGGGCGCACAACGAGTACCTCCAGTGGCTCGTCGACCTCGGCGCCGTCGGCCTGGTCCTGCTCGGCGTCCTCGGCGCCGCCGTCGTGGTCGTGCTCCGGCGCGGCCGCCGCTCGGGCGCGCCCCCTCTGCTGTGGACCGGCGCGGTGGCGGCGATCGCCGCCCTGGCCGTGCACAGCGCCTTTGACTTCCTGTGGGAGCTGGCGGTCGTCCCGCTGCTCTTCGGCGTGCTCGTGGGCATGGCCGGTCCGCTCCCCGGTGAAGAGTCCGCACCATCACTCACAGGGGAGGAACAACCGCAATGAAGCTCACGAAGGCGCACCTCGGGGCCGGCGCGCTGGCCGTCGGGGCGGTGCTCGCGTTCGCCATGCCGGCGGGCGCGGCGGTCAACCTGCAGTCCGAGTCCAACGGCGGCTCGTCGATCAAGATCGTCAAGACCGCGAACCTCAAGGCGAAGGGCGCGGCCACCGTGGTCACCGTGAAGGTCGGCTGCCCGGTGGGGTACCGCTACCAGGTCGGCGTCGAGGTCGGCCAGGTCGTGAACGGCAACACCACCGCGCACGGCTCGGCGTACCTGTACAACCAGATCTGCACCGGCGCGGTCGAGAACGTCAAGCTGCACGTGCTCGCCGACGGCGCGCCGTTCAAGGCGGGCGTCGCCTACGCGGTCGGCTCGGCGGACATCAACGGCCCGGGCGCCTACTGGACCATCAACACCGGGCGCGAGATCGTCAACGTCAGCAGCTGACACAACGAGGGGGCATCCCGGGGCCGCACCGGTCCCGGGGTGCCGTGTCCGGTGCCCAGTAGGGTGGGTGCATGGCGGTTGTGAAGATCAACGCGATCGAGGTCCCGGAGGGTGCGGGACCGGAGCTGGAGCGGCGCTTCGCCGCGCGGCACGGCGCCGTGGAGGGCTCGCCCGGCTTCCTGGGTTTCGAGCTGCTGCGCCCGACGGCCGGCGAGACGCGGTACTTCGTCTACACCAAGTGGGAATCCGAGGAGCATTTCCAGGCCTGGGCCAACGGCCCGGCGAAGGAGGCCCACTCGGGTGAGCGGGCCAAGCCGGTGGCGTCCGGCTCGAGCCTGCTGGAGTTCGAGGTCGTGCAGTCCGCCGGCCCCCAGGACTGACGGTGGAGCGCTTCGTCCTGTTCCCGGGGCGCCACCACCTGCTGACCCGGTTCCAGGCGGAGTATCTGCGCGGCCTGGGCGGCACGGTGGTCTGGGCGGTGACGAGCGCCAACCATCAGAACACGAAGCGCAACCCGGTCGCCTACGACCGGCGCGAGGCCGCGATCGAGCGGTTCAGCGTCCAGGAGGGGCTGCGCTCACTGGTCGTGCCGGTGTTCGACACCGCGCACACCGACCGGTTCGCCGAGGTCACCCTCAAGAGCGTCGAGTCGGCGCTGGGCGTCCGCCTGGCGCCGGGCAACACGCTCGTGGCGTGCTCGACGCCCGAGGTGGCCGCGCTGTACGAGGCGCTCGGCTTCGAGATCGCCGGCGTCGAGGCCGACCGCGACCCGGCGCCGGCGCGGCCGTGGGACGTGCTGCTCATGCTCGCCGCGGGCGACCCCGCCTGGCGCGACCTCGCGCACCCGGCGACGCTCGACGTCTACGACCGCTACCGCATCGGCGAGCAGGTCGCGCTCGTCGTCAACGACCCGGTGGTCGGCGAGGAGGGCGGGCTCACCACGACCCGCGACTACCGCACCTACGCCGAGGCGTTCGAGGCCAGCGCGGCCCGCAAGTGGGAGCTCGTCCGCCGGCACGTGCGGCCCGGCCGGATCGTCGACGTGGGCTGCGGCGCCGGCGCGGTGCTCGCCCTGGCCGACCGGGAGCCGGCGCTGCGCGAGAGCGACCTGATCGGCGTCGAGGTCGCCCGGCACCTCTACGAGGAGTGCGTGCACCGCAAGGCGCAGGGCTGGTTCAGCAATCCCAACGTGTACTTCTACTGCCGCAACGTGCTCGGCGGCGCGGTCTTCCCGAGCCGGTCGGTCGACACGACGCTGACGTTCGCCCTGACGCATGAGATCTGGTCGTACGGGCACCGCCTCGACTCCGTGCGAGCGTTCGCGGCCGCCATCTACGAGCACACCGTGCCCGGCGGGGTCTGGATCAACTCCGACGTGTGCGGCCCGGACGGGCGCGACCGGCGGGTCCGGCTCGCCCTGCAGGGCGCCGCCGCGCCCGCCCCGCCGCTCGACGGGCTCACCCGCGACGAGATCGCGGCGCTGGTCGAGGCCCTGCCGGTGCGGGCCCGCCTCGACCGGTTCGCGGCCGACTTCCACTTCCCGGTGCCGTTCACCGACCACGGCTCGTCCGTCGAGCTCGCCCTCGGCGACGCCATGGAGTTCCTCACCCACAAGGACTACCCCGACAACTGGCTGTCGGAGGCGCACGAGCAGTTCTGCGGGCTGGAGTTCGCCGACTGGAAGGCGCTGCTGACCGACGTAGGCTTCGAGGTGGACGGGGCGTCCCATGCCTGGCGCAACGACTGGATCGTCGACAACCGCATCGCACCTGGAGCCGAGCTGTCCACACTGGACGGCGCCCCGCTGGACTGGCCGGTGACCCACGTGCTCCTGGTCGCCCGGCGCCCGCTCAACACCTGAAAGGCAGCCGCCCATGGAAGCGTTGCAGTACGCCGAGTACGGCCCGTCGAGCGTCCTGCACGTCGTCGACGTGCCCGAGCCGACCGCCGGTCCCGGCCGCATCCGCATCGCGGTGCGCGCGGTCGGTGTCAATCCGTTCGACTGGAAGGTCCGCAGCGGCGCCTTCGGCGACACCACGCCGAGCCGACTGCCGGTCATCCCCCACTCCGACGTGTCGGGGGTGGTCGACGAGGTGGGTCCCGGCGTCGACGGGATCTCCGACGGCGACGAGGTCTTCGGCGTCTCCGCCGCGGGCGGCGCCGCCGCGTTCGTGGAGCTGAAGGTGTGGTACCCCAAGCCGCCCGGCATGTCGTTCGAGGAGGCCGCCGGCCTGCCCTCGGTCGTCGAGACGGCCGGCCGGGCCCTCGCGATGCTGGGCGTGGAGAAGGGCCAGACGCTCGTGGTCAACGGCGCCGCCGGCGGCGTCGGCAGCGCGGCCACGCAGCTCGCGGTCGCCCGCGGCGCGACCGTCATCGGCACCGCCAGCGAGCGCAACCACGACTACATCCGCTCCCTCGGCGCGCTCCCGGTCACCTACGGCCCGGGCCTCGCCGACCGGGTGCGGGCGCTGGCACCGCAGGGCGTCGACGCGGCGCTGGACACGGCGGGCCGGGGCGCGGTCGCCGAGCTCGTCACGCTGACCCCGACGCCGGCGGACGTGGTGAGCATCGCCGACTTCGACGCGCCGAAGCTCGGCGCCCGGGTGACCGACGGCTCGGAGGGCCGCTCCTGGACGGCGCTGCGCGAGGCGGCCGGCCTGTTCGAGCAGGGCCGCTTCCGGATGCCGGTCGAGGCGACATTCCCGTTCGACCGCGCAGCCGAGGCTCACGACCTGAGCGAGTCCGGCCACACCAGGGGCAAGATCATTCTGCTGCCGTGACCGGCAGCGGCTCCGGCCGCTTGCAGACCCGGCCGTCGCCGGACGAGCGCCCCAACAGGTGCCGCCCCACCCAGGGCACCAGGTGCCGGCGCACCCACGCCAGCTCGGCGGCGACGGCCTGGTGCCGCCGGCGCCGGGCGGGCTCGGGCAGCGGGGCCGTCCACGAGTCGTCGAAGCCGGGCAGCCCCAACGTGTAGGCCAGCGCCGCCCCGATCCGCTCGTGCCCGGCGGCGTTGGCGTGCAGCCGGTCGTCACTCCACAGCCGCGGGTCGGACGCCACCGGGTGGGCGCCGAGGTCGAGCAGCAGCGCCCCGCTCGCCGCGCTCGCCTCCCGGATCGCCGTGTTGAGGGCCAGCACGCGCCCCCGCAGCGGCTTCGCGATCGGCATCACCGGCGCCGGGTCGGGCAGGGTGAACGTGAGGACGGTGGCGCCCTGCCCGACGAGCGCCGCCTGCATCGCCGCGAGGTCACCGGCGACGGCCGCGACGTCGAACGAGGTCCGCAGGATGTCGTTCATCCCGGCGACCACGGTCGACAGGTCGGGCCGCAGGTCGAGCGCCGCCTGCAGCTGCTCGGCGCGGATCCGGGCGGTCGTTCGGCCGCGGATCGCCAGGTTCGCGTACTCCAGCCCGCCCTGCGCCGCGGCCACGTGCTGGGCGAAGCGGTCGGCCCAGCCCCGGTAGCCGCCGCGGCCGTCCGGGTCGTCCATGCCCTCGGTCGTCGAGTCGCCGATCGCGACGTACCGCCGGAACGTCACGCCCCACGCTCCGCGTACGCCTCGCGGGCGGCGAGCAGCTCGCCCAGGTGGTCGTCGGCCCACCGCCGGCAGGCGTCCATGGCCGGGAACAGCGACCGCCCGAGCGGCGTGATGGCGTACTCGACGCGGGGCGGGATCTCGTCGAACTCCGAGCGCGTCACCATTCCGTCCCGCTCCAGCGCCCGCAGCGTCTCGGCGAGCACCTTGGCCGACACCCGGTGCATCGGCACCCGCAGCTCGGAGAACCGCCGCGGCCCGTCCCGCAGGCAGGTGAGCACCATCCCGGCCCACTTGTCCCCGATCCGGAACGGCATGACGCTGGACGGGCAGCCGGGGTCGAACAGGTCCCGTGGCAGAGGTTCGCGCACGAGCCGACCGTAGCGCACGCCCCGGTTACGTTGCGGTTACCGTGGCCAGGCCCACTACGGTCCGCCACATGACCTCGATCCTGCTCTACGGCGCATCCGGCCGGGCCGGCACCCAGATCCGCGCGGAGGCGGCCCGCCGCGGCCTGCACGTGACCCCGGCGCCGCGCACCTCCGCACCCGCGTCGCCCGCGGCCGTGACAACTGCGGACCCGGCGGCGGACGTGGCGATCCGTGCCGTCTACGGCCCGGACTACGACGCCGTCTACGTCGCCGGCACCCACCGCCTGCTGGCCGACCTGGAGCGGGCCGGCATCCCCCGCCTCCTGGTGGTCGGACTAGCCTCGGTCCTCCCGGGCCCGGACGGCACCCCGATGTTCCGGTCCCCGGACTTCCCGGAGGAGTGGCGCCCGTTCAGCGAGGCCCGCGCGGCGGAGCTGGACATCCTGCGCGCCTACGAGGGCCCGGTCGACTGGGCCCTCTGCGTTCCGCCGATGACGCTGGTCGCGGACGAGTCGGCCGGCTACACCTACGCCCAGCTGGCCAAGGCTCTCCTGGACGAGGCGACGACCCCGAAGCACCACCGCGAGCACTACACCCTGGAGCCTTAGCACTGGGGCTCGGGTCGCCGGCCCGGACGCCACCTTCGAGTGGACGCCCGGGCCGGCCCGAGGAGGCGGCGCTCAGACGGACTTCTGATACGAGCGGAAGGTCCGGGTCGACAGCCACAGCATCGCCGCCGCCAGGAGGATCAGCGCGCCCCCGTAGCGGGCCGCGTCGGCCCAGTCGACCGTGGTGGACAGGGCCGCCCGCGACGTGCGCAGCGCCCAGTTCACCGGGTTGGCGTCGGCCAGGGCCTGCATCCAGCCCGGCATCAGGGACGGGGCCATGAAGGCCGACGACAGGAACGTCAGCGGTAACAGCAGCAGCGTGTTGAGGCCAATGATGGTCTCCCGCTGGCGGACCAGCATGCCGACCGTGTTGGACAGCGCGCTGAAGATCGTGCCCAGCAGGGCCGCCGACAGGATCAGCAACGCCGTGCCGGGCAGGCCGCCGGGCAGGGACGCGCCGGCCAGCAGCCCGAGCAGGACGATGATCACGGCCTGGATCGTCACGCTGAGGACCTGCTCGATGACGACCGCCGTGAGGATGGCGCCGCGGGACACCGGGGTGCTCAGGAAGCGGTTCATGGTGCCGCGGTCGATCTCCTCCAGCACGCCCATGCCGGACCACATGCTCGACGAGATGGCCGTCATGACCACGACGCCGGGCACGAGGAAGTCGAGGTAGCTGCCGGAGCCGAAGCCGGGCAGCTCGACGATGCGCCGGAACAGGTTGCCGAACAGGAACAGCCAGATCGCCGGCTGGATCAGCGTGATCAGCAGGAACGCGGGCTGCCGGACGAACACCTTGAGCCGGCGGGCGGTGAGGTGGACGAGGTTCATGCCGCCACCTCCGTGATCCGGTGGCCGGCGTGGCGCAGGTAGACGTCGTCGAGGCTCGGCCGGGCGACCGTCACCGTCGCCGCCCGCAGGCCGGCCGCGTCGAGCGCGGCGAGCACGGCCGGCACGGCGGCCGCCCCGTCCTCGGCCCGGGCGGACAGCCGGGTGCCGTCGAGGGTGATCTCGCGCAGGCCGGCAACCCGCTCGGCGGCGGACCGGGCGAGCGCGACGTCGGCGTCGGCCTCCAGCTCCAGGTGCACGGCGTCGCCGCGCAGCTCGCCCTTCAGCTGGTCGGGCGGGCCCTCGGCGACGACCCGGCCGCCGTCGACGATGACCAGGCGGTCGGCGAGCCGGTCGGCCTCGTCGAGGTAGTGCGTGGTGAGCAGGACCGCCATGTCGTCGCCGGCCAGCCGGGCGATCTCGGCCCACAGCGCGGTGCGTCCCTCCGGGTCGAGGCCGGTCGTCGGCTCGTCGAGGAACAGCACCTCCGGGCGGTGGATGAGGCCCATGGCGACGTCGAGGCGGCGCTGCATGCCGCCGGACCAGTCGCGCACCACCCGCTGCTGGGCGCCGGCCAGCTCGAAGCGCTCGAGCAGCTCCTCGACACGGCGACGCAGCCCCGCGCCGCGCATCCCGAACAGGCGGCCCTGGAGGGTCAGGTTGTCGCGGCCGGTCGCCGCCGGGTCGGCGCCCGAGCGCTGGGCGACGACGCCGATGACCCGCCGCACCTTGTCGGGCGCGGCGCTGACGTCGTGGCCGGCGACGGTGGCGGTGCCGCTGTCGGGCCGGGCGAGCGTGGTGAGGATCTTGACGGTGGTCGACTTGCCGGCGCCGTTGGGCCCGAGCAGGCCGAGCACCTCCCCGCGCTCCACGGTGAGCGAGAGGTGGTCGAGGGCGGTCACGCCCTTGGGGTACGTCTTGACGAGGTCGTGCGCCGTGACGGCAGCAGCCATGGTGGTCTCCGGTTCCCGAGCTGGGGACCGGACCGCGGGGGTTCGCTAAGCTGGTGATTGCAGACACCTTGTGCCGTGCTCGTTCCCGCGGGCCGGTCGAGGGATTCTCTGGGCCCCGGCCGTGGTGTTCCCGCACCCCGGCCGGGGCTTTTCGCGTCTAGAAGGGTTCGCCGAACGTCAGCTCCCCCGTCTCGTGGTAGTGCCGCCACTCCGCCATGCCGGGCAGGGTGCCGGCCTTGAGCTCCGTCAGCAGGCCGTCGAGCCAGTCGCGCTCGGCCCGCTGCAGGGCCACCGAATACTCCGTCTCGATGAGGAAGATGCGGGGCACGGTGCGGCTCCACTCCTCCAGCATCTCGGTGACGACCCGGATCTCCTCGTCGAGCACGTGGATGCGCTCGGTGACGAGCGACATCACCTCGTCGGGCGGGAGCACGCCCACGACGGACAGCGCCGCCTTGAGCCTCGGATACTCCGGCTCGGGGACGGCGAGGATGTCGCGGAGCCAGTCGGCCGCCTCGGCCCGCCCGGCATCGGTGATCTGGTAGACGGTGCGCTCGGGGCGACGACCTTCCCGGGTCGTCTCCGCCGCCTCGATGAAGCCGTGCTTCTCGAGGTTCTGCACCACGGTATACAGCGAGCCCCACTGGATCTTGACGTCCTGCTCCTTGCCCCGGCCCCGCATCTCGGCGGCCATCTCATACGGGTGCATGGGCCGCTGGAACAGGGTCGCGAGCACGTGGAGGCCGAGCAGGTTGCCGACCTTGCGCCGCTTGGCCACCTGCCCACCCCCCTATACGTCGACGGATGCTCGCCGACGAGTATACGCCTACGAGGAGCCCAGCGCGAACTCCTCGAACCGCTCGGCCACCCCGTCCAGGTCGTCCTGCTCGGCCGCGGTCACCTGGTCGCCCTCGGTGGTCTCGATCCGCCAGCGCCGCTGGGCCGGCACGAACGCCACCTTGATCGAGGAGCCGTCCTCCCGCCAGAGCACGGCCGAACGGTTGTCCTCGTGCAGCCGGCCGAGGAAGTCGCGGATGTCCGACGGGGTCGGGTGGTGCGCGAGCGACCCGTCCTCCGTGGCCATCCGCGGCACCGGCACCCGCAGCAGGCGCCGGGGCTGCCAGAGGGCGGCCGGCTGGTGCCGGCCCGGGCGCTGGAAGCACAGCAGCTCGCACTCGTCGGCGAGCTTGTGCACGAACGTGAGGGTCTCCTCCGGGGTGTCACTGTGCAGACTCAGCAGCACGTAGCTCCCAGCGCCGGCGACCGGCCCCGCCCACCGCCGCGGATCGACCCCGGCGAGCACCTCGCGGTGGAACCGCTCGACGCCGGGATCGGGCGCGGCCCATCCGTCATCGCCGCGCCGAAGCGCCTCGTATCGGTCGACGCCCTGGTCAACCGTGATCGGCCGGGCCTCGTACCAGACACCAACCTCGATCAACTCCACCATGGAAGACCACCGTACGGAACCGCCAGAAAATGACGCAACTCAGCCACGCACGGTACCGGCACCATCACCCGAGCTGGGCGGTCACCGTCTCCACGAGCCCGGCCGCATCGGTCGTCGTCATCACGAACGCGCCCGCCATCGGCGGTGCCAGGTCGACGGTCACCGTCGTCAGGGGCAGCAGGGCCACCCGGCCCCAGTCGGTCGCCCGGCCGCTGGCCTCGGCCCGCACCCCGGCGATGTCCGACCACTGGACGGTCACCGGGGTGTACCGCCGCCCGCCGGCATAGCTGCGGACCGCGACGAAGAGCCCGGCCGGCGTCGGCGTCACCCGCACGGGCACGCCGCCGCCGAACCGGAACGCGGCGGCGACGCCGAGGTCCCACAGCCCGACGGCGTGGTCGAGGGGAATGTGCCCGGTCCAGGTCCGCTTCCCGGCCGCGTGCTCGGCCCGCAGCCGGTGCCGGCCCCACCACTGCACCACGAACACGGGGACGGCGAGGGCGGCGACCACGCCGATGAAGACGGCCAGGGCCGGCCGCTGCCCGAGCAGCGGCAGCCCGACGGGCAGCGCGGCGGCGAGGACGAGCCACCCCGGACGCGCCCGACCACCCCCCACGAGTTCATGGTCCCTCACCAGTACGGTGACGCGGGCCGGTCCGTGCGTCAGGATGAGCCGTGCTCATCGCCCGCGCAGCACCCATCGCCCTGCTGGCGGCCGCGGCGCTCGCCGGCTGCGGCGGCGGTCAGCCGGCCGCCGCACCCCTGCCCGCCGCACCGCTGCCCGTCACCTCATCCTCACCCCCGGTGACGCAGTCGCCGTCCCCCACGCCGAGCCCGTCCGCGACCGCGGTGCCGGTCCCGGCCGGCGTCACCGCCGGCATCGTGATCTACGACCGGCAGGCCGGCACGTTCGTGCTGCAGCAGAAGGCGAGCTGGCGGTTCCGGTCGGCGTCGCTGGTCAAGCTGCTCATCGCGCTCGACTACTTCTGGGACAAGGGCCCGGACTACACGGTGCCGGCCGCCGACAAGCCGAAGCTCGACGTCATGCTGCGCAGCAGCGACGACGCGGCCGCGACCGCGCTGTGGAAGGCGAACGGCTCCCGCGAGGTGGTGATCCGGATGGTGCAGCGCCTCGGCCTGCAGGACACCGACCCGCCGCCGGTCAGCCAGCCGGGGTACTGGGGCTACACGGCGGTCAGCGCCGGGGACCTCGTCCGGGTGTACCGCTACCTGTTCGAGCAGGCACCGGCCCCGGTCCGCGACTACATCATGGGCAACCTGCACGCGTCGACGAAGTGCGGCACCGACGAGTACGACCAGTCGTTCGGCATCCCGAGCGCCTTCCGCAAGCCGTGGGCGGCCAAGCAGGGCTGGTCGGGCTTCGGCGACACCCCGGCGACCCCGTGCGAGCCCGGCGCGGCGCTGACGGAGCCCGGTCCCGAGCTCGTGCCGGTCGCCGCGCCGAACAACCCCGACATGAGCGGCGAGGTGCTGCACACGACGGGCACGGTGGGTGCGGACGACCGCTACCTGGTCGCGGTGCTGACCGTGCACCCCGACGGCACGAAGTTCGCGACCGCCGCGAGCACCCTCACGAAGATCGTGCGATCACTGCCGCTGCCGCAAGAGACGAAATCATGATTCCAGCAGTACCTCGGCAAGCCCGAACTGCGCGAAGAGCCCGGGCCCGAAGGTGGTGAACTCGGCGACCCGCCCGCCGGACATCCGGACCACGTCGAGCTTGAACGCCCGGAACTCGCGCTCGCCGGGCGCCCGCAGGTAGCTGGCGGCCGCCGGGGTCCGGTTGGCGCTCGTGGGCACGAGCCGCCAGTCGCCCATCCCGCCGTTGAAGGCGCGGTCGAGCAGTCCCAGGAACGCGTCGATCCCGCAGTACACCAGGGGAAGCGGCGGCATCGTGACGCGGATGTCCTCCCGGAGGAGCGCCACGGCCGCGCCGATGTCGGCGCGCTCATGGGCGTCGATGAGCTGGGCCAGCAGCCGGCGCTCGCTCTCGTCGGGTGCCTGCGGCTCGGCCGGCCGGGCGCTCTTCAACGTCGCACGGGCCCGCTGCAGGGCGCTGTTCGCCGACGCGACGGAGAGGTCGAGCAGGCCGGCGGTCTCGGCGGCCGACCAGTCGAGCACGTCGCGCAGCAGCAGCACCGCGCGCTGCTTCGGCGGCAGGAGCTGGATGGCGGTGAGGTACGCGAGCTCGATCGTCTCCCGCGCGACCACGACCGCGTCGGGCTGCTCATCGGACGGCGCCGCCTGGTCGAGCAGGTGGTCGGGATAGGGCTGCAACCAGGTGACCTCCTGCTCGCTCGGCGGGCGGCGGTCGCGCCTGCGGACGGCGTCGAGGCAGACGTTGGTGGCGATCCGGTACAGCCAGGCGCGCGGGTTGGTGCCCGGCTCGAAGCGCTCCTGGTGCCGCCACGCGCGCAGGAACGTCTCCTGCACGGCGTCGTCGGCCTCCTCGAACGACGCGAGCATCCGGTAGCAGTGGACGTGCAGCTCACGGCGGTGACGTTCGAAGAGTTCCCGGAAGTCCACATCCGGCACGGTACTCGTGTAGATGTGGGGACGACGGCTCCGACCTGTTGGTGTCCCGACTTCTGATTGAGGAGCGCACCGTGAAGTACCTGCTGCTGATCCAGATGAACCCCGACGTCTGGTCGACCCTGACACAGGCCGACATCGACGAGGTCATGTCCGGCCACGATCGGTTCATCAAGACCATCACCGAGTCCGGGGAGATGCTCAGCACGCACGCGCTGGCCGAGCCGAAGGAGAGTGCCGTCGTGCGCGTCCGCGGCGGGGCCGAGACCGTCACCGACGGGCCGTACGTCGAGGCCAAGGAGTTCATGGCCGGCTTCTACCTCGTCGAGTGCGCGTCCAGGGAGCGCGCCACCGAGCTGGCGGCGATGATCCCGGACGCGAAGTGGAACGCGATCGAGGTTCGCCCGATCGTGTACTCCCAGGATGCGTGACGCTGCGTGATGACGCCTGGCCGGTCCGTGGAGCAACGGACCGGCCAAGCGGCTTTTGTCGGTGGGGGCTCGTAGACTCGCGGCCGTGGATTCACGAGCGGTCGAGGTCCTGCGGCGGGTGTTCGGCTACGACGCCTTCCGCGGTCAGCAGCAGGAGATCATCGAGCACGTCATCGCCGGCGGCGACGCGCTCGTGCTCATGCCGACCGGCGGCGGCAAGTCGCTGTGCTACCAGATCCCCGCGCTCGTCCGCGACGGCGCGGCGGTCGTGGTCTCCCCGCTCATCGCCCTCATGCAGGACCAGGTCGACGCGCTGACGGAGCTCGGCGTGCAGGCCGGCTTCGTCAACTCCACGCTCGACTTCGACACCCGCCGCGTCGTCGAGGCGCGGTTCGCCGCGGGCGAGCTCGACCTGCTCTACCTGGCACCCGAGGCGCTCGCCTCGCAGTCGACGGTGCGGCTGCTGGAGCGCGGCCGGATCGCGCTGTTCGCCATCGACGAGGCGCACTGCGTCTCGCAGTGGGGCCACGACTTCCGGCCCGACTACCTCAACCTGAACATGCTGCACGAGCGCTGGCCCGACGTGCCCCGCATCGCGCTGACCGCGACCGCCACCACGGCGACGCACCGCGAGATCGCCACCCGGCTCGGCCTGGGCGAGGCGCGGCACTTCGTGTCGAGCTTCGACCGCCCCAACATTCAGTATCGCATCGTCGCCAAGCAGGACCCGCGCCGCCAGCTGCTCGACCTGCTGCGCACCGAGCACCGCGGCGACGCCGGGATCGTCTACTGCCTGTCCCGCAACTCGGTGGAGAAGATCGCCGAGTTCCTCAAGGACAACGGCATCCCCGCGCTGCCCTACCACGCCGGCCTCGACGCGCAGACCCGCGCCACCAACCAGTCCCGCTTCCTGCGCGAGGACGGCCTGGTCATGGTCGCGACGATCGCGTTCGGCATGGGCATCGACAAGCCCGACGTCCGCTTCGTCGCGCACCTCGACCTGCCGAAGTCCGTCGAGGGCTACTACCAGGAGACCGGCCGCGCGGGCCGCGACGGCCTGCCGTCCACGGCCTGGCTGGCCTACGGCCTGCAGGACGTCGTCCAGCAGCGCAAGCTCATCGAGGGCTCCGACGGCGACGCCGCCCACCGCCGCAACCTCGGCGGCCACCTCGACGCGATGCTCGCCCTGTGCGAGACGGTCGAGTGCCGCCGCGTCCAGCTCCTGGCCTACTTCGGCGAGCAGAGCGCCCCGTGCGGCAACTGCGACACCTGCCTCGCCCCGCCGGAGTCCTGGGACGGCACGGTGGCCGCCCAGAAGCTCCTGTCGACGGTGTATCGCCTGCACCGCGAGCGCAACCAGAAGTTCGGCGCCGGCCAGTGCATCGACATCCTGCTCGGCAAGAAGACCGACAAGATCGTCCAGTGGCACCACGACGAGCTGACCGTCTTCGGCGTGGGCGCCGACCTGCGCGAGGCCGAGTGGCGCGCCGTGGTCCGCCAGCTCCTGGCCCAGGGCCTGCTGGCCGTCGAGGGCGACTACGGCACGCTGGTCCTCACCGACACGAGCGGCGAGGTCCTCGGCCGCCGCCGCCAGGTGATGCTCCGCCGCGAGCCCGACCGCCCGGTCTCTCCGTCGAAGGCCGCCCGCGCCGCCAAGTCCCGCGCCGAGACCCCCGACCTCACCCCCGAGGCGACGGCCCTGTTCGAGCACCTGCGCGCCTGGCGCGCGGCCACGGCCAAGGAGCAGAGCGTCCCGGCCTACGTCATCTTCCACGACGCGACGCTGCGCCAGATCGCGGCCGAGGCCCCCCGAACGCTGCCGGCCCTGGCCACGGTCAACGGCGTGGGCGAGAACAAGCTGGCCAAGTTCGGCCAACAGATCCTGGACACCATCGCCAACGCCACCCCGTAACCTCGGCCCCGCGGGGTGTCGGACACCTGGAAGACTTCAACGGATAATTCGTGCAAAGCCGACATCTAGTGACGTCGGCTGTCGCCGCTTGCCCGAGGTGGCGATCAAGTCCGAGGCTCACCATGATCCAGGGAAACTTCTGGCTGCCATGACAGCCAGATCGTTCCCTTGATCATGAACCTGCGCCGGATCGACGGCCCAGCGCAGCGGTCAAAGCATGGCGGTGCCGGCCGCGGGTCTCCGAGTGGACCGGGCCGCATCCGGCAGGACCTTGAGGTGCTGAGACATCGCCGGGCGGCTCACCGGGAGCCGCTCGGCCGGCTGGCCCGTCGTCGGCTCGCCGTAGGCCAGCCGCTGCAGCGTCGCCCGGCTCGACCCGTCGGCCGGCTCACTTACGCAATCGCGGCACGTGCCGGCGGTACGCGCTCACGCTCGGCTCGCCGGTGAGCCAGAAGCGCCACGGGAGGTCGTGGGCGCTCGCGACGCCCACCCGCGGGCCGGCGCTCACCGACGAGGGATCGACCGGTGTCGGTGGTGGGGACAGCAGCAGGGGGCCGGTGCCGTCGACCATCGACGTGCCGTTCGCCTCCTTGCCGATGCCCAGCGACTGCACCAGGCGGGCCGGGCCGCGGGCCAGCTCACGCGATGCGAGCCTGGCCACGCGCCGACCCGCCGCCTGGCCCGCCGCCTGGCCCGCCGCCTGGCCCGCCGGCTCGCCCGCCGGATCACCCGCCGGTCCGGCCCCCTGCCCGCCCGCCGACCCGGCCGCCGGATCGCCCGTCGGCCCGGCCGCCTGCCCGCCCGCGGGCCGGTCGGTGGCCCCGGACCGGCGCTGGGCCGCGAGCTGCGCGCCGGCGATGACCTCGCCGGCGCGCAGCAGGACCGCCGCCGCTTCTCCGGGCGCGCCGCACACGATGTTGAGGCACCAGTGGACGCCGAAGACGAAGTAGACGTAAGCGTGGCCGGCCGGGCCGAACATCACCTGCGTGCGCGGGGTCGGGCCGCGGTGGGCGTGGGAGGCGGGGTCCTCACCGGTGCCGGCGTACGCCTCGACCTCGGTGAGCCGGACCGTCACGCCGTTGGCGGACAGCTGCCAGCCCAGCAGCGACCGGGCCGTGTCCGCGATCGACGCCGCCGGGGCCCG
This sequence comes from Dactylosporangium sp. AC04546, assembly GCF_022095675.1. Taxonomy (GTDB): domain Bacteria; phylum Actinomycetota; class Actinomycetes; order Mycobacteriales; family Micromonosporaceae; genus Dactylosporangium. The sequence continues at coordinate 66,529 of NZ_JAHYSG010000049.1, read as the reverse complement.
CATCCACGCATAGTCCACCGGTACAAGCTACTTCCGCAGTACCGCCAAGGCGTCGGACCAGGCGACGAGCTGGTCGAGCGTCGCCGTGAGCGCGTCGAACTGGTGCGCGCCCGGGGCCAGCGTCGTGAACTGCTCGAAGTCGGTGTAGAACGACAGCGCGACCTGCGAGCGGACGGTCGCCAGCTGCAGCTCCGCCGCGATGAGCCGCAGGTGCTCGACGGCCCGCGCGCCGCCGACGACGCCGTAGCTGACGAAGCCGGCCGCCTTGTTGTTCCACTCCGCGTAGAGGAAGTCCAGCGCGTTCTTCAGCACGCCGGTCGTGGAGTGGTTGTACTCCGGGGTCACGAAGACGTAGCCGTCGTACGACGCGATCTTCGCCGACCACGCCTTGGTGTGCTCGTTCGCGTACTGCCCGGCCGAGGCCGGGATCGGCTCGTCCAGGTGCGGCAGCGGGTAGTCGGCCAGATCGACGATCTCGAATTTCGCGTCGGCGCGCTTGGCGGCCTCGGCGTGCACCCAGTCGGCGACCTGCCGGCTGTACCGGCCGGGGCGGACGCTGCCGACGACGATGGCGATCTCTGTCATGAAGGACGCTCCTCAGGAGAACGGTGGTGCTTGACGAACCGAGGAGCAACCGCGCGATACTGCAAATTCCCTATCGGAAATACGCACTTTAAGGTAACCGGCCATGACCGAGACGTGCCAGGACGACGAGCTGCGCGCGGTACTGCGCGGGCTGCTCACCACCATCGGCGACAAGTGGACGCTCGCCGTCGTCGCCACCCTCGTGCAGCAGGAGCAGCGGTTCACCGCGATCCAGCGGGAGGTCGAGGGCATCTCGCACCGGCTGCTCGCCAAGACGCTGCGCGACCTCGAACGCGACGGGCTGGTGTCACGGACCGCGCACGCCGAGAAGCCGCCGCGGGTGCAGTACGCGCTGACGCCGCTCGGCCGCACCCTGCTCGACCCGGTCGACGGGCTCATCCGCTGGGTGGACCGGCACGGTGCGACTGTGCTGCGCAACCGCGCTACGGCCGGATGAGTGCCAGCCGCCGCACGATCTCGTCGACCGCCGCGTCCACCGGCGGCCACGGGAAGCCGGGCACGAACTGGCGCATGACCACCGCGCCGTGCAGCGACGTCCACAGGGCGGTCGCGTCCGCGAACGGGTCGGTGCTGGCCGAGCGGCCGGCCTGCACGCAGGCGGCGAGCCCGTCGACCATGACCATGAACGACTCGGTGCGCCGGCGCCACTCCGGCGGGAGGTCGGCGAGGCGCTGGGCCGAGGTGACGACCGGGCGGTTGGCCCGCCGCCGGCCGAAGAGGACGGTGTACCGCGCGGGCTCGTCGAACCCGAACCGGACGTACGCCCGGCAGCCGGCGAGCAGCGACTCCACCGGGTCGTCGAGCTCGGCGACCGCGGCGAGGACGTGCTGGCGCAGGCGCTCGAACGCGATGTCGAGCACGGCGTCCAGGATCGCCTCGCGGTCGGCGAAGTGCCCGTAGATCGACGGTGCGGCGATGCCGGCCTCGCGGGCGACCGAGCGCAGGGTCAGCGCGTCCTCGTTGCCCTCGCGCTCCAGGATCCGCTCGGCGGCGGCGACGATCTCGTCGCGCAGCAGGCCGCCCTCACCACGACGGTTGCGGGTGCGGCCACCGCTGGCCGCACCCGACGAGTCCGTTGTCATGTGCTTCATCATGCCGTGCTGGCGACCAGCGCAGCCTCGGCGGGAGCCGGAGCGGCAGCCGGAGCCGGGGCCGCGACCCGCGGGCGGACCAGGATGACCACCAGCGCCATCGCGAAGGCGATCGCCGCCGCCACCAGCGCCCCGCGGTCCATCGCCGAGGTGAACGCCGCGTCCGCCGTCGACAGCACCCGCTCGGCGGCCGGGGCCGGCAGCTGCGCCGCCACCGCGTGAGCGGTCGGCAGGTCGGTGCCGGCCGGGCCGAGGTCGGTGCCGACGCCGGACCGGTAGGCCGAGGAGACGACCGTGCCGAGGACAGCGATGCCGAGCACCCCGCCGAGCTCGCGGATGACGCTGTTCAGCGCGCTCGCCATCGAGGTGTACTGCACCGGCACCGAGCCGGAGATCTGCAGGCTGGCCGGCGCCATCATCATCCCCATGCCGAGGCCGATCACGCCGGTCCCGATGGCGATCTTCCAGAACGGCGTCGTGACCCCGGTGGTGGCCAGGTCGAGCAGGCCGGCCGTGGCCAGCAGCAGGCCGGCGGCGAGGGTCGCCCGCACGCCGATCCGGGCGGACAGCGGCGCCGACGTGGCCGAGGTGAGGGCCATGGCGACGGCGAACGGCATCGCGCCCAGGCCGGCGACGAGCGGGGTGAAGCCGTGGACCAGCTGGAGGTACTGCGAAAGCTCGAACAGGGTCCCGAAGAGCACGAAGAACACCACCGCGAGGGACAGCGCGGCGACGAGGAAGGTGCGGTTGGCGAACAGGTCGAGGCGGACGAGCGGCGACGCGGCCCGGCGCTGCCGGATCACGAACCCGGCGGTGAGCGCCAGCGCCAGGGCGAACTCGCCGAGCGTCAGCGCGTCGGTCCAGCCGCGGGACGGCGCCTGGATGACGGCGTCGACCAGGGCGGCCACCGCCGCGGTGGACAGCAGCGCGCCGAGGACGTCCAGCCGCCCGGTCGACACCGCCGGCACGGCCGGCACGAGGTACAACACCGCGACCAGGGCTCCGGCGACCAGCGGCACGTTGATCCAGAACGCGCTGCTCCAGGAGTAGTGCTCGAGCAGGGCGCCGCCGGTGACCGGCCCGATGAGGACGCCGATGCCGGCGGCGGCCGACCAGGCGCCGAACGCCTTCGGGCGCTCCGCGGGCGGGAAGATCCGGGTGATGATCGCGAGCGTCGCCGGCATGACGAAGGCGGCGCCGAGCCCCATCACCGCGCGCCAGGCGATGAGCTGCCCGGGCGAGTCCGACAGCGCGGCGATCGCCGAGCCGCCGCCGAAGACGGCCAGGCCGCCGATGAGCGCCCGGCGCGAGCCGATCCGGGCGCCGATGGTGCCGGCGAGGATCAGCGCGGAGGCGAAGACCAGCGTGTACGCGTCGGTGATCCACTGCAGGTCGGCCGTGTCGGCCCGCAGCGCGTGGGCGAGGGACGGCAGGGCCGTGTTGAGCACGGAGTTGTCGAGGGTGACGGCGACGAGCGTCAGGCTCAGCACCGCCAGGGCGGCCCACCTGCGGGGGTACTCGGACATGACCGGGGCTCCTTACGGACGTTTGTTTACGCCCGTAAGGTTAGGCCCGTCAGCTAACAGCTGTAAAGTCAGTCAAGCTCGATCCACGCTGTGGCCGTCGTCACCTCCTCCAGCAGCTCCGGCACCGGCGTCACGCCGATCCCTGGGCCGCTGGGCACGGCCACATGCCCGCCGTCGAGGACGAACGGGGCGGTGATGTCGCGGGCGAAGTAGCGGTTCGAGGCGGAGGTGTCGCCGGGCAGCGTGAACCCGGGCAGCGCGGCGAGCGCGACGTTGGCGGCCCGGCCCAGCCCGGTCTCGAGCATCCCGCCGGCCCACACTGGCACCCCGGCGGCGGCGCAGACGTCGTGGATGCGCCGGGCCTCCAGGTAGCCGCCGACCCGGCCGGGCTTGACGTTCACCACCGAGCAGGCGCCGAGCGCGATCGCGTCGGCCGCGGCACGGGCCGAGGTGATCGACTCGTCGAGGCAGACCGGCGTGCGCACGACCCGGGCCAGCTCGGCGTGGCCGCGCAGGTCGTCCTCGTCGAGCGGCTGCTCGATGAGCAGCAGGTCGAACGGGTCCAGCCGGGCGAGGTGGCGGGCGTCGCGCAGCGTGTACGCGGTGTTGGCGTCGACCTGGAGCAGCACCGCGTCGCCGAAGCGCTCCCGGACCGCCCGCACCGGCTCGACGTCCCAGCCCGGCTCGATCTTCAGCTTGATCCGCAGGTAGCCGGCGTCGAGGTAGCCGGCGACCGCGTCGAGCAGCTCGCCGATCGAGTCCATGATGCCGACCGACACCCCGGCGGGGACGCGGTCCCGGACCGCCCCGAGGTACGCGCCGAGCGACATCCCGGAGGCCCGCAGCTGGGCGTCGAGGACCGCGGTGAGCACGGCGGCCTTCGCCATCGGGTGGCCCTTGAAGCGGGCGAACCGCGCCTCCAGCACGTGCGTGTCGACGTCCCCGCCGCCGATGACCGGGGCGAGGTACCGCCGGATCACCTCGGCGGCACCGTCGACGTACTCGGCGGAATAGAGCGGCGCCGACATCGCGACACACTCGCCCCACCCCTCGGCCTCCCCGCCGACCGCGCGCACCAGCAGCACGTCGCGCTCCCGTTCGACCCCGAACGAGGTGCGGAACGGCGCGACGAGGGGCATCGCGATGCGCCGTAACTCCAGCCCGGTGAGCTTCACGAGGACCTCCGTAACAGGTAGCGCCCGTCGCGGGTGATGCCCTCGACCCGCCAGCCGCCGGCCAGCCGGTCGGTCAGCGCGGCCCGCACGGCATGCCGCCAGCGCAGCGCCAGCCTGTGGTCATGCCCCCGCAGGGCCTCGACATCCTCCGGTACCGCCACCGAGATCTCCTCCTCATCCACTGTGGACTCCACCGGCCCGCCGTCCGGGCCGGCCGCCACCACCGCCACCGCCCGCGCCGGGTCGACCTCGGCCGGCGACCCGTGGGCGGCGGCCACCACGTGCGGCGCGTCGAGGCGCCACTCCACGTAGAGGCGGTCGCTCAGGTCGCCGCGGTTGATGCCGTCGGTCATCGGCCCGTAGAACTCCGGCAGGTAGCCCGTCACGGTGACGCCGAGCTTCTGCAGGTTGAAGTACGCGTTGCGGAGGATGAGCGGATCGTACGTCCAGTGGACCTCGGACACGCCGCGTTCCAGCGTCCAGGCGCGCTGATGCTGCTTGAGGGCGAACCCGACGCCCTTGCCCAGCCGGCCGGGCGTCACCCCGGCGACGAACGAGTGCAGGTGCGCCCGGCCGTGGCGGAACCCGAAGAACCCGGTCGCCGCGCCGATGAGCTGCCCGTCGCGGTAGGCGCCGGCGACGTACTCCCCGGCGTGCGCATAGGTGCGCAGCAGCGACCCCGCCGCGATCTCGGCCGGGTGGTCGGCCCGCCAGACCTGCTGCAGCAGCGCGGAGGCGGCCTCACACTCGTCCATCGTGGACAGTTCGGCGACGGTGACCCCGGCGCGGGCGGCGGCCTCGGCCGCCGCCTCCCGGGCTTGCGGCAGCGCGTTCATCGGCCGATCGCGCCGGCGAGCGCGCTCACCAGTGCGGCCCGGTCGGGCAGGCTGGACAGCTCGATCCACTCCCCCTCGGCGTGGGCGTTGCCGCCGACCGCGCCGAGCCCGTCGAGCGTCGGCACGCCGATGCCGGCGGTGAGGTTGCCGTCGGAGCCGCCGCCGACCGCCTCGCCGACCAGCGGCGGCTGGCCCTGCCCGGCGGCCAGGCCCTGGGCCAGCGCGAACAGCGCGGCCGATGCCGAGTCGGGCATCGCCGGGCGGGCCGGGCCGGGCTCGAGGTGGACCTCGGCGCCCGGCAGGACCGGGGTCAGGCCGCGTAAGGCGGCGTCGACCCGGGCCAGCTCCTCCGGGTCGAAGGAGCGGGCGTCGACGCTGACGCGGGCCGACGCGGGAACCGTGTTGCTGGTGGTGCCGATGGTGGCGTCGGTCGGCGTGACGGTGGTGGTGCGCTCGGCGTCGCCGAGGGCGGCGATGCGCACGATCTGGTGGGCGAGCTCGACGCCGGCGTTGACGCCGAGGTGCGGGGCGATCCCGGCGTGCGCGGCCCGGCCGGTGACCCGCACGGTGTAGTGGGCGATCCCCTTGCGGGCCAGCTTCAGCCGCCCACCGGCGCTGCCCTCCAGCACCAGCGCGCCGGCCGCGCCGCGGGCGGTGTCCTCGATGAGGGCCGTCGAGGTCGGTGAGCCGATCTCCTCGTCGCTGTTGGCCACCACCGCGATCCCGTCGAGGTCGCCGCCGAGCGCCTGCAGGGCATGGAACAGCATGACGAGGCCGGCCTTCATGTCCACCACGCCCGGCCCGGTGGCCCGGTCACCCTCGGCGGCGAACGGCCAGCGGGCCAGGGTGCCCAGGGGCCAGACGGTGTCGAAGTGGCCGATGAGCACCACGCGCGGCGTCCCGGCCCCGAACTGCCAGCGCAGGTGCGGGCGGCCGCCGGTCACGATCCGCTCGGGCGCCTCCCCGGTGCACCGCCGCCCCAGCTCGGCCACCACGTCGGCGCAGCGGGCGACCGCGCCGACGTCGGCCGAGGGCGACTCCACGTGGACCAGCTCGGCGAGGTCGTCCAGCATGACCGGGGCGGCGGATCGCAGCTTCCGCAAGGCGCTCATAGTGCCACCGTAGCCGTTGGGTAGTGTCGTCCTCGTGTCGCGCAACGCATCGGCGGGTTGAGCGGTGCTGCTCCTGACGGCGGTCCTGCTGGCGGCCTGCGGTCACCGGGTCGAGGGCTCGCCGCCCCCGCCGCCGGACTCCGCGGACCCGGGGTCACTCGTCGAGGCGCACACGGCCCGGGTCTCGCGCGACGGGCCCTACCGCGACCCCACCGACCACGAGCGGGCGCAGGCCCGCGAGGCGGTCCGGCAGCTGCTCGACCGGCCCGGCGACGGGGCGGCCCTGGGCGCGGCGTTCGGGGCGCTGGGCTACACCGCGGCCGAGGGCGCCGACCCGGCGACCGGCCGGCCCTACCGGATGTTCAGCATGAGCCCCACCGAGGAGCCGGCCTGGGGGATCCTCCTCGTCGACCGGTCGGCGCCGCCGAGGGTCGTCGTCGAGGTACCGCACCCGGGCTTCGACACGAACACCGACAAGCTCGGCGTCGCCGTGCACCGGCTCGTGCCCGGGGCCGTCCTGCTGGTCGCCGGCGCCCATCGCGCCGCCGGGGGCGGGGCGGCCGACGTGGCGCACAACAGCGGGTCGATGTTCCACACGCTGGCGACGGCGTTCGCCGAGCGCGGCCTGCCGCAGGTCCAGCTGCACGGCTTCGCCGACACAAACCGGCCGGAGGCGCAGGTCGTCGTGTCGGCCGGCGCGGGCGCGCCGACCCGGCTGGCCCGCGAGCTGGCGACCGGCCTGGAGCGCGACGCCGGCCTGGTCGTGCGCCGGGCCTGGGAGCAGCGGCGCGGCCGGCTCGAGGGCACCGGGAACGACCAGGGCAGGGCAGCGGCCGCGCTCGGCGCCGAGTTCGTCCACCTGGAGCTCGGCTGGGTGATCCGCCGCGACCCGCGGCAGCGCGCCGCGGTCGCCCGCACCCTCGCCGGGCTGCTGACCGCCTAGCTCACCGGGCGGCGTAGTGCAGGATGACATTGTGCACATGCTGGGTCTTCTCGACCCCGCGCAGCTCGATCTCGTAGGTGTGCGTGCCGACGTGCACGGCGATCGATCCACTGCTGAAGAAGTTGCCCGCCCACGACTTGTTGCTCACCACGGACACGGCGGTGACCTTGCCGTAGGGGATCGACGTGATGGCCACCCGTTTGCCCACGAACGAACGGTCCTGCAGGATCACCCGCTTGTCGGTGAGCCCGATGAAACCGGTGCCCACGCCGACCGCGTCGTAGACCGCGATGACGCTCTCGCCGGGCAGGAGCCCGGACACGATCTGCTCGTACTGTTCCCGACGGTCGTACTTCACCTGCTGTGCCATGCCTACCAACGTAAGCGGATGCCGCAAATGGACCCCTCGGACGATGGTGTGGCGCCCATGGGTCATGCTGAATGGCGAAGACCACCCCGAGGAGGACGCAGTGCCGATCCTGTTCCGCAAGGCGATGCGAATCGGCCCGCTCGTGCTGAACTTCACCCCGAAGGGGTTCTCCTCCTGGGGCCTGAAGATCGGTCGCTGGTCGTGGAACTCGCGCACCCGCGCCCACCGCTACGACCTGCCCGGCCCGTTCTCCTGGCGCAGCAAGGGCAAGCGGAGCTGACCCGCCTGCCCCTGCGTGCTGCCTAGAGGCGGTAGAAGTCGGTGTAGTGGTTCGGCGAGTACCAGGTGGCGCCCGTGCTGCGGTTGATGATGATGCGCTTCGCGTCGCGGGCGGCCCCCTGGTTGCGGGGGATCACGTCGTACTCGTAGTAGGTCGCGTTCGCCGGGAGCTCGCCCTCCCGGTTGTAGTAGCGGCCGCCCGCGAAGTTGTACTTGCCCGCGGGCCACTGGTACCAGGCGCGGGTCGTGGGGAAGCCGAGGCTGCTCCAGCCCGAGCGGGCGGTCCGCGCGTCGGCGCAGCCGGAGATGTTGCACGAGGAGTAGACCGACGCCTGTGCGGCGTCGACGGTCGAGGGGGCCACCACGGCGGGGCCGGCGATCAGGCCGGCGACCAGCACGGCGGCGAGGGTCAGCCTTGACAGCAGACGGGTCACGCGTGCCTCCAAGAGGATCGGGGAGCCTCAATCCTCTTGGAAAGACATCGACGTATGGAAGATTACTAGTTAACAGGTACCGCCGCGATATGTAACGTCGCGACCGGGAGCTGGCGCGGGTCGACGCTCCACTGCGCCGCCTTGGCGAAGACGTCGTGCTCGTCGACCAGGTCGTCCTCGGTGCCGCGGAACACGTCGGAGAGGTCGCCGTCGACGGCCCGCTCCCAGCGCTGCGTCAGCGTCCCGCGGTGCGTGGCGAAGTACTGCACCTCGGTCGAAAGCTTGGCCGACAGGCCCGCGGCGGGGTGCTCGCCGAAGAGCCAGCGGCCGGCGACCAGCACCCAGCCCCCGATCGGCGCGGTGACGACCACCCGGTCGTCGGTGAAGTGGGCCAGGTCGAGGCCGGCCCGCACGTCGACCTCGCCGAGATCGCGCAGGCCGAGCGCCGCCATGACCGGCTCCGGGTCGTCGGCCCGCACGGCCAGCCAGCTCATCTTCGGCCCGAACCCCGCTGCTGCTGTCACCACTCGAACATAGCGCTTGACAGTAGGGTTCGTCGGTTGCATGGTTAGTTACATGAGTAATGAACCGATGAACCAGGACGACTGATGGACGAGGGGCGGCCGATCTTCCTGCAGATCGCAGAGCAGATCGAAAACTCGATCATCGACGGCAGCCTGCCCGAGGAGGCCCAGGTGCCGTCGACGAACGAGCTCGCCGCCTTCCACCGCATCAACCCCGCGACCGCCGCGAAGGGCGTCAACCAGCTCGTCGACGACGGCGTGCTCTACAAGAAGCGAGGCATCGGCATGTTCGTGTCCCCCGGCGCGCAGGCCAAGCTCCGGCAACGCCGCCGGGACCAGTTCTCCGAGCAGTTCCTGCAGCCACTGCTGGCCGAGGCCACCAAGCTCGGCATCCACCCCTCCGAACTGAAGTCGATGATCGACCGCTACGAGGAGAACCGATGAGCACGATCGTGACGGTGAGCGGCCTCTCGAAGCGGTTCCGGGACGTGACCGCCCTCGACGACGTCAGCTTCGCCCTGCGACGCAACGGCATCTACGGCCTGCTCGGCCGCAACGGCGCCGGCAAGACGACCCTCATGCAGATCCTGACCGGGCAGCAGTTCGCCACGCGCGGCAGCGTCGAGGTCTTCGGCGCCTCGCCGGTCGAGAACCCGGCCGTGCTGCGGCAGGTCGCGTTCGTCAAGGAGAGCCAGAAGTACCCCGAGACGTACCGCGTGCGCGACGCCCTCCTCGCCGGCCGGCTGCTGTTCGCCGAGTGGGACGAGCGGTTCGCCCAGGAGCTCGTCCACGACTTCCAGCTGCCGCTGCGCCGCCCGGTGAAGAAGCTGTCCCGCGGCATGCTGTCGGCCCTGGGCGTCACGATCGGGCTGGCCTCCCGCGCGCCGCTGACCTTCTTCGACGAGCCGTACCTCGGGCTCGACGCCGTCTCGCGGCAGCTGTTCTACGACCGGCTGCTCGCCGACTACGCCGAGTTCCCGCGCACGGTCGTGCTCTCCACCCACCTCATCGACGAGGTCAGCGACCTCATCGAGCACGTGCTGCTCATCGAGCGGGGCCGGATCGTCCTCGACGAGGACGCCGAGACCCTGCGCGGCCAGGTCGTCACGCTGACCGGGCCGGCGCCGGCGGTCGACGCGCTCACCGCCAACGCCGACGAGCTGCACCGGGAGCGGCTCGGCGGCCTGACCCGCGCGACGGTGCGCGGGCGGGTCGAGGCCGGCGAAGCGCGGGCCGCCGGGGTCGAGCTGCAGCCCGTGTCGCTGCAGCAGCTGGTCGTCCGGATCACGAGGAAGGAAACCACGTCATGAGCGCTGCGGAGCGAAGCGGAACAGACCTGAGCCGCATTCTCGCCATCACCCGCCTGCAGGCACTGGGCCGGCGCGACGGACTGCTGTGGCCGCTGGTCATCGTCGCCATCGCGTTCGTGGTGAACCTGCTGGTCTTCGCCGCGATCGGCGACGAGGCCCTCGACGGCACCGAACCGATCACGGGCGGGCTGGCCAGCATCTACATCGCGGCGCTCGCGTTCGGGGCGGTCGCGATCAGCCAGCAGTTCCCGTTCGCGCTCGGCATGAGCGTCACCCGCCGCGAGTTCGCGGCCGGGCTCGGGTTGTTCGTGTTCGGGCAGAGCCTGCTGTACAGCGTGATCCTGACCGTCTGCCAGGCGGTCGAGAACGCCACCGACGGCTGGGGCATGCGGCTGCGGTTCTTCGGCCTCGGGTTCATCGACGAGGTCGGCGTGCCCGGGCAGCTGGCCGTCTACGGCGTGCCGATGCTGGCCATGTCGCTCATCGGGGTCACGCTCGGCACGATCCACATCCACTGGAAGGTCAACGGCGTCTTCGCCACGACCGCCGGGCTGATCCTGGTGCTCGGCGGGCTGGCGGCGCTGCTCACCTGGACGCGCAGCTGGACCGCGATCTGGCGGTGGCTGGCCGACCAGCCGGTGCTGGTGCTCTTCGGGCTGCTGCCGCTGGCGCTGGCCGCGGTCCTCGCCCTGGCGTCGTGGGCGACGCTGCGGCGGGCGACAGCCTGACCGGATTTCGGCGATAGTTGGCACTGTTGCGAGCACATGTCAGCAGCTACCTCATCAGCAAGGAGCCCACGCCGATGTCGTCCACAGCAGGCGAGCTCGTTACCGAGGTGTTGGAGTACGACGGTGGTCGTCAGGTCACCGCCTACGTCCCGGCGGCCGCGCCCGAGGCAATCGTCTTTGCCGGAGACGGCCAGTTGATCACGTCGTGGGGAGCAGCTCTTGAGGCCGTCGATCTACCGCCCACGATGATCATCGGCGCGCACCGGCTGGATGACGAGACGCTGCGGCTGCACGAGTACTCACCGGGCCGCAGCACGGACGCGTTCACCTTCGACCCGCAACGGTTCGCGGCACACGAGAAATTCTTCGTCGAGGACGTACGCCGATGGGCGGCGACCCGCCTGGGCGCCAAGCTGCCGGCCGACCGAACGGCGGCGTTCGGTGTCTCCGCCGGTGCAGAACTCGCACTGGCCATGGGGCTTCGGCATCCCGACATCTACGGCGCGGTCTTCTGCGCCTCGCCCGGTGCGGGGTACCGGCCACCCGCCGTGCTGTCCGGCAGGTTCCCACGCACCTATCTCGTCGCCGGCACCGAAGAACCGTTCTTCCGCGACAACGCGACCCGGTGGGCGAACGCGCTGCGCGATGCTGGTGGCGACGTTGTCCTGACCGAACGGGCCGGCTCGCACGGCGACGCGTTCTGGGAACAAGAGTTTCCACTGATGGTGGCGTGGGCGTTCGGACACTGACCTGCCCGACGCCCGCCGAGGGCCCAACGATGATCACGTTACCGTCGTTCGTTGATCAACTCGTGCGACTCACCACAGCATTCAACCGGATCCTTCGGCTGTCCGGGGCCACAGTGCAGTCGGCGGCGTTCACCGAGCAGGGACCCGTGATTGCGCTGCGCCGACGCCGGCGGCGTCTGGTGTGCCCGTGTGCCGCGAGGGTCTCCAGCCCGGCCCGGTCGGGCTCGGCCAGCAGGAAGACGCCCTCGACGTCGGTGGGGGCCTGCGCGTCGACGCCGTTGAGCGCGACGAGCAGGCCCTCCGGCCGCAGCATCTTCGCCAGGTCGGGCACCTGGCCGGCGACGGTGGCGACGGCCACGTCGATGCCGGTGACGCCGCTGAGGTCGTCGGTGCGGTAGTCGAGGACCTCGTCGGCCCCGAGCGACCGGACCAGGTCGTGCTTCGGGGCCGAGGCGGTGCCGATGACGTCCTGCGTGATCTTCCGCACCGCGCCAGGCTACGCCGGCACGACACTCTCCGCGGACCAGTCCCGCCACCGGTCGAGCTTGTCCGAGGCGACCGCCAGCTGGTCGGCGACCGGGCCGGGGCCCGTCGAGCCGGGCGTGACGCGGGCCGCGAGCGCCCCCGGCACGGAGAAGACCTCCCGCACCGCTGCTGTCAGGTGGGGGCTCACAGCGATGAGATCCTCATCCGACACCTCGTCGAGGCCGACGTCACGCGCCGCGCAGATCACGACCAGTTTGCCCGTGATCTCATGCGCCTCGCGGAACGGCACGCCCTGACGCACCAGCCACTCCGCGACCTCGGTCGCGAGCGTGTAGCCGACCGGGGCCTGCGCGGCCAGCCGGTCCACCCGCACCGTCATCGTGGAGATCATGCCGGCCAGCGCGGGCAGCACCAGCTCCAGCGTGTCGACCGCGTCGAAGACCGGTTCCTTGTCCTCCTGCAGATCCCGGTCGTAGGCGAGCGCGAGGCCTTTGAGCATCGTGAGCACGCCCGTCAGGTGGCCGACGAGGCGGCCCGACTTGCCGCGGGCCAGCTCGGCGATGTCCGGGTTCTTCTTCTGCGGCATGATCGACGAACCGGTCGCGAACGCGTCGTCCAGCTGCACCCAGCCGAAGGCGGGCGTCGTCCACAGGACGACCTCCTCGCCCAGCCGCGACAGGTGCACGCCGGTCAGGGCCGCCACGAACAGGAACTCGGCGACGAAGTCACGGTCGGCGACGGCGTCGATCGAGTTCGGGGCCGCCGAGGTGAAGCCGAGTTCCCTGGCGACCTGGGCCGGGTCCAGCGGCAGCGACGAGCCGGCCAGCGCGCCGGCGCCGAGCGGGCTCACCGCGGCCCGCGTGTCCCAGTCGCGGAGCCGGTCCAGGTCGCGGAGCAGGGCCTGCACGTGGGCGAGCAGCTGGTGGCCGAAGGCGATCGGCTGGGCCGGCTGGAGGTGGGTGAAGCCCGGCGCGGGCGTGTCGATGTGCCGGGCCGCCTGCTCCACCAGCGCGTCGGCCAGCTCGACGATCCGGGCGGCGACGCCGCGGGCGTGGTCGCGCAGGTAGAGGCGCAGGTCCGTGGCGACCTGGTCGTTGCGGGAGCGGCCGGCCCGTAGCTTCCCGCCGAGCGTGCCGAGCCGCTCCAGCAGGCCGCGCTCCAGCGCGGTGTGGACGTCCTCGTCGTCGACCGTCGGGCGGAACTCGCCGGCCGCGCACGCCGACTCGAGGTCGTCGAGCGCGGCGAGCATCCGGCCGAGCTCCTCCGCGTCGAGCAGGCCGGCGCGGGCGAGCACGCGGGCGTGGGCGCGGGAGCCGGCGATGTCGTAGGGCGCGAGCCGCCAGTCGAACTGCACGCTCACCGACAGCCGGGCCAGCGCCTCGGCGGGCCCGCCGGCGAACCGGCCGCCCCACAGCCGCGTCGGCGTATCAGAGGTCACCACGAAGTCCATCCTTCCACACAGACGACAAGCGCCGATCTTGGCGTGACGGTCGCGGACCGCCACCGGCCACGGGCCGATCGGCGCGGGAACAGTCGGGCATCAGCCCAGCCGGCGGTCCCGGGCTGCGGCGAGCCGCGACGGCAGCCCCCACAGCTCGACGAAGCCGCTGGCGAGGGACGGGTCGAACGTGTCGCCCGAGTCGTAGGTGGCCAGGCCGAAGTCGTAGAGGCTGGCCTCCGAGCGGCGCCCCGTCACCACGGCCCGGCCGCCGTGCAGGACCAGGCGGACCTCGCCCGACACGTGCCGCTGGGTCTCGTCGATGAACGCGTCGAGCGCCTCGCGCAGCGGCGAGAACCACAGGCCGTCGTAGACGAGCTCGGCCCAGCGCTGGTCGACGGTGCGCTTGAAGCGGGCGGCGTCCCGCTCGACGGTGAGGTTCTCCAGCTCCTGGTGCGCGGTGATGAGCGCGATCGCGCCCGGCGCCTCGTAGACCTCGCGGCTCTTGATGCCGACGACCCGGTCCTCGACGAGGTCGAGCCGGCCGACGCCGTGCTCACCCGCGCGGCGGTTGAGCTCCCGGATCGCCTGCAGCGGCGTCACCGTCTCACCGTCGAGCGCGACCGGCACCCCCCGGTCGAACGTGATGACCACCGGATCGGGGTCGCGCGGCAGGCCCGGGTCCTGCGTGTAGGAGTACACCTCCTCGATCGGCGCGTTCCAGATGTCCTCCAGGAAGCCGGTCTCCACGGCCCGGCCCCACAGGTTCTGGTCCACCGACCAGGGCGCGCGGAGCGTCACGTCGAGCGGCAGGCCGTGCTCCTCGGCGTAGGCGAGCGCCTTGCCCCGCGTCCAGCCGTGGTCGCGGACCGGGGCGACCACCCGCAGCCAGGGCGCCAGCGCGCCGATGCCCGCCTCGAAGCGGACCTGGTCGTTGCCCTTGCCGGTGCAGCCGTGGGCGACGTGCGTCGCGTCGTGGCGCAGCGCCGCGTCGACGAGGTGCTTGACGATGAGCGGGCGGGACAGCGCCGACACGACCGGGTAGCGGTCCATGTAGAGCGCGTTGGCCCGCAGCGCCGGCATGCAGAACCCGGCGGCGAACTCGTCGCGGGCGTCGACCACCTCGGCCGCGACCGCGCCGCAGTCCAGCGCCCGCTGCCGGACGGCGGCCAGGTCCTCGCCGCCCTGGCCCACGTCGACCGTCACCGCCACCACCTCGGCGCCGGTCTGCCGCGCGATCCAGCCGATCGCGACCGAGGTGTCGAGCCCGCCGGAGTACGCGAGCACCACCCGGTCCGTCATTTCGTGGTCCCTTCCGCATGGTCCTCGCCGGGCTGGCCCCAGGCCGTGAGCTTCGCCGCCAGCAGTTCGCCGGCCGACGGCGGCCGGGCCGGGTCGGGCGCCTCGCGGGCGACGACCAGGATCGTGTCGTCGCCCGCGATCGTGCCCACGATGTCGGGCAGGCCGGTCCGGTCGATCGCACTCGCCAGGAACTGCGCCGCCCCCGGCGGGGTGCGCAGCACCACGAGGTTGCCGGAGCAGTCGACGCCGGTGAGCAGTTCCCGCAGCAGCCGGATCAGCCGGGTCGGCGGCTCCTCGGCCGGGCGCAGCGCGCGCTCGCCGTCCTCCGGGATGAGGTACGCGCCGCGGACCTTCACCGCGCGCAGCTCCTCCAGGTCGCGCGACAGCGTCGCCTGGGTGACCTGGATGCCGTCGCTCGCCAGCAGCTCGGCCAGCTCGGTCTGCGAGCGCACGGCCGAGCCCCGGATCAGCGCCGAGATGCGGTCGTGACGGGCGGTCTTGGTGGCGGGCGCGCTCATGCCGCGCTCACGAGTGGTCCAGCAGCCAGGCCAGCAGCGCCTTCTGGGCGTGCAGGCGGTTCTCCGCCTCGTCCCAGACCGCGCTCTGCGGGCCGTCCAGGACGTCGTCGCTGATCTCGTCGCCGCGGTGCGCGGGCAGGCAGTGCAGCACGATCGCACCCGGCTTGGCGTTCACCAGGAGCGCGTCGTTGACCTGGTAGGGGCGGAAGGGCGTGATCCGGTCCAGCCCGTCGGTCTCCTGACCCATCGACGTCCACGTGTCGGTGGCCACCACGTCGGCGTCCTTCACCGCCTCCGCCGGGTCGGCGACGATCTCGACGACGCCGTGCTTGCGGGCCGCCTCCAGCACCTCCGGCGCGGGGTCGAAGCCGGCCGGGCCGGACAGCCGCACCCGCATCCCGGCGGTCACGCCGGCCAGGGCGTAGGAGTGCGCCATGTTGTTCGCGGTGTCGCCGAGGTAGACGAGCGTGCGCCCCTCGGTGCCACCCAGCCGCTCCCGCACGGTCTGCAGGTCGGCGAGCAGCTGGCACGGGTGGAAGCCGTCGGTGAGGGCGTTGACCACCGGCACCGTCGCGTGCTCGGCGAGCTCGCGGACGCGGTCGTCCGAGTTGGACCGGATGACGATCGCGTCGACGTAGCGCGACAGCACCCGGGCCGCGTCGCCGATCGCCTCGCCCCGGCCGAAGTGGGTGGACAGCGCGTCGATGATGATCGGATTGCCGCCGAGCTCGGCGATGCCGGCCTCGAACGACACGCGGGTCCGCAGCGACTGCTTCTCGAAGATGACGGCGACCGACCGCGGGCCCGCCAGGGGGCGGAAGCCGAAGCGGTCGGCCTTCATCGCGGCGGCGAGGTCGAGCACCTCCCGCTGCTCGGCGGCGGTCAGATCGTCATCCCGGAGGAGATGGCGGGTCATGACACAGCGTCGAGCGACGGGCCGAGCGCGGCCAGGAACGCGTCGGCCTGCTCGTCGGTGAGGATCAGCGGCGGGGCGATGCGCAGCACGTCCGGCTGGGCCGCCTGGGCGAGGAAGCCCCGGTCCCGCAGCACGGCGGCGAGCGCGCCGGCGGCCGGGCCGCGCAGCGTGATGCCGAGCAGCAGGCCGGCGCCGCGCACGCCGGTGACGAGCGGGTGGCCCAGCGCCTCGACGCCGCGGCGGATCCGCTCGCTGAGCTGCTTGACGTGGTCGAGCAGCTGCTCCGACTCGATCGTGTCGATGACGGCGAGGCCGGCCGCGCAGCAGACCGGGTTGCCGCCGAAGGTGGAGGCGTGCATGCCCGGGCCGAGCAGGGTCGCGGCGCCGTCGAAGGCGAGCAGCGCGCCCAGCGGCAGCCCGCCGCCCAGGCCCTTGGCGAGCGTCACCACGTCGGGGAGCACGCCCTCGGCCTGGTGTGCGAACCAGTACCCGGTGCGGCCGGTGCCGGTCTGCACCTCGTCGAGCGCGAGCAGCGCGCCGTGGCGGGTGGTGATCTCGCGGGCCGCGGTGAGGTACCCGGCCGGCGGGACGACGACGCCCGACTCGCCCTGGATCGGCTCCAGCAGCACCATCGCGGTCTCGCCGTCGACGGCGGCCTCAAGGGCGGCCACGTCACCGTAGGGGACGTGGACGACCTCGCCCGGCAGCGGGCGGAACGGGTCGGCCTTCGCCGGCTGGCCGGTCAGGGCGAGAGCACCCATCGTCCGGCCGTGGAAGCCGGCCTCGGCCGCGACGACCTTGGTGCGGCCGGTGCGCCGCGACAGCTTGAACGCCGCCTCGTTCGCCTCCGCGCCCGAGTTGCAGAAGAAGACCGCGCCCTTGCGGCCGGCCAGCGAGAGCAGCTTCTCGGCGAGCGCCACCGGCGGCGGCGACGCGTACAGGTTCGAGACATGCCCCAGCGTCGAGATCTGCTGCGTCACCGCGGCCACGACGGCCGGGTGGCCGTGGCCGAGCAGGTTGACCGCGATGCCGCCGAGCAGGTCCAGGTAGGACCGGCCGGACTCGTCGACGACCACCGCGCCCTCGCCGCGCACCAGGCCCAGCTGTGGTGCGCCGTAGGTGTTCATGACCGACGCCTCGAACCGCTCAACGAGGCTCATGAGCTCACCACCATGGTCCCGAAACCCTCCGACGTGAAGACTTCCAGCAGCAACGAATGCGGCACCCGGCCGTCGACCACATGGGCGGCGGGGACTCCGCCCTTGACCGCCCGCAGGCAGGCCTCCATCTTCGGCACCATCCCGGCCTCCAGCGTCGGCAGCAGGTCCGCCAGCTGGTCGGTGGTCAGTTGCGAGATGAGCGAGCCGGGGTCCGGGTACCGCGCGTACAGGCCCTCGACATCGGTCAGGACGACGAGCTTGCGCGCCTTGAGCGCCACGGCCAGCGCGCCCGCGGCCGTGTCGGCGTTGAGGTTGTGCAGCACCCCGTCGGCGTCGGGCGCGACCGTCGACACCACCGGGATCCGGCCGGCCGCGATGAGGTCCGCGACCGCGCCGACGTTCACGTGCTCGACGTCGCCGACCTGGCCGATGTCGACCGGGGAGCCGTCGACGATGGCCGGGCGGCGCACCGCGGTGAACAGCCCCGCGTCCTCGCCCGACATGCCGACCGCGTGCGGGCCGTGCTCGTTGATGAGCCCGACGAGTTCCCGGCCGACCTGCCCGACGAGCACCATCCGCACCACGTCGGCGGTCTCCGGCGTCGTGACGCGCAGGCCGCCCTTGAACTCGCTCGCGATGCCGAGCCGCTTGAGCATGGCCGAGATCTGCGGGCCGCCGCCGTGCACCACGACGGGCTTGATGCCCACGTGCCGCAGGAAGACCATGTCGGCCGCGAAGGCGCGCTTGAGCTCGTTGTCGACCATCGCGTTGCCGCCGTACTTGACCACGATCGTCGAGCCCGAGAAGCGCTCCAGCCAGGGCAGCGCCTCGATGAGCGTGTTCGCCTTGCCCAGCGCGATGCCGAGGTCCCGCACCCGTGTGCTCACGAGCTGTAGGCCGAGTTCTCGTGGACGTAGCCCATCGACAGGTCGTTGGTCCACACCGTCGCCGCCGCGTCGCCCGCGTGCAGGTCGACCGAGACGGTCACGGCGCGGTCGGCGAGGTCCACCTTGCCCCGGTCCTCCCCCGCGGCGCCGCCCTTGCAGATCCACACGCCGTTGATCGCGACGTCGACCTCGTCCGGCTCGAACGCTGCCGCCGTGGTGCCGATCGCGGCCAGGATGCGGCCCCAGTTGGGGTCGTTGCCGAAGAACGCCGTCTTCACCAGGTTGTTGCGGGCGATCGACCGGCCGACCTCGACGGCGTCGTCCTCGCTCGCCGCGCCGGTGACCTCGATCGCGATCTCCTTCGTGGCGCCCTCGGCGTCGGCGACGA
This sequence comes from Dactylosporangium sp. AC04546, assembly GCF_022095675.1. Classification (GTDB taxonomy): domain Bacteria; phylum Actinomycetota; class Actinomycetes; order Mycobacteriales; family Micromonosporaceae; genus Dactylosporangium. The sequence goes on along the minus strand of NZ_JAHYSG010000049.1, from coordinate 47,751 downwards.
GCTGCAGCGCCAGGTCGCGGCAGACCGCGGTGACCGCCGCCGCCAGCTCCTCCGGCGTCGGCTCGATGCCCGACGCCCCGCTCGCCATGAGCAGCACGGTGTCGTTCGTCGACATACAGCCGTCGGAGTCCACCCGGTCGAAGCTCTGCCGGGTGGCGGCCCGCAGCGCGGCGTCGAGCGTGGACGCGTCGGCGACCGCGTCGGTCGTCACCACCACGAGCATCGTCGCCAGGCCCGGCGCCAGCATGCCGGCGCCCTTGGCCATCCCGCCCACCGTGAAGCCCTGGCCGCTGTGAACGGCGGTCTTCGAGACGGTGTCGGTCGTCATGATGGCCGTGGCCGCGTCCGCCCCGCCGTCGCGGGACAGCCCGCGGGCCGCCGCGTCGACGCCGGACAGCAGCTTCGCCAGCGGCAGCCGCTCGCCGATCAGGCCGGTCGAGCAGACCGCCACGTCGCCGGCGCCGACCGGGAAGCGCGACGCCCGCCCGGACAGCACGGCCGCCGTGTGCTCGGCGGTGGCGTGCGTGTCCTGGAAGCCGGCCGGCCCGGTGCAGGCGTTGGCGCCGCCCGAGTTGAGCACGACCGCCCGCACGATCCCGGCCCGCAGCACCTGCTGGCTCCACAGGACCGGCGCGGCCTTGATCCGGTTGCCGGTGAACACCGCCGCCGCGGTGGTGTCGGGCCCGTCGTTGACCACCAGGGCCACGTCGAGGGCGTTGCTTGCCTTGATCCCGGCGGCGACGCCGGCCGCCCGGAAACCCTTCGGTGCCGTCACACTCACGGTGCCACTCCGTCCACGGCGAGGCCTGCGGTCTCGGGCAGGCCCAGCATCAGGTTGGCGTTCTGGACGGCCTGACTGGCCGCCCCCTTGCCCAGGTTGTCGATGGCGGACACGACGACGATCCGGCCGCTGTCGATGTCGACCGTCGCCTGCAGGTGCGCCGAGTTCGAGCCGAACGTGGCGCTGGTGTGCGGCCACTCGCCGGCCGGCAGCACGTGCACGAACGGCTCGTCCGCGTACGCCGCCCGCAGCACCTCGGCCGGGTCGGCCGGGTCGATGCTGCCGGTCGGCCGCGCGGTGACCGTCGCCAGGATGCCCCGCGGCATCGGCGCCAGCACCGGCGTGAACGACAGCGTCCGCGCGCCGGTCGCCTGCTTGATCTCGGGAACGTGCTGGTGGGCGCCGACCTTGTACGGCGACAGGGAGCCCATCACCTCCGAGGCGAGGAGGTGCTGCTTGGCCGCCCGGCCCGCGCCGGTCGTGCCCGACGCGGCCACCACGACCACGTCCTCGGGGTCCGCGACGCCGGCCGCGATGAGCGGCGCGAGCGCGAGCGTCGTGCTGACGGCGTAGCACCCGGTGCTGGCGACCCGGCTCGCGGACGCGATCAGCTCCCGCTGACCGGGCAGCTCCGGCAGGCCGTATGTCCAGGTGCCGGCGTGCTCCCCGGGGTAGTATCGCGACCAGGCCGCCGCATCCCGCAGCCGGAAGTCGGCGCCGAGGTCGACGACCTTCACCGACTCGGGCAGCTGCGCCGCGACCGCCGCCGACTGCCCGTGCGGCAGCGCGAGGAAGACGAGGTCGAGGCCGGCGAGCGCGGCCGGCTCGGTCTTGGCCAGCACGACGTCGCGAAACGACCGCACGTGCGGATGGACGCTCCCGATCGTGGACCCGGCCTGTGCATGCCCGGTGGCCACGGCGAGCTCGAGATTCGGGTGCCCGGCGACGATGCGCAGCAGCTCACCGCCGGCGTACCCGGACGCACCCACCACAGCGACACGTATTCCCATGCGTTCGACTGTATCTCTATGCATCCGCACGTTTCAAGGAGATTGCGGCCAGGGTCACCTCGCCCAGCCGAGATCTCCCCTTCCGCAGGCGAACCGCTCACCCGGGATGCCCACCCCTCCCCGCCAAGCTTCCTAGGAACCTAGTTCGTGTCGGTGGCGCGCCGACGCACCGCGCGGCGGACGGGCGCGGCTACTCCGGGTCGAGGAAGCGGGCCAGCTGGGAGCGGTTGCGGACGTTCAGGCGGCGGTACAGGCGGGTCAGGTTCGCCTCGACGGCCTTGATCGACAGGAACAGGGCACGGGCGATCTCGCGGTTCGTGGCGCCCGAGCGCACCAACTCCACGATGCGGCGCTCCGTCTCCGACAGGCCCGCGCCGCGGCCGCCGTCGAGGCGGGCCAGGTCGGCCGAGGCCACCTCGCGCCACGGGTCGGCCTCCGCCAGCGCGTAGCGGCGGACGGCCTCCGACAGGGCGGCCCGCGCGGCGCCGCGGCGGTGGGCCCGGCGCTCCAGCCCGCCCAGCGTGTAGTAGGCGCGCGCGACTTCCAGGGGGTACGGGTGGTCCTGCCACTCCTCGATCGCCCGGTGCAGCGCCTCAGCGCCCTCGCGGGCCTCGCCCGTCGCGGCCGTGAGGACGGCGCGGGCCCGCGCCAGGCCCAGGAACACCACGCGGCGGTCCAGGTGCCGGGCGTGCTTCTCGACCTCTTCGAGCACCTCCGCGGCCTCGGCCCGCGCGCCCGCGCCGACCAGGGCCTCGATGAAGTCGGCGTGCCAGGGCAGGATGCCCGGGTCGAGGCGGCCCAGCCGGGTGTCGAGCGCGTAGGCCTCGCGCATCGCCTCGGCGGCCGCCACCGGGTCGCCGCGCAGGACATGGACCAGGCCGCTCGTCGCGTACGCGAGCTTGATCCAGTCCTCGTCGCCGGCGGCCAGGCAGGCGACGAGGCCCCGCTCGGCGAAGCCCGCGGCGGCCGTGGCCGTGCCGCCGACGCTCTCGACGAGGGCCGCGACCAGGTAGCCGGGGCCGGGAGTGGTCTCGACGTCCACGTACAGGCGGACGCAGTCGCGCCCGGCGGTCAGGGCGTCGGCGCAGCGCCCGGCGCGCCAGTAGATGCCGGCGACCGAGACGAGGACGGTGGCCAGGTCGCGGACGGTGCCGGCCCGCTCGACGGCGATGCGCAGGGCCTCGATGCGGCGCACCGCCTCGGCGGTCTCGCCCTTGAACAGGCGGCTCATCGCGGCCACCTGCCGGGCCGCGACCGTGGCCGGGGTGAGGGACAGGCCGCGGGCCAGCTTGCCGGCCCGTTCGAGGTACTCGTCGCCCTCGGTGCCGAGCAGGATGTTGCCGCGCCAGCTCAGCACCTCGACCAGGCGCTCCATGTCGCCGCACAGCTCGGCGGCCTCCTCGGCCCGCTTGAGCTCGGCGAGCGCGGCCTCGCTGTCGCCGTCGTAGTACGCCTTCACGGCCTTGTACAGCCGCACGTGGGCCAGCAGGTCGGGGGTCTCGACGGCCTCGACGAACGCGGCGTCGAGCAGCGGGCCGGAGTTCGAGTGGTCCTCGCCGGACATCTCGACCAGCAGCAGGCGGGCGCCGACGCGGGTGCGCCGGTCGGCGGCGTCGCGCAGCGCGGCGGACGCGTGGCGGCGCGCGTCGACCGGGGAGCCGGCGGCGTAGGCGTACTGCGCGGCACTGAGCCGGCGGACCGCGGCCACGCCCGGCGTGTCGCGCGGGGTGCGCTCGGCGGCGAGGGCGGCCAGGTCGGCGGCCATCGCCGGGGCGCCGCGCAGCCGGGCGGCGGACGCGGCGTCGGCGAGGCACTCGGCGAGCGCCTCGTCGGGCTCGGGGCGGGCCGCGGCCAGGTGCCGGGCCCGGTCGACCGGGTCGGAGACGGTCTCGGCGAGCCGCTCGTGGGTCTCCCGCCGCGCGGGCACCGTGGCGTCGGCGTAGACCATCTCGCGCAGCAGCGGATGACTGAACCTGATCGCACTGTCCGGCTCGACCCGCAGTACACCGGCCGCCACCGCCGCCTCCAGGTTCGCCTCGGCGAGGCCGCACCGCTCCAGCAGGGCGAGGCTCGGGCGGGCCGCCGCGGCGACCGTGAGCAGCACCGGCCAGTCCTCGGCCGGCAGCATGGCCAGGCGCGCCGCGAGCAGCTCGCGCAGCCGCTCCGGGACGGGGAGCGGGTCGGTCGCCGGGTACGGCGAGTTGCCCAGCGCCCGGCCCAGCTCGACGGCGTACAGCGGGTTGCCGGCGCTGGCGTCGTAGATGCGCTGGACGTGCGCGCGGCCGGCCTCCGCGCCGTAGCGGGCGCGCAGCAGGTCGGCGATGTCGCTCTGCGGCAGCGGCGGCACCGGCAGCGTGACGCTCGGCGGCGGGCACAGGTCGAGCCGCGTCGGGGCGCCGCCGTCGGGCAGGCGCTCGGCGGCGAGCACGCGCACCGGCACGTCGCCGAGGCGGCGCGCGACGAACCGCAGCACGCCGGCGCTGGGCTCGTCGATCCACTGGACGTCGTCGAGCACGAGCAGGACGGGCCGGTTGGCGGCCAGGCCGCGGAACAGCTCCAGCACCGCCAGGCGCACCGCGAGCTGGTCGTGCGGGGTGGCCGGCAGGGCGCTGCGCAGCAGGGCGCCGTCGAGCGCCGCGCGCAGGTGGGGCGGCAGGTGCTCGGCCGCGTCGGGCGCGCCGTCGAAGAGGTCGACCAGCGCAAGGTACGGCAGGTCCGCCTCGGCCTCGGCGGCCGCCGCGCGCAGGACCAGCGCCTCGGTCTCGGCGGCCGCGAGCGCGCCGAGGATCGTCGACTTGCCGATGCCCGCGGGCCCGCAGACCACCACGCTGCCGCCGCCCGCGAGCCGCTCCCGGGCGTGGGCCAGGAGGTCCGCACGACCGACCGGCGCGGCCGCTCCGTTGCTCACCACGACCGTCTCACCACGACGCCGAGTCTCTAACGAACGCTTCCTCACCGCAACGGCTGACGAACGTCACCCGGCCGTCCGATGACAGACGGGCGACGAGTGGTCAGCGAAGACGATCGCATGGGAGGACAGCCTGCCAGCCGATCTCCGGCCACTGCGCGATGTGGACGGTTACCCAGGTCAATCCGGGCGCAGCACGGCATTCCGCCCGCGCCGCCGCCACCGTAGGGCCCCACTCCGGGATGCCGTCGCGCGGTCCCGGGAGCCGCAGGTTCGCCGCGCACACCACGCACAGGAGTGTCGCGAACACGACAAGTGGTGTTCTGCCGGTTTCCGCACTCCTCGGCAACAGCAGGCACGCCGCCGCGGCGATGTTCGGCAGCGTGACGAGGACGAGGTACCGGCCCTCGGGCCCGCCGTGCGCGGCGAGCTGGAGGGCGCCGGCGAGGGCGGCGAAGCCGGCCAGGGTGGCGGCCAGCCCCCACTCAGCCCGCGTCCGGCGCAGCAGCGCGAGCGCCACGACGGCGGCCGGGATCAGCAGCCCGGCGGCGACGAGCGCGGTGTGCCCGGCGGCGTCCTCGTACGGCGGGGCCAGCCACGCCGGCCCGAGGAACGAGCGCGGCACGCCCCAGCGCAGGTACGTCTCCAGCACCGAGACCGGGTTCGTGTCCGGCTGCTCCCCCAGCGAGCGCTCGCTGACGCCGGTGAGCAGCGGCACGAGCTGCAGCGCCGTGCCCGGCAGCAGCGCGAGTGCCGGCATCAACCGCACTCGATCACGCCGGCGCGCGAGCCGCAACGCGGCGACCGGCAGGAGCAGCACGCCGAGCATCGAGTTGAGCACCGCGAGCGCCGGCACCGCCGTGGCGACCACCCGCGCGGCGCGGCCGCCGGGCTCCCGCAGCAGCATCCAGAGGCCGCAGTACACCAGGGGGAACTGGAGCTGCGCGAGCGCGTTGGGTTCGAATCCCATCGGTACCGCGGCGGTCGCCCCGACGACCACGGCGGCGGCCCGCGGCAGCCGGCTGCGGGCGGCCGCGTACACGCCGAGCGCCAGCAGCGCGGTGAGCACCGCGTCGACGACCGCGTTGAGCGCCGCCGCCCACGAGAGCGGGAAGAGCGCGATGACGGCCCAGCAGGAGCGCGCGACGACGTGGTAGTACCCGTTGAAGGGCGTGCCGATCGCCTCGTACCACGGCAGCGTCACCGCGTCGGTGAGGAAGTTCTGCCCGTCCTCGGCCCAGATCGAGTCCACGGCGGCCGGGCCCCGCGTCCGCCACAGCCCGGCGAGCGCCGCGCCCGCGACGGCCAGCAGCGGCACCACCCACCGCCGGCGCCGCGCGGGAGCTGGGGGCCGCGTCTGCTGGATCGCCGGCCGCAGGGTCGTCAGTGCCACGGAGAGAACAACGAGCGCCCCGCCACGGTCGTGGCGGGGCGCTCGTCAGGCGCCGCTGAGATCGGTCCGGAGCCGGCAGGCCCCGACCAGATCCTTTAGAGGCGGCCTTCCTTGACCGCCTCGGTCACCCACGGGATGACCTCGTCGAGCATCTCGTCGAGCGACGTGGTCGCCTCGTAGCCCAGGATCGCCTTGGCCTTCGACACGTCCGGGACGCGCTTCTGCACGTCGTACTCGTACGGGTCGTCGGACACGACGCTGAACGGCACGTCCGGGCCCTTGATCTTGCGCCAGATCACCTCGGCCAGCTCGAGCACGTTGGTCGACTCGGCGGTGGAGATGTTGAAGTCCTCGTTGAAGGCCTTCTCGTGCTCCATCGCGGCGATGATGCCCTTGGCGAGGTCGCCGCCGTAGGTGTAGTGGCGGACCTGCTCGCCGGTGCCCAGGATGTGCAGCGGGTCCTGACCCTTGACGATCTTCTGCACCAGGTCGGGCACGACGTGCGACATCGCCAGCTTGACGTTGCCGGAGAGCACCTCGACCTCGCCCAGCGCGCGGCCCTCGCCGACGCCGACGCAGTTGAACGGCCGGACGATCGTGTAGGGCAGCTTGTACTGGTCCCAGGCCGCCTTCGCGTAGTACTCGACGGCGAGCTTCTGGAAGCCGTAGGAGGACAGCGGCGGCGCGACCTTGCGCTCGTCGCCCTCCTTCGAGGGCCAGTGGGTGGTCGACTCGAACACCATCGACGACGACAGGTACGTCATCTTCTTCAGGGTGCCGGACTGGTGCGCCTTGATCGCCGCGTCGCAGGACGAGGCCATGATCCGCTCGTTGGTGGCGAGCAGGTCGTACGCGTAGGCGTGGAAGTAGGAGATACCGCCGATCATCGCCGCGCCGGCGATGAAGTGCTCGCAACCGTCCAGCAGTTCCGAGACGAGGTCGACGTCACGCGCGTCGCCCTCGACGAAGCGGTAGTCGGGGTGGGAGTCGTAGCTGCGGGTGACCGGACCGTACTTCGAGTAGTTGTCCAGGCCGACCACCTGGTAGCCGCGGGACAGCAGCTCCTCGACGACGTATCCACCGATGAAGCCGGCCGAGCCGGTGACCAGGACCTTTGCCACAAACGCTCCTTCTAGCTCTGGACTGTCTGATTCTCGGACAAGTTGGCGCGTGCCGTCTGGGCGTCCGACCGGGCCGCCGAGGAGGCGGGCCGCTTGGCCAGCTGCTCCATCGTGAGGCGACGGCCGAAGGCGAAGCGGAACCACTTCAGGTAGCTCGGCATGAACCGGCCGACGTCGAACCGGGACTCGCCGAGCTGGCGGTCGAGCCAGATCGTCGGGATCTCGGCGACCGGCAGGCGCAGCCGGGTGGCCTTCGCGGTGAGCTCGATGCCGATCTCGAAGCCGGTCTTCGACTCGATGCCGACCTGCCGGACGAAGTTCGTGGAGTAGGCCTTGAAGCTGTTCGTGGCGTCGCGCGTGCCGACCCGGGCGAACATGTGCAGCGTGCGCCCGGCGGTGCGGGAGAGCAGCCGCTTGAAGCGCGGGCCGCCGACCTGCTGCCCGCCCGGCATGTACCGCGAGGCCGCGGCGACGACGACGCCCCGGTCGACGAGCCGGGCCAGGTCCTCGATCTGGCGCGGGTCGTCGGACCCGTCGGCCATGGTGACCACGGCGACGGGGGCCCGGGCGACGTCGACGCCGAAGCGGATCGCGTTGGCCGGGCCGCGGCCGTACGTGTTGAGCACCGGGCGGACCCGCGGGTCGCGGGCCTGCACCTCCAGGGCGAACGGGACCGTCGTGTCCTCGGGCATGTCGTGCACCACGAGGACCTCGGCGGGCATCATGACCGCGCGCAGGATGCGCTCCAGGCACGGGACGATCGCGTCGCCCTCGTTGTACACCGGAATGACCACAGAAATCTGCGGCGTCAAGGTCATATGCGCACGCCCTTGTTGGTCACACCCCACATGTCCGCGACCGGGATGTCGGTCTGCAGGTCACGGTACTCCGGGTGCGGGGCGGCGACGATGAGCAGGTCGGCCCGCTGGAGCACCTCGTCGAGCGGGACGAACCGGTCGTCCTTCACGTACGGGTCGGTGCAGAGCGTCTCCTTGGCCCGCAGCATGACGACCTTGCGCAGCTTGTAGGCCAGGGACTCGCGGATGTCGTCGCTGCCGCCCTTGAACGCCATGCCCAGGATGCCGACCGTCATCTCCGACAGGTCGAAGCGCTCCTGCAGCTTCGAGACCACGTAGAGCGGCAGGCCCTCGTTGATGAGCATCGCGCTGTGGCCGAGCACGAAGTTGTTGTTGTTGAACGCCGCGAGCTGCATCGTGTCCTTGAGCAGGCACGGACCGGCGGCGAAGCCGGCGCCGGGCATGTCGGCGGCGCGCGGGTACTCGAACCGGATCGCGTGGCGGATCCGCTCGAAGTCGAGGCCGAAGTCGTTGGACATCATCCAGAACTGGTTCGCGGCCGCGAACTTGATGTAGCGCCAGGTGTTGGTGAAGAGCTTGGCGAGCTCCGCCTCCTCCGGCTCCAGCACGACGATCTGGCTCGCGAGGTTGCGGAACAGCTTCTCGGCCCGCTGGGTCGCCTCGGGGGTGCGGGCGGCGACGATCTGGGGCAGCTCGAACAGCTCGGTCATGGCCTTGCCCTCGGCGATGCGCTCCGGGCAGAACGCGACGTCGGCGTTGACCCCGAGCCGCTTGAGCAGCCTCTCGGTCAGCGCGGTGACGCCCGGGTGAACGGTGCTGCGCAGGACGATGAGCTGGCCGTCACGCAGGAAGTCCGCGCAGCGCTCGATCGCCGCCGGCACCGCCGCGATGTTCGGGTTGAGGTGCTCGTCGACCGGCGTGCCCACGATCACGACGAGGTGCTCGGCCGTCGCGACGCTCGCCGGGTCGGTGGTCGCCTTGAGGCGGCCCTCCGCGACCGAGCTGGCCAGCGGCGCCGCCGCGCCCTCCTCGTCGAAGGGCAGCCGGCCCTCGTTGACCACGGCGACCGCGGCCGCGTTGATGTCGTACAGCGTCACCTGCAGTCCGCGGGAGGCGAGGGCGATGCCCAGGGGCAGCCCCACCCGGCCGCACCCGCCGATCACCACGACGTCGGTGGTGAACCCCGCCGATGCACTCACTTCTGACACGCGCTGCCCCTCCAGGAAGCCGAGATTCGATACCGGCGCTTGGCGCGGGCCGAGCCCCTCATCGGGTCACGCCGCAGGTGCACGGCGGAAGTACGGCTCGGCGCCGTGACGGTACCACTTTCGCGACTCGGCGATCGGACGCAGACGAACGTCAACGGTCCGATATCTGACCCGCAGCGACGGCGGCCACACACCGTGGAGTGGCCGCCGTCGATCCTTCGATCAGGCGCCGCGCAGGGCCGCTCCGTGCCGTTCGGCGGCGAGGGCGACCGCGGCGTCACGCGCCGCGAGCGTCTCCTCACCGGTGAGCGTGCGGTCGGGTGCCCGGAACGTGAGTTTGTACGCGAGCGACTTGCGCCCCGCGCCGAGCTGCGCACCGGCGTAGACGTCGAACAACCGCACCGATTCCAGCAGCGGACCGGCCCCCTCGGCGAGGGTCGCCTCGACGTCGGCGGCCGGCGTCGTGACATCGACGTCGAGCGCCACGTCGATGAGCGCGGTCGGGAACGACGACAGCCGCGGCGCCGGCCAGGCGCCGGGGACGGGCAGCAGGTCGAGGTCGAGCTCCATCGCGACGGTGCGCCGCGGCAGGTCGAGATCGGCACAGACGGCCGGGTGGAGTTCACCCGCGTGGCCCACCACCGTGTCACCCACCAGGAGGGCGGCGCATCGCCCGGGATGCCAGGGCGCCTCGGCCGCCGGGCGGACGCTCAGCTCGACCCCGGCGGCGTCGGCGGCGAGGCGGGCCGCCTCGACCGCGTCGGCCCAGTCGGCCGCGCGGCCGGCGCCCCACCAGCCGGCGGGCTGGGCGTCGCCGGCGATCACCGCGGCGACGTGCCACGGCTGGTGCGGCAGCAGCGCGTCGGCCGCGGCCAGTTCCTCGGCCGGCGGCGGGCCGGCGACCCCGGCGGCGGGCGCCACCGCGATCGGGCCCCGGGGCAGGAACACCATGCCGACCTCGAACAGCGCGACGTCGCGCTGGCCGCGGCCGACGTTGCGGCGCAGGGCGGCGAGCAGCGGCGGCAGCAGCGTGGTGCGCATGCCGGGCTCCTCGTCGGACAGCGGGTTGCGCAGCAGCACCAGGTCGCGGCGCGGGTCGCCGTCGGGGATCCGCATCGCGTCGAGCGTCGCGGTGCCCACGAACGGGTAGTTCAGCGCCTCGACGAAGCCGGCGTCGGCGAGCGCCCGGCCGACGGTGCGGCGCCGCCGCTGGGTCGCGGTGAGCCCGCGGCCGGGCGGCGCGATCGGCAGGACGCTCGGGATCCGGTCGTAGCCGTCGATCCGCAGGATCTCCTCGGCCAGGTCGGCCGGGTCGTTGAGGTCGTGCCGCCAGCTCGGCGGGGTGACGGTGACCGTACCGCCGGTGACCTCGGCCTGCGTGCCGATCATGGCCAGCACCTCGAGCACCCGCTCCGGGGTGTAGTCGATGCCGGCCAGCTCCGACGGGCGCGACAGCGCCATCGTGACCGGCGCCGGCGGCTGGACCGCGTAGACGTCGGTGACCTTCCGCTCGACCGTCCCGCCGCCGTACTGCGCCAGCAGGGCCGCGGCGCGCGCGCAGGCGGCCGCGGTGATCTGCGGGTCGACGCCGCGCTCGTACCGCTTGCCGGCCTCGCTGGGCAGCTTGTGCCGGCGGATCGTACGCGCGACCGACAGCGGGTCCCAGTGGGCCGCCTCCAGCAGCACGTCGACGGTCGTCGGCGACACCTCGGTCGTGGTGCCGCCCATGACGGCGGCGAGCGACACGACGCCGGTGTCGTCGGCGATGACGATGTCCTGCGGGTCGAGGACCCGCTGCACCCCGTCGAGCGTGGTGAGCTTCTCCCCCGCGGCCGCGCGGCGCACCACGAGCGGGCCGGTGAGCTGCGCGAGGTCCCACGCGTGCATCGGCTGGCCGAGCTCGATCATCACGTAGTTGGTGATGTCGACGGGCAGCGAGATGGACCGGATGCCGGCCACCGCGAGGCGGTCCTTCATCCACTTCGGCGTGGCGGCGGCCGGGTCGACGCCGCGCACGGCGACGGCCGTGAACCGGTCGCAGGCGATGCTGTCGCGCACGTCGATGCGGTACGCCTCGGTGCCGTCGCCCTCCAGGGGGACGATCGCCGCGACCGGGTCGCGGTAGGCGCCGCCGAGTGAGTGCGACAGCTCCCGCGCGATGCCGCGCACGGAGAAGCAGTACCCCCGGTCGGGCGTGACATTGATCTCCACCACGACGTCGTCGAGCCCGACCAGCGGTCGCGCCTCGTCACCGGGCTTCGCCGTGTCGGCCGGGAGCACGATGATGCCGTCGTGGTCGTCGGAGACGCCCAGCTCGCGGCCGGAGCAGATCATGCCGTTGGAGACGTGACCGTAGGTCTTGCGGGCCGCGATCGCGAACCCGCCGGGCAGCACCGCGCCGGGCAGGGCGACCACGACGAGGTCGCCCTCGGCGAAGTTGCGGGCGCCGCAGATGATGCCCTGCGGCTGCTCCCCGCCGACGTCGACCAGGCAGTACCGGATCGGCTTCTTGAGGCCGGTCAGCTCCTCGATCGACTCGACCCGGCCGACGACGAGCGGGCCCTCGACGGCCGCGCCGGTGTCGGTCATCTCCTCGACCTCGAGGCCGACCTTGACGAGGGCCTTCTCCAGCCCGTCGGCACCGAGGTCGCCCGGCAGGTCGACGTGCTCGCGCAGCCAGGACAGCGTTACGCGCACCTCAGGCCTCCCATCCGAACGCCCGCGCGTACCGCACGTCGCCCTCCACCATGTCGCGCATGTCGCTCGCCTCGTTGCGGAACATCAGGGTGCGCTCGATCCCCATGCCGAACGCGAAGCCGGAGTACTCCTCCGGGTCGATGCCGCAGGCGCGCAGCACCCGCGGGTTGACCATGCCGCAGCCGCCCCACTCGACCCAGCGCGGGCCGTCGCGGTGCTGCGGGAACCACAGGTCCATCTCGGCACCCGGCTCGACGAACGGGAAGTACGACGGGCGCAGGCGGGTCTTGGCCTCCGGGCCGAACATCATCCGGGCGAAGTGGTCGAGGGTGCCCTTGAGGTGCGCCATCGTGATGCCCTTGTCGACGACCAGGCCCTCGACCTGGTGGAAGACCGGCGTGTGGGTGGCGTCGAGCTCGTCGGTGCGGTACACCCGGCCGGGGCAGACGATGTAGATCGGGGGCTTGCGGGTCGTCATCGTGCGCGCCTGCACCGGCGAGGTGTGGGTGCGCAGGACGATCCGGGAGTCCTCCTCGACCCCGGCCGCGGCGACGAAGAACGTGTCCATCATCGAGCGCGCCGGGTGGTCGGGGTGCATGTTGAGGGCGTCGAAGTTGTACCACTCCCACTCGACCTCGGGGCCCTCGGCGATCTCGTACCCCATGCCGACGAACAGGTCGCCGACCCGCTCCATGATCTTCGTCAGCGGGTGCAGGGCGCCGCGGGGCCGGCGGTCGACCGGGAGGGTGACGTCGACGGCCTCCTCGACCAGGACGCGCTCCTCCCGCTCGGCGGTGAGCGTGGCGAGGCGCGCGTCGAAGGCGGCCTGCACGGCGACGCGGGCCACGTTGACCCGCTTGCCGGCGTCGGCCTTCGCGGCCGGCGGCAGGCTGCCGATCTCGCGGCGCGCCAGGGACACCGGGGCGCGGTCGCCCAGGTGCTGGTGCTTCAGCGCGGCGAGCGCGTCGAGGTCGCCCGCTCCCGCGAACGCCTTCTCGGCCGCGGCGACGGCGTCGTCGAGTGCGCCCTGGTCCAGCAGCGCGGCCTGTTTCGGATCGTACGGATCATTGCGGTACGTCATCAGACTCTTCCCACGCGAGATTGGCCTCGGACAGTGTAGTGAGGTCCGCCCGCCGGATCGTGGGAGGCTTCAGGAGGCGTGCGAGAGCGCCCGTCGCCCACCGTCACCGGCGGGCCGCATAAACAGGACGCTCACGGATCTACTCCCTCATCGCTTTCGCGGAACTGTACAAGCATACCGCCGCGGCCGCAGCCAGATTGAGGCTCTCGGCGCCGCCCAGCAGGGGCACCCGCACGCGTGCGTCGGCGAGCGCCTTGGCCTCCTCGGGCAGGCCGTGCGCCTCGGAGCCGAACAGCCAGGCGGTCGGCGCCGCCAGCGTCGCCAGGTCGAACAGGTCGGTGTCGCCGTAGCCGTCGGCGGCGAGCACCTGCAGACCGGCGGCGCGCAGCGCGGCGACGGTCGCGGCGGTGTCGCGGGCGCGCACGACGTCGACGTGGAACAGGCTGCCGGCGGAGGCGCGCACGGCCTTGCCGTTGTACGGGTCGACGCTGTCGCCGGCGAAGACCACGGCGGCCGCGCCGGCGGCGTCGGCGTTGCGCAGGACGGTGCCGGCGTTGCCGGGGTCGCGGATCTCGGCGCAGACGGCGACCAGGCGGGGCCCGCGCTCCAGCGCGGTGTCCAGGGGCACGTCGCGCTGCCGGCAGACGGCGACCATGCCCTGCGGGTTCACCGTCTCGGTGAGCGCGTCCAGGGCGGCGTCGTCGACGAGGCTCGCCTCGCCGGTCAGCTCGGGGTGGCGTTCCCGCGCGTCGGCCGTGCAGAACAGCTCGACGACGGCGCCGGCCCGGATGGCCTCGCGGACCGCCTGCGGGCCCTCGGCCAGGAAGCGACCGGTCTCGTCACGGTCGCGGCGGCGCTGCAGGCGCCGGGCAGCGACAACCCGGGGGGTCCGCGTGGTGAAGACCGCCCCGGGTTGCCGGATCACGTCAGGCCGCGGCAACGGCCGTCTTCGCCACCTGGACCAGGCCGCTGAACGCCTTGGCGTCGCTCACCGCGAGCTCGGCGAGGATCTTGCGGTCGACCTCGACGCCGGCGAGGCGCAGGCCCTGGATGAGCCGGTTGTAGGTCAGGCCGTTCGCGCGGGCCGCCGCGTTGATGCGCGTGATCCACAGCTGGCGGAAGTCGCCCTTGCGGTCACGGCGGTCGCGGTAGGCGTACTGCATCGAGTGCAGCACCTGCTCCTTGGCCTTGCGGTACAGCCGGGAGCGCTGGCCCCGGTAGCCGCTGGCGGTCTCCAGGACGGTGCGGCGCTTCTTCTGGGCGTTCACTGCCCGCTTCACGCGTGCCACGGTTCGTACTCCTCATGCGAGACCGGCCCGGGGAAATGGGCCGGCCGGAAAGAAACGGTCAAAGTCGGGGGGTTGTGGCGCAGCGGATTGGGTCGGGTCCAGCGTCGACAGGCCCCGACCGAACCGGGCTAGAGGCCGAGCAGCTTCTTGATCTTCCGGGTCTCGGTGCCGGCGAGCTCGACGTTGCCGCTCAGGCGGCGGGTGCGCTTGGTGGGCTTGACCTCGAGCAGGTGGCGCTTGCCGGCCGGCTCGGCGAGGAACTTGCCCTTGCCCGTGATCTTCACGCGCTTCTTCATCCCGGAGTGCGGCTTGAACTTCGGCATGCTGGTGTTGCCCTTCATGAGGTGCGCCGGCACCCTGATCTTGCCGTGGTCAGGGTGCCGTGACGCGCCGGCGCGCAGCCGAGGTCCCCGCGTGGTGCAGGTCCCGCCCGCACGACGCGGTTGGTTGATATGTGACGGTGCTGGTTATGCCTGATCTGCGGTGACGACCTCGGGCACGGGGGCTGTTTCGCCCTCCGAGCTCGGGCTGCCGTCCGCCTTCGGCTCGCGGGACTGCGTCGCCGCTGCCTTGACGTTGCGGTGCGGTGCCAAGACCATGATCATGTTGCGGCCGTCCTGCTTGGGCGCGGCCTCGACGAAGCCCAGCTCCTGGATCTCCTCCGAGAGCTTGCGCAGCAGCCGGAACCCCAGCTCCGGGCGGCTCTGCTCGCGGCCACGGAACATGATCGTTACCTTGACCTTGTCGCCCGCCTTCAGGAACCGCACCACGTGACCCTTTTTGGTCTCGTAGTCGTGCGGATCGATCTTCGGGCGGAGCTTCATCTCCTTGATGACGGTCTGCTGCTGGTTACGCCGGGCTTCCCGGGCCTTGAGCGCGCTCTCGTACTTGAACTTGCCGAAGTCCATGAGCTTGCAAACGGGCGGGCGTGCCATGGGCGCAACTTCGACCAGGTCCAGGTCCACGTCGGCGGCCAGCTGCAGAGCGCGCTCCAGGGGGACGATACCCACCTGCTCACCCTCCGGGCCGACCAGCCGGACCTCACGTGCCCGGATCTGCTCGTTGACGCGTGGCTCGACGCTGATGTGGCCTCCTCGATCGGTGTTTCAACTCCGGTGGTCGACCGTTTGTCTCGCCAAAACGGAAAGACCCCGCCGCGCTGTGCGCATGCGAGGGTCCACTCGACCGACAACGGCCCCGATGGGCCGTGCGGTCAGACCGGACCCGGCCGCCTTGCGCCGCACGGGTGGGAGCCTGGTGCGCTCCGCTTCGAACATCCGCCCGGGGGCAGGATGCGGTCGACGCCGACTACTCTACCACGCTCGTCACGCGGCTCGCGGAGTGCAGGGCCCGCAGGCTGCGGGCGGCCTGCACCGCGTAGTCCTTGTCCGCCATCTGCACCGCCATCACCGCGACCCGCTCGTCGTCCTCCAGGTCGAGGGTGAGCCACGGGGCGCCCCGGCCGAACGTCACGGCGCGGACCACCTCCCAGGGCAGGTCGTACGAGCCGATGATGTTGCGGACCCGCACCCCCCGCTCGTCGGCCACGACCCGCGGCCGGGTCATCAGCAGGATGCCGGCGGCGGCGCACAGGCCCAGGCCGATCATCGCGGCCTGGTCGCCGCGCTGGAAGTAGCCCGGGCCGTCGCCGGTCTTGCCGTGCAGACCGAACGCGATGAGGGTGAAGACCACGACGACGACCGCCGCCAGGACGTAGGCGATGATCCGGGCCCGCTGCGGGCGTGCGGTGACGGTGCTGCTCACGGGTACGAGTGTGCCACTACAGCCGGCACGCGTGGATGTCGGTCACCAGGATGGCGCGCGCGCCCACGTCGTACAGCTCGTCCATGATCCGGTGCATCTCGTCCCGCAGGACCATCGCCTGCACCGCCACCCAGCCCTCGCGGTGCAGCGGGGAGATGGTCGGCGACTCGATGCCGGGGGTCAGCGCGACCGCCGCGTCGAGCGCGTCGGCCCGCACGTCGTAGGCGAGCATCACGTAGCGGCGGGCCACCAGGACGCCCTGGAGGCGGCGCAGGAGCTGCTTGTAGCCACCACCGTCGGTGTCCGAGCCGGCCCGGCGGATGAGCACCGCCGACGAGCGCAGGATCGGCTCGCCGATCGTCTCCAGGCCGGCCTGGCGCAGCGTGGCGCCGGTCTCCACGACGTCGGCGATCACGTCGGCGACGCCCAGCCGGATGGCGTTCTCGACCGCGCCGTCCAGGCGGATCACCTCCGCGGTGACGCCGTGCTCGGTGAGGTACCGCTGCATCACCCCGGGATAGGCGGTGGCCACGCGCAGGCCGGCGAGGTCGCCCGGCTCCGACCCCTTCAGCGAGCCCGCCACCGCCGCGAAGCGGAACGTGGCCCGGCCGAAGCCGAGGTCGAGCACCTCCTCGGCGTCGCTCTCGGCGTCGATGAGCAGGTCCCGGCCGGTGATGCCGAGGTCGAGGTCGCCCGAGCCGACGTACGTGGCGATGTCGCGGGGGCGCAGGTAGAAGAACTCGACGTCGTTGGCGACGTCGCGGCAGAGCAGGTCCTTGGGGTCGCTCCGCTGGCGGTAGCCGGCCTCCTGCAGCATCTGGGCGGCGGGGCCGGAGAGGGTTCCTTTGTTGGGGACGGCGATACGCAGCATGTCAGAGAACTCCTGGCTGGACGGACGGATGCAGGCGGGACGTGCCTACAGATGTCGGTACACGTCCTCCAGCGACAGCCCGGTGGCCAGCATCAGGCACTGCACCTGGTAGAGCAGCTGCGACAGCTCCTCGGCGGTGCGCTCCCGCCCCTCGTGCTCGGCCGCCATCCAGCTCTCGGCGGCCTCCTCGACGACCTTCTTGCCGATGAAATGGACGCCCTTCTCCAGCGCCGCGACGGTGCCGGATCCCGGGGTGCCCGCCGCGGCCTTGGCGGCCAGCTCGGCGAACAGCTCGTCGAAGGTCTTCACGGGCACGCATTCTCGCAGGCTCCGGCCCCGCGGGGGAATCCGGATCACGACAGGCGTGTCGAGCCTCACCCCACCGTGAACTCGTGGTCGTCGACGGCCTGCACACTGCCGTCCTTCATCGAGACGTACCACGACTCCACCGTGTAGCGACCCGGTGGCAGCGTCACCGGCACCCGCGCCTCGCCGAGGGCCGGGGCGCCCGCGCTGAGCTGGACGGTCCGCTCGAACACGACCTTCCCGCCGGTGCCGCGGATCCGCAGCTGGACCGTGCCCTCGTGGACCACGCCGGCGAGGTACACGACGAAGCTGCGCCCGGCCTGCTGGTCCTGCTGGGGGTCGATCACCCAGACCGGGCCCTGGACGTCGGCCATCGGCGCCTGGCGCAGCGGGCCGCCGGCGTCGACGCTCCCCCACAGCTTCGCCACGGGCGCCCCGTCGACGACGACCCGGATCGCCTCGGCCTTCCTGATCGAGGTGTACGTGCTGGCGGCCGCGACCGTGTAGACGAGCTGCTGCACGGCGAGGGCCCGGGCGCCGTCGCGCGCGTCGGTGCCGACGTCCCCGAGGTCGACCGTCACCGATCTCCCGTCGATCACCACGCCGTGGACCGTGATCCCCGGCGGCCAGGCGGTGCCGTAGTCCGGGTCGCGCGCCTCGCCCGTCAGCGACTCCCGGACGGCGGCGGCGATGCGCTCGGCGTCGCTGTCGGCGGTGAGCGGGACGGCGTGGAACTCGCGGTACAGCATCCCGTTGCGGATGAAATAGACCGGCAGCTGCACGTTCGCCGGCGGCGTCGACCCGGCCGCCGAGGGGCTCGGGCCGGCTGACGGCGGCACCGCGACGCTCCCGGTCGCGGCCGGCTGCGGCTCGAGCTGCGGCCCGCGCTGCGGCGCGAACACCACGACGCCGGCGGCGATCGCGGCGGCCACCGCGGCGGCGGCACCGGTCATGGCCCAGCCGTTGCGGCGCCGCTCGCCGGTGCGCATGCGGATCCGGGCCAGCGCGTCGGGCGCCGGCTCGACCTCGACCGCGCGGGCCCGCAACGCGTCGCGCAGCCGCTCCTCGGGCGTCTCGCCTGGTCTCATGGCGCGTGCTCCAGAATCTCCCGCAGGGCCGCCATGCCCCGCGCGGCGTGGCTCTTGACCGCGCCCCGGCTGACCCCCATCGCCTCGGCGATCTCGGCCTCGGACAGCTCCGCGTAGTAGCGCAGGACGATCGCCTCCCGCTGGCGGGCCGGCAGGCGGCGCACCGCCTCCAGGATCTCCCGGTGCCGCAGCAGGCTCAGCGCCCCGGTCTCGGCGCTCGCCACGGTCTGCTCGTCGGCGCTGCTGCGGGCGACGTACCGGTCGGCGACCCCCCGTTTGCGCAGCGCCGACCGGGCGCCGTTGACCACGCTGGTGCGCAGGTAGGCGAGCGCCTTGTCCGCGTCGCGCAGCCGCCACCAGTGCCGGTGCAGCGCCACGTAGGCGTCCTGGACGACGTCCTCGGCCAGGGCCTCGTCGTGCAGCAGCAGCACCGCGAGGCGAACCAGCCCCCGGTAGTGGGCGGCGAACAGCATGGTGACGGCGTCGTCCGCGGTCCACGGCTCCTCCCGGGCGGCCTCACCCACCATGGGCCTACCGTCCCATGCCGTCGCCCCGGCATTCGCCATCACGCACCACTGACGCGCGAACGTGCCCGTCGGTTTACCTGATCGGCACCGCGGATAATCTGTCGCTCGTGGATGTGGATTACACCGACGAAGAGTGGGGCCTCCTCGTGGGCCTGCCGCAGTCCGTGCTCATCGCCGCCTCGCAGGCAGAGGCCGACGGCAGCCGGCGCACCCGCGAGGAGTGGACGGTCGGCATGACGGCGATCGCCGACGGCCGCGGGTCGTCGTCGTCGCTGGTGCAATCGGTGGCCGCCGAGGTGGTCTCCCGGCAGGGCGACATCGAGGAGGGC
The DNA here is from genome assembly GCF_022095675.1 of Dactylosporangium sp. AC04546. Lineage (GTDB taxonomy): Bacteria > Actinomycetota > Actinomycetes > Mycobacteriales > Micromonosporaceae > Dactylosporangium. Next base: position 28,560 of record NZ_JAHYSG010000049.1, on the reverse strand, counting down.
GAGGAGCCCCCGGTCATCGAGTTCCCCGACCGCGAGGCGGGCATCGCCGACGTGCTCACCCGCGCCGGCGAGGCGCACGAGCTGCTGATCGCCAAGGCCGACCCGGAGGACGCCGAGGCCTACCGCTTCTGGCTCGTCACCGTCACCGACGCGGTCGTCAGCGCCTCCCGCACCGGCGGCGTGCTCGGCCTGGGCGGCGAGCAGGTCACCCCGGCCGAGCGCTCGTTCCGGGACTCCCTGGCCACCGCCCTGGCCGTCTGAGCTACGACTTGGCGACCAGCCGGAGGGCATGGGCGGCGTCGAGCGCGGCCAGCGTCGCGGCGTAGCCCTTGTCCTCCGACGAGCCCGGCAGGCCGGCGCGGTCGCGGGCCTGGTCGAAGCTGTCGACCGTGAGCACGCCGTGCGCGACCGGGGTCGCCTCGTCCAGCGCGACCCGCGTCAGCCCGTCGGTGACCGACTGGCAGACGTAGTCGAAGTGGGCGGTGTCGCCCCGGATCACCACGCCGAGCGCCACCACGGCGTCGAAGCGGTGGGCCAGGGCCTGGGCCAGCACCGGCAGCTCGACCGCGCCGTCGACCCGGGCGACCGTGATGTGGTCGACGTTCGACGCCTCACCGGCCTCGATCGCCCGGTTGAGCATGTGGTCGACGAGCTCGGCGTGCCACCGGGTGGCCACGATGCCCAGGGTCAGTCCGGTGCCGTCCACGCGCTGCAGGACGGGCGCTCCACTACCAGCCATCTCTTACGCAAGTCCTTCCGCGACGTCGTCGAGCTCGTCGAGCAGGTGCCCCATCCGGTCCCGCTTGGTGCGCAGGTAGCGCACGTTCTCCGGGTGCGGCCGGGTCGGCAGGGGCACACGACCCAGCACGGACAGACCGTACCCCTCCAGGCCCGCCCGCTTGGCCGGGTTGTTGGTCAACAGGCGCATCGTCTTGATGCCGAGGTCGACCAGGATCTGGGCGCCGGTGCCGTAGTCGCGGGCGTCGGCGGGCAGGCCTAGGTCGAGGTTGGCGTCGACCGTGTCGCGGCCGAGGTCCTGCAGCTGGTACGCCTGCAGCTTGTGGATCAGGCCGATGCCGCGCCCCTCGTGGCCGCGCATGTAGAGCACGACGCCCCGGCCCTCCGCGGCGACCATCTGCATCGAGGCCTGCAGCTGCGGGCCGCAGTCGCAGCGCACCGACGAGAACACGTCGCCGGTGAGGCACTCCGAGTGCACCCGGACCAGCACGTCCTCACCGTCGCCGAGGTCGCCGTAGACGAGCGCGATGTGCTCGCCGTTGTCGAACATCGTCGTGTACCCGACCGCGCGGAACACGCCGTGCTCGGTCGGCAGCCGGGTCTCGGCGACCCGCTCGATCTGCTGCTCGGTGTGCCGGCGGTACGCGATGAGGTCGGCGATGCTGACGAGCGCGAGGTCGTGCTCCTCCGCGAAGCGGCGCAGGTCGGGCAGCCGCATCATGGTGCCGTCGTCGTTGACCATCTCGCACAGCACGCCCGCCGGGCGCAGTCCGGCCATGCTGGCCAGGTCGACCGCGGCCTCGGTGTGGCCCGCGCGGCGCAGCACGCCGCCGGCCTTCGCGCGCAGCGGCACGACGTGGCCGGGGCGGGAGAGGTCGGTGGGGGCGGTGTCGGGCGAGGAGAGCAGCCGGATGGTGTGCGCCCGGTCGGCGGCGGAGATGCCCGTCGAGACGCCGAACCGGGCGTCGACGGTCACCGTGTAGGCGGTGCCGCGGCGGTCCTGGTTCGTGCGGTACATCGGGGGCAGGTCGAGGCGGTCCGCCTCCTCCTCGGTGATCGGGACGCAGATGTAGCCCGACGTGTAGCGCACCATGAACGCCACCAGCTCCGGCGTCGCGAACTCGGCCGCGAAGATGAGGTCGCCCTCGTTCTCGCGGTCCTCGTCGTCGACGACGATGACGGCCTTGCCGGCGGCGATGTCCTTGACCGCCCGCTCGATCGGGTCCAGGCCCGTGACCTCCGGGCTCATGACCGCACCGACCCGAGCAGCTTCTCCACGTACTTGGCCATGATGTCGACCTCCAGGTTGACCCGCTCGCCGACGCTGCGCGCGCCGAGGGTGGTGAGCTTGAGCGTGGTCGGGATCAGCCCGACCGAGAATGTGTCGTCGGTGACGGCGGTGACCGTGAGCGAGATGCCGTCCACGGTGATCGAGCCCTTCTCGACGACGTACCGCGCCAGCTGCTGCGGCAGCGAGAACGTCACCGTCTCCCACTGGTCGCCGGGCTCCCGGGCGAGCACCTCGCCGACGCCGTCGACGTGGCCCTGGACGATGTGCCCGCCGAGGCGGGTCGCGACGGTGGCGGCGCGCTCCAGGTTGACCGGCGAGCCGGACCGCAGCGACCCGAGCGTGGAGCGCTTGAGCGACTCGCCCATCACGTCGGCGGTGAAGACCCCGTCGGCGTTGTCGACCACGGTCAGGCATACCCCGTTGACGGCGATCGAGTCGCCGTGCGCGGCGTCCGAGGTGACGGTGGCGCCGCGGATGGCCAGCCGCGCCGAGTCGCCCAGCTCGTCGATCGAGACAACCGTCCCGAGCTCTTCGATGATGCCCGTGAACACTGGTCACACACCTTTCACAGTTGCTGTCAGGCGGACGTCGGGCCCGATCCTGGCGAGGTCGACAACGTCGAGCGTCAATGCTTCGGTGATCGTGGAAATTCCCGCGGCGCCGAGCGCGGCCGGCCCGGCCCCGAGCAGCTTGGGGGCCAGGTAGGCCACCACCCGGTCCACCAGGCCCGCGGCGAGGAACGCGCCGGCGAGGGTGGGGCCGCCCTCCAGCAGCGCCGAGCGCACGCCCCGGCGGTACAACTCCTGCAACATCGGCCGCAGCTCGACCCGCCCGCCGTTGCCGGGCACGACCCAGGTCGGTGCGCTGTCATCGAGCACTTTCGCTGTCGCCGGGATGCCGCGGGCCCCGCCCACGACCACCCGCAGCGGGTTGCGCCGCACCTCCGGCAGGCGCACGGTGAGCTGCGGATCGTCGGTCAGCACGGTCCCGGTGCCGGCGATGATGGCGTCGACGCCGGCCCGCAGCCGGTGCACGTCCTCCCGGGCCTGCGGGGAGGTGATCCACATGCTGGTGCCGTCGGCGGCGGCGGAGCGGCCGTCGAGCGTGGCCGCGAACTTCCAGATGACGTAAGGGGTGCCCCGATCGACGGCGGTCAACCAGCCGACCATCGCGTCCCGGGCGAGATCCGGCAGGATCGTGCCGATCTCGGCCCGCAGGCCGGCCGCGCGCAGCCGCTCCAGGCCACCCGCGGCGAGCGGGTTGGGGTCGCGCACGCCGGCGACGACCCGGGCCACCCCGGCGGCGATGAGCGCCTCGGTGCAGGGGCCGGTGCGGCCGGTGTGGTTGCAGGGCTCCAGCGTGACGTACGCGGTGGCGCCGCGGGCCCACTCGCCGGCCTGCTCCAGGGCGCTGACCTCGGCGTGCGGCCCGCCGGCCGGCGCCGTGCGCCCCTCGCCGACGATCGTGCCGCCGGGCGTGGCGATGACGGCGCCCACGTTGGGGTTGGGACTGGTCTCGCCGAGGCTCAGGCGCGCGAGCTCCACGGCTCGGCGCATGAGGTCCTGCTCGTCCATGCCAGCTCCCGCGCGGTCAGGGTCACGCGAGGGAGGGCTGATGGGGACACGACGGCAGCAGGGGGCGACAGATCGCGCGCGGACGCGCGGACCGCCCCTGCTTCCGCGCGCTGAACTCCCATCCGGACTTTCACCGTCGGCCCTGGACTCACACCAGGTCCACCGGCCGATGGCTTCGGCCGGGTCGCGGGCTTCCGGCCTCTCGGCCGGTCACCGCCGGTTCGGAATTGCACCGAGCCCCGCCAGCGCGTGGTGGGTACGTAACCCGAGTCTGCCACACGAACCCGGTCCTTACTCCCGTCCCGGGTGAGGGACATGCGTCACAGGCCGACGATCCCCCGTCGGTCGACGGAGACGTAGTTGCCGTGGTGCTTCTTGGCGACCGACTTCATCTCCGTGGCGATCGAGATGATCTCGCGCGGGTCGGCGAGCGCCCCACCCATGGACGGGGTGCCGATGGCGACGCCGATCGACAGGGTGACCAGGTTGGCCTGCTGGACCTCGCCGTTGCGCTGGACGACCTCGATGTAGCCGCGCTCGGCGTCGATCGGGTCGTAGAGCGCGTCGGCGGCGTTCTGGAACTCCAGGATCGCCTTCGTCGTGAGGTCCTTGAGCTGCTCGGGGGCGCACACGACGAGGTAGTCGTCGCCGCCGATGTGGCCGAGGAACGCCGGCGGCAGGCCGACCTCGACGACCGCCCGGTGCAGCGCCCGGGCGAGGGCGGTGATGAACTCGTCGCCGCGGGCGAAGCCGTACACGTCGTTGACCGGCTTGAACCGGTCGATGTCGACGTGCGAGACGGCGAAGTCGCTGCCGGCCCGGGCCCGGTCGGTGATCTCGCGCAGGATGCGGCTGTTGCCGGGCAGGCCGGTGAGCGGGGAGACCTCCCGGTTCTCCTGGTTGCGCCGCAGCGTGGAGCGCACCCGGGCGACCAGCTCCATGGTGTCGAACGGCTTCACCAGGTAGTCGTCGGCGCCGGCCTGCAGCCCGATCACCTTGTCGGCGGTCTGGCCGCGGGCGGTGAGCAGGATGATCGGCATGGGCGCGGTCATCGGGTCGGCCCGCAGCCGGCGGGTCAGCTCCAGGCCGTCGAGCTGCGGCATCATCCAGTCGACCACGGCCAGGGCCGGCTGGCGCCGGGCGATCAGGTCGAGCGCGGTCTCGCCGTCGTGCGCGAGCAGGACCTCGAAGCCCTCCAGGTCGAGGTTGACCTTGATGAAGCGGGCGATGTCGACGTCGTCGTCGACCACGAGGATGACGTCCGGCTCGCCCACATCTATCCCGTCTGTGCGCTGGCCGCTGCGGCCGTGGCGCGGAGCTTGCGCACCGCGGCGGCCGGGTCGTCGGCGCCGTAGACCGCGGTGCCCGCCACGAACGTGTCGGCACCCGCCTCGGCGCAGGCCGCGATGGTATCTTCGGCCACCCCGCCGTCGACTTCAATGCGCAGTTCCAGGTGGCCGGCGTCGGCGTGCTGCCGGGCGGCGCGGACCTTGTCGAGCAAATGGGGCAGGAACTGCTGGCCACCGAAGCCCGCCTTGATCGTCATGATCAGCAGCAGGTCGAAGTGGGGCAGCACGTCGAGATACCCCTCCACGGGGGTGTCGCGGTCGATCGCGAGCCCGGCCCGGCTGCCGGCCGCGCGCAGGTCCTTGGCGATCGCGACCGGGTCGGTGGCCGCCTCGGCGTGGAACGTGACGTTGTACGCCCCAGCCTCCGCGTAGCCTGTCGCCCAGCGCGCCGGGTCGGCGATCATGAGGTGGCAGTCGAACGGCAGCGTGGTCGCCTTCCGCAGGCTCTGCACCACCGGCAGCCCGATCGTGAGGTTGGGGACGAAGTGGTAGTCCATGACGTCGACGTGCAGCCAGTCGGCCGCACCCTCCACGACCCGGGCCTCGTCAGCCAGACGGGCGAAATCCGCGGCGAGAATCGAGGGCGCGATCAGCACGTTCTCCTGCACCCGCTCACTGTACTGTGCGCCGGCCGCCGGCCAACTGCGACAATGGCCGACATGGATGTGGTGGACGTGATCATCGCCGACCATGTGCGGTTCGAGGCCCTGCTGCGCCGGCTCCGCGCCCGCGACACCGATCCGGACGCCCTGCGGGCCGGCCGCGCCTCGACCCGCGCCGAGCTGGCGGATCTGCTGGTGGCGCATGCGCTGGCCGAGGAGTCGGAGGTGTACCCGAAGCTGCGCGAGCTCTTCGGCGGCGACGACCACGTGGAGCACGGCGAGGACGAGCACGCCGACGGCCACCGCAAGCTGCTGGCCCTGCTCGACGTGGCCGACGTGACCTCGAAGGACTTCGACCGGGCGCTGGGGAAGCTGGCCAACTCCCTGGCCCACCACCTGGACGAGGAGGAGCGGACCCTGCTCAACGACGCCCGCCTGAACCTGGACGCGGACACCCGCGCGTCCCTGGGCGCGGCCTGGCTGGCGGAGCGCGACCGCCTGATCGCCGCCGGCTGCGGCGCCCGCGACGCGGTGGCGGCACTCCTGCCCGACGAAGCCCTGTCCTAGGGTCCCGCGCTCACGGTCGCGGCGCGGACCAGCCTCGCGAACGCAGCGCGGCCGCGAGCGTCCCGGCCAGCGGTGGCGCGTCCCGGCGGTTGTCCACCGCGAGGTGCGCCACCGCCGGTGCGCGCTCCGGCGGGATGGCGGCCAGGAACTCGTCCCAGCGGGCGAGCTTCTGGCCGTCGCGGTGCGAGCCGCGGGCGATCAGCCGCTCCCGCAGGGTCGCCGGGTCGGAGCGGACCCAGACCAGCCGGACCGGGTCGCCGCCGAGCGCGGCGACGAACGCCGCCCACCGCGCGGGGTCGCCGATCTGGCCGGTGAACGGGCCGGACAGCAGGACCGGGCAGCCGTGGGCGCGGATCTCGCGGGCGGTCGCGGCCAGGCCGGCGTACTCGTGGACCTTGACGTGCTCGTCGTACCACGGCCCCTCGCGCTCGCCCGGCGGCCGGCCCGCGGCGTCGAGGGTGACCGCCACGAAGTCGCCGTACACGGTGTCCTTGTCGAGCAGGGCCGGCACCGGCGACAGCATCCCGAGCAGCAGGTCCGCGACGGTCGACTTGCCGGCCCCCGGCGGCCCGGCGACCACCCACACGTCCGCCGTCATGCGACCAGGAGCTGGTTGGTGGCGAGCTCGCGGTACAGCTCGTTGGTCTCGGTCAGCTCCTCGTGCCGGCCGGTCGCGACGACCCGGCCGCCCTCCATGACCACGATCTGGTCGGCATCGACGACCGTCGAGAGCCGGTGAGCGACGACGATCATCGTCCGGTTGCGGGCGACGGTGTCGATCGCCTGCCGCAGCGCCACCTCGTTGCGCGCGTCGAGGTTCGACGTCGGCTCGTCGAGCAGCAGGATCGGCGGCGCGGCCAGCAGCGTGCGGGCGATCGCGAGGCGCTGCCGCTCGCCGCCGGAGAGCAGCACGCCGCCCTCGCCGACCTGCGCGTCGAGGCCCTCCGGGGTGCGCCCGACGATGTCGGCGAGGTTCACCGCGTCGAGGACCGCGAGCATCTGCGCGTCGGTGGCGTCGGGGACGGTCAGGCGCAGGTTCTCCCGCAGCGTGCCGGCGAGCACCGGCGCCTCCTGCTCGACGTACCCGAGCATCCCCCGCAGGGCCGTGCGGGGCAGCTCCCGCACGTCGACGCCCGCGACCTGCACGGCGCCGCCGGTGACGTCGTAGAACCGCTCGACCAGCTGCAGCAGCGTCGACTTGCCGGCGCCGGACGGCCCGACCAGCGCCGTGCGCGTGCCGAACGGCACGGTGAACGACACGTCGCGCACGACGGGCTCGCCGGTGCCGTAGCCGAACGTCACGCGGTCGAAGGCGACCGCGACCGGGCCGGGCACGGGCGTGCGGGTGCCGTCGTCGGCCTCCAGGGGCACCGCCAGCACGTCCTCCATCCGCTGCAGCGCGCCGAGCCCCGTCTGCAGCTGGGTGTACGCGTGGATGGCCTGGCCGAGCGGCATGACCAGGAAGAAGAGGTACAGCACGAACGCCACGAGGTCGCCGACGGAGATCGTGCCGGCCGCCACGCGGGCCCCGCCGACGCCGAGCAGCAGCAGGAACGCGCCCTGGATCGCGGCGAGGCTGGCCGGCCCGACGAGCGCCTCGAGCTTCGCGATGCGCACGCCGGCGCGGTACGCCTCGGTGGCGCTCACGTCGACCGCCGCGATCTCGCGCGCCTCGGCGTTGCTGGCCCGGATCGTGCGGGCGGCGGTGAGCGCCCGCTCGACCGCGCTGGTCATCTCGCCGATGCGCGCCTGCGCCGCCTCCGAGGCCGGGCGGACCCGGCGGGCGAACACCAGCGCGATGCTCAGCCCGAGCGCCAGCCCGGCGCCGGCGGTGAGGAACAGCACCGGGTCGAGCAGGACCATCGCGACGGCCGCGCCGGCCACCATGACCACGCCGGTGACCGTCTCGAACAGCCCGGCGGTGACCACGGCCCGCAGCAGCGTCGAGTCGGCGCCGACGCGGGACAGCAGGTCGCCGGTGCGGCGCCGGTCATACTCGCTGATCGGCAGCCGCAGCAGGTGCCGGGTCAGCCGCCGCCGCGCGGTGAGCACCAGGCCCTCGGCGGTGCGCTGGAGCAGGAAGTCGCGCAAAGCGTTGAGCAGCGCGACGCCGGCCAGCACGGCCACCAGGACCGCCACGGTGCCGCCGACGGCCCGGGAGGCCTGGAGCCCGTCGAGGACCTGCCGGGTGAGCAGTGGTTGGGCCAGGGTCGTGACCGACCCGGCGAGGGAGAGGACCCCGACGACCACGAGGGTGCCGCGATGGTCCCGCAGGTAGGGCAACAACGACCGCAGTCCGACGGCCGCCCGTTCATCCGCCACGGGTCAACGGTAACCAGTGCCCGCTGTGGTACCGCTGAGCAGCACGAGCGACGGGTGACGCAGCACACCGGGGAAGCGGCGCGGGTCGTCGGCGACGGCGACCAGGTCGGCCGGCGCACCCTCGGCGCCGGCCTCGGCGTCGGTCTCGGCGCCGGCCTCGCTCAGGCCCGGGAAGCCCAGGTAGCGGCGGGCGTCCCAGCTCGCCGCGCCGACCGCGGCCGCGCCCGGGAGCCCGGCCGCCACCAGGTGCTCGATCTCGGTCACCACGTCGCCGAACGCCAGCGAGTCGGTGCCGGCCAGCACGGTCACGCCGGCCTCGTGCGCGGCGACGGTCGCGGTGCGCAGGCTCTCGACGCCGCCGAGGAACCAGTCCTTGCGCGGGCCCTCCGGCTTGGTGCGCACGTCGGCGACGTGCGGGAGGAAGCCCGACCAGGTCGGCGTGACCGCACCGCCGCGCGCGGCGAGGACTTCCAGCAGGTCGTCGGTGAGGTACCAGGCGTGCTCGATCGAGTCGACGCCGGCGAGGACCGCGTTGCGGGTGCCCTCGGCGGTCTGGCAGTGCGCGGCGACCCGGCCGCCGGCCGCGTGGACGGCCGTGCACAGCTCCCGCAGTACACCTGCTGGAACGGCAGGCGTGAACGGCTCCCAGTCGCCGTAGGTCTTGCACCACCCGTCGTTCGCCCGGGCCTGCGCGACCGCCGCCGCGCTCAGGTCCTCCGGTGCCGACTGCGGACCGTCGAGGTCGTGCAGGCCGCTCCAGGCGAGCCACTCCCCCGCGGTCACCAGGCGCGGCAGGCGGGGGTCGGCCCGCAGCCCGGCCGGGATCGGCGCGCGGTGCCCGGGCACGCGCAGCAGGGTCGTGCCGGCGGCCGCGTAGGCGAGCGCGGCCTCGGTGAACCTCCCGGCATCGAAGGCCATCGTCTGCGGGTCGTGGCCGAGGTGCGCGTGGGCGTCCACCAGGCCGGGCAGCAGGTAGCCGCCGTCCACCACCGTGTCCGCGCCACCGCTCGGGCGGGTGAACGTCAGCCGGCCGCCCACCACCCAGATGTCGCGGAGCTCACCCTCCGGCAGCACGGTGCCACGCAGGTGCAGGCTGGTCACCCCGTCACACTAGACTTGATTGACTCGGATCAGATAAGAGGTGCCGCTTGACCGTCCAGTCCGTCCGCCTGTTCGGCGACCCCGTGCTGCGCACGGCGGCCGATCCCGTCGTGGACTTCGACAAGGAGTTGCGCAAGCTGGTCAAGGACCTGCTCGACACGATGGCCCAGCAGAACGGCACCGGCCTGGCCGCCCCGCAGATCGGGGTGGGCCTGCGGGTGTTCTCGTTCGACGTCGACGACGTGGTCGGTCACCTGGTCAACCCGGTCCTGGAGTTCCCCGACGAGGAGGAGCAGGACGGGCCCGAGGGCTGCCTGTCGATCCCCGGGGTCTACGTCGACACGAAGCGCCGGCAGAACGTCATCGCCAAGGGCTTCAACCAGCACGGCGACCCGATCCAGATCGTCGGCACCGGGCTCATGGCGCGCTGCGCGCAGCACGAGACCGACCACCTCGAGGGCGTGCTGTTCGTCGACCGGCTCGACGCCGAACGCCGCAAGCAGGCGATGAAGGAGATCCGCGCGGCCGAGTGGTACAACCCCGACGCGCCGCCCGTGGTCAAGTCCAGCCCGCACGGCCTCTTCGGGATCCGGTGAGGCGCGGATGAGGCTGGTCTTCGCGGGCACGCCCGCGGTCGCGCTGCCCGCGCTCGACGCCATCGCCGCCTCGGAGCACGAGCTCGTCGCGGTCGTCACCCGGCCCGACGCGCCGTCCGGCCGGGGCCGCCAGCTCGTGCCGTCGCCGGTCTCGGCGTGGGCCACCGAGCGCGGCATCCCCGTGCTGACCCCGGCCAGGCCGCGCGAGCCGGAGTTCCTCGACCGGCTCAAGGCCCTCGAGCCCGACTGCGCGCCCGTGGTCGCCTACGGGGCGCTCGTGCCGCGCTCCGCCCTCGACATCCCGCGCCACGGCTGGCTGAACCTGCATTTCTCGCTGCTGCCCGCCTGGCGCGGCGCGGCGCCCGTCCAGCACGCGGTGCTGCACGGTGACGACATGACCGGCGCCAGCGTCTTCCTGCTCGAGGAGGGCCTCGACACCGGCCCCGTGTACGGCACGCTGACCGAGCCGGTGGGGCCGCGCGACACGTCGGGCGACCTGCTCGACCGGCTCGCGGTGTCGGGCGCGGAGCTGCTGGTCCGGGTCCTCGACGGGATCGCGGCCGGCTCGCTCTCCGCGGTGCCGCAGCCGCACGAGGGCATCTCGCTCGCCCCCAAGCTGACCGTCGAGGACGCGCAGGTCCGCTGGGCCGACCCGGCGTTCGCCGTCGACCGGCGGGTCCGGGCCTGCACCCCGGCGCCCGGCGCGTGGACGACGTTCCGCGGCGAGCGGCTCAAGCTGGGTCCGGTCACGCCGCTGAGCGCGGCCACCGTCATCGGGGGGGCGCCGTCGCCCGCTGCGGGCGAGCTGCTCGTCGAGCGCAACCGGGTCCTCGTCGGTACCGGGACCGTGCCCGTCGTGCTCGGCAGCGTCACGGCGCCGGGGAAGAAGGCGATGCCCGCCGATGCCTGGGCGCGCGGTGCCCGCGTGGAGTCGGGGGAGCTGGCGTCTTGAGGTCTGCGCGCCGTGGTCCGGGCGCGCGGCCGGCCGGGGGACGGGACGACCGCCTGGCCCGGCCGCCGCGGGGTGGGCGGCCGGCCCTCGACCCGGCCCGCGAGGCCGCGTACGAGGCCGTGGCCGCCGTCCACCGCGACGACGCCTACGCCAACCTGGTCCTCCCCCGCATCCTGCGCTCGTCCGGCGTGACCGGGCGGGACGCCGCGTTCGCGACCGAGCTGACGTACGGCACGCTGCGCCAGACCGGCACCCTCGACGCGATCGTCGCGGCCGCCGCCGACCGGCCGATGGAGCGCATCGACCCGCCGGTGCGCGACGCCCTGCGCCTCGGCGCCTACCAGCTGCTGCACCTGCGCGTCGGCGCCCACGCGGCGGTCGCGACCACGGTCGACCTGGTCCGCTCGCTCGTGCCGGGCGCCGCCGGCTTCGCCAACGCCGTGCTGCGCCGCGTCGCCGAGACCGACCGCTCGGCCTGGCTGGCCCGGCTCGCCCCGGCCGACCCGGTGGACCGGGCCGCGCTGACCCACGCCCACCCGGCGTGGATCGTGCGGGCCTTCGCCGACGCCCTCGGCTCGCTCGAAGAGGCCGAGCTGGCGCTGGACGCCGACAACCTGGCCCCGCCGGTCCACCTGTGCGCCCGCCCGGGCCTCGTCGACGCCGCCGAGCTGGCCGCCTCGCTGCGCGGCGCGTCGGTCGGCCGGTACTCCCCCTACGCGGTGGTGCTGTCCGGCGGCGGCGACCCGGCGGCGATCGCGGCCGTGCGCGACGGCCGCGCCCACGTCCAGGACGAGGGCAGCCAGCTGGTCGCCAACGTCCTGGCGACCGCCCCGCTCGACGGCCGCGACGACACCTGGCTGGACCTCTGCGCGGGCCCGGGCGGCAAGGCGGGCCTGCTCGGCGCGCTGGCCCGCTCCCGCGGCGCGCACGTGACCGCGGTCGAGGTGGCCCACCACCGCGCCGCCCTGGTCGCCTCGGCGACGGCGGGCCTGCCGGTGTACACCATCAACGCCGACGGCCGCGACGTGGGCCGCGACCCCGACCTGCCGGTGGGCGGCTTCGACCGGGTCCTGGTCGACGCCCCGTGCACGGGCCTGGGCGCGCTGCGCCGCCGCCCGGAGGCCCGCTGGCGCCGCCAGCCGTCGGACCTGCCGCCGCTGACCCGCCTGCAGCGGGAGCTGCTGCAGTCGGCGTTCCGCGCGGTCCGCCCGGGCGGCCTGGTCGCGTACGTGACCTGCTCCCCCCACCAGGCCGAGACCTCGGTGTCGGTGACGGAGGCGGCGCGCCGCTCGGACATCGAGATGGATCTGGTCGACGCCCGGCCGTACCTGCCGCCGTCGCTGCCGGAGATGGGCACGGGCCCGACGGTCCAGCTGTGGCCCCACCGCCACGGCACGGACGCGATGTTCCTGGCCCTCCTCCGCCGGATTGGCAGCTAGAGCAGGTCCAGCGGGTCGATCTGGATGTGGACCGGGTCCGGGGCCTTGCGGGCCGAGCGCACCCCCGCCGCCGCCCGCAACGCCAGGCCCAGCGCCCGGCCGGCCGAGCGCGGGGTGCGCACGAGCATCCGCTCGTGGCCCGGTTCGCGGGCCGGTACCGGGCCGAGCACCTCCGCCCCCGCCGGCAGCTGCGCGGCCGCCAGGAGCTCCGCGACCGCCGCCGGGACCCCGGTCACCGCGGCCATCCGCGCCGCCGGCGGGAAGCCCAGCTCGCGCCGGTCCGCGAGCTCGCGCGCGGCGAGCCAGCCCGGGTCGAACCGCAGCAGGGCCTGCACGACCGCCAGGCCGCCCTCGGCGACGACCACCACCTGGCCGTGCCGGGAGGCCGGGCGGGCCAGGGCGGCCGCGGCCAGCCAGCGGCGCAGCGCCTCCTCCGTGCCGCGCAGGTCGGCCCGGGTCAGCAGGGCCCAGGTGTCCAGGAGGAGCACCGCGCCGTACCCGTCGAGCGCCACCGGCTCGGCCCCGGGGGTCGCGACCACGAGCGACGCGCTGGCGGGGACCGTGGCCAGGACCTCGTCGCGGCCGGAGGTCCGCACGGGCGTGCCGGGGAAGGCGCGGGCCAGCTCCTCGGCGGTACGCCGGGCGCCGATCACCGCGGCGCGCAGGCGGCGGCCGCCGCACTCCGGGCAGGCGTGGTTCGCCGCCGGGCGACCGCACCAGCGGCACTGCGGCGCCTCCGTGGCCGACGGCAGCGACAGCGGGCCGGCGCAGTGCACGCAGCGCGACGGGGTGAAGCAGTCGGCGCAGGCGACGACCGGGATGTAGCCGCGCCGGGGCACCTGGATGAGGACCGGGGCGTCGCGGGCCAGGGCCTCGCGGGCGGCGCGCCAGGCGATCGACGGCAGCCGGGCGGCGACCGCCTCGGGCTCGCGCGGCTGGTCGTGCTCGCCGGTGGTGATCACGCGGGGCATGGCGCGGCGCAGGCCGTCGCGGCCGGCGGTGACCTCGATCGCCCAGCGGGCCTCGACGAGCTGCTGGGCCTCGGCGGTACGGCCGAATCCCCCGACGACCGCGGCGCACCCCGTCTGCTCCGCGCGGGACAGCAGGACCTGCCGGGCGTGCGGGTACGGCGCGCGGGGCTCGGCGTGCAGGTCGTCGCCGTCGTCCCAGATCGCGACCAGCCCGAGGCCGGCGACCGGGGCGAACGCCGCGGCGCGGGTGCCGGCGACGATGCGGGCTCGGCCCCTGACGGCCTCGAGGAAGCGGCGGTACCGCTCGGCCGGCCCGAGGGCGGCGGAGAGCGCCACGTGGTGCGCGGAGCCGCCGAGCACGCGGGTCAGGGCGGCGTCGAGGCGGTCGAGGTCGCGGGCGTCGGGCACCACGAGCAGCGCGCCGCGCCCGCCGGCCAGGCAGGCGGCGGCGGCCTCGGCCAGCCGGGCCGGCCAGTCCTCGCCGGGCAGCGCGGTCCAGACGGCCCGGGGCGCCCGCCCGTCGCCGAGCGCCCGCAGGAAGGCGGGCCCGGCCGGGTAGTGCCCCCAGCCGTCCGGCGCGACGGTGCCCGTCCAGCCGGGCGGGGCATCCGGCACCGCCGCCGCTTCGGTCCTCGCGTGCCGCGGCGGTACCGCGAGCCGCAGCACGTCCGACAGCGTCCCCGCGTACCGGTCGGCGATCTCCCGGGCCAGCGCGACGACCTCCGGGGCGGCGACGGCCTCGGGCGACACCACCCGGTCGAGGAAGGCCAGCCGGCCGTCGTGGCCGGAGGCGGCGGTGCGGTCGAGCAGGAACCCGTCGACGAGCTGGCCGGCGAACCGCACCCGGACCCGCACGCCGGGCTGGGCGGCGGCGTCGGCGTCGGCCGGGACGAGGTAGTCGAACGGGCGGTCGAGGTGCGGCAGCGGAGTGTCGACGCAGACCCGCGCGATCGGCAGCTCCGCGGCGGCGGGGCGCTCCGCGGCGGGCTTGCGGGTCTTGGCCCGGGTGGCGGCCCGGCGGGGTGCGACGGCCGATTCGGGAAAGAGCGCGGGCGCTTCCCCACGGCCGGGAGCAATAGACGCTGGTTGATCAGGCGGCACTTCGCGAGGGGCCCGGGCGGCAGATGTCAGCGGAATGGCGACATCGTCCGGGCTCGATATGGCGGCGGGCGCCGGGGACGCGCCGAGGCCGGGCGCCGGATCGTTCACGGGCCCTGACGACGCCGGCCGACCGGTCCACGAACGGGACGGGTCGGCCGGCGGCACTGGCGCAGTGCCGGGGGTCAGGCGCCGGCGGCGGACTTGAGCTCCGCCGTGCGGCTGGCCTGCTCCCAGGTGAAGCCGGGCAGCTCGCGGCCGAAGTGGCCGTAGGCGGCCGTCTGCTGGTAGACCGGCTTGAGCAGGTCGAGGTCGCGGATGATGGCCGCCGGGCGCAGGTCGAAGACCTCGTTGATGGCCTTCTCGATGCGCTCGACCGGCACGACCTCGGTGCCGAACGTCTCGACGAACAGCGAGACCGGGTGGGCCTTGCCGATCGCGTACGCCACCTGGACCTCGCAGCGGTCGGCCAGGCCGGCCGCCACCACGTTCTTGGCCACCCAGCGCATCGCGTAGGCCGCCGAGCGGTCGACCTTCGACGGGTCCTTGCCGGAGAAGGCGCCGCCGCCGTGGCGGGCGTAGCCGCCGTAGGTGTCGACGATGATCTTGCGGCCGGTCAGGCCGGCGTCGCCCATCGGGCCACCGATCTCGAAGCGGCCGGTCGGGTTGACCAGCAGGCGGTAGCCCTCGGTGTCCAGGCCCAGGCCCTCCAGCTCGGGGGCGATGACGTGCTCGCGCACGTCGGGGGTCAGCAGCGACTCCAGCGAGATGTCGGGCGCGTGCTGGCTGGACACCACGACGGTGTGCAGGCGGACCGGGCGGAGTCCGTCGTACTCGATCGTGACCTGCGTCTTGCCGTCGGGCCGCAGGTAGGGGATCGCGCCGTCCTTGCGCACGGCGGACAGGCGCCGGGCCAGCCGGTGCGCGAGCGCGATCGGCAGCGGCATGAGCTCGGGCGTCTCGTTGCACGCGAAGCCGAACATCATGCCCTGGTCGCCGGCGCCCTGCAGGTCGAGGTCGTCATCACCGCTGCCCTCGCGGACCTCCAGCGCCGAGTCGACACCCTGCGCGATGTCGGGCGACTGGGCCCCGATGGAGACGCTCACGCCACAGGAAGCGCCGTCGAAGCCCTTCTTCGACGAGTCGTAACCGATGCCGAGGATCGTCTCACGGACGATCTTGGCAATGTCGGCGTACGCGCTGGTGGTCACCTCGCCGGCGACGTGGACCTGGCCGGTGGTGATCAGCGTTTCGACCGCCACCCGGCTCCGCGCGTCCTGGGCGAGGAGCGCGTCGAGGACACCGTCGCTGATCTGATCGGCGATCTTGTCCGGGTGACCTTCGGTGACAGACTCTGACGTGAACAGGCGGCGAGCCAACGGTGCTCCTCAGGGGTACGGGCGGTCGGTATTCGGGCTTCGCCAGAGTGTACGACCTGGCGCTCGAGGACCGGCAAAGGCATCACTTGAAACAACCCCGGGAATTCACCCTGAGATCGCCCTGCCGACCCGTTGATCAGCGAAAACGGGCCGAAACCAGATCCAAAATCCTATCGGCTAGGTCGTCTTTGGACAGTTCGGGCAGGGTGTCGCGAATACCCTCTGCGGTGAGGATCACGGCCTGGTTGTGCTCCGCGCCGAACGTTTTGGCGATGCCGACCTCGTTCACGACGATGAGGTCGGCCCGTTTTCGCAGCAGCTTCTCCTGGCCGTTGGCCACCGCGCGCTCCAGGTCGGCCGTCTCGGCGGCGAACGCGACGAGCACCTGACCGGCCGGTTTGGCCGCGCCCAGCTCTGCCGCGATGTCGGGGTTGGTGACCAGCTCCAGCGTGGGGGCGGCGCCGTCGACCTTCTTGATCTTGCTTTCGGCGAACGCCGCCGGGCGGAAGTCGGCGGGGGCGGCGGCCATGACGACGGCGTCGGCCGTGCCGGCCGCGGCGAGGGTGGCCTGGCGCAGCTGCTCGGTGGTCTCCACGCGCACCACGTCGGCGCCGGCCGGGTCGGGCAGGGCGACGTTGGCGGCGACGAGCGTCACCCGGGCGCCGCGGGCCACCGCGGCCCGGGCGATGGCGTATCCCTGCTTGCCGGAGGAGCGGTTGCCGATGAACCGGACCGGGTCGATCGGCTCGCGAGTGCCGCCAGCGGTGACCACGACGTGCCGCCCGGCCAGGTCGACGGCCTCCTCGGGGGCCAGCCCGCCGCGGCGCAGCAGGCGGACGGCGGCGGCGAAGATCTCGGGAGGCTCGGGCAGCCGGCCCTTGCCGGTGTCGGCGCCGGTGAGCCGGCCGACGGCGGGCTCCAGGACGACCGCGCCGCGCTCGCGCAGGGTGGCGACGTTGGCCCGGGTCGCCGGGTGCTCCCACATCTCGGTGTGCATCGCCGGCGCGAACAGCACCGGGCAGCGGGCCGTGAGCAGCGTGTTCGTGAGCAGGTCGTCGGCCAGGCCGTGCGCGGCCTTGGCGAGCAGGTCGGCGGTGGCGGGCGCGACGACCACCAGGTCGGCCTCGCGGCCGAGCCGCACGTGGGGCACCTCGTGGGCGCCGGAGAAGACGTCGGTGGCGACCGGCTGGCCGGACAGGGCGGCCCAGGTGGCCTCGCCGACGAAGGTGAGCGCCGCGGCGGTGGGCACGACCCGCACCCGGTGACCCGACTCGGTCAGCAGGCGCAGCAGCTCACAGGCCTTGTAGGCGGCGATCCCACCGGCGACGCCGAGCACGACGCGCGGCCGTGCCTCGGCGTGCTGGTCCATCGAGGCCTAGGCCTCGTCGATGCGCTCGGCGGTCAGCAGACCGCCGTTGATCTCCCGCAGGGCGATGGAGAGCGGCTTCTCCTGCGGCGTGGTCTCGACGAGCGGGCCCACGTATTCGAGGAGACCCTCGCCGAGCTGGCTGTAGTAGGCATTGACCTGGCGGGCACGCTTCGCCGCGAAGATCACCAGTGCGTACTTCGACGTCGTCTTCTCGAGCAGCTCGTCGATCGGCGGGTTGGTGATCCCCTGCGGGTCTGCCACGGTTCCGGCCACGGAAACAACCTCAACACTTTCGCAATTGACGGCTCACGAACCCGGCAACCTTACCAGAGCGTGACGGCCGTCTGCGTGACCCTCGTCGCAATACCGCTGGATGACCAGCGGAGCCACCCGGCGTTCACCCGGGCGGAGTGTCGAGAGGCCGACACGGAGGGCAACGGCGAAGCGCCCGGGCCGTGGCCCGGGCGCTTCGAGGTCTCACACTGGTCCGGGGGGACCGGCTGGGCGGTCACTTGCCGCCGGCGAACTCCCCGAGCAGTGCCTTGCGCTGCTGGTCGCCGAGGCCGCGCAGGCGACGGCTTTCGGCGATCTTCAGCTTCTCCATGATCTGCGTTGCCCGGATCTTGCCGATGCCGGGCATCGCCTGGAGCACGGCCGAGACCTTGAGCTTGCCGACGACGTCGTCGGCCTCCGCGCGGTCGATCACGGCAGCAAGCGTCGTCTTGCCCTGCTTGAGTTGCTCCTTCAGCTCAGCGCGCGCCTTGCGGATCTCAGCCGCCTTTTCCAAAGCGGCTGCGCGCTGTTCCGGGCTCAGTGACGGGAGCGGCACCAGGTCTCCTCAGGTCCCTTGAAAAAAGTGTTGATGGTCTAGCGCCGGGAAAACTAGCGGTCAGACGCCATTTCAGCAACGTCGGAAGACAAGATCGACGGCCTGTGGCGATTCGGTGATCAAGCCGTCACCGCGATTGCGGCGGCGCAAACGTCCCTCGCGCGGTCCGCCGCGGCCCGCAGCGCGGCCACGTCCGGACCCGCCGAGAGCACCTCGCGGGACCACGACGGGAGGACGTCGCCGAGGGCGTCTCCGAACACGACTCGCAGATCCTCGGCCCGCCCGCCCTGGGCGCCGAGGCCCGGCGCGAGGATCGGTCCATTGAGGTTGGTCAGGTTGTGGCCGGTCGGCCCGATCGTCGCGCCGATGACCACACCGACGTCGCCGAGCGGCGCCGCACCCTCGTTGACCTGCGAAATCTCGTCGATCACGGCCTGTGCGACGGTCTTGCCGCCGGCCCCGACGGCCCGCTGGACGGCCGCCCCTTCGGGATTCGAGGTGAGGGCGAGGACGAACGCGCCGAGGCCGTTCTGCTGGGCTTTCTCCACGATCGGGCGCAACGCGCCGAAGCCGAGGTACGGGCTGATCGTGATCGCGTCGGCGCACAGCGGAGCGGCCGGGTCGAGGTACGCATCGGCGTACGCGGCGGCCGTGGAGCCGATGTCACCCCGCTTGACGTCGAGCAACACAAGAGTTCCGGCCGAGCGCAACTGTCGGATAGTTGACTCCAGGACCGCTATGCCCCTGGAGCCGAAACGCTCATAAAACGCAGACTGGGGCTTCATCACCGCGACCCGGTCGGCCAGCGCCTCCCCCACCGTCTGACTGAACGCTTCCAGGCCCTTGACATCGTCGGAGAGGCCCCAGGAGGCCAGGAGGGAGGGGTGGGGGTCGATCCCCACGCACAGCGGCCCCAGGGCGTCCATGGCGGCCCGCAGCCGGGCCCCGAACGAGACGGTCACGTGCGACTCCAGAGATCGGGAACGGGCAGTGGTCACAGCGGGAACCGGGTCGCGGCGATGCAGCCGCGCACCAGCCCGGGGCCGTGGTAGATCAGGCCGCTGTACAGCTGGACCAGGCTCGCGCCGGCGTCGACCATGCGCCGGGCGTCGTCGGGGCGGGTGATCCCGCCCACGCCGATCACCGGCAGGCCGCTCTCCTTGGCCACGAACCGGACCACCTCGACCGCCCGCGCGGCGAGCGGGCGGCCGCTGAGCCCGCCGGGCCCGTCGAACGGGACCGGGCGCTCGACCGTGGTGTTCGTCGCGATGAGGCCGGCCACACCCCGCTCCAGGCAGACGTCGAGCAGCTCGCCCAGGGCCGCCTCGGTGAGGTCCGGGGCGACCTTGACCAGCACCGGCCGGCCCTCGGGGTTCTCCGCGCGCAGGGCGCCGAGCAGGGCCGACAGCTGGGCCTTGTCCTGCAGCTCGCGCAGCCCGGGGGTGTTCGGCGAGCTCACGTTCACGGCGAAGTAGTCGCCCAGGCGGTACAGCTGCCGGAATGAGTGGACGTAATCCTCGACGGCGCCCGCGAGAGGGGTCACCTTCGACTTGCCCAGGCTGATGCCCAGAGGCACCGGCAGCGGCCCCAGGGCGCGCAGGCGGGCGGCCAGGGCCTCCGCGCCGGCGTTGTTGAAGCCCATCCGGTTCACGATCGCCTCGTGCTCGGGCAGGCGGAACAGCCGGGGCCGGTCGTTGCCCGGCTGGGCGTGCCGGGTGACCGTGCCGACCTCGACGAAGCCGAAGCCGAGCCGGGGCCAGGCCCGCAGCGCGCGGCCGTCCTTGTCCATCCCGGCGGCCAGGCCGACCGGGTTGGGGAAGTCGACGCCGAAGACCGTGCGGCGCGCCCCGGGCGGGCTGAGCGGGTGCCGGACGCCCGGCACCCGCGACAGCATGCGGACGGTCCGCTCGTGGACCGTCTCGGCGTCGCCGCCGCCCCACCGGAACAGCAGGGGGCGGGCCAGCCGCTCGTAGAGGCTCACCGCGCCTCGCGGAGGGTCGCGTGCAGCTCCTGGAGCGGGCGCACGGTCATCTCCCCGCGCAGCAGGGCCTCAATGCCCATCACCGCGGCCGCCGCGCCCGGCAGCGTGGTGATGCACGGGATGTCGGCGACGACGGCCGCGCTGCGGATCTCGTAGCCGTCCTGGCGGCCGCTGGAGCCCTGCGGGGTGTTGATGACGAGGTCGACCTCGCCGCCCGCGATGAGCGCCACCGCGTTGCGGGCGCCGACGCCGGGCTCCGCGTAGTGCTTCGGCACGATCTCGCACGCGACGCCGTAGCGGCGCAGCACCTCACCGGTGCCGGCCGTGGCCACGATCGCGAAGCCGAGGTCGGCGAGGCGCTTGACCGGGAAGACGATGCCGCGCTTGTCGCGGTTGGCGACCGTGACGAGCACCGTGCCGGAGGTCGGCAGCGAGCCGTAGGCGGCCGCCTGGGACTTGGCGAAGGCGTGCCCGAAGTACGCGTCGATCCCCATGACCTCGCCGGTGGACTTCATCTCCGGCCCGAGCAGGTTGTCGACGCCCTTGCCCTCGGCGGTGCGGAACCGCTTGAACGGCAGCACCGCCTCCTTGACCGCGATCGGCGCGTGGTCGGGCACGGTGCCGCCGTCGCCCTCGGCCGGGAGCAGGCCCTCGGCGCGCAGCTCGGCGATGGTGGCGCCGAGCGCGATCCGGGCGGCCGCCTTGGCCAGGGGTACCGCGGTCGCCTTCGACACGAACGGCACGGTGCGCGACGCGCGCGGGTTGGCCTCCAGGACGTACAGGACGTCGTCCTTGAGCGCGTACTGCACGTTGAGCAGCCCCCGCACCCCGATCCCGCGGGCGATGGCCGCCGTGTAGCGGCGCACCTCCGCCAGGTGCACCGCGGCCAGCGTGATCGGCGGCAGCGCGCAGGACGAGTCGCCGGAGTGGATGCCGGCCTCCTCGATGTGCTCCATGACGCCGCCGAGGTACACCTCGCCGGTGTCGTCGCAGAGCGCGTCGACGTCGATCTCGATCGCGTCGTCGAGGAACCGGTCGACGAGCACCGGGTGGGCCGGGGAGATCTCGGTCGCCCGGCCGATGTAGTCGCGCAGGGTCGGCTCGTCGTAGACGATCTCCATGCCGCGGCCGCCGAGCACGTACGACGGCCGGACGAGCACCGGGTAGCCGATCTCGTCGGCGATCAGCTTCGCCTCCGGGAACGTGGTCGCGGTGCCGTGCGCGGGCGAGCGCAGGCCGGCCTCGGTGAGCAGCTTGCCGAACAGCCCGCGGTCCTCGGCGAGGTCGATCGCCGCCGGGGAGGTGCCGACGATCGGCACGCCGGCCTGGTACAGCCGGTCGGCGAGGCCCAGCGGGGTCTGGCCGCCGAGCTGGACGATCACGCCGACGACGCCGGGGCCGCCGGCCGCGCGGCCGGACTCGTCCTCGGCGTGGAACACCTCGAGGACGTCCTCGAAGGTGAGCGGCTCGAAGTACAGCCGGTCGGCCGTGTCGTAGTCCGTCGAGACCGTCTCCGGGTTGCAGTTGACCATGACCGTCTCGTAGCCCTTGGCCCGCAGGGCCATGACCGCGTGCACGCACGAGTAGTCGAACTCGATGCCCTGGCCGATGCGGTTGGGGCCGGAGCCGAGGATGATCACCTTGGGCCGCGCCGACGGCGTGACCTCGGTCTCCTCCTCGTAGGTGCTGTAGTGGTACGGCGTGCCGGCGGCGAACTCGGCGGCACACGTGTCGACGGTCTTGTAGACCGGCCGCAGCCCGAGCCGGTGGCGCAGGGTGCGCACCCCGTCCTCGCCGGCGAACTCGGGGCGCAGCGCCGCGATCTGCCGGTCGGAGAGGCCGGCCCGCTTGGCCCGGCGCAGCAGCGGCAGGTCGAGCACGGCCGCGTCGAGGATCTCGGCGCGCAGGTCGACGAGGGCGGCGAGCTGGTCGACGAACCACGGGTCGAAGCCGGACGCCGCGGCGACCGCGGCGACGCTGTGCCCTTCCCGCAGCGCGCGCTCGGCGGTGTAGAGGCGGCCGTCGTGCGGGGTCCTGAGCGCTTCGAGCGGGTCGCCGCCCGACGGGTCCGGCACCGTCCAGAAGCCTGCGGCCTTCGTCTCCAGCGACCGCATCGCCTTGCCGAGGGCCTCGGCGAAGGTGCGGCCCAGCGACATGGCCTCCCCGACGGACTTCATCGTGGTGGTGAGCTCGGGGTCGGCGCCCGGGAACTTCTCGAACGCGAAGCGCGGGATCTTCACCACCACGTAGTCCAGCGCGGGCTCGAACGCGGCCGGCGTCTTGAGCGTGATGTCGTTGGGGATCTCGTCCAGGGTGTACCCGATGGCCAGCTTCGCGGCGATCTTCGCGATCGGGAAGCCGGTCGCCTTGCTGGCCAGCGCGCTGGAGCGCGACACGCGCGGGTTCATCTCGATGACGACGAGGCGGCCGGTGCGCGGGTGCACCGCGAACTGGATGTTGCAGCCGCCGGTGTCGACGCCGACCTCGCGCAGCACGGCGATGCCGAGGTCGCGCAGGCGCTGGTACTCCACGTCGGTGAGCGTCATCGCGGGCGCGACGGTGACGGAGTCGCCGGTGTGCACGCCCATCGCGTCGACGTTCTCGATGGAGCAGACGACGACCACGTTGTCGTGCTTGTCGCGCATCAGCTCCAGCTCGTACTCCTTCCAGCCGAGCACGCTCTCCTCGATGAGCACCTCGTGCACGGGCGAGGCGGCCAGGCCGCCGCCCGCGAGCCGCTCGAGGTCCGCCGGGGTGTGCGCCATGCCGGAGCCGAGGCCGCCCATCGTGAACGACGGCCGGATGACCACGGGCAGGCCGAGCTCGGCGACGGTCGCGTGGACCTCGTCCATCGAGTGGCAGACCCGCGAGCGCGGGGTGTCGCCGCCGGCCCGCGCCACGATGTCCTTGAACAGCTGGCGGTCCTCGCCGCGGCGGATCGCCTCGATGTCGGCGCCGATGAGCTCCACGCCGTACTTGTCCAGGACGCCCGCCTCGTGCAGCGCGACGGCGGTGTTGAGGGCGGTCTGCCCGCCGAGCGTGGCGAGCAGCGCGTCGGGCCGCTCCTTGGCGATCACCTGCTCGACGAACTCGGGGGTGATCGGCTCGACGTAGGTGGCGTCGGCGAACTCCGGGTCGGTCATGATCGTCGCGGGGTTGCTGTTGACCAGGCTGACCCGCAGGCCCTCGGCCCGCAGCACGCGGCAGGCCTGGGTGCCGGAGTAGTCGAACTCGCACGCCTGGCCGATGACGATCGGGCCGGAGCCGATGACGAGGACGTGCCGGAGGTCGGTCCGCTTAGGCATTGGTGTTCATCAACTCCGCGAATCGGTCGAACAGGTAATCCGCGTCGTGCGGCCCCGCTGCCGCCTCCGGGTGGTACTGCACCGTGAACGCCGGCACGTCCAGGCACCGCAGTCCTTCGACGACGTCGTCGTTGAGGCAGACGTGGCTCACCTCGACCGCGCCGAAGTCGGTGTCGTGGCGGCGGTCGATCGGCGCGTCGACCGCGAAGCCGTGGTTGTGGCTGGTGATCTCGACCTTGCCGGTGATCCGGTCGACGACCGGCTGGTTGATGCCCCGGTGGCCGTACCCCAGCTTGTAGGTGCCGAACCCCAGCGCGCGGCCCAGGATCTGGCTGCCGAAGCAGATGCCGAACAACGGGATCCGCGCGGACAGGACGGCGCGCGCCAGCGCCACCGGCCCGTCCGCGGTGGCCGGGTCGCCCGGGCCGGGTGAGAAGAACACGGCGTCGGCCCCCACTGCTCTGATGTCGTCGAGCGTGGCGCTGGCCGGCAGCACGTGGGTGGTGACGCCCCGCTTGGCGAGCCGGCGCGGGACGTTGCGCTTGATGCCGAGGTCGATCGCGGCGACGGTGAAGCGCTGTTCGCCCTCGGCCTGCACGGTGTACCGCTGGGGCGTGCTCACCTCGCCGGACAGGTCCGCGCCGACCATCTCCGGCTGCTGCCGGACGCGCTCGAGCAGCCCGTCGCGGTCGTCGTCGACGCTGGACACCCCGACCCGCATGGCCCCCCGCTCGCGCAGGTGGCGGGTGAGGGCGCGGGTGTCGATGCCGCTGATGCCGACGATCCCCTCGACGGCGAGCCGGTCCTCCAGGCTGCCGCCCGCCCGCCAGTTCGAGTAGGAGCGGGACGGGTCGCGCACCACGTAGCCGGCCACCCAGATGCGGTCCGACTCGTCGTCCTCGCCGTTGATGCCGGTGTTGCCGATCTGCGGCGCGGTCTGCACGACCACCTGGCGGTGGTAGGACGGGTCGGTGAGGGTCTCCTGGTAGCCGGTCATGCCGGTGTTGAAGACGGCCTCGCCGAACGTCTCGCCGATGCTGCCGAACGCCTCGCCGCGGAAGGTGCGACCGTCCTCGAGGACGAGCAGTGCCTCTCTGCGCTTCACCGCGTGGCCTTTCCGTTCAGTACCGTGGGCTCCCCGCGCAGGTAGGTCGCCACGATGCGGCCGCGCAGTTCCGTTCCGGCATATGGGGTGTTGCGGGACCGGCTGGCCATGGCCGTCGGGTCGACGGTCCAGGTCACGGCCGGGTCGAAGAGCGCGATGTTGGCCGGGGCGCCCACCTCGAGGGCCTGGCCGTGCCCCTGGAGCCCGGCGATGCGGGCCGGCGCCGCCGACATCCACTCGGCGATGCGGTCCCAGTCGGGGCCCATCGTCTTCACCACGATGGCGAGGGCGGTCTCCAGGCCGAGCATGCCCGGCCGGGCGTACGCCCACTCGCACTCCTTGTCCTCCACGCTGTGCGGCGCGTGGTCGGTGGCCACGCAGTCGATCGTGCCGTCGCGCAGGCCCGCGCGGAGGGCGTCGACGTCGGCCTGGGTGCGCAGCGGCGGGTTGACCTTGAAGACCGGGTCGTAGCCGGTCGCCCGGTCCTCGGTGAGCAGCAGGTGGTGCGGCGTCACCTCGGCGGTGACCCGCCAGCCCTTCGACTTGGCCCAGCGGATGAGCTCGACGCTGCCGGCCGTGGACACGTGGCAGATGTGCAGGCGCGCGCCGACGTGCCCCGCCATGAGGGCGTCGCGGGCGATGATCGCCTCCTCGGCCACGGCGGGCCAGCCGGTGAGGCCCAGCCGGGCGGCGACCTCACCCTCGTTCATCTGGGCGCCGGTGGTGAGCCGGGGCTCCTCGGCGTGCTGCGCGACGACGCCGTCGAAGGCCTTCACGTACTCCAGGGCGCGACGCATGAGCCGCGGGTCGCTCACGCAGTGCCCGTCGTCGGAGAAGACCCGCACGCGGGCGGCCGAGTCGGCCATCGCGCCGAGCTCGGCGAGCTGCTCGCCGGCCAGGCCGACGGTGACGGCGCCGACCGGCTGCACGTCGACCAGCCCGGCCTCGCGGCCCAGGCGCCAGACCTGCTCGACGACGCCGGCCGTGTCGGCGACCGGCGAGGTGTTGGCCATGGCGCAGACGGCGGTGTAGCCGCCGAGGGCGGCGGACCGGGATCCGGACTCGACGGTCTCGGCGTCCTCGCGGCCCGGCTCCCGCAGGTGGGTGTGGAGGTCGACCAGGCCGGGGAGCACGACGAGATCGCCCTTGCCGTCCGGGTCGATGCGGACGATGACCCCGTTCTCGACGTGGATGTCGCCGAGGTGCGTGCCCTTGATGGCGGTCATGACTTTCCTCCCAGGAGCAGGTAGAGGACCGCCATCCGCACGGACACGCCGTTGGCGACCTGTTCGACGATCGTGGAGCGGGCCGAGTCGGCCACCTCGGGCGCGATCTCCATGCCCCGGTTCATCGGTCCGGGGTGCATGACGATCGCGTGCTCCGGCAGGCGGCGCATGCGCGGCAGGTCGAAGCCGTAGCGGCGGGCGTACTCGCGCTCGGACGGGAAGTACGCCTGGTTCATCCGCTCCCGCTGGACCCGCAGCATCATGACCACGTCGGCGTCCGGGACCACGGCGTCGAGGTCGTAGCTCGTCTCGGCGGGCCACGCCTCGACCCCGACCGGCAGCAGGGTCGGCGGCGCGACGAGCGTCACCTTCGCCCCGAGCGTGTGCAGCAGCAGCACGTTGGAGCGGGCGACCCGGGAGTGCAGCACGTCGCCGACGATGACCACGTCGAGCCCGGCGATGCGCTTGAGCCGGCTGCGCATCGTGTACGCGTCGAGCAGCGCCTGGGTCGGGTGCTCGTGCGTGCCGTCGCCGGCGTTGACGACGCTGCCCTCGACCCAGTTGGCGAGGCGGTGCGGCGCGCCGCTGGCCGGGTGGCGGATGACGACCGCGTCGGCGCCCATCGCCTGCAGGGTGAGCGCGGTGTCCTTGAGGCTCTCCCCCTTGGACACGCTGGAGCCCTTGGCGGAGAAGTTGATGACGTCGGCGGAGAGCCGCTTCGCGGCCGCCTCGAACGAGATGCGGGTGCGGGTCGAGTCCTCGTAGAAGAGGTTCACCACGGTCCGGCCGCGCAGCGTCGGCAGCTTCTTCACCTCGCGGGCGGCCAGCCCGGCCATCTCCTCCGCGGTGTCGAGCACCTGGGTCGCGGTGGCGGCGTCGAGGTCGGCGGCGCTGAGCAGATGCTTGATCATGATTTCTGCCCCTTCGTCTGGATCATCACCGCGTCGAGGCCGTCGTGCTCGGCGGTCAGCACACGCACGCTCTCGTCCAGCGAGGTCGGGATGTTCTTCCCGACGTAGTCGGCGCGAATCGGGAGCTCGCGGTGGCCGCGGTCGACCAGGACGGCGAGCTGGACGGCGCGCGGGCGGCCCAGGTCCTTCAGCGCGTCGAGCGCGGCGCGGACCGTGCGGCCGGAGAAGAGGACGTCGTCGACGAGGATGACGCGGCGCCCGTCGAGGCCGCCGGGCGGGATCTCCGTGTGACCCACGGCACGGGTGGCCTGGAGGCGCAGATCGTCCCGATAGAGCGTGATGTCCAACACACCGACCGGGATGTCCGCACCCTCGAAGGTGGCGATCCGGGCGGCGAGGCGCCGAGCCAGCGGCACGCCCCGGGTAGGTATGCCCAACAGCACAGTTTCGGCCGCGCCGGACGTCTTTTCCAGAATTTGGTGGGCAATCCGGTCAACCACCCGGGCGACATCTTCCGCCGAGAGGATGGTTTTTCCCAGCTCAGTGCCGGTTGTCGGGGACGACAAACCAGACCTCCTTCCCCGCCTCGCTGGACGGGTCGTTAAAGGACGTCGAACGCCACCTACCCTAACAACCGCCCTGACCAGGGCAACGGAAGGGTCTCGGGCACTTGACCACGCGTCGTATGCCAGTTACGGTCACGCTCCGTAGCGATCGCTGGGGAAACCCCTCAGGCCAGTGACTGGGAGTGTCCGTATGCCGTCTGAGTACGCCAAGTCTCTTGGTGCTCGCCTGCGTTCCATCCGACAGCAGCAGGGGCTGTCTCTGCAGGGTGTCGAGGAGAAGTCGGCCGGGCGCTGGAAGGCCGTCGTCGTCGGTTCCTACGAGCGCGGCGACCGTGCCGTCACGGTCTCGCGCCTCGCCGAACTGGCCGAGTTCTACCGCGTCCCCGTCGCCGAACTGCTCCCCGAGGGCAGCGGCGTCCGCCACGAGCCCACCAACAAGATCGTCCTCGACCTGGAGCGCCTCTACGACGCCGGTGCCGAGGACCTGGCCTACGTGGCGCGGTACGCGCGGGCCATCCAGCAGCAGCGCGGCGACTACAACGGCCGCGTCCTGTCGATCCGCGCCGACGACCTGCGCGCCCTGGCGATCGTCTACGACGCCTCGCCGTCGGGCCTGGTCGAGCGCCTGAACGAGCACGGCGTCCTGGTCACCGACCCCCGCAGCCTGTTCCAGAGCTGATCACGCACCGCGCCTCCTGAGGGGCCGCGCCCGGCCGGGGGCGGCCCTTTTCGCGCGGTTGCGGGCGGCCTGGCCAGCGGGGGCGGCCCATTTCGCGCGGCTGCGGGCGGCCTGACCAGCGGGGGCGGCCCTTTTCGCATGGCTGCGGGCGGCCTGGCCGGCGGGGCCGGTCGGCCGCCCGTGGCGGCGCATCCGGCCGAGCGGGGTGTGCGGATTGTCACCGGCGGCCGGTCGCTGCTGGTAACCGGCCGAGATCACCACCGCCGCGTCGGCGGCGTCCGTCGGGGCACGAGCTTCCGGCCGGAGCGCACCAGGACGTGCGTCTCCCGGCGGGAGCAGTGCCGGAGGCCGCCCCGCGGGGCGGCCCGTGGACGACTAAGGCCTGTTTCATAACTGGGGTCGGAGCGAGGCGGAGTCCAGATTTCGTCTGGCGTCGCCCCGCGGAAGTCCGGCTACCGGTGTTGTAACCGGGCTTTCGCGGGGTGGCGCCAGACGGAATCTGGGCCCGCCGCAGCCCGGCCTCAGTTATGAAACAGGCCTTAGCTTGATCTTTAACCTGTGCGGCGGGGTCGGGGGTCGGTGGGTTTCTTCTTTTTGGGGTTCGTCTTTG
>NZ_JAHYSG010000048.1 GCF_022095675.1 Dactylosporangium sp. AC04546 | reverse complement strand
CCTCCTGCACCCGCAGTATCGCGGCCGTGCCGAGGTACGCCACCGCGATCACGGTGCCGCCCACCAGTATGAAGGCGCCGCAGGTGGCGATCACCACCAGGTTGTTCAGGATCGGCGCCCACATCGGGGCGGCGAAGTGTCCGCGCACGTTGAGCACCGCGCCGATCAGCCCGGACAGGCCCGTGAAGAAGATGATCGGCAGAATCAGGGGCCGCTCCACGGACTGAACGAACATCGGCCCGCGTCCGCTGGACCCTACCTGGGCGGCTGGTCGTACCCGCGTTTCAGTGGTCGCGGTTGCGCCGGTGCCTGCGGATCGCCAAGAACACCGCGGTCACCGGGATCACGACCGCAAACAGCCAGAAGCACAGGTTCGCCACGATCGACAGTTCTCGGGAGTCCATCGCTTGCGCCTACTCGCGGTCGAACGGGGCGAGCTCGGAGAGGGGCCGCCCGCCGATGGTCAGCCCGGCCATGCGCTCGCGCAGCGCCCGGCGGCCGGCGTCCTCGCCGGCCCGGACCGCCTCGGTCACCGCGTCGCCCAGGCTGAGGTTGTCCATCCCGCGGCGGGCCAGCTCACCGATCGTCACCTCGGTGACCACGCCCAGGCCGGTCACCCGGGCGACGATGCGGCCGTCGGCCGCGGTGCCCTCGAACGTCTCGGCGGCGACCTCGGCCGCCGCCCGGCTCGCCTCCTCCTGCACCGCGGGCAGGTCGGCGCTCAGCCGGCCGAGCAGGCTCAGCACGTCACGCGGATCGTGGGTAGGCACGGCGGCTCCTCAGTAGTCGGCGATGCGGTCGAGCCGGGCGAGGTCGGCCGGCGAGTGCTCGTCGGGGCGCAAGCCGAGCCCGTCCGCGAGGCGCCCGGCGAGCGTCTCGGCACCGGCCCGCCGGGCCGCGTCGAGCGCCGCGACACAGGCGCGGCCCAGGCCGGCGGCGTCGAACTGCCGCAGCGCGTGCGGCGAGACGTACATCGACTCGACCCGGCCGTCGAGGCGCACGGTGGCCCGGACGGTCCCGGTGGGGTCGGTGGCGTCGACGGTCTGCCGCATCTCATGGGTCAGCCGCTGGTGCAGCGCGGCGGCCGCCTCGCTCATCCGGCGGAAGGCGGCCGGGTTGGCGCCCCTGCCCTCCCGTTCGAGCAGGCCCCGCAGTTCGTCGAACTCGTTCGTCACGACGGCTCCTTCCAGCCGAGCTCCCAGTCGGAGATCGCCGTCACCTCGGCCGGTCGCAGCTGCAGCGAGCCGGCCTCCAGCTGGTTGTTCTTCCCGCCGAGGAACGCCTTGAGCGAGTCGTACGACTGGCCGATCTGGGCGCTGGTGAGCGCCATGCCGCCGAAGACCGCGGCCACCTCTGCGAGTAGCTCCAGGGTGAAGATCGCCCATTGGGAGATGGTGATCGTGACGGCGGCCTGGGCGGCCGGGGTCGCGGTGCCGGCGGACGCCGCCGCGGCTGCGGTGGCGGCGGCGCAGAAGCCCGTGGCCGTCAGCGTTGCCGCGATGAACGCGGCCAGCGAGGTGCCCAGCGCGACGCCGCCGGTGATGCAGGCGAGCTGCATAGTGTTGTTCAGGTCCTTCATCGCGCCCAGGCTCGGCTGGATGTCGTTGTTCACGCACGCGTAGAAGGCGTCCTTGCCCGTGCCCTGCCAGTTCCCGCGGTACACCACGTCATAACACAGCTGTGGGGCTCTGCTGGCGGCGTCGTTGAGGACCTCGCCCACCTCGCCCCAACCGGCCTGCGCGTCGAAGTACGGGATCGGGTCGCGCAGGTTGAGCACCGCCGACGTGAGCAGGGGCAGGCCCAGGCCCAGCATCGGCAGGCCGAACGGCCCCGCCGCGGCGAACATCCGCTGGCCCGCCAGGATGATCAGCCCGGCCGAGGCGAAGCCGCCGAGGTAGACACGGTCGTAGTCGCCGTCGCTCAGCCCGGTGTCCATCGGCCGGGCCTGCGGCGCCGGCGGCGCCGTGATCGGCCTGCCCTGGAACATCCGGGTGTTGGCCGCCTCGTTGTCCTCGTAGTGGTTGGCGACCCGGGTGAGCGCCAGCCCGATGGTGCCCAGCGTGCCGCTGAGCGTGCGGGCCGACAGGTCGAGGGCCTCGTAGGCGGCCTTGTACGCGTCGCCGAACCCGAAGTCGACCGCCGGGATTGCCGACCAGGGCAGCGAGCACTTGGGGATGCTGTTCGCGGCGACCTCGCCGAACTCGCTGCCGTAGCGGACATAGCCGTCGGCGGCCCTGCGCAGACCGGCGACGTCGACGCCGAGGCTCATGCCCGGGCCTCCGCGGCCCGGACGTCGGCGAGCTCGTGCAGGCCTTCGGCGAGCAACCGCTGCGCGCTGTCCCGGGCCGCCGAGGCCGCCTCCAGGCAGGCCGCGGAAAGCCGCTCCGGAGACAGGTCACGCCGAGCGTACGGCCCGATGAGCAGGCCGACGAGCCGGCCGTCGAACCGCGCCGTCGCCTGGACGTGCCGCCCGGTGTCCCACTCGGCGACGGTCCGCGCGCACAGCTGCGCCAAGTGCTCCGGCAGCTGCTCGGCCGAGTCCCGCATCGTGCCCGACCATTGCTGGATCGACTCGGCCAGCTCAACGAACTCGCTCCGGGTCACAGCGCTCCTCACTCCCCGTTGACACGCATCCTCGAAGACGTGCGGCCATTGAAGCAGCGGTACCCCTGGAGAGGGATGATCCTGACGACGTCTATATGGATCTTTGACGATTTCCATACGGGGCCGCCCGTGATCGGAGCATCTCGTCGCGTGGGCAACGTACGGACCGTGGAGCACCGGTGGAACGGTACGTGGGGCCGCATCGCCCGGCTCGACGTCTGGCTGCATACGGACGGCCAGCGCTGGGACGTCTGATGCACCTGGCGGCGCATGGATCGTCCGCCGGGATGAAGTCCGAGGGCAACTGACACCTCAGCGTTGGCGCCATAGTCCGTTGCAGGATGTACCTCCCGGCCAATGCACTCCTCCCGCAGGTAGCGTCAGCTTTGGGGGAAGGTCCGCGAACGGTGGACGGCTTTGCAGGAGCGTGCTCATCGCGGTCAGGCCCGTGCCGTGGCGGCACACCGGCAGCAAGGGCGCCTCGCCGTCGTCTTCAATGTCCTGTCGCTCCGTGCCGAACTGGTGCGGACCGGCAGGTCGCCGCATCACGGCGTTCACCGGCCCGCCGCTGTTTCCGCCGAGGGATGCCTCCGGTCCTCCCCTGTTGGCGGCTATTCGCCGGCCCGGGCGCGGGGGTCAGCGAACCGGTCTTGGCGAACCGCTGCAGTGCGGGCGGGTCGAACGCGGTGCAGGTTCAGCATGCCGTAGGCGTGGCTGGCGGTGAGGGGCGTTCTGAGGTCTGGGCAGGCCCGGCGGGGACGTTGCCGCCCTGCGCACCGGTGACATAGGCGCGAAGTTCGGCGAGTTGGTCGGCCGGGTCGGCCGGGAGTGTGGGCTGGTACTGCACGATGACGTGTCCGGCCGCGGCGCATTGGCGCCGAGGTTCTGACCGGGACCGTCACTCGGCGTTGGCCGGGGCGGCGGGAAGCAGGACGGTGATCGTGGTGCCGGTGCCTGGGTGGGTGCACGGGATCTGGGTGGGCTGTGGGTGATGGTGGGCGGTGCCGGAACACCACCGCAGCTGCCCGCCATGGGCGATGACGATGGCGTCGACGAGGGACAGGCCGAGGCCGGTGCCGGGGGTGGTACGGGCGGCGTCGGCGCGGGCGAACCGTTCCGCGGCGTGGGGCAGGAACTCGGCGGGCATGCCGGGGCCGGTGTCGTGGACGGTGAGCCGCGCATACCCGTCGGTCGTGGCGGTGGTGACGGTGATCGGCGGGGCGCCGTGGCGTACGGCGTTGTCGAGCAGATTGGTGACGATGCGTTCGAGGCGGGCCGGGTCGATGCGGACCGGGGGCGTGGCGTCGAGGTCGGCGCTCAGCGTGGTGTCGGTGAGGTCTGCAGCGTTGCGGTACCGCTGCACGATCGGCGCGAGCGTGATGGAAAGGTCCGTGGCCGGGGTGGCTGGCCCCGGCGCTGGTTGGACGCCGACAGCAAGGAGGGTGTCGGCGAGTGCGATGAGCCCGGCGGTATCAGTGGCGGCGGCGCGCAGCGCTTCCTCGAGTTCGGCGGCGGGGCGGGGGCGGCGTAGGGCGAGTTCAAGTTCGGCGGCGAGCAGGGTGAGCGGGGTGCGTAGCTCGTGGCTGGCGTCGCTGACGAACCGCCGTTCTCGTTCCAGGGCAGTGTCGAGAGCGGTGAGCATGGCGTTGAGGGTACGGCCGAGGCGGGTCAGTTCGTCGTCGCCGGTCGGGATGTCGAGCCGGACGCCGGTGGCGCCGGCGGTGATGCGGGCGGCCTGGACGCGGTAGCGTTCGACCGGGTCGAGCGCGGCGCGGGCGAGGCGGTAGCCGACGAGGGAGGCGACGGCGAGGGCGGCGAGGTTGGCCAGGGCGAGCTGGGCGATGAGTTCGCGCAGGGCCTCGTCGCGCTGGTCGCGGCGCACGGCGACGACCACGATCGCCGGTTGCCCGGTAGGTGGTGCCGCGTCGGGGGACAGCGGGGTGGCGAGGACGCGCAGCGGTTCGGTGCTGATCGGCAGCAGGGTGCCGCGGTCGGTGCGGACCGGCCGACGCGTCGCGGCCGCGACCTGGCCGGCGGTGAGCAGCGGCCGGCCGGTGAGGCCGGGGCTGGCATGCAGGATCGCGCCGGTGGGGTCGAGGATCTGATAGAGGCCGCCGGAGACGACGGCGGGGTTTCGTGGGCCGAGCGTGCCGTCGTGCAGGGCGGCCGTGACCGCGGCCGACTGGGTGGCGAGGTCGGCGTCCAGGCGTCGGTCGAGGGCGTACTGCACCCGCAGGTACACGAACGCGCCCGCCCCGGTGAGCACGACGAGCATGGCCGCGGCGAACCCGGCGATGAGCCGCACGCGCAGCGGCAGCCGCCGCCACCGCACCGCCGGCCAGCTTCGGGTAGTGGTCATCTCAGCCGCCGTCGGGGCGCAGCCGGTAGCCGGCGCCGCGCAGGGTCTCGATGGCGTGCCGGCCGAACGGCTTGTCGACCTTGCCGCGGAGGGTGGCGATGTAGACGTCGATGACGTTGGAGCGCAGGTCGGTCTCGCCGTCCCATACCTCGTCGAGGATGTGGTACCGGGTGACGCACTGCCCGGCCCGGGCCATGAGCAGGGCGAGGATGTCGAACTCGCGGGCCGACACCTCGATCTCGGCGCCGCCGCGCGTCACCCGGCGGGTGGCCGGGTCGAGGGCGAGATCGCCGGCGGTGAGCACGGTCGCCGCGGCGTCGGCGGTGCGCCGCCCCAGGGCGCGCAGCCGGGCGAGAAGCTCGTCGAACGAGAACGGTTTGGTCAGGTAGTCGTCGGCGCCGGCGTCGAGGCCGGTGACGCGGTCGGGGACCTCGCCGCGGGCGGTGAGCATGAGCACCGGCACCCGATGCCCGGCCTGCCGCAGCCGCTGGCAGACGGTGACGCCGTCCAGGCCCGGCAGCATCACGTCGAGCACGACCGCGTCGAAGCGGCCAGTGGTCGCGGCGAGCAGCCCGTCCGAGCCGGTGTATCGGGTTTGGACCTCGTGGCCCGCCTCGGCCAGGCCGCGGGCGAGCAGCGCGGCGAGGCGCCGCTCGTCCTCGACCACCAGCACACGCATGACGCCTAGTTCACCACGGCCGCCGGGGCGTTCATCCGCCTTTCATCTTTGGCGGCCTACGGTCGCTACGGCGAAGGACAGGAGGTGCCGCGATGGGCGCGTTCACCGGGCTGATCGGCCACTACGGCTATCTCGTCCTGGCGTTGCTGGTGCTCGTGGAGGGGTTCGGGGTGCCGGCCCCGGGCGAGACCGCGATCATTCTCGGCGCCGGGCTGGCCGGGCACGGCCGGCTCAACATCGTCCTCGTGGGACTGGTCGCGTTCGCCGCGGCGGTCACCGGTGACAGCATCGGGTACTGGATCGGCCGGCCCGGCGGGCGGCGCCTGGTGCTGCGCTTCGGCCGGGCCGTGCGGCTGACCGAGGCGCGGCTGGTGCGGATGGAGCGGTTCATGGCCCGCCGCGGCCCGATCGTCGTCGCCGCAGCCCGGTTCGTCGAGGGGCTGCGCCAGCTCAACGGGGTCGTGGCCGGGGTCACCGGCATGCCTTGGCGGCGTTTCATCGTCTTCAACGCCCTGGGTGCGGCCGTGTGGGTTGGCGTGTGGACGAGCGCCGGGTACTTCGTCGGCGACAACATCAACGCGATCCGCGACGCGTTGGGCCAGTTCGAGTGGTACGCCCTGGGCGGCCTCGCCGCCGTCGTGGCGGGCTGGCTGCTGCTGCGCCACGCCCGCCACCGCAGCTAGAGCGGCCTGTCGCGCGGCTTCATGTCGGTTTCATGTGGCGTCTCTAGCGTCGTCGGGCATGAGCGATGTGCTGGCGGTCGACGCCGTCGACCTCACCAAGACGTTCGGGCCGCTGACCGCGGTCGACCACATCAGCCTGCGGGTCGCGCAGGGCGAGGTGTACGGCGTCCTCGGCCCCAACGGAGCCGGGAAGACCACGCTGCTGCGGATGCTGTTCGGGCTGATCCGCCCGGACAGCGGCACCCTGGAGGTGTTCGGCCGGTCCTGGCCCCGCGACGGCGTGCGCACCCTGGACGGCGTCGCCGGGTTCATCGAAAGCCCGAGGTTCTATCCGGGCCTGTCCGGGCGGCGCAACCTGCGGCTCCTGGCCGGCCTCGACGGCCTGCCCGCCGCCACCGCCGCGCACCGGGTCGACGAGGTCCTCGACGCCGTCGACCTGCTCGGGCGGGACCGGGAGAAGGTCCGCGGCTACTCCTTCGGCATGCGCCAGCGCCTCGGCGTGGCCGCCGCGCTGCTGCGCGACCCGCGGCTGCTGGTGCTCGACGAGCCGGCCAACGGCCTGGACCCGGCCGGCATCCGCGACATGCGGGCCCTCGTCAAACGCCTTGCCGGCAGCGGCCTGACGGTCCTGCTGTCCAGCCACGACATGGCCGAGGTCGAGCAGATCTGCGATGACGTCACGATCATGCGCACCGGCCAGGTCGTCTACCACGGCTCCATCGCCACCCTGCGCGACCGGGCGCCGGCCCAGGCCCACCGGCTCGCCACCACCGACGACGAACGCGCCGCCGCCCTCGCCGCGGCCCGCGGCCTGCCCGCCGAGCCCGCGGACGGTGGCCTCGCGGTCCGCGGCGACGAGGCCGCGCTCGACGCGCTCATCGCCGACGTCGTCGGCGCCGGGATCGGGCTGCGCGGGCTGGCCCTGTCCGAGACACCCCTGGAAGCGCTGTTCTTCATGCTCACGGAGACCGCGCCGGACGCCCCCACCGCCGACCTGCACCGCGCCGCCGCCACCACCGGAGCCCGCCGATGACCCACACCGCCGCCGGCACCATCGCGACGCACACCGTCAGCCACCACGCGCCGGCCCGCCGGCCGGGCACCCTCACCGTGCTGCGCTGGGAGTTCGCCAAGCTCGCCGCCCAGGCCCGCGCTCGCTACCTGCTGCTCGGCTGCCTGGTCGTCCCGCCGGTCATCGTCGCGGTGTTCACCGGCCAGCAGCCACCGTCGGACACCATCTACGGCCGCCACATCCACGCCAGTGGCTTCGCCGACGCCCTGCTCGTCCTCGCCTTCGCCCACCAATGGCTGTTCCCGCTGCTGGCCGCGCTGGTCGCCGGCGACATCTTCGCCAACGAGGACGGCCACGGCACCTGGAAGACGATCCTGACCCGATCGGCGAGCCGCGGCCAGATCTTCGCCGCCAAGACCCTCACCGCCGTCACGTTCAACCTCCTCGCCCTGGTGGTACTGGCGGCGAGCACGATCGCCGGCAGCCTGCTCATCGTCGGCACGCAGCCGCTGCCCGGCCTGTCCGGGCAGCCCATCCCGGCCGGCACCGCCCTGCCGCTGGTCGCCGCCGCCTGGGCCACCGCGATCCCGCCGCTGCTCGGCTTCACCGCCCTGGCCCTACTGCTGTCCGTGCTGTCACGCAACCCCACCGTCGGCGTCGCCACCCCGGTCGTGCTCGGCTTCGCCATGCAGCTGGTATCCACCCTCGGGGGCCTCGACCTCGCCCGGCGGCTGCTGCTCACCACCGGCTTCGAGGCCTGGCACGGCCTGTTCACGCAGCAGCGCTTCACCGGCCCGATCGCCCAGGCCGGCGCGGTCGCGGCCGGCTGGAGCGCCGTGTGCCTGCTCATCGGCTACCTGGCGCTGCGCCGCCGCGACATCACCGGAGGCTGACCCGCCATGACCCGCATCCGCTCCCGCCTCGCCGCCCCGGCCGCCGCGGTCCTCGCCGTCGCCGCCGTGTTCGCCGCCACCGCCGGCCGCGGCGGCGAGGACATCACCAAGGCGCGCCTCGAACACGCGATCGCCCCGACCTTCGCCAACCTCTACGTCCAGCGCTCCGCGATCCTCGGCCGGCCCGGCCTCACCACCGCCGCCATCGACGCGCACGCGATCTGCGACCGTGGCGGGCCGAAGGTCGCCGACGTCGGCCCCGGCGCCAACTGGATCTGCATGATCACCTTCACCGACGACCAGGGCCAGCGGCAGGAGGGCAAGTTCGAGGTCCAGGCCAACGCCGACGCCACCTACGTCGCCGGCGGCCCGTCCAAACTCGTCGGCCTGGCCACCATCACCGACACCCACGGCAACGACGTGACCAACCCCGCCTTCGAGTTCGACGGCGCCTTCGACCCCGACAGCTGACCAGCTGCGCGGGCCGTCTAGGGGACAACGTGGGTGGTTCAGCCGTTGACTCGCTTGACGTCGAGCCAGTCGAACGGTGCCCGCTACAGGCTGCTCAGGACACCGTGTAAACGGCGTACGTACACACGGCCGAACAGCCGAGTCGGTGGGGTTGAACCGCCGCTGTGAGCGTTGTCCCCTGGGTAGCCGTCTGCAGAGCGTCCACGGGTGGCCGCGTCGCGAATCGGGAACGGCTGGCGATTCGCCTCCGCTGTGATTCGAGCGACGCGAAGTGGGGTTGGCGAGCCGGTTCGTGCGGGTGTCCAGGCACGCGGGGCGCCGGGACACCCGCATGCTCGTTACAGCCGGGTGAGGGATCTTGTTCATCGTGTCGATCCCGGCGCGCTGCGCGATGATGATGATGTTCTGGGCGAGCGTCTTCGCGTCGCTGTTGGTGCCAGTGGCCAGTTCCTCTTCGGCCATGGGGATCGCGCCCTGATGGGCGATCACCAACGTGCAGAACTGCCGGCCGCGGAGAGCCGCGCCCAATACGTGTGGCTCTGCGTCCGTCGCCTGGCGACCACCGCGGCGAGCCCCGCACCCACCATCCCGATTTGATCGCCATCGGGTCGCGGTCGCCGTCGGGGGCCTCTTCTGCGGTCCGGGCAGTGCGTGCGTCGGCAATACCGCGCCGCGCCATGGGTCCGAGTCGGCCTATCGCCATGGACGGCGACGTCTTGGAGTGGCTCAGCGTTCACCTCCTCTTTTGCGCCGGTCCGCCGTACGGCCTCGCGTGGGAACAGCACGGGCAGTAGGCCGTGCCGGCCGGTGAGCAGGTAGCCTTCCGCACGCGCGAACCAGCCCTGGCACAGTGCCCGGAGAGCACCTCCGGGACCCGGCTGTCGCGTGCGAGGTGGTCGTCGCCGGGCAGGACTCACCGGTGAATCCGCGGTTGGTCACGTCGAACACGGCCGACAGGCGGTTGGAGGCTGTCTCGTCCGGGCCGAACGGCCGGAAGGTGCTCGGGTTGGCCGCCATCACGTCCCGCAGGAATGCTCCGAGGACGTGGGTGACCTCGCCGCGGATCACGCCGGGCGTGTCCACCTTCAGCGCGTAGTCGCGGAAGTCGGGCAGGGGGCAGGTCGACGCAGGAGGAGGCCGCCGCCGGCGTGCGGGTTAGCGCTCATCCGCCGGTTTCCGGTCGGGGCGAGACGGGCAACGTCCTCGTCGAGGGCGCCATCGTCGCCGAACAGCTCCTCCGGACGGTAACTGCGCATCCACGATTCGCGCTGGGCGTGCTGGCCCAGGTCGGTCGGCGCATTGGGCAGGGGAACCTGGTGGGCGCGGGAGATGCCCCTCGACCGGTGCCCCGTTTCCACCAGGCCCGCACCGACCAACGCAGCCCGCGGCTACCTCGACCGCCGCAGCGCCCAAGGCCACACCCGCCGCGAAGCCATCCGCTGCCCCACGAGCGCTCCATCGCCCGCGAGATCTACCACCTGATCCAGCAGCTCAACCCGGCAGGCCAAACCCCACGAACCACTTGACACAACGGGGCATCGGCGCCGTTCAGGCGACGTTGATCGGGGTGGCGTTGATCGGGATCTCGACCAGCAGCCCAGTGCCGTGTCCGGCGGGGCTCACGATGTCCATGTGGCCCTCGAGCGTCGCGATACGGTCCTGGAGGCCGATGAGGCCCGAGCCGCGATCGATGTTGGCTCCGCCGACGCCGTCGTCGCGGATCGCGATCCGCAGGCACGTCTGGCCCGCCGTGATGTCGATGCGCACCGAATGCGCCCGGGCGTGCTTGGCGATGTTCGTCAACGCCTCCGATACCACGTAATATGCGCCGACCTCGACCGGCTCCGGCAACCGTCGGTCTATGGCTAGCTTGAGGTCGACCGGTGTCGAGCTGCGGCGCGCAAGGGCCTTGACGGCCAGACCGAGCCCACCCTTGGACAGCGTTGCCGGGTGGATGCCCCGCGAGATCTCCTGCAGGTCCTGGACGACACCGGTCAGGTTATTCATCGCCTGTGACAGTTCGTGCTCGGCCTGGTCAGGGTCGGCGGGCAGCGACGCCTCGATCGTACGCAGCTGGAGACCCAGCGCAATGAGACGTTGCTGCGCGCCGTCGTGCAGGTTCCGTTCGATGCGGCGGCGGGCCTCGTCGCCGGCGGCAACGATGCGGGCACGGGACGGGGTGAGCTCGGCGTGACTCTCGGCGTTGGCGATCGCGGTCGCGACAAGCTCGGTGAAGTCGCTCATGCGCGTCTCGGTGTCCGCTGGCAGCGGATCCGAAGTGGTGGATGCGACAACGGCCACGCCCCAGACGCCGCCCTCGACCAGGATCGGGACACCAACGGCCGAGCGGATGCCCGCGTTACGGGCGCTCTCGGCGTTGGGACCCACGGCGTGTTCGTAGGAGGGCAGTCGGGCCGCCCCGCGGGCTTGCAGCACCATGCCGAGGAGGCTGTCGTCCCGGACCGGGGACGACTGTTGGCGCAGGTTCAGGGCACCGCGGCCGGCGACTCTGGTCGCGGTGTTGTCTGTCTCATAGCGGTACAGCGCCGTGGGGTAGGGGCCGAGAACCCGGCGCGCACCGCGTCGGCGTTGAGTACCAGTGCGGCGACCGCAGTACGGACCGGGACGAGTGGATCGGCGGGGTCGACGACGCCACCTGCATCGCGGACTCCGGTGGTCGCGGTCCAGGCGGCGTCCGGCGGGCGGCGGTTACCCGGCGAGCAGTTCGACTGGGATGTTGCCGCGGGTGGCCTGGGAGTACGGGCATACCTGGTGAGTGGCCTCGATGAGTTCGCGACCGGCGTCGCGGGGCAGGCTTTCCGGCAGCTTCGTCCGCAGGGCGACTTCGAGACGGAAGCCGCCTTGCCCGTTCGGGACGAGGCCGACCTCAGCGGTGACCGACATGCCGGAGACGTCGATCTTCTTCTTCTGGGCCACCAGCCGCATCGAGGTGGCGAAGCAGGCGGCGTAGCCGGCCGCGAACAACTGTTCGGGGTTGGTGCCGTCGCCGGTGCCGCCCAACTCCTTCTGGAGGGCGAGCGTGACGTCCAACTTGCCGTCCGAGCTGAAGGCGCGGCCGTCGCGTCCAGTGGCGGTCGCGACGGCGGTGTAGTGGCTCATGTCCTGCTCCTCTGGTAGACAGACCGATCAGTTGACTGCATTCACCGTATGGAGATCAAAGACCGCTCTCCATGGTTCTAGGTCTTCGATCCATGTCTGATCGTCTCGATTGGTGCCGTCAGGCGATACGATCTGGAGATGGACGTACTCAGTGACGCCATCCGCGTCATGCGCACGGGGCGGCCACATTCCGCCGAGATCCGCAAACGTGTCCCGTGGGGAGTGCGGGCCGAGCCTTTCTCCGGGGCTGGCTTTCACGTGGTGCTGGAAGGGACGTGCTGGCTGATCCCGTCGGAGGGCGCGGCGATCGCGCTGGGTCCGGGCGATGTGGTGTGCCTGCCGCACGGTTGCGGGCACGCGCTAGCCGACAGCCTGTCCAGGCCGCTGGCGGGCGCACCCTCGGCTGCCCTGCCGGAAGTGGCGCCGAGCGCCGACGACGGCGAAGGCGCCGCCACGATCCTGTTATGCGGCGCCTACACGCTCGACCAGACTCGGCCGCATCCACTATTCCAGGAACTGCCCGAGGTGATTCACCTGCCGGCTCGCCTCGGCCACCGCTCGCCGCTGCACGCTGCTGTCAACCTGCTCGGCGACGAGATCGCCAACCCCGGTCACGGAACCGAAGCCGTCGTTTCGGCTCTGCTGGACATGATGCTGCTCTACATCCTGCGGGCCTGGCTCGCCGACCAGACCGAGGGCGGCCCGGCCACCGGTTGGGCCGCGACGCTGGCCGATCCCGCGATCACCGCGGCGCTGCGCCACATCCATCAGGAACCCGCCCGGCAGTGGACGGTCGAAGCGCTGGGCGTGAAGGCCGGGCTATCGCGGGCGGCCTTCTCTCGCCGGTTCACCTCACTGGTCGGCAAACCGCCGCTTGGCTACCTGACCTGGTGGCGGATGACCTTGGCAGCGCGACTGCTGCGCGACAGCGACCAATCGGTGCAGACCATAGCGCAGAGCGCCGGATATACCTCCGAATTCGCCTTCGCCAAAGCGTTCAAACGGGAGCAAGGCTTGGCCCCTGGCCAGTACCGCCAGCACTCGCGAATTGACAGTCACTCGATCAGACACCAGCTCGAACCTGGTGGACGTGGGCCGGAAGCAACGCCCACCCGTCCGACGGCATCGCCAGACGGACAACTGCCCTCCATACCGGCGACTTGATCAGATATCCGGTATTCGGCTAGATCCGTACACGTGCCGAGCGGAAGCGGCACGGACCCGGCCTACGCGGAGTGACGGACTGTTGTGGTTGACCTCCGCCGGCGCCGGGCTGCGGCCAACAAGCGGCGCCGGCTCTCACGAGGATCCACGCATGAAAAACGCCGGGCCAGGTGGCGCCGACAACGACGGGCATCTGGCTCACGGGTAGAACAATTACTACCTGCGCAAAATCGGCCCCACACTGGACATTCAGACCGCGGTTTACCGCGAACCCAAGCCGCGATTACCGCATTATGGCTCGGATAGGCCCTGGGGTTCCTATTGAGGATCCTTCAGTTGGCCTGAATCCACGGGTTTCGTCGGTTTGGTGAAGATGAGCACGTCCTCGTGCGCGATGAGGTGCATCGGGGTACCAGCGGCGCGGGCCTTGCGGACCGACTGCAGCTGGAAGAACGACGGCCGGGCGACGAGCCGGCCGTGGCGGACCGCGGCGAGCAGGGCGACGCACCGCTCGGTCGGGACGAGCCCAGCGCGGACGCCGGCGCCGATGACCGCCGAGGGCAGGTCGACGAGTTCGCCTTTCTTGCGCCAGGGCCGGGCGGTGACCACGACGGTCCCGCCAGGGCGCCGTTGCGTTGTCGGATCGGTGGACGCGTCGGAGCGGTGTTGGGTCGGAGGTCAGATCGCTTGGGCGAGTTCGGCAAACGCAGAGGCGACCCCCGTTGCCGGCGGGGACTCGACGGCGAGTTCGTAGTGCCCGCGCCGCAGGTTCTGCATGAACGCGTGCCCGGCGATGATCACCTGCGCTGTCTCGTCCGTTCGCAACCCCCGCATTGCTCTCAACCTGTGTTTGAGCTGGCTATGATCTGCCTCGATCGGGTTGTTGGCGTAGCGCTCGATGTGGTGCCACGCCGACGGGACGAGTTCGTCGAGCACCGCCGGGTCGACCGGTGCCGCGTCGGTGACGACCTTGCTCGGCGTCACCTTCAACGTAGCCAACGCTCGGCGGAAGAACCGGCGAGCCGCAGCGGCGTCGCGGCGGGTCGAGACGAGCACGTCGATGACCTGGCCGTACTGGTCGACAGCACGATAGACGTACCGCCAGACACCACTGACCCTGATGTACGTCTCGTCGACGAACCACCTGTCGCCCGGCGCGTGCCGGCAGAACCGGGCTGCATCGGCCAACAGCGGTGTGAACCGTTGCACCCACCGGTAGACGGTGACGTGATCGACCTCGACACCGCGCTCGATGAGGGAGTTCTTCGACGTCGCGGTAGGAGAGGTTGTAGCGCAGGTACCAGCGAACCGCGACCAGATCACCTCCGGCGGGAACCGAAACCCGACGAACGCCGACCGTGGGGGTGGGGCCGGACACCGGCGGGTCGAGAGCTTCACCGCTCAAGCCTGCCGGGCCAGAGAAACGGTCGATGCAACGGCACCGGAATGGCTGTTCGGGCGGGCGGAAGTCACGGGCAAGGACGAAATCGCGGTCGTTGCCAGGGACGGGACCATGTGGCGAGTGCGCTTCAACGACCGCACGCTGTCCGCAGTCGAACCGCTCGACAGGTGTCGCGACGCCCCGGACATCATGGCCGACTGAACAGATGCGCTGGGATCACCGAGCTGTCGCAACCGATATCCCTGTCTGCTGATCGTCGCAAACGGGGATCCCGACGGTGCCGACCGTCGATGCCATGACGTGCACGGATCTGCCGCATCGCGGGGGCATCACCATGGCCAGGTTGCGGCCAGGTCCTCGTCCCGCTGGCCGGGCATCACCACGAAGGGCTCTCCGTCGATGGTGTCGAACGCGATCTGAGCACTGCCCATCGCGGCCAACGCGATCGCGGCGGGCAACGATCCGGATCGCGGCTTCCGCATGCTGACACACTCGACCAGATCGTCGCGGCGCACGGGTTCGGCGAGGTCTCGCCCGCAGTGCAGGCTCACCTCGCCAATATCGCGTCCGTGTTCCGCGTCGCACCGCCAGCGGTCCGGACAGCGTGGCAACGGATCCTCGAGGCCTTCGAGGCGATACCAGGCGTCGCCGTGACAACCGGCGGACACCAGCGTGGCGAGCACCTGCTCGACGGTCAACAGCTGCGCCGGCTCAGCCGCAACATTCACCAGCTGGGCGGCGACCTCACCCAACCGACCCCGTTCCTGAGCCAGCCGGTGCGCGGGCACGAAGAATAGCGACCAGCTCACAGCCGCGACTCTACGAAGGACAGCGCGACGAATCCAGAGCGCCCACACAGGCGCACTCTCATGCCGCGATGAGGGCGCGCCCACCGTCACCGACTGTTAGCGGCTCTAGGTCGCGTTTCGTTAGTGGTTCGGCGTGGCGATGATCGATAACTGAAGAGGTCTCCGGTAAGTGGTTCAGCGACCAAGCAGAACTTCATACCGGAGACCTCGTGGCCAGCCTAGTGGCGGCGAGGCGGCATGACCTCAGCGACGCGCAGTGGCGGCATCTTGTGGTGCTGCTGCCGGCGCAGCCGCGCCGGGGCAGGCCGCCCAAGTGGAGTAGACGGCAGATCGTCGACGGCATCCGGTGGCGGGTGCGGACCGGGTCGCCGTGGCGTGACGTGCCAGCGGTGTATGCACCGTGGCAGACCTTGTACCGCTGGTTCCGCCGCTGGCAGCTTGACGGCACATGGGCGCGCATCTTGGCCGGCTTGCAGCGCCTGGCCGACGCGGCCGGGCAGATCGGCTGGACGCTCAGCGTGGACTCCACAACGAGTCGCGCGCACCAGCATGCGGCCGGCGCTGGTCGGGACGGTCACACGCAGAAAGAGCCACCCGGTGGGGTCGTCACCGAGCCGGCCGATCATGCGTTGGGTGGTCCCGCGGCGGGTGGGGCACCAAAACCCACCTCGTCTGTGAACAGGGCCGCAAAGTCCTCGCCACGGTCGTGACCGCGGGGCACCGCAACGACAGCCCGCAACTGCCAGTCGTCCTGGACCGCGTCGCGGTCGCCCGCATCGG
The DNA here is from genome assembly GCF_022095675.1 of Dactylosporangium sp. AC04546. Classification (GTDB taxonomy): domain Bacteria; phylum Actinomycetota; class Actinomycetes; order Mycobacteriales; family Micromonosporaceae; genus Dactylosporangium. Next base: position 69,760 of record NZ_JAHYSG010000048.1, on the reverse strand, counting down.
TGCCGGGCATCCACGCAAACGGCCGGACCTCGTCATCGCCGACCGGGCCTACACGTCCCGCGGCAACCGGGCCTACCTCCGCCGGCGCGGCATCCGCGCCTGCATCCCCAGCAAGTCCGATCAGGACGCCCACCGCCGAGCCAAAGGCTCCCGCGGCGGACGCCCGATCACGATCGACCCCACCCTCTACCGACTACGTCACGCCGTCGAGTGTGGCATCAACCAGCTCAAACACCACCGAGCGATGGCCACCCGCTACGACTCGCCGTCCGCTTCGAAGCCACCCTGACCATCGCCGCCATCAACCAATGGCCCAAGCCATTACGAAACGCGACCTAGTAGCGCTTTGTTAGGTTTGTCGATGGTTGTTGCGGCGTAACGGTTTCAGCTTTCGATGGCAGGTGGGGCATGCGCCGGTCCAGGTGGCGAGCAGCAGTTGCAGCTCGTGGATGACCTTGTAGAGGGTCAGGCCGGCGCATCCGCTTTTGGGTCGAGTCGCAGCATGGTGATGAACAGGTGCGCGGCGGTGACGAGGGTGACGTGGCGGTGCCAGCCGGTGAAGGAGCGGCCTTCGAAGTGGTCGAGGCCGAGGCCGGTTTTGAGTTCGCGGTAGTCGTGTTCGATCCGCCAGCGGATCTTCGCGGTGCGGACCAGGTCGGCGGGCCGGGTGTCGGCGGGTTGGCTGGTCAGCCAGTAGGTGACGGGTTCGGGTTCGTCGCCGGGCCATTGGGCGATGAGCCACCGTTCGGGCAGGCTGCCGTCGGGGTCGCGGGTGATGCGGTGCCCGGCCGGACGGACTCGCAGGAACACGAATTGTGAGGTGAGGGTGCCTTTGCTGCCCTCGCGCCAGGACACGGTGACCGCCGTGCCGTGGCCGGCGTCCTTGACGTGCTGGGCCACGCTGATCGCATCGTCCGGGTAGTCCGGGCGGGTGCGGGCCGGTGGGCGGCCGCGACCGGACCATGTGCGTGCCACGGGAGTTGCCTGGGCGAGGTGGGCGAGGGTTTCGCCTTTGACCTGAACGCTGTAGGCGATGCCGCGTTCGTCCAGCGCGAACCGGAACGGGCCGCTGTCGCCGTAACCGGAGTCCGCGACCACCAGCGGTGGCCGCAACCCGCGCTCGGCGAGCCCGTCGAGCATCTCGACCGCGAGCATCCACTTCGGACGGTGCGCCTCATCCTCCGGTATCCCGGATTTACGACGCCGTTGCCGTGCCGCCTCGGTCACTGCCTCGACATCGACATCAACAGCAGTCGGTGCGGCTGGCGCGGCGGCCCGCGGGGCGTTCGTCAACGTCTTGCGCTGCTTGGCTTTGGCTGCCTTCACCGCTGCCGGTCCGGCCTTGACGGCGTCCCACGACTCCGGCAGGAACAACCGCCAATCGAGCGGGCACGACGCCGTATCGGTGACCGCATGGACACTGACCCCGATCTGGCAGTTGGCGACCTTGCCGAGGGTGCCGGAGTACTGCCGGGCCACCCCTGGCGAGCCGGTGCCGTCCTTCGGAAACCCGGTGTCGTCGATCGCCCACGCGACCGGCTCGATCAGCTCAACCGCCCGACTAGCCAGCCGTGACCGCACCGCCGCCGCGTCCCACGTCGAGGTCGTCACGAACTGCTGCAACCCCTGATGATCGACCCCAAGCCGTTCCGCCATCGGCTGCATCGACTTGCGCCGACCATCCAGCAGCAACCCACGCAGATACGTCACGCCCTTCGCCCGCTGATCCGACCGGGACAACGGCGCGAACACCTCCGCCGCGAACGCCTCCAAGCGCTGCCGCACAACCGAAAGCTCGTCAGGGGTCACCGGAACATGAAACTACCCGCACCTACCCGGCGACCCCACGACACGCCGACCTAACAAAGCACTACTAGAACGGTCCCTCGCCGGGCGCGTGGTAGAACAGCTCCCAGTGGCCGACGCTCGCCCCTGGCGTGCGGGCCCGCAGAATGCCGTAGTAGGTGTTGTTCGGGTCGGTGACGCCGAACTCGGCCGTCACGTACAGATGGTTCGCCTCGGCCCAGAGAATGCAGTAGTCGTCGTAGGAGGGATTGGCGGCGTTCGCTGGGTAGCAGGCGAAGTGGAACCGCTCCTTGACGCCGGCCGTGTCCGCCGTCGCGCTGAGCGTCCCGGCGTAGATGCCGGTCCATGTGGTCTGAACGGTCACGAACTTGTGGGTGTAGCCGTTCTGGAGCGTCTGGTACGACCCGTAGTTGCAGACTGTGTACACCTCCGAGCCGTCCGGCGGCTCGTAGTTCGGGCGGGCGCGGAGCACTCCGTAGCCGCCGTTGTCCCAGTCGTACTCGGCGCGCGGGGCCCAGTAGTTGTCGGCCCAGGGACTCCAGTCCTTGCAGGTTACGGCGGCCGCGGCCGGTGCGGTGTGCAGCGCGACGGCCGCGGTAACCAGCGTCGCGAGTGCGGCCCCGAACGTCCCGAGTCGCTTCAGGAGCCGGCGTGGTGCGGCTTCGGTGAGAACCCCGTTGATTGACATGGCAATAGATTTCCATCGCTGATCAGTTTGCGCAAGGGGCAAATTTGCTATACAAACCGAATCGGTCGGAATCACTGGCGTGGTGCAGGCATCGTGCCGAACACTGCACCCTTGTGGCGAGCGATCTTGCGCGGCTGATCGGCCGGCTGGACGACGACTCGAGCGACGTGGCCGAGAACGCCAAGGCCGAGCTGCTGGCGCTCGGGGCCGAGGTCGTGCGGCCCCTGGCAGCGGCGCTCGGCGCGCTCGAACCGTGGCGCCGTGGGGTCGTCACCGAGCCGGCCGATCATGCGTTGGGTGGTCCCGCGGCGGGTGGGGCACCAAAACCCACCTCGTCTGTGAACAGGGCCGCAAAGTCCTCGCCACGGTCGTGACCGCGGGGCACCGCAACGACAGCCCGCAACTGCCAGTCGTCCTGGACCGCGTCGCGGTCGCCCGCATCGGTGCCGGGCATCCACGCAAACGGCCGGACCTCGTCATCGCCGACCGGGCCTACACGTCCCGCGGCAACCGGGCCTACCTCCGCCGGCGCGGCATCCGCGCCTGCATCCCCAGCAAGTCCGATCAGGACGCCCACCGCCGAGCCAAAGGCTCCCGCGGCGGACGCCCGATCACGATCGACCCCACCCTCTACCGACTACGTCACGCCGTCGAGTGTGGCATCAACCAGCTCAAACACCACCGAGCGATGGCCACCCGCTACGACTCGCCGTCCGCTTCGAAGCCACCCTGACCATCGCCGCCATCAACCAATGGCCCAAGCCATTACGAAACGCGACCTAGCCCGGCTCAGTGGGCACGTCAAGCGTCAGGTGGGACGCGAGTGTCAAGCATCAGCCGAGACCCGACACCGAACACGGCTCCAACACGGCTCCATTGTCGGGTCTGAGGACCTGCGTGACGGATCAGTGTCGGGACGTGGGTGACACGTCCGGCTAGTAGGGCAGCCGCACTTAGATTAGATGATTTTGGCTGGTAGCCGGCTTGTGTGGGCCCCGCTGATCATGGAGGCAGCCACCTCGCGATGATCGAGTTGTGACGCAAGATAACCGTGAGGCGGCTGTGGCTGCCATGATGGAGGGTGCCCTGGCGGTGGCCAACCTGGCCGAGCTACATGGGCGGTTGAGGGCGTGTTTCCGGCGGGTGGAGCCGTTCCGGCAGGCGGGGAAATATGTGACCGCGCTGGTCAGTGACCTGCCGCGGAAGAACGGCTGGACCATTGCCGAGCACGCTGGTGACGAGTGCCCGGATCCGACGCAGCGGCTGCTGAACCACGCGGTTTGGGACCACGACGCGGCGATGGCGACGATCCGCGGTTTCGTGGTCGAGGCGTTGAGCGGTCAGCCGTTGGTCGTGGCGGCGTTGGACGAGTCCGGACAGGAGAAGGGCGGCAGTTCCACTGTCGGGGTGCAGCGGCAGTACATGGGCTGTGCCGGGCGGGTCGCAAATGGGGTGAACACGGTGTACTGCTCCTACGCCACCCCCGGTGGACATGCCCTGGTCGGTGCCCGGATTTACGTTCCCGCCGACCAGGTCGCCGACGCCGGTCGTCGTGCCGCGATGGGCATCGGGAAGGAGGCCGTGTTCCGGTCCAAGCCGCAGCTGGCGGTGGACGTCCTGCAGGACATGGTCACCGACGCCACGATGCCGTCCTGGTGCGCCGGTGACGAGGTCTACGGCCGGTCCAGCGAACTACGTACGTTCTGCGAGGACAACAGGATCGGGTACGTGCTGCGGGTCGGGCGGGCGTTCCACACCGACCTGGCCTCGGGTGTCCGGATGCGCGCCGACACGATGGTGAACACGTTGCTGCCCACAGGGGACGGCTGGCAGATCCGTGCGGTACCCGGGTCCAAGGGCGACCGGCGCTACGCCTGGGCGTGGGTCGCCACTCGCAGCCCGCACCATTTTCTGTTGCTGCGTAAGCATCTGCAGACCGGTGAGGTCGCCTACCATCACTGCCATGTCCCGCCGGGCTGGCCGGTCCCGCTGATGACCTTGGTGCGGGTGGCGTGTCTGCGCTGGCCGATCGAGGAGGACTTCGAGTTCGGCAAGGACCACTTCGGCCTCGACCATTCCCAGGTCCGTCTCTACACTGCCCTGACCCGCCACCTCGTGCTGAGCATGGCCGCCCTCGCCGTCTGCGGGGTCACCGCCGCACAGGCGAAACTCTTGCACCAGAACCGATCCTGCCGACCAGCCCGGACGAGAACCCACCGACGGACACCGGCCTGATCGCGTTCACCGTCGCGGAGATCAAACGCCTGTTCATCCTCATCACCCGCCGGCCGCACACCGACGCCCACCACCTGCACTGGACCTGGTGGAGACGACGCCACCAAGCCCGAGCACGATGGTTCCACCACCGCACCCGACTCGCCCGACAAGCCACACCATCGTCACGCCGATAAGTTCGGCAGTCCTACCGACTCATCGAAACACTTCCATAACTGTCGCTTCACCGGTTGTGCTGCGCTGTCCCACCTGGCGGTGTTCACCGTGACGCCGTTGCCCAGAGGACAGTCACCTCGCCGATGGCATTGGGACCGGTGTCGACGACTTCTGACCCGGGGACTTGCGGACTGAGCCGAGCGTCACCAGGGTCGATGTAGTGCGAGCGCGTTGGTCCTGTCGGAGCAGAAGTTTGGCCGCGCATCAGTTGTGGCGGTCCAGCGACGCGGCACTGCTTGATGTCATGTTGGGGCCTCACGGATCGCGGACTGACAACGCGGGTCGTCCTATCGTTCGTCCGTTCGCATTGCCGATCTGTACGGTCGGGTGCGTGCGGTGAGCATCGGCAGGTGGCCGGGTATGGGCCGGAAGGCCCAGTCGGGCAGCGCGTCGAGCAGGACGGCCGTGTAGCGATGGGACGGTGCGGCGAAGGGTCGTCGGCGGGGCGTGTCGGGGATGTGGCTCGTGCATGACGGTGTCGGCGACGCGTCGGACGGTGGTGAGGTCGTGGGTGATGAGCAGTACCGCGGTGCCGGCGTCGCAGCGTCGGCGGAGTAGGTCGAGGGGTGTGCTCGATGAGTGGCCGGTCGAGGCCGGCGATGGGTTCGTCGGCGAACAGGACCGCCGGGTCCGGGGCGAGCGTGAGGGCGGTGGCGAGGCGCTGGGCCAGGCCGCCGGACTGTTCGAACGGGTAGCGGTCTAGGTCGGCCGGGTTGAGCCCGACCGCTTCCGCGACCCGGGTGGGCGTCGCTGGGCGGGCGGTGGTGGGCCCGCAGTGTCTCGGCGGGCAAGGCGCGGCCGGTTCGGACCGGGTGAGTGCGGTGGCCGGGCTTTGCAGGATAAGGCCGATGTGCCGGCCACGGGGTGGGTGGACCACGGCGTGCCCGATGAGATCGTCGACCGTGTGGCTGGGCGGGGCCGGGCCCAGCTGTGCTGGCGTGGGCGCCCGGTTGAGGCCGCCGAGCGGGTCGGCCGCGGCCGGACCACGGGATCCGATGGGTCTCTCGACGGCTGGGACAGCTGCACTGATGAGGACTATCTCGACCACTTCGGGTGGGCGGCGCGGTAGCGTCCGCGCCCTGGCGTTGGTGAGCTCAGGCCGGGGGGCAGTCCTTGTCCTCGGGGTCGTCATTCGTCGCATGGATGAAGATGAAACCCACGTCGACGTCGGCCGTCTGATCAACGTAGTAGCCGTAGTCGCAGTGGTGATCGACGAGGAACGCCTTGTCGCCGTTGCCGCCGATGCGCATCTGTGCCAAGGTGATGCCCTCGGCCCCGGTGAACCGCCAGGCCGCGGAGTCGGACCAGTAGCCCTCGCCGTCCAGGTTCTGCAGGGCGTACGGGTGGGACCCCAGCCGTTCGGAGAACCGCTTCACGGCAGGTCCGAGCTTCAGGGGGAAGCGGGCGACAATGCCGTCGGGAAGCGCGATCGACGCCTCCGTGCCGGACGCAATGAACAGTGCGAACTCGACGATCTTGCCGTCCTTCGCGCAGATGCTGACGCCCCGCAGTTGCGGTATGTCCCAGCTGTGGCACGTCTGCTCCGGATGGTCGGGCGGGATGCCCAGCGCCTCGTTGTGGCCGAACGCCTGGACGGCCGCGTCGATCGACTGGTCGATGCACATGCCGAACAGTCCGAGGCACGGCTGTGCCGACGGCTCCTCTCGGAGGGGGCCGAACGTCATGAAGTTCCAGGGATTCGGCGGGTTCGACCCGCTGGTCCCGCGGGTCCCCTCGTTTCCCGCCGGCCACGATCGCAGGAGGGCGGCGATGATGACGGCCGCCACGATGGCCGTCGCGGCCGCGCCGACGAGCGCGCCCCGGACGTGCTTGCGCCAGGCGTGCCGAGGCTTCCGGCGCGGCCTGCCGATGCCGTCCGGCGCCGCGTCACCCGGCGCGGCCACCACGCCTGTGCCGACGGTGAACACGGCGTCGGGATGGCGGGTGCTGCCGCGGTTCTTCGCGATGACCAGCGGACCGCCGAGCCGGTTGGACGCCGACATCGTCGGGGTCTGGTTCGGCGCGTCGCGCCGCACGTGCTGCTCTACGTAGCGGTAGAGGTCGTCCGTGTCGATGTACCCGTCACCGTCGATGTCCGCGTAACCGGTCTCCAGGCCAGCGATGACATGTCCGGTGAACAGGCTCGGCTCGTCCGGATCCCGGCCCTGGCGCTGCGGGTGGCTGTCGTGCGCGAGCTGAATCTTGCTCGACGCGGTGATCACGACCCGTCCGTGGCCGGCGAGTTCGGCGAGCTCCGCCGCCACCGCACCGGCACCGCGCGACCGGGAGTTCAGCCCGTCGGCGAACGCACCGCTGTAACAGCAGTCGAGCAGCAGCAGTACCCGCGTCGCCGGGCTCGTCTGCATCCGGTCGTTCACCCATGCCGCCGCGACGCCGGTCGCGGCGAGATACTCGGTATCGGTGTCCCGGGCGATGAAATGCAGGCTGCCGCTCTCGTCCCGGTCGCCGTGGGTGGAGATGTGCAGGAGCAGCATGTCGTCGCGCTGCGCCGCCTCGAAGAACCGCTGCAGCTGTATTTTCATGTCGACGGACGATCCGTCGCGCAGGACCGTGACCTCGAACGCGCCGATGGTCGGGTCCTCGAGCACGCTGGCCAGCCGCGTGGCGTCGGCGACCGCCCCGTGCAGGACGGAGAGGCCCGGATCATCGAAGTGGCTGTTGGCGACGATCAGGGCGCGTTTCGTCATCGGCCGGTGCGCTCGGCATGGGCGATGAAGGCGTCGGTCAGCCGCCCCGCGACGTCGTCGCTCGGCCCATCGACCTCGATCTCGGCGTCGCCGATCCGCACGCGGACACGCCCCGGCCGCTGCCGGCGCAACCAGTCGGCGAGCCCGGCCGACACGGCCTGGACCACCTCGGGCGTCGAGGCCATCGTAAGGACCAGCTGACCGATCAGAGCGACCGTTTCGCCGCGGGTGCCGGCCTGCGCGGCGACGGTCGGCGCGGTGACATCGTCGACCGGGAGCTCGCGCAAGACCTTACGCGCGGCCAGCGTGATGTCGTCTGTCTCCATGTCGTCGGCGCCCGACAGCTGCAGCAGCACCTGGACCACTCGCACCACCTCAATATCGGCGAAGGACGGTGCCAGTCTGGCAAGAATCATCCCGGCATCCATTGGCCAGACGGGGCGGCCGCCCTCGGGCATTCGGCCAGCGGACGTCGATCGACTTCCCTGCGGGCGTTGGCCCGCATCGGTTCATCGCGTCGTTGCGGCCACGAACACCAGCAGGGCCAGCAGCAGCCAGCTGTGGCCCGGCGGCGCTGCTCGTCGAGCTACCGCTTGGTTTCGTCCGCGTCGACCGGCGGGCGACCGTGTCCGGCGGCGCCGGAGGACGACACGGATTGATCACAAGCAATGCTGCCGCCGCGGGCTGGCGCCGACCGGGGGATAGCGTTCCGTGTCCAGGCGGAACACAATCAGTGAAGATCGTGTATCTATCCTGAGGGGTGAAAATGCTAGGAAGTCGTCGACTCACAGCTGCGCTGACAACTGCCGGCGTCATCGCGGGCGGGCTGCTGATGAGCGCTCCGGCTCAAGCGGCAACCGTTCCCAACATGTACCACTGTTCCAACTACACCTTGAACTGCTGGCAGACGAACCCGCCGCACGTCGCATCGATCATCAACAAGTGCTACTGGTACAACGACTACGTGTACAACGCTGCCTGGTACGCAGACACCTGCGACAAGTACACGCCCCGGTAAGGACGCCGGCGAGGTCGTAGCTAGTGCCCTGACCGCAAACGTTCACGGTGTTGGATGGCACGCCACTGTGCCTACGGGTCCCGGCGGCGTATGTGGTTGAGCCAGTGTCGGCCTGGTCCTGGATGGAAGGTTGGATGCGCCCTGGGCGTTCAGGCGGCGTGATGTGTGTCGAGTCGGTCGATGGGGAGGCGTCGGGTGGCAGTCGCCCCGTCCGTCGTGCTTCGTTCGATGTGGTGGAAGGAGGCCGGTCCCGTATGGACCGGCCCCCTCTAATTCGCCGCTAGGTGCCGGCAGTCAGCTCAGGCGGTGGGGATGATCCCGAGCTGCTGAAGGACCTTCACACCGTCGTCGAGCCCGAGCTCCTCGACGATGAGACCGTCCTGGATCTTGAGCACGGTCGTGCCGGTGAAGCGGAGCGTCTTGCCGGACGCCGCCGGCACCGAGCCGATGGGCAGGTCGTCGAAGACGATCGGCCCGGTGTGCGTGCCGCCACCCTCCCACTGGCCGACGACGTAGTCGCCCTCGGCGATGAGGTCCGCGGTGCCCCAGAAGTTGAGGTCCGGGAACGCGGTGCGGAACTTGGTCGCGAACTCGCGCACCTCGTCGCGGCCACGCATGGGCTTGTGCAGCGAGTACTCGAACCGGATGTCGGGGGCGGCGAGCTCGTCGATGACGTCGGGGTTGAAGGGGTTTCCCCAGAACTCCGTGAACCACCGGCCGACGATGGCCTTGTTCTCCTCGAGCGGCATTGCTTGTCCTTTTCTGTCGATGGTCGCCACCGGTCAGCCAGTAGCCGTGGTGGCATTCAGAAGACGTTGGCCGAAGCCGACACGTGAGATCGGTGTGAAGATTGATGAACGAAGGCTGTGCGCCCCCGTGGAACGACCGCGCGCCACTGTCCGAGGGAGCCCGGAGCGCGCTGATACCGGCCGTGCGCGCGTCAGGAATCGCTTGGATCTTCATTGCTGTCGCAAGCCCGCAGTGGCGCCACCGCGGGTTGATTCACGTCAAGGTGCCGAATGCGATGCTGTCGGCGGGGTCGATGATCGACAGGCCGATGCTCTCCTGGCCGCGTGATGCGACGACGACGAGTTGATCGGTGGTGAGGGTGAGGGGCTCGGGTGGCTGGGGGTCTGCACGATGTCGGCGAGCATCCGCGAGAACGACCGTCTCCCATCCGGATCGCGTGCCGCACGGAACGGCCGCAGATTGGGGCAAACGAAGCCGATCTCCTCTTCGACGTACAGTCGCCCTCGGTCGAACTCGGTGAGGTCGTACAGGGTCCGTGATGCCTCGGTCATGCCGTCACTTCGACGGGGTGCAGGCCGAGGGCCACGTAGATGGCCTCCGTCGCTGTACCGTCTCGGACGATCACCCGTTCGATGCCTGCCTCGCGAGCGTTGCGTAGGAGCTCGATCTTGAGTACCCGCTCCACCCACGCCGCGTGGGTTGGCTCCAGCCATGTCACGACGTCGCGGGCGACGTCGCCGGTGGGGTCGATGACCGAGATGCCGACGGTCTCGTAACCTCTGCAGGCCACGACCACTAGGTTCTGGTCGCGGATCGTGAAGGGCATCATGTCGATGCCACCGCAGATCATGGCGGTTTGGAGGAGGTCTCCGACCGCCAAGCTGAGCTGAGCCGCCTGGGCGCTCTCCTCCGCGAGGCTCGGGAAGTAGTACGCGGCAGCGGCCGCGAGCTCCGTCTCGGCTCGGTAGTTGTCGGCGTCGAAGTCGGTCAGGTCGTATTCCTTGTCCTGTTGGCTGGTCATCGCATTCCTCCGTGTACGCCCATCTAAAGCAGTGGTGCCCGCGACCGCCGGGCGCGTGACGGCCGCGGGCTTGCTGACCTGACTGATGTCAGCGATGCCGGGCGGTTGCCTCCCGGCACTTGGAAGACGCCGGATTGCGCAGGAACGTGAGATCGGAGCCCGGGATCAGGCTCATGTTCGTCCGGGCTTGGCCGCGCCGTAGGCGGCGTCCGCCCACAGATGCATGAGGGCGTAGGAGCGCCACGGCGCCCACGCCGCGGCGAGGGTCCGCGCCTCGTCGACAGTGACGGCTCCAAGCGCCCTGCGGGCCACCAGGTCGCCCGGGACGAAAGTGTCGGGATGCTGCATCGCTCGCACCGTAAGGTAGTCCGCGGTCCATGGGCCGACGCCGGGAAGCGCCAGCAGTGCGCGACGCGCCTCGTTGACAGTGAGCTGCGCGAGCGAAAATCCTTCCGCCCACCTCTCGGCGACGGCGTGGAGCGTGACGCTCCGCGCACGCGTGATTCCGACAACTTGTTGGAGTTGTGCAGGGCCTGCGGTAGCCACGGATTCGGGTGTCGGGAAAGCGATGAGGTCGTGCACCGGGTGGCCGTAGGCCGCCGCGAGGCGACCACCGAAGGTTCGCGCCGCAGCGAGCGAGACCTGCTGGCCGATGACGGTCATGGCAACCGCCTCGAACTCGCCGACGTAACCAACCAGCCGCACTCCGGGACGGTTCTCGACCAGCGGTCGGAGCAAGGGGTCCTTGCTCAGTGTCTTTTCGATGACCCTGGTGTCGGTGCCCAGGTCCAGCCAGGCACGAAGCGCGGCCTCGTCGGTCGATGTGACGGGCCGATCGAGATCAACGCTCACTCCAGCCGGGTCGAACCTCACAACGACATGCGTCTGGGCTCCGCCGAGTGCCATCATTCGTGTGTGGCTTCCGGCCTGGTGGTCGAGGCACTCGACTCCGGGGATGGCGTGCGCGGCAAGTAGTGCGAAAACAACGCTGTGGTGGAAAGGCCCGTTAGCGTCGAGCCGGACGGTGCTCATACGGGCCTCTGCGGGGCTGTCGGCGAAGACCACTCAGATGCCGATACGGCTGCGCAGCATTCGGATCAGTATGCGCAGGATGTCTCGTTCCGCGACTCGCCACTCGACGTCCTGGAGGTACTGCAGGTACGTGACGGTTCTACCGGTCGCATCGGTTCCGAAGGTGGCGACAACGGCGGCCCTCCAGACGACGCCGTCACCTGTAGGGATCCGCGCGGCGGCTGCCACTTCGCTGAGGGCAAGGGTGCGGTCCGCCGACAAGGAATAGTGCTCGTCGAGCCAGGGCGAGGTCGATGCTGGGTTGTGCGGGTCTTGTTCACTGTCCACAGTGCCGGCCTCCAATTGAGTTCAGGGGGCGTCTGCCTGCCCCCCAAGGGAGACGTCCGCGAGACGGCGATCGTGAGATCGGTCGCTCGGCATCCCTCGGGGTGGGCGTAGTGCGACCTGAACCCGCACCTCGGCAGGACCGTTCGGATCAGATGCCGGCGGGTCACGTTGTCCAGCTTCCAGTGCTGCCCCGCCGATGCGAGCCGAGCAGATGGGTATCGACGATGCCAATCGCTTCCATCAGCGCATACATGGTGGTCGGGCCTACGAAAGCGAATCCGCGCCGGCGCAGCTCCTTCGACAACGCGACCGATTCGGCCGACTTCGTAGGGATCTCAGCAAAGGACTGGGGATGGGGCGTGCTCTCCGGCCGGAAGGACCACACCAGATCGGCCAAACCCATCTCCTCACGGAGCTTGATGGTGGCGCGGGCGTTGGTGATGGTCGCCTCGATCTTCTGCCGGTTGCGCACGATGCCGGCGTCGGTCATCAACCGCTCGACATCAGCCTCGGTGTGGGCGGCAATGGTGTCCGGGACGAAGTCACCGAACGCGGCACGGAACGCGGGTCGTTTGCGGAGGATCGTCGCCCAGGACAGACCCGCCTGAAACTCTTCGAGGCTGATCCGCTCGTAGACGCCGCGTTCGTCCGTGACAGGCATGCCCCACTCTGTGTCGTAGTACTGAGGCCGAAGGGTCGAGGTGAGTCGATGTTGGTTCGGCGTGTCGGCGTGACCCGGGGTCGGTGACGATCTATACCGGGAGTGTGAGGTACGCCGTTGGTGGCGGGCTGAACGCGAAGGGCCGGGTCCGCCGTGAGATGGTGCGGATGCAGGCGGTCGACCTGTTTGAGCAGCGGGTGACGGCGGGGCGGGTCGCGGTGGCGTTGCGGGTGTCGGCCAAGTCGGCGTATCAGTGGCAGCAGGCATGGCGTCGGGATGGCCGTGATGGGCTGCGGTCCAAGGGGCCGAGCGGTGGCCGGTGCCGGCTGGACCCGGTCCGGCTGGCCCGGTTGCGGGCCGAGTTGAAGCGGGGGCCGGCCGCACACGGTTGGGTCGAGGATCAGCGGTGGACGCTGCCGCGGATCAGGGTGCTGATCGGCCGGTTGTTTCATGTGCGCTACACCGAGCGGGGCGTGTCGTATCTGCTGCACCGCATCGGCTGGACCCCGCAGGTGCCCGTCCATCGGGCCGTCGAACGGGTTGAGGCCGCGGTCGCGGTCTGGCGTGCGGAGACGTGGTCACGGGTCAGATGACGGCCCAGGCCCTCGGGGCGTGGGTCTGCTTCGAGGACGAGGCCGGGCAGTCGTTGCGCCCGCCGAAGGCCCGCACCTGGTCGCGGCGTGGGGACACCCCGGTGGTGTCGGTGTCGGGGAAGGGGTCGGGCCGGGTGTCGATGGCCGGGCTGATCGCCGTCCGGCCGGGGCTGCGGACCCGGCTGTTCTTCCGTATCCGCGTGTATCACGGCCGTAAGCGTGAGCCGAAGGGTCTGGGCGAGGCCGACTACATCCACCTGCTCAACGCGGTCCATGCCCAGGTGCGGGCGCCGCTGATCGTCGTCTGGGACAACCTCAATCACCATGTCAGCGCCGTGATGCGGGCGTTCGTCGCGGCCCACGACTGGCTCAGCGTGGTCCAGTTGCCGCCGTACGCGCCGGAACTGAACCCGGCCGAGGGCGTGTGGTCGCATCTCAAGCGCGGGCTGGGTAACCTCGCCGTCTGCAGCACCGACCAGCTCGCCGCGATCGTGCGGACCCGGCTCAAGAGTATGCAGTACCGGCCACGACTTCTCGAGGCGTTCATCGCCGAGACCGGCCTCGCCCTGCAACCCCAACCGCCGTGATCACCCCGACGTTTCAGCCTCGGGTACTCGAGGCCGAAACGTCGGGGTGACGATGGTGGTTGGGGTTGATGAGATTTCGAGCCTGCCCCTGCCCCTGGGAACCAGGGGCAGGGGCAGGCTCGGCTTCCGTCCCCCGGGCACGGTATCGCGTTCGCCGCGAACGGCGGTGCATGTGCGTTGGCCGCGGGAGAAGCAGGCCTGAGCGTCATCGGCCGGTTGATCGCCGGGCCGCTTGGGGCCCAGACGCTGATAACGTTGTGCGACGGGCGTGCACTTCCCGCGAGTATGCTCGCCGGGGAGATCGGTGGAGCCGCCCCCACTATGAGCGGGCACCTGTCACGGCTTATGGCCGGCGGGATGGTCGCAGTCGAGCAGCACAGGCCGTACCGCTACTGCCGGCTCGTGGGGCCGCACATCGCCGAGCTCGTCGAGGTGGTGGGCCGCGTGTGGCCGATGGTCACGGTCGTGTCGCTGCGCCAGGCCACGCGGGCCCACGCGATCCGCCGCGCCCGTCGCTGCTACGACCAGATGGGCGGCCGGGTCGCCGTCGCGATCGCCCGGTTTCTGCGCGAACGCGGCTATCTAGCCGGCCGCGACGGGCACTGCGCGGTCAGGGTGTGCCGAACCAGCAGGAGAGCGCGTCTCGTAGCGCGGGCGCTGCGTTGCCGGCGGGTTCGTCGGTGGTTGCGGCCCAGGCGATGTGGGCGTCGGGTCGGATGAGGAGGGCGTCGGCCGGCCGCTGATCATCGGTCTTGGCCGTGTGGATGTCGATGCGGTGCTGCCAGTCGCGGGCGGTGTCGCGGAGGTCCGGGCGGTCGGCGAGGTCGAGGAAGATGGGTCGTGCGGTGTGCATGAGCTCCGCGACGTTGGTTGCACCGTGGTCGGTGTGCAGGGTGAAGTTGGGCGCGAAGGTGCCGGTCAGGGCGTGCTGGTTAGGGTTAGGCAGCGGGTAGCGGATGTCGGCGCTGGCGATCAGGGATCCGATGCGGCGCAACGGCTGCTCGTCGGCGAACAGTTCCACGAAGAGTTCCCGGAGCGCCTCGGCGGCCGGGTCGGTTCCGCGTCGCAGCGCCACCTGGGCCTGGGTCTGCAGCATTGCCCGTTCGCCGGCGAGGTGGCGCTCGCCGTGGTAGGTGTCCAGCAGGCCCGCCGGCGCCCAGCCGTGGATGTCCGCGGCCAGCTTCCAGGCGAGGTTGACCGCGTCGAGCATGCCGACGTTGATGCCGATGCCTGTGGCGGGAAACTGGTGCGCCGCGTCGCCGGCCAGCAGGATCCGTGCGTCGCGGTACCGTTCGGCCTGCCGGGCCTGGAATCCGTAGCGCGACAGCCGGGTCGCCTCCGCGACGGGAAGGTCCGCGCCGAGCACGCGGCGGATGCTCTCCTGGAACTCGGCCAGGGTCATCGGTGTGTCGTCGTCGACCTCGGCGGGTTCGTCCTCGGTCGTCTGCACGAGCATCGACTCGGCGGTGAGCCACCCGAACCCGAAGACACCGCGGTCGGTCCGGGTGAACGAAGCCGCCGGGATCCGGCCCGGCCCGGGGATGTCGAGGTCGCCGTTGTCCAGCCGCGTCACCGAATCGGACAGGGTGACCTGGCCCAGCCGGTACACCTCGGGATATGTCGTGCCGGGGAACGGGAATCCGGTCAGGTCGCGGATGCTGCTGCGCGGGCCGTCGCAGCCCACCAGGTAGTGGGCGGTCACCCGGTACGTCCCGTCCGGGCCGCGCACGTCCGCGGTCACCGTGGCGTCGTCCTGGCTGACCCCGACGACCTCGTGCCCGCGGGTGACGGCGGCGTCGAGCTCGCCGACGCGCTCGTCGAGCAGGCGTTCGAGCCGCGGCTGCGGCAGATGCATCCCCCAGATCGGGGAAGAATCCCCCAGCTGTGACAGGTCCAGATGCACGCCACCGAACTGCAGCCGGGGAGCCGTGTGGATGGGGCCGATGCTGGCCGCTTCGATCCGATCCAGCAGGCCCCGATAGCGCAGCAGGTCCACGATCTGCCCGGAGAAACCGTTGGCCTTCGGGGTCTCTCGCAGCTGCGGCTGTCGCTCCAGCACCAGCGGTCGCACTCCGGCCAGGCGCAACTCGGCGGCCAGCATCAGGCCGGTCGGGCCGGCACCCACGATGATCACGTCGGCGTCCGTCACTGGCCACTCCTCGCGCGGTCTTTAGTCGACGACAACACACGCATTTCGCTACTCCATTTTCCGCAGGAACTGGTCTCGGTCAGCGATTCTGCGGTACGACCCGGGTCTTGCCACAAGCCCCACGGTGCGCTATATGTTGAGTTTGGGAGGGAGTGGGCGTCCAACTGCCGAAATCGTTCACCGTGGATCGCCGCCGTGAACGCCCCCCGAGAATGGATCGCCCTCCCCAACCCGGCTCAAGAGCATGCAGTACCGGCCGGGACCCTGACGCCTTCATCGCTGTAACGGGCCTCGGCCTGCAACCCCAACCGCCGTGATCACCCCGACCTTTCAGCCTCGGTAGTCGCGAAGCAGAGGGCCAACGGCCGCCCACGCGGGCCGGGCGAGCCCGTCGTCGCCGACGACAACGCCGGGGTCGACAATGGTGCTGGTTGCATTCTGCGTCATTCGATCACCCGGCGAGCCCGGTCATGCGCATCGTGATGTTGATGCGCCCCCGACCCAAACCGCATCCCTCAGGGGCGGTGTCCGCGTGCACCTTGGTGACACCGTGATAGGCCAGCCGGCTTGGACCGCCGAAGACGAACAGGTCGCCGGAGGCCAGCAGCAAGTCGGTGTAGGGCTTGCCGCGGTTTTCCGTGTTGCCGAATCGGAACGTGCAGCTATCGCCGATGGACAGCGATACCACCGGGGCGCGGGAGCTTTCGTCCTTGTCCTGGTGCATTCCCAAGCGCGCCTCCGCGTCGTAGTAGTTCACCAGCGCGGTGTCAGGCGCGTAGGAGCCGATCGTGGCTGCGTCGTGACCAGTCACCTTGAGCGCGTACCGTCCCAGACGGATCATCCAGTCAGGGAACGGAAGGACACGGGCGCCGTTCACGTCGGTGGCGTTTCGCGTGTATTTGTACGGCTGCCAGTGCCAGCCCAGACATACGGTGCGTACCGACATCTCGTGTCCGCGGACTTTCGCGGCGCGGATGGGGACCGGGCCTTGCACCCACTCGCGGAACTGATCCAGAATCCAGGCCTGCTTTTCCAGAGTCAACCAGTCAGGGACGAGGGTGGCCCCCGGGGCGACTTCTTCCATGTCACGTTCGCCGAACTCCGGTGGGAACAGCGCCGTCATCGCGTGCCCTCCGCGTGGGTGAGATGCATGAGGGAGTCGTGCGCGACGAGCCAGGGGGTGCCGTCCGCGCTGGCGCCGACAAGGCCGTCCAGATTGACCAGGCCGACGAGTGCGAGAGTGCGCGAGTCGCCGATTCCGGCGGTCGCGATAGTGCGCTCGGGGGTCCAGCGTGTGGACCACAGCAGCCGCCGGGTCATCTGTGCCCAGCCGGTCGCCGGCCCGACCATCAGCCACAGGTCGGGGTTTGGGGCGGCGAATCGTGACGCCTGGCGCAGCCACGAGGCACCGGTCTCGGGCCAGGTGATCGTGTCGAGCGTTTGGCCTCCGGCCCGGTCCCAGGCCGATTCGATCAGGCGTGCGGTCGCGAGGGCGTGAGGAGTGCGACCAGAGCCGATCACGATGTCCTGGGCGTGGCGGTCGCGGGCGAGTCTGACGATGGTCGCGACCTCGGCATCCGTGGCTGTTAGATCCGCGTCGTGGCTCGCTGACACCTTCAGCAAGGGGGTGTTCAGGGCTTCCATCGTTCGCCGTTCTCTCGTGCGGTCTTCCAATGCTGATAGCGGCCTTTGCAGCAGGTTCCGCAGGGGCGGAATCCGGTGGCGACCGCCGTGGCCTCGTCGGCGAAGAAGACGCGGTGCTTCGCGTAGCCGCCGCGGGCGATGGCCCGTAGCGCGGCAGGGCAGTCGAGTCGCCCGTAGATCTTCGAGCCGCCGTGGCCGCCCCACAGCCCCTTGGTCGGAGACTGATAAGGGCGGCCGTCCGCGCCCAGAAGGGTGTACGTCTTCGTCGCGTCGCTCATGCGGCGTCGTGGAAGACGAGGGCGAGGGTGTGGCGTTCACCGGACCGGACGGCGGACACACCGTGCCGGACCGGTGCGGCCGACCATCCCCGGGCAGACTCGACAGGCCGGTCGCGGGTGGTGAAGAGGTATCCGTGACCGTGCGGTAGCAGCGTGGCTGTGCCTCGGGATTGGGCGCGCGGGCGCTGTTCCAACAGCAGGAACTCGCCGCCCGTGTGGTCCACGCCGGGTTCGTTGAGGTCGAGCGTGTCCGGCCACGGTGCAGGCCGACCGAGCTTGGTCCACCAATCGCGGGCGATGGGGAGCAGCCGCGGGTACAGCGCCTGCTTGAGCCGCTCGATCGGCTCCGGGTAGGGTGCGTTGAAGTACCGGTACTGGCCCTCGCCGAAGCGGTGCGGGCCCATGTTGATGGTGCTGCGGAACAGGTCGTCCTGCTCGTACAGCTCCCTGATCTCCAAGGTCTCCTCCGGGGTCAGCAGTTGCGGCAGCAGCGCGCCGCCGTACTCGTTGACCTCCTCGGTGATTGCCGTCCAGTCGGCGGACTCGACGCGGTCGTGCCACCGATCCGACTTCTTCTTCCTGGTCGCCGCCGCCGTACTCATGCCGCGGCCTCCAGATCGAGCAGGGCCGTCTTGGCTTCGAGTCCGCCGATGTAGCCGCCGAGCGTGCCGTCGGTGCGCAGCACGCGGTGGCACGGTACGACGATCGGCAGCGGGTTGGTCGCGCAGGCGGTGCCCACGGCGCGGACGGCCATGGGGTTGCCGACGAGTTCGGCCATGTCCCGGTAGCTGCGCGTCTGGCCGTACTCGATCTCGGGCAGATGCGTCTGCACGAGGCGTCGGAAGCCGCGCGACAGCGACAGGTCGAGCGTCAGATCGAAGACCTGGCGGTGCTTGGCGAAGTACTCGTCGATCTCGCGCGCCACGTCGTCGAGCCGCTTCGGGGCGCGCAGGATGCGCGGGCTGAGCTTCTGGCCGAGGGACTCCAGCACTCGGTCGTGATCCTCGCTGGCGTACGCCACGCGTACCAGACCCTTCGGGGTGGCCGCCAGCAGCAGCTTGCCGACCGGCGAGTCGATGGTGGTGTAGGCGACGTCGACGAGATTGGACTGCTGTGCCTCCTGCTCCAGGCGGCGGTGAAGCCGACTGAGTGTGTCGGCGTCCACGGGCGTCAACAGCAGGGCGGTCATGTCGTCATCGTCGCGAATGTCGTTCATGATGATGCTCCTTTCGTGAACGCGCCCGGATAGTTCTTTCTGAGATTCTTCAGTCCATCTGCGGCGGCTCTTCGGGCCGCGTCAACGGTGCCGCCGACGATCTCTGCGATCTCGGCGTATGCCAACCCGGCCACGTAGTGGTAGACGACAGCTTGGCGTTGTTTGCTCGGGAGTCCGTTCACTGCGGCCCACAGCGGCCGGCTCCTCGAGCCCCAGCAATGCCTGCTTGCGCTCCAGCCCGCTGGCGTAGCCCGTGAGGGAGCCATTGGAACCGACAACGGGGTGACACGGCACGAAGATGCACAGCGGATTCGCGCCCACAGCCTGTCCGATCTGTTGCGCGAGGCTGCGGTCTCCGAGCCGCTCGGCGATGCGACCCTAGGTGGTCATGCCACCACACTGGATGCCCTTCACGATGTCCCAGACAGCGTGCTGGAACTCGTCACCCCCGGCGGCGAGCGGGAGATCGAACTCCCGACGTCGACCGGCAAGGTAGTCGCGCAACTGCCGCGCCGCCTCGTTTAGCAGCGAGTCCGTCGAGTCGACCACCTCGGAGCCGAACGCCTCAGAGTCGAACGCCTCCTGCGATGGCCGCCGGACATGATGCCGGAAGTACAAGCCGGCGATCTTCTCGTCCTTGGCGACGAGCATGATCGGCCCGAGGATGGTCTTGATCACGATGTGTCGAGTGTTCACCTGCGTCTCTCTTCTTCTAACCGGTAGACGTTCGCCACACGCGGAACGTGAGATCCGGACTGTGTTGTCGCTGATCGCTGTGTCAGGCGGCCACGGGAAGACCGCGGAGCTTCTCACGGAGTTGCGTGCTCGACACGCCCGCGGTGTAGGGGAAGTAGACGACCCGCACACCGATCTCTGCGAACTGTGACTCGTAGGCAACCCAGCTCGCCGTGCCCCTCCAGTCGTCTCCGACGAACGTGACGTCGAAGCGCAGCCGATCCCATGCGGCGATGCGATCCATGTGGTGTTGCGGCACCACTTCGTCGACGCATCGCAGCCCACGGAGCATGGTTGCGCGATCGGAGTACGGGATGAGCGGGGTCTTGTGCTTGCGCCGCTGGCACAGCTCGTCGGTCGTGACGCCGACGATGAGGCGATCGCACTGCGCTCTCGCCTGCTGGAGCAGCCGCAGATGTCCCACATGCAGCATGTCGAACACCCCCGCGGTGTAGCCCACGATATCTTCGGTGTTCGCCCTCATCTCAGACACTGGGGATCACCCTCATCCGCTGCAGGATCAGCGCGCCATTGGGGATCTCGATGCCCTCACAAGAGAGGCGACCGCCGAATCGCTCGGCGAAGATTCGGTTCCGCAGCTCCTTGTTACGAGAGTCGATGCCTTCCTGGGGGACACCCGGGATGTAGCCGAAGGCCTGCAGCGTCAACGCCGCGACCCTCTTCGGGACGCCATTGACGTCCGAGTCACACGGCCAATGCTCGTCGAGCCACTTCTCGCGCTCTGCCTTGTTCGCGGCAGCCAAGGTCATCATTGGATCGCTCCTTGCACAGGGCAGTTCGCCCAAACGGGCTCGCTGAGAAGACGGCCGCGGGACCGCGAGTGTGAGGTCCGTCCTTACGTCGGCATCAGGCGCACTCTCCGTCGACCGCCCAGATCACCACACTTCTTGACTTCTTGCAGACGGGCCGTCCTGATGCCCCACAGTGCACCTGGGTTCCGTGGAACGAGGAGAGTGTCGAGGTTTCGCCGGAACATCCGAGGCGGGTCCGGGTGTCTGATCGCTAGGTTGGACGGCACCCGGGTGAAAGGGACGGCGGTATGGGTGAGGCGACGGCACTCGTCGTGGACTTCGGCACCTCGGCGTCTTCGGCGGCGCTGGTCACCGGCGGGCAAGTGCGGCTGCTGAAGGAGCCCGCCAGCGGGCTGTACTCGTGGCCGTCCGCGGTGGCCCTGGAGGGTGACCGGCTGCTCGTCGGCACCGCCGCCGAGCGGCGCAAGCGCTCCGACCCGGCCGGCTACCGGGCCGAGTTCAAACGCGACCTGGGCCAGTCCGTCCCGGTCCCGCTCGGCGAGCGCGCCTACGCGCCGCAGGACCTGGTCGCGGCGGTGCTCGGGGTGTTCCGCGACCGGGCCGCCGAGCTGCATGGCGAGCCGGTGCACCGGCTGCTGCTCACCGTCCCCGCCTCCTACGCCGAGGGCGACCCCCGCCGGGCGCTCATGGTCGCCGCCGGCGAGGCCGCCGGGTTCCCCGAGGTCCAGCTCGTCGCCGAGCCGGTCGCGGCCGCGTTTGCGCCGGTCGCCGGGGCCGGCTTCGGCGCCGGGCAGGTCGTGCTCGTCTACGACTTCGGCGGCGGCACCTTCGACGCCGCCGTCATCCGCTGCGGCGCCGACGGCGTCCACGAGGTCATCGGCCACGCCGCCCTCGACGACTGCGGCGGCCGCGACATCGACGCCCTCCTCGCCCGCCACGTCCGCGACGCCGGCGGCCCCGAGCTGGCCGGCACCCTCGCCGCCGGCGGCGCCGACGGTCTCGCCGGCCTGCGGATGCGCCTGCAGGGGGCCGCTGCTGCGTTGTACGGCATTGGTGGAACAACTCCTGGGGGCGGTTGAACCGCCGCGACGTCTATGTGCGCACTTACGGAGAAGGGTATGAACTCGAGCTGCGGTTCGGCGGCTCCGAAGGAACATCCTGGTCGCGGCGGTACGCTTCATTGACGACGCCTGTGATGAGGCAGTGCGGCACATGGCCTCCGACCAGCGGTGGACGGAAGTCACTGGCGTGCACGGACTCCCGCCCGATTCCCGCGATAGGCGACCCTCGACAGGGCCGCCCGGTTGGGCTAGTTGAGGCCATCCGGCGGGCAGGTCAGAGTGTCAGGGATCAACCGGGCTCGTCCGAACCCGCACGGTAGCTTTCGGGCTTACCTGCAGGCCGTGCGGGTTCCCGCACGTTGCCTCTCAGGATTCTGCGAACCTACGCGCTTCTGTGTGCGGCGCGCGCAAGGCGGACCGGATCGAAGCCCCCGGCCGGCGAGTTGTACGTCGGCACGTACCACAAGTGCGCCCGCCACGCCGCCGAGGCGATCGCGAGACCCGGTACCAAGAGCGAACGCACCGAAACGCAGCAGTCCGGCGGAAACCCGGCCCAGGTAGCAGCCCAGTCGTTTCCCGTCCCGGCGCAGCGCGTGCTCACCGCACATCCGACCGCTACCAGGGCGGCGGGCCCGAGCGCGCACGCCGCCCACAGGAGGACACGGTGACCGACTCCTACCGCCTCGACGAGCTCACCAGCGTCGTTGCCGCGCTCCAGACGCAGGTCGCCGAGCTCACGCAGCGCCTCGACGACCAGGCGCCGTCCGCACTCACCCAGCAGGCCGGAACGCTGCGGTTCCCCTCGGTTGAGGACTGGGTCCACGGCATGTTCCTGCCGATGTTCGGCTGGCGGGTCGCGGGCAGCGCTGGCACTGGTGCCCACAGTGGTGGCGCCACGCGGAGGCAATCTGGCGCCTGGAGACCCTGTGGCGCTCCTGGGAGGCATCCCGCCTCATCGCCACCGGCATGTCGAACTGGTCGGTCGAGCTGGACCGACAGTTGCGTGAACTGCTCGGCGAGGACGGACCGTTCCGGCAATGCCGCGCGGCCGAGGACGACCGCGACGCACGCCATGCAAAGCTGCCGCCGGCGTCGGCCGATCCGGCGCCAGAGGACTGGTGGACCTGATGATCCGAGTCATCTCGTACGGCGGGGGAGTCCAGTCGACAGCACTCCTCGTCCTCGCGGCGCAGCAGCGCATCGACTTCCGGACCTTCTTGTTCGCGAACACCGCGACGACTCAGAAGACCCCGCCACGCTGGACTACCTCCACCGCTACGCGCAGCATTCCGCAACGCTGACCACCGACCACGTCGCAGCCTTCATTGCCGCCTCCGGAGACCTCGTAGCCCGCACCGGCGTCCACCCTCAGCCGTGATTGCACCTGCACTGCAACGATCGGCGCCACGGAGATTCCCCATGGCACAGCTCACCGAGACCGAGCGTGCCTACCTGCGCGGTCGGCGCCTCAGCAGGATGGCCACCGTTGACCCGCACGGGCAATCGCAGGTCAACTCCGTCGTCTACTTCCTGCAGGACGACGACATCATCCTCATCGGCGGCCTAACCATGGGCACCACCAAGAATTAGCGCAATCAGCCCAGAAGTCATCCGCATTCGCCAAGACAAGATCATCAGCTGGTATCTCGACAACTGACAGCC
This sequence comes from Dactylosporangium sp. AC04546, assembly GCF_022095675.1. Taxonomy (GTDB): domain Bacteria; phylum Actinomycetota; class Actinomycetes; order Mycobacteriales; family Micromonosporaceae; genus Dactylosporangium. Next base: position 46,600 of record NZ_JAHYSG010000048.1, on the reverse strand, counting down.
GTGCATCAGTCCATGAAGACCGATCCGGACCCCCGGCCGCCTCATCCTGCGCCTCGCCGATCCCTCCGTGTGCAGTTCAAGTGGCGGTGCTGCAGGCGTGGTGCGCTACCCGACGTACAGTGGGCGTAGTTGCCGGTGTGTTGCCGATCGGCTTCACGAGGTTGGAGCGGAAGGCGAACACCTGGCTGGCGGAACTCTGTATTCCAGAGCGCACAGCTTCTGGAGGTCATAGCCATGAATCTAATCGTGTCCAGCAATCCCGTTGCTCGGAGCAGAGACGACGCCCCCGCACGGTGGCTGCTTGATATCCTGTGGCTGGTCTTGGCCACCGGCGAAGACACCAACGGCGGATACTCCGTCATCGAACAGTTCATGCCGGTCGGGTCGGGGCCACCTCCGCATATCCACCCGTTCGAGGACGAGGCGTTCTACATCCTTGCCGGGGAGATGACCGCCATCATCGGCGGGCAGGAAGTCGTTCTCGGACCGGGCAGCCTGGGCCATCTCCCGCGCAACACCGTGCATGAGTTCAAGGTGACCGGGACGGAAGTATGCCACTGCCTCAACTACTACACCCCGGCTGGCTTCGAACAGGCCATCCTGGGATGCTCCCGGCCGGCGGAGCGCCGGGAACTGCCCCCACCCGGGCTGGATGCGCCCGATTCCACGCAGGTCGTGAGATTCTTCAACAACTACTGGGTTGCACCAGCCGCCCTCCCATGGGCCCAGCAGAAGTGGCCGCGGGGCTGAACAGCGTTCGCTGCTCACACGTGCGTCCAAAGGTTACGCCCGAACGACTCCCGATTCGTTTCTCCATGCAGCTCAATCCCTCCGAGGGCGATCACGCTCTGCAGCGTTGTTCGTTCGAGCCGTTCCAAGGGCCGGGCCGCTACCGCGAACCCACGTCGGCGGGGACTGCGGTGGACGTCGATCGCGGCAGCTATGGTGGCGAATGACGAGACACTTGCTCCCCAGTTCGCGAGCGCGGACGCGGCTGAGGGCTTGCGAGCACTCGCGCAGAAGCACTGCCCGGAGTGGACCGCCACCTGACCGATCACGCCGCTTATGAGCGTTAGGTCGACTCGCCGTGCTGGAGTCGCTGTCCGTCGAGCGACGCCCGCAGCGGACGGCAGCGATTCCCTGCTCGCCCCAAGATTGTCCCTAGCCACCGCTAAGCTTGTTGTTTAACCTTCGCGCTGCTTGCGATCCTTGAGAGTCTTGTCTCGTTTGGTGGTCTTGCCGACGTCGTGGTGGATGGCGGGTCAGCCCGGTCTCGGTCTCGAACGGCTCATCTGGCAGCGACGCCAGTAGCGGCCGCTCGATCGCGAACCTTCCCGATTGGTGTAGACGCGCGTGCTCGGCCGTGACGAGCAGACCGTTGCGATCGCAGAGGCGGCCGAACAGAGTCGAACCACGACTGTCGCCGTTACGCCGCCGTTGAACCGGCGAACCACGGTTTCATCCCGCCCGACGCATGGCCGCTGCCGGGATGGGTAGGGCCGCGCAGTATGGGCGAGACAACAGCTAGGGTCCTGATCTCCCGGCTGGCCGACTGGGGCGTGGACACCGTGTTCGGCCTGCCCGGCGACGGCATCAACGGGATCATGGAGGGCCTGCGCCGCAACGGCGACAAGGTCCGGTTCGTGCTCGTGCACCACGAGGAGGCGGCCCCGTTCATGGCGACCGCCCACGCCAAGACGACGACTCGCCGTGCGTCACCGGCGGCCTCGGCCTGCTCGGCACCAAGCCGAGCGAGGACCTGATGGAGGACCTCGACGCGCTGCTGATGCTGGGCACCAACTTCGCGTATACGAAGTTCCTGCCCGCGCCTGGCACCGCGAAGGTCGTCCAGGTCGAGATCGACCCGACTCGGGCCGGCACCCGCGTCCCCACCGACGTGCCGCTCGTCGGCGACGTCGGCGCCACCCTGGAGGCGCTCCTGCCGCTGCTCAAGCCCAAGGACCACGGGCATCTGCAGCGGTACCAGGGGAAGGTCCGCGACTGGCGGGAGCGCATGGTGGCGCTGGAGTCACCGGAGCGCGACCCGATCGCCCCGCAGTTCCTGGCGAGCGAGCTGGACCGGCTGGCCACCAACGACGCGATCCTCACCTGCGACTCCGGCACCATCGCCACCTGGGCCGCCCGGCACTGGCAGATTCGCGGGGGCCGCGAGTTCTACCTGTCGGGCACCCTCGCCACGATGGCGCCCGGCCTGCCCTACGCGGTCGCCGCGCAGCACGCCCACCAGTGCCGGCAGGTGATCGCGTTCGTCGGCGACGGCGGCTTCGCCATGCTCATGGCCGAGTTCAACACCGCCGCGCGGTACGGCCTGTCGATCAAGGTCGTGGTGAACAACAACAACAACGCCCTCGGGCAGATCCTGTGGGAGCAGATGGTGCTCGGCTTCCCCGAGCACGGCGTCCGCTTCGGCGAGCCGGCGCCCGACTTCGGCGCGATCGCCCGCGCCTGCGACGGCTACGGCGTGCGGGTCGAGCGGCCCGGCGACCTGTCCGGCGCGCTAGGGAACGCGTTCGCCCACGAGGGGCCGGCGCTCGTCGACGTCGCCTGCGCCGAGCAGGCGCCGCTGCCCGCCGTCCGCGCCGCGGACCCCTCCACCGTGGTGCTCGCCGACGGGTTCTCCTGCCGCACCCAGATCGACGACGCCGACACCGGCCGCCGCGCCGTGCACCTCGCCGAGCTGCTCAACGCCGCCGTCCGCGGCACGGACCTCGGGCGGTTCCCGGAGCGGCGCATCGCCCACCGGCCCGGCGACCGTGTCCGCTGAGGTCCGCTCGCTCGAATGGTCGGCATACCGGATCCCGACGGACGCCCCCGAGGCCGACGGCACCCTGGAGTGGGACGCCACCACGGTCGTCGTCGTGCACGCGTCGGCGGCCGGGGCCACCGGCCTCGGCTGGACCTACGCGCCGGCCGCGGCCGGCCACCTGGTCGGCGAGCTGCTCGCCCCGCACGTCCTGGGCCGCGACGCGTTCGACGTGCCGGCGGCGAACGCGGCGATGGCCCGCGCCGTGCGCAACGCCGGCCGCCCGGGCGTCGCGGCCACCGCGATCTCCGCGGTCGACGTCGCGCTGTGGGACCTCAAGGCCCGGCTGCTCGGCGTGTCGCTCGCCGTGCTGCTCGGCCGCGCCCGCGACGCGGTGCCGGTCTACGCCAGCGGCGGGTTCGTCACCTGGTCCGACGACCGCCTCCGGGCCTGGCTCGACGAGCACGCCGGCATCCCGCGGGCGAAGATCAAGATCGGCGGCGGGCCCGAGGACGCCGACCTGCGCCGCATCGGGGTCGCCCGCGACGCGCTCGGCCCGGACCGGGAGCTCTACGTCGACGCCAACGGCGCCTACACCGCCAAGCAGGCGATCCGGTTCGCTGCGGCGTTCCCGGATGTGCGCTGGTTCGAGGAGCCGGTCTCCTCCGACGACCTCGACGGCCTGCGCCGGGTCCGCGACGCGGTGCGCCCGGACGTGGCCGCCGGCGAGTACGGCTACGACCTGCGGTACTTCGCCCGCCTCGCCCCGGTCGTCGACTGCCTGCAGGCCGACGCCTCCCGCTGCGGCGGCATCACCGAGTGGCAGCGGGTCGCCGCCCTCGCTGCGTCGGTGGGCCTGGAGGTGTCCGGCCACTGCGCACCGGCCCTGCACCTCGGCGCCGCGCTGGCCACCACGAACCTGCGCCATCTGGAGTACTTCCACGACCACGTCCGCATCGAGGCGCTGCTCTTCGACGGCGTGGCCACCCCGGGCCCCGGCGGCGTCCTGCGCCCGGCCGGCGACGCCGTGGGTCACGGTCTCGTCCTGCGGCCGCAGGACGCCCGCCCGTACCTCGTCGCCACAGGTTATGCCGACCATTGACAGAACACCACGGCGTCCGCGTCGTGGAACTTTGTCACGTCGGACATCGGCGCGAAGGTGGCCGGCAGGACGGAGTGGCAGCTCCTCGCCTGACTCGGAGGATCTCAGAGGGTCTTGAGGTAGTACACCAACGTCCAGGACCAGCCGGGCCGGTGCTCCCGGCCGATCTCCTGGTAGCCCAGGCTGCGATAGAACGCCATGGCTTCCGGCTGGTTCGTCGCGGTGTCCAGGTGCATCTCCCGAAGGCCCAGCCGCGCCGCCCGTTGCTCCAGGGCGCTCATCAACGCCCGGCCCACACCGCGCCTGCGGGTCGCGGGATGCACCCGGATCCGCAGCACCTCGGCCCGTCCCTCGGTCGAGGGCCTGATGCCGCCCATGCCGACCACGTGACCGTCGAGCTCGACGACCAGGAAGTCGCCGCCGGCGTCCAGAAAGCAGCCACGGATGTCGGCCAGATCAGGGAACCCGGGCGGCCGGGTCGACGGTGGCAGCGGCAAGGGAACGCTCGGATCGGCGGTCGCTGCGATGTTGGGCAGGTCGTTCAACGCCCACAGCGTCGCCACGTCCGCGTCCCGGAACCGCCTGACCGTCATCACGGCACACCCTCGCATCCTCACGGCCGAGCGCACGAGCGAGTATCGGCCCGCCACGACCACGTCACCACCCGGCTCTCCTCCGGCACCCGCACGCGGGACGAAGTGACCGCCCTGATCAACGCCGACCACTGGGGCCACGGCTACGCCACCACGTCCACACCAACGGAGTGGGTGCGTACGGCACACTCGCAGACGTGACGACGTTCCCGGACCCGGCCGATCTGTATCCCGACGTGGCTGCCATGGGAAGTCTGGCCGCGGCGCTCCAGGCAGTCGCGGTGGACCGCGGCCTCTCGCTCGGTGAGGTGGTGGTTCACCAGCGGGAGCCGTTGCGCTACGCCAGCGTCCTGAGTACGACACCGCTTCGCGAGCCACTTGAGGTTGGCGCCGGGCACATCGAACGGAGGTGGTCGATCAATGGCTGGGGCCAAGGTATCTGGCTGGTCTCGGGCACCACGCAAGACCTGGTCGAGGTTGTCAGGGCGGCGCAAGGCTGGCGGGACGGGACATCGCTGCACGACATTCGACGATCGGTGCCGTTCGTCGAACTCACCCAGCTCGCCGAGGCGGCCGAGCAGGGCCCGGCGCAGGTGGTGGCGGCGCAGTGGCAGTGGTTGCGGCAGGACGCGGAGGACGCGAGTTGGCCCGAGTACCGGGCGCTGGTCGAAGCCGCCTACGCCGAGCCGAAGCTGCGGCAGCTGTACCCGTACACGAGCCACTGGTCACTGCGGTTCTCGACCACCACTGGTTTCCCATTCTCACCCGACGTGGTGTGCGTAGCGACCTCCGATGGGAAGTACGTCGTCAAGGCGTCCTGGGAAGGTGCTGTCCTCGGGGAAACTGTCACGCCGGAAGCAGCGGTGTCGCTGGCTGTCAGTCACCTGCCTGCCGGTCTGGGGCCGGCGGTGGCCGGGCCTTACCAGGACCCACTGGCGTGAGGCGCCTCCGCCGTCTTGGTGGCCTGGATACTGTAGTTGTGACTACAAAAAACCCTCGGCGACTGGAAGTGCTCTGGCTGGCCCTGCTCGCCGCCGGCCTCGTCGTGCCCTACGTGGCCGTGGTGCCGTGGTTCGCCGAGCACGGGCCCGACGTGCCGCGGTTCCTCGACGACCTGTTCGTCAACCGGGTCAGCGCCTTCTTCGGGTGGGACGTCATCGTCGGCGTCGTGGTGCTGTTCGCCGTGGCCGCCACCGAGCCCACCCTGCGCCGCTGCGACCGCGCCCTGGTCGTCGCCGGGTCGCTGCTCGGGGCCTCCGTGGGGCTCCCGCTGTACCTGTGGCTCCGCGAACGCCGCCGGCGCGGCGCCTGACGGGTCACGCGCCGACCTGGCGGCCCGCCTCGGCGAGGACCGTGCGCAGCCAGGCGGCGGGCGAGGTGCTGCCGGACCGGCGCGCACACCCGGCGGTCCGTGAACGGCGCGCATATCCTGGCCCGGGCGGGGTAGCGCTCAGCGGTGGTGACGCCGCAGGCGGTGCTGAGCCCGTTGACGCGCACGGCGCTGTTCCTCGTGGTGACGATCGACCCGGGTGGGGAGGCGCGGGCGCGGGCGGCGCTGGGGGAGCTGCCCGCGCTCCAGCGGGCGGTCGGGTTCCGGGCCCAGGAGGGCCGGTTGAGCTGCGTCGCCGGGATCGGGTCCGACGCGTGGGACCGGCTGTTCAGCGGGCCGCGGCCGGCCGGGCTGCACCCGTTCCGGGAGCTGGCCGGGCCCGTGCACCGGGCCGTCGGCACACCCGGCGACCTGCTGTTCCACATCCGGGCGCAGCGGCCCGACCTGTGCTTCGCGCTCGGGACCGAGATCATGGGGCGGCTGCGCGACGTGACCACGCTGCGCGACGAGGTGCACGGGTTCAAGAACTTCGACATGCGCGACCTGCTCGGCTTCGTCGACGGGACGGAGAACCCGGTCGGGCCGGCCGCGAGCGCGGCTGTCCTGGTCGGCGACGAGGACCCGGGGTTCGCCGGCGGCAGCTACGTCGTGGTGCAGAAGTACCTGCACGACCTCGACGCCTGGAACGCGCTGCCGGTCGAGGCCCAGCAGCAGGTGATCGGCCGTACCAAGCTCGCCGACGTCGAGCTCGACGACGCGCTCAAGCCACCCGACTCGCACGTGTCGATGGCCACGATCGTCGACGCCGACGGCACCGAGCACCGGATCCTGCGCGACAACATGCCCTTCGGCGCGGCCGGGCGCGGTGAGTTCGGCACGTACTTCATCGGCTACGCGCGCAGCCCGGCCGTCACCGAGCGGATGCTGGAGCGGATGTTCCTGGGCGCCCCGCCCGCCCGGCACGACCGGATCCTCGACTTCTCCACGCCGGTGACCGGCACGCTGTTCTTCGCCCCGAGTGCGGACTTCCTCCTGCACGCTTGACCCGGGTGCCGGGTGGCGGCACGCTGCAAGGGTGACGGGAGGCCACCTGCGGGCACTGCTCGCGGTGCTGCTCGCCTTCCTGGCCGGGCTGCCGACGTCGCAGGCGCCGCAGGAGGCAGTCCAGGCCGCCGTCCACGCTCCTGCCACCGCCTCGGCCCACCTGGTGGCCGCGGCGGTCCAGCACGAGGTGCGGCTCGTCGTCAAGAGCACGCCCACGTGGCCGGGGGCGGCCGCGGCCGGGTGGGCCGTCGCCGGCTCCTCCGGCGCCGCGGCCGCGCCGCCCGCGGGCTGGTTCGCGCCGGTCGGCGGGCCGCCGGCGCGACGCATCGAAACATTCGTCCTCGCGATCAGGGGTCGGGCACCGCCGCACGGCGGCATGCCGTCCGTGTCCTGAATCCCTTCACAACCCAAGCGAGGAAACCACTGTGTCGCGCACCCTGCTGGTGCGCGCCGCGCTCGTGCTCGTCGTGCTGACGCTCGCCGGGTGGCTCGTTGCCACCCGGCCGGCTCGGCTCGGGCTCGACCTGCGCGGCGGCACCCAGATCGTCCTGGAAACCCGTGACGGTGAGCATGCCAAGGCCACCGCGAAGACCACCGACGAGGCGCTGGAGATCCTCCGGCGCCGCGTCGACGAACTCGGGCTCAGCGAGCCCACCCTCACCCGCTCCGGCGACCGGCGGATCATCGTCGAGCTGCCGGGCGTCGACGACCCGCAGCGGGCCGTCGAGGTGATCGGCCGCACGGCCGAGCTGACGTTCCGGCCCGTGCTCGGCATCGACGACGGCACGGCGACCGGGGACCCGGCCGGCTTGGTCCTGCCGGACGAGGACGGCCGGGCCCGGCTGCGGCTCGGGCCGGCGGCCGTCGCCGGCAGCCAGATCGAGGCGGCCGACGCGGTCGCCGCGCAGCTCGGCGGGTGGAACGTGAACGTCACCTTCCGCGGCACCGGCGTGCAGGCGTGGGCCGGGCTCACCGGCACCGCCGCCTGCTCGCCCATGGACGACCCGCGCCGCCGGGTCGCGATCGTCCTCGACGACCAGGTCATCCTGTCGCCGCAGGTGGAGTCGACGGCGCGGTGCGACGTCGGGTACACCGGCGGCGAGACCACCATCACCGGCCGGTTCAGCGCCGCCGAGGCGAAGGACCTGGCGGTGCTCATCCGCGGCGGCGCGCTGCCGGTGCCGGTCGACGTCATCGAGCAGCGGAGCGTCGGGCCGACCCTCGGCCGGCAGGCGATCACGGCGAGCGCGCAGGCGGCGGTCGCCGGCGTCGCCGCGACCATCCTGTTCATCGTCGCGGTCTACCGGCTCGCGGGCGGCCTCGCCGCGGTGTCGCTCGTGGCCTACGGGCTCGTCTCGTACGGCGTGCTGCTGGCCCTCGGGGCCACGCTCACGCTGCCGGGACTCGCCGGGTTCGTGCTCGCGATCGGGATGGCGGTGGACGCCAACGTGCTGGTGTTCGAGCGCGCCCGCGAGGAGTACGCCGCCGGGCGGCCGCTGCGCACCGCGGTGCGCAACGGGTTCTCCGGCGCCTGGTCGGCGATCGTGGACTCGAACGTCACCACCCTGCTCGCCGCCGGGCTGCTGTTCTACCTCGCGTCCGGGCCGGTGCGCGGCTTCGGGGTGACGCTCAGCGTCGGCGTGCTGGCGTCGCTGTTCACGGCGCTGGTGCTCACCCGGGTGCTCACCGACCTGGTCCTGCGTGGCAACCGGCTCGACCGGGTCAGCGGCGTCGCCCACGTGGGCTGGGTGCGGCGCACGCTGGAGCGGCGCAACCCGGACCTGATGGCCCGGCGGCGGCGCTGGCTGGTGGTCTCGGCGCTCGCTGTCGCGCTCGCCGTGAGCGGCATCGCCGCGCGGGGCCTGAACTTCGGCGTCGAGTTCACCGGCGGGCGGCTCGTGCAGTACACCATGAGCTCCCAGATCACCGTGGACCAGGCGCGGACCGCGGTCGCCGCCGCCGGGCTGCCGCGGGCGGTCGTCAACGAGGCGAGCGGCGGGGCGCTCAGCGTGCGCGCGGGAGGCTTCGACGACGCGGCGGAGGCCAAGGTGCGTCAGGCCCTCACCGAGGCCGGCGCCGGCAGTGTCGAGCGGCAGCGCGACGAGCGGATCGGCCCGAGCCTCGGCGCGGAGCTGCGGCGCAAGGCCGTCGTCGCGCTCGGGGTGGCCCTCGCCGCCCAGCTGGCCTACCTCGCACTGCGGTTCCGCTGGCAGTGGGGCGTCGCGGCGGTGCTGGCGATGGCCCACGACGTGCTCATCCTCGTCGGGGTGTTCGCCTGGCTGGGCAAGCCGGTCGACGGGGTGTTCCTCGCCGCGCTGCTGACGGTGATCGGCTACTCGGTCAACGACTCGGTGGTGGTCTTCGACCGGATCCGGGAGCTGGTCCGGGGCACCCGCGGCCGGCGCGGCAAGCGGCCGCCGCTGGCCGAGCTGGCCAACACGGCGTGCCTGCAGACCGTGCCGCGGACGGTGAACACCGGCCTGGGCGCGGTCTTCGTGCTGACGGCCCTCGCGCTGCTCGGCGGCGACTCGCTCGTCGACTTCGCGACGGCCCTGCTCGTCGGCATCCTGGTCGGCACGTACTCGTCGGTGTTCCTGGCCACGCCGCTCGCCGTCGGCTTCTCCCAGCGAGCGCCGCGCCGGCGGTAGTCACCGTCAGAGGCCGGCCAGGTCGGCGGCCGCGGCGACCATCGCCACCGTGTGGGCCGTGTCGTGCATCCACAGCGGCACGGCCCGCACCGGCAGGCCGTCGACCCGCGTGCCCGCGTCGGCGGCGTCGACGAGCCAGCCGTCGAGCAGGCCGCCGGCCGCGCGGGCGCCGAAGTGGGCGCCCACGCCGGCGGCGCTGCACGGGACGCCGATCGCGGCCAGGCAGCGGTCGGCCATGCCCAGGACCGGGGCGCCGCCGATGATCGGGGACAGGCCCACGACCCGGGCCGGCGTGGCGGCGATCGCTGCCCGGATGCCGGGCACGGCCAGGATCGGGCCGATGCTGACCACCGGGTTGCTCGGGCCGAGCAGCACCAGGTCGGCCCCGGCGATGGCCTCGGTGACGCCGGGGGCCGGAGTCGCCGCCGCCGCGCCGGCGAACTCGAAGCGCTCGACGGGGGCGGTGCCGCGGTACCGCACCCACCACTCCTGGAAGTGCATCGTCGCGTCCGGGGTGACCACGTGCGTCTCGAACGGGTCGTCGGTGGCCGGCAGCAGGGTCACGCCCGGCCGCCAGCGCCGGCACAGCTCGGCGGTGACCTGCGACAGGGGCCGGCCGGCGGCGAGGAGGCGGGTGCGCACCAGGTGGGTGGCGAGGTCCCGGTCGCCGAGGCCGAACCAGCCGGCGTCGCCGTCGTAGGCGCTCAGCTCCTCCTTCACCGTCCAGGTCTCGCCGGCCCGGCCCCAGCCGCGCCCCGGGTCGGCGCCGCCGCCGAGGGTGTACATGACGGTGTCGAGGTCGGGGCAGATGCGCAGGCCGTGCAGGGTGACGTTGTCGCCGGCGTTCACCACGGCGGTGACGTCGCCGCCGAACGCCCGCACGCCGGTGAGGAACCGCGCGCCGCCCACCCCGCCGGCCAGAACGACGATCTTCACGCGGGCCGTCCCGCCGGGTACGGTGACCGGACCGACGGAAGGGATATTCCATGACAATGAGGGTGGTTATCGGCATCTCGGGCGCGTCCGGCGCGGTCTACGGGGTGCGGCTGCTGGAGGTCCTCGCGGGCCGCGACGACGTCGAGACGCACCTGGTGGTGTCCTCCGGCGCGGCGGCCACGATCGAGTACGAGCTGGGCCGCACCCTCGCCGACGTGACGGCCCTCGCGGCCGTGACGTACCCGGAGAAGGCGCTCGGCGCGGCCATCGCCAGCGGCACGTTCCAGACGCACGCGATGGTCGTCGCCCCGTGCAGCATCCGGTCGCTGTCGGCGATCGCCAACTCGGCCAACGACACGCTGCTCGTGCGGGCGGCCGACGTGCACCTCAAGGAGCGCCGGCCGCTGGTGCTGGTCGTGCGCGAGACGCCGCTGCACCTCGGGCACCTGCGCCTGATGACGGCGGTCACCGAGGCCGGCGCGGTGGTCCTGCCGCCGGTGCCCGGGTTCTACGTGCGGCCCACCACCGTGGCGCAGATCGTCGACCACACCGTCGGCAAGGTCCTGGACCAGCTGCGGATCGAGCACGACGTGTCCCCTCGGTGGATCGGACCGGACTGAAACAAAAATTGCGCTACCGATCATCGCGTGGCAGGATCTGTTGCGTCAATGGTGGAGGTGATCCGTACGGAGCCCCTGGTGGAACCCGAGCCCCCGGCGCTGCCACCCGATCGCCCGCGGGCGCCGGCGGTGCGGTCCCGGCTGATGCTGGAGGTCGCCGCCGAGCTCGTCGGGCGCGGCGACTGGGCGGCGAAGCAGGCGATGGTCACGCTGCGCCGCCAGGGCGCGGACGGCTGGGACCTGGCGCTGTTCGGCAGCGACTCGCCGGCGGCGGTGGGCGAGGTCCTGGCCGGCCGGGTCCAGTTCGCGATCGTCAATCCGGCGTGTGCGGTACCCCAGGACGCCCCGCTGGCCGCGATCGCCACGGTCCCGTCGTACGACCAGCTCGCCTTCGCCGTCTCGGCCCGCTTCGGCGTCTCCTCGCTCGCCGAGGTCCGCGACCGGCGCCTGCCGCTGCGGGTGAGCCTGCGGGCCCAGCGCGACCACGCCGTCCACCGGGTCGTCGCCGACACCCTCGCGGCGGCCGGCTTCTCGCTCGCCGACCTCGAGGACTGGGGCGGGCGGCTCGTGTACGCCGAAGGCCTGCCGCACCATCCGCGGCGCTGGGCGGCCGTCACCGCCGGCGCGGTCGACGCCGTGTTCGACGAGGGCGTCTACAACTGGGTCGAGCCGGCCGTCGCGGCCGGGATGACCGTCCTCGACGTCGGCCCGGCGCAGCTCGCCACCCTGGAGGCGGCCGGCTACCGCCGGGCGGTGCTGCGCCGCTCCAGGTTCCCCGCGCTGCCGCGCGACGTGGCCACCGTCGACTTCTCCGGCTTCCTCGTCTACACCCGGGCCGACACGCCGGACCACGTGGTGCGCGCGTTCTGCGAGGCCCTGCACGAGCGCCGCGACAGCATCGCCTGGCAGGGCGGGCCGAGCCTGCCGCTGTCGCGGATGTGCGGCGGCCCGGGCGGCGCCGTCGACGCCCCGGTGCCCATCCCGCTGCATCCGGCCGCCCGGTCGGTGTGGCTCGAACGCGGTGTGATCGACCGCTGAGGCAAGCGTGGAACAACTCGTGATGCGGCACGACCGTCACGAGCCGCTGCCGCCTGCGGGAAATGCCTGCATGCAACGTCTGCACCGGGGAGGCGCATGATGGAAACATTTCTGTCACTCGGTATTGACCGAAACAAAATATGGTGCAAGTCTGATCCGCGTCCCGCCGCGGCTGTCGCGGCGGCAGATGAAGGGCGTGGAAGGACATGAAGGTTCATCTGCTCGCCCTCGTGGCGGTCTTAGGCCTGGGCCTGGTGACCGCCTGTGGCGACGACAACGGCGGCGCGGCCGCCAACGGCCAGGGCGGCAAGGTTCGTGCGGTCGGCGTCGGCTCCGCGGACTTCAGCAGCCTCGACCTCACCGAGTGGCAGCGTCTGCTCAAGACCGAGAACGTGGACTTCGAACTCAAGTTCCTGGAAGAGGCCGATGCCACGCTGCGCGCCGTCGTGGCGGGCGCGGCCGACATGTACATCGGCGACATCAACGCGGCGGTGACCGCCATCAAGAACACCAAGGCCCCCGTCAAGGTGATCGCGGCGAACACCCAGTCCACCGACTACGTGGTGCTCGCCCGCAAGGGCATCAACTCGATCAACGACCTCGCCGGCAAGACCATCGGCGTCAACACCCCGGGCTCGGCGGGTGACGTCATCATGAAGATGGCGCTCACCAAGCAGGGCTACGACGTCGACAAGTCCAAGTACGTGGTGATCGGCGGCACCAGTGCCCGGGTCGCCGCGCTGACCGCCGGCCAGATCGACGCCACCGTCGCGCACTTCGCCGACGCGCAGGCCGCGATCGCCACCGGCAACTTCGTGGCGCTCGTCGAGTGCGGCCCCGCGCTCGGCGGCCTGCTGCAGACGGGCCTGATCGCCTCCACGGCCTGGCTGGACAAGAACCCGGAGCTGGCCCAGAAGGTCGTCGACCGCCTCATCGACGCGTCCCGCTGGGCGACCAAGGACAAGGCCGGCTACCTCAAGCGGTCCGAGGAGTTCAACGACAAGCTCAAGCCCGAGGTGAAGGAGGCGGCCTACGACACCTTCGTCTCCATCAAGTACTTCGGCGTCAACGGCGGCCTCGACACCGACCAGGTCGACAACTACGTGAGCCTGTTCCAGACCGCCGGGGTGCTGCCCAAGGACATGCCGGCCAAGGGCGACTGGCTCGACGACAAGTACGTCAAGAACTACCTGGAACGCAACGGCCGGGTGTAACCGGCCGGCAGGGACCGGGCGGCCGGCGACCGGCCGCCCGGTCACAGGGATCAGCGAACCGGAAGGACGAAACGCGGTGGACCATCCGATCTACGTGGCGGGCGAGTGGCAGACCTCCGACGACCCGCTGCCGGTGACGAACCCCGCCGACGGCACGCTCGTCGGGCGGACGTTCAACGCGAGCCCGGAGCAGTACGAGCGGGCGGTGACCGCCGCCCAGGCCGTCGCCGGGCCGCAGGCGAAGCAGCCCGCCTACGAGCGCGGGCGGCAGCTGCGCGCGATCGCCGAGCGGATCCTCGCCCGCAAGGACGAGATCGGCGCGCTGATCGCGCTGGAGGCCGGCAAGCCGGTCCGCGACGCGGTCGTGGAGGCCGAGCGCGGCGCGTTCACCTTCCGGCTCGCCGCCGAGGAGGCCGAGCGCAGCTACGGCGAGGTCATCCCGCTCGACCTCAACGAGGTCTCGCGCGGCCGCACCGGCATCACCCGCCGGTTCCCGATCGGGCCGGTCGCCGGTATCAGCCCGTTCAACCTCCCGCTCGGCCTCGCCGCGCACAAGGTCGCGCCGGCCCTGGCCACCGGGTGCCCGATCGTGCTCAAGCCGCCGAGCGCGGCGCCGCTGACGATGCTGCTCGTCGCGCAGATCATCGACGAGGTCGGCGCGCTGCCCGGCTCGGTGTCGGTGCTGCCGATGAGCCGCGCGCTCGGCGACCGGCTCGTCGAGGACCCCCGGTTCAACCTGCTGTCCTTCACCGGCAGCCCGGCCGTCGGCTGGTCGATGAAGGCCCGCGCCGGCAAGAAGAAGGTCGTGCTGGAGCTCGGCGGCAACGCCGGCGCCATCGTCGACACCACCGCCGACCTCGACCACGCGGCCACGCGGTGCGCCTACGGCGCCTTCAAGTACGCCGGGCAGATCTGCATCAGCGTCCAGCGCGTCTTCGTGCTCGACGACGTCTGGGAGCCGTTCCTGCAGCGGTTCCTCGCCCGCACCGACGCCCTGGTCCTCGGCGACCCGTCCGACGCGGGCGTCGACCTCGGCCCGCTCATCGACGACGGCGCCGCGGCCCGCACGCAGGGCTGGGTGGACGAGGCCGTCGCGGCCGGCGCCACCGTGCTGCGCGGCGGCAAGGGCGAGGGCCGCTACTTCGCGCCGACCGTCCTCACCGACGTGCCCCACGACGCGAACATCTGCCGCGAGGAGGCGTTCGCCCCGGTTGTCGTCCTGGAGCGGGTCGCGACCTTCGAGGCCGCGCTCGCCGCGGTCAACGACTCGACGTTCGGGCTGCAGGCCGGCGTCTTCACCAACGACCTGCGGCACAGCTGGCAGGCGTTCAACGAGCTGCACGTCGGCGGCGTCGTGCTCAACGACGCGCCCACCTACCGCATCGACCACATGCCCTACGGCGGCGTCAAGGACTCCGGCCTCGGCCGGGAAGGCCTGCGCTGGGCCATGGAGGACATGACCGAGATCAGGATCTTCGTCGTCCCGGACCGGGTGTGACAGGACCTTCAGGAACCTCAGGAGGCATCATGCGAGCCGTCGACGCCATCGCGGAGTGGTTCGACCGCGCCGGCATCACCCACTACTTCGGCTACGCCGGTGGCGCGGTCTGGCCGTTGCTCGACGCCCTGGTCGACTACCCGCACATCGAGGGCATCCAGGCCAAGCACGAGGCGCACGCCGTGCACATGGCCGACATCTACTACCGCACCACCGGCCGCATCGCCCCGGTCATCGTGAGCAAGGGCCCCGGCCTGCTCAACGCGGTCGGTGGCGTCGCCAGCGCCATCCACGACACCGCCGCGCTGCTCGTCATCGCCGGCGGCGGCTCGACCCACGTGCTGGGCAAGGGCGGCATGCAGGAGATGTACTACAAGGGCTTCGAGGACGCGACCAGCGTCTTCCGGCCGGTCACCAAGGGCGCCTGGATGGCCGTGCGGCCCGACACCGTCATCGACGTGGTCAACACCGCCTACCGCACCGCCGTCAACGGCCGGCCCGGCCCGGTGTTCGTGCAGCTGCCGTTCGACGTGCAGATGGGCGCCGTCGAGGGCGAGGTCGAGGCGCCGTCCCGGCGGGTCGTCTCGTCCCGGCTGCGCGGCGACCGGCAGTCGATGGAGGCCGTCGTCGAGCTGCTGCGCGGCAGCGCCCGCCCGGTGCTGCTGGCCGGTGGCGGCGCCGCCCGCTCGGCCGGCGGCCCGGCCGCGTTCCGCGCCCTGGTCGAGCGGCTCCAGGTGCCGTTCGCCACCACCCTCACCGCCAAGGGCATCGTCTCCGAGCGACACCCGCTCTCCCTCGGCCCGGTCGGGCGCTCCGGCACCGACTCCGCCGCCGAGGCGACCCGCGCGGCCGACCTGGTGATCGCCGTCGGCGCCCGGTTCTCCGACAACCACACCGCCAACTGGCGCAACGGCCTCGTCTACGACGTGCCGAAGACCCGCATCGTCCACGTCGACATCGACGCCGGCGAGCTCGGCCGCAACTATCCGGCCGACGTCGCGGTCGTCGCCGACGCCGCCACGTTCCTCACCGACCTCGCCGAGTTCGCCGACGCCGACGGCCTCAAACCGTCCTGGGACCCGTGGGTGACCCAGGTGACCGAGCGGCACCGCGAGTGGGTCGCGAGCACCGCCGCGGTCACCCAGGCCCCCACCGACCCGATCCACCCCGGGCGGCTCGTCCACGAGGTCGGCGAGGCGCTCGGCGACACCGGCCGCGTCTTCATCGACGTGGGCGACGTCATCCAGTACGCCGAGCCGTACATGACGATCACCCAGCCCGACGCGTGGCACATCAACGCCGGCATGGCCGAGATGGGCTGGGCCTCCTCCGGGGTGCTCGGCGCCCTCGTCGCCGACCGGGACCGTCCGGCGATCGCGGTCACCGGCGACGGCGCGTTCAACATGGTCTCCAACGTGCTCGCCTCCGCCGTCGAGTACGACCTGCCGGCGATCTGGGTCATCCTCGACAACAACGAGCTCGGCATCGAGCGCAAGGGCGCCGACCGCGCGTTCACCCGCTCCCATCCGTGGTACTCGTTCGTGCGCAAGGACACCGGCGAGGCCTACAACCCCGACTACGTCGCCCTCGCCGAGGCCCACGGCGCGCTCGGCGAGCGCATCGAGCGCGCCGCCGACCTCGCACCGGCCCTCGCCCGGGCCCTCGCCAGCGGCCGGCCCTACGTGCTCGACGTCGTCATCGACACAACGGTGCCGACGTACTTCACCGCCGGTATCGACCGGGCGTACCCGCACGACTGGGGCCGCAGCTACCCGATGCACAGCGGCCTGCGCATCGCCTCCCAGAGCGAGCCGGCATGAGCCCCGAGCCACTCGACGGCGTCACCGTCGTCGACTGGACCGACCACACGGGCGCGTACGCCGGCCGGCTGCTGGCCGACCTCGGCGCCGACGTGATCCGGGTGGTACCGCCGGGCGGCGACCCGGCCGCCCGGGTCGGGCCGTTCGTCACCGGCGGCGACGGCCGGCCGGTGAGCACGTTCGAGCGGTTCGTGAACCTCAACAAGCGCTCCGTCACCCTGGACGTGGCGGCGCGCGACGGGCGGGACGTGTTCCTGCGGCTGGTCGGCCGCGCGCAGGTGCTGCTGCACACCGCAGCCCCGCCCGCGCTGGCCGCGCTCGGGCTCGGCCCCGACGAGCTCGGCGCCGCCAACCCGGGCCTGGTGCAGGTGAGCGTCCGCCCGTTCGGGGCGACCGGCCCGTACCGCGACCACCTCGCCGACGACCTCGTGCAGCTCGCCGCCGGCGGGCTGCTGAGCCTCGGCGGCTACGCCGACACCGCCCCGATCGCCGTCGCCGGGCACCAGACGTACCTGGCCGGCTCGATCGTCGCGGCCGGCGCCGCCCTGCTCGGGCTGCTCGGCCGCCTCCACGACGGGCGCGGGCGGGCGATGGACGTGTCCGTGCAGGAGGCGATCGCCGGCGCACTGGAGGACGCCGTGCCGACGTACGACCTCACCGGCCGGGTCCGCCGGCGCCTCGGCGAGGTGCCCCGGGAGGCCGGCACCGGCACGTTCCCGTGCCGCGACGGCCACGTCGCCATGGTCGCCGGCCGGCTCGGCACCGCCAAGGCGTGGACCGCGCTGGTGGGCTGGATGGCCGAGTCCGGCGTCGACGGCGCCGCCGAGCTGACCGCCGCGCTCTGGGAGGACTTCCGGCACCGGCAGAGCGAGCCGGCGATCGCCCGCTTCCGCGAGGTGTTCGGCGCGTTCGCCGCCACCCGCACCAAGGCCGAGCTCTACGCCGAGGCGCAGCGGCGGCGCATCGCCCTCGCACCCGTCAACGACGTCACCGACCTGCGGGCCGACGCGCAGCTGGCCCACCGGGGCTTCTTCGTCCCGGTCGACGACCCGGTGCTCGGCGCGACCCTGGTGTACCCCGGCCGGGCGTCCGTCGTGGACGGCCGCACGACGCTGGCGCACCGGCCGGCCCCCGCGCCGGGCCAGCACACCGGCGAGGTCCTCACGGAGCTGGGCGTCGGCGACGAGCAGCGCACGACGCTCGTGGCGGCGGGGGTGCTGTAGGTGGCGACGGTGCTCTCCGGCGAGCGGGTGCTCGACTACTGCTGGGTCGGGGCCGGCGCGCTCGTCACGCAGACCCTGGCGCTCTACGGCGCCCAGGTGATCAAGATCGAGTCCCGGGCCCGGCCGGACAACCTGCGGCTGTCGCCGCCGTCGAAGCCCGGGCAGAGCGGGCTCGACGTCTCCGGCTACTTCGCGTCGCGCAACTCCGGCAAGAAGTCCTTCGCGCTGAACATGGCCCACCCGGCGGCCCGCGACATCGCGGCCGCCCTCGCCCGCGCCTCGACGATCGTGACCAGCAACTTCCGGCCCGGCGTCATGGAGCGCTGGGGCCTCGGCTACGCCGACGTCGCCACGGCCAACCCGGCCGTGATCTACCTCAGCATGCCGATGCAGGGCAACGACGGCCCGCACCGCGACTACGTCGGCTTCGGCTCGACGATCGCCGCGGCGGCCGGCCTGGTCCACCCGTCCGGCCTGCCCGGGCGGGCGCCGCTCGGCACCGGCACCCACTACCCCGACCACGTGCCGAACCCCGGCCACGCCCTCGTCGCGCTGCTCAGCGCCGTGTACCGGCGGGTGCGCACCGGCCGCGGCGGGCAGATCGAGCTGTCGCAGTTCGAGTCGACGGTGAACCTCGTCGGGCCGGCGATCCTGGCCGGCTCGCTGGGCGCGCCGCCGCCGGCACCGGCCGGCAACCGCGTCCCCGGCGCCGCGCCGCACGGCGTGTTCCCGTGCCGGGAGCCCGACACCTGGTGCGCGATCGCGGTGGCCACCGACGCGCAGTGGGCGGCGCTGTGCGCCGCGCTCGGCCGGGCCGACCTGCTCGCCGACGAGCGGTTCGGCACCCTGCTCGGCCGCAAGGCCCACGAGGACCGGCTGGAGGAGGAGATCGCCGCCGGCAGCCGCACCGTCGAGGCGTGGGAGCTGATGCGGCGCCTGCAGGAGGCCGGGGTACCGGCCGCGGTCGTCGCCACCGCCCAGGACGTCCTCGCCGACGAGCACCTGCGCAAGCGCGGCTACTGGGTCCAGCAGGACCATCCCGCGATGGGCGCGATGACGGTCGGCGGGCTGCCGTTCCGCTCCGACGTCGACGAGGTCGGCGCCACCCCGGCGCCGCTGCTCGGCGCCGACACCTGGGAGATCGCCGAGTCGGTGCTGGGGATGCACCGCGCCGAGTACGAGCGGCTCGTCGCGGCGGGGGTGCTGACATGAGCGCCGGGGTACTGCTGGTGAGCGCCGACGCGGGCGTCGCCACGCTGCGGCTCAACCGCCCGGAGCGGCGCAACGCGCTCAACCCCGAACTGCGTGCCCGCCTCGCCGAGGCGCTCGCCGACCTCGACCGCGACGACACGGTCCGGGTCGTCGTGCTCACCGGCAGCGGCAAGGCGTTCTGCGCCGGCGTCGACCTCAAGGACCAGACCCCGCCGGCCGGCCACGAGCTGGCCGGCGGCACCGAGTCGGTGAGCGCGGCGCTCGCGCGGTTCCGCAAGCCGGTGATCGCGGCGATCAACGGCCCCGCCGTCGGCGGCGGCCTGGAGCTGGCCCTCGCCGCCGACCTGCGCATCGCCGGGCCGCACGCCACGTTCGCGCTCACCGAGGCGCGCATCGGCAGCATGCCCGGCGCCGGCGGCACCCAGCGGCTGCCGCTGCTGGTCGGGCGGGCCGTCGCGATGAAGATGCTGCTGACCGGCCGGGCCATCGACGCCCAGGAGGCGCTGCGGGCCGGGCTGGTCTCCGACGTGGTGGCGGACCTCGACGCCGAGGCGCACGCCCTGGCGGGGGAGATCGCCCGCTGCGCGCCGCTGTCGCTCATCGCCATCAAGCAGGCGGTGCAGTCGGGGGCGCCCGGGCAGGCGCTCACCGCCGGGCTGGCCCTCGAACGCGGCCTGTGGGCGCTGCTGGCCGAGACCGAGGACCGCGCCGAGGGCCGCGCGGCGTTCCGGGAGGGCCGCGCACCGCGGTTCACCGCACGATGACGACGGTGCAGGTCGTTCCGAGCCGCACGAGGACGACGGTGCATCTCGTTCCGAGCCGCACGATGACGATCACGACACAGGCGGGAGCACGACGATGACGGGCTGGCGGAAGGCGTCCATCGCCGGGGTCGGCGCGAGCCGGCAGGGCAAGCTGCCGGGGGAGACGGCGATCTCCCTGGCGACCGAGGCGTTCACCGCGGCGCTGGCCGACGCCGGACTGGAGAAGTCCGACGTCGACGGCCTGCTGACCATGCCGGGCAGCTCCTCGCCCGAGGGCGCGAAGCACTACCTGGCCCTCGGCGAGCACCTCGGCATCGACCCGGTGCTCACCGGGACGCTGAACATGGGCGGCGCGACCGCCGGCGCGCTGATCCAGCAGGCCGCGATGGCCGTGGCGACCGGCATGGCGTCGGTCGTCGCCTGCGTGTTCGGCGACGCGGCCCGCACCCGCGGGTCGAAGTTCGACGCGGCCCAGGGCGGCGAGGTCTCCTGGGGCAGCTGGGGCATGTTCGGCAACGCCGCCAACAGCGCGATGGGCGCCGCGCGGCACATGGCGCTCTACGGCACGACCAGCGAGCAGCTCGGCTGGGTCGCGGTCAACGGCCGGCGCAACGCCGCGCGCAATCCCCACGCGGTGATGCGCGAGCCGATCACCATCGAGGACCACCAGGCGTCGCGGTTCATCGTCGAGCCGCTGCACCTGCTCGACTGCTGCCTCATCACCGACGGCGGCGTGGCGGTCATCGTCACCTCGCCCGAGCGGGCCCGCGACCTGCGCAAGCCGCCGGTCGACATCCTCGGCATGGGGCAGGGGCACACGCTGCAGACGTTCGAGCAGAAGGACTGGTGGTACCTGCCCCACCAGGAGCACTGCGTGGCCCGCGCCTACCGGATGGCCGGCGTCGGGCCGCAGGACATCGACGTCGCGCAGCTCTACGACAACTTCACCATCGCGGTCCTGCTGTGGCTGGAGCACGCCGGGTTCTGCAAGCCCGGCGAGTCGGGGCCGTTCGTCGAGGGCGGCACCCGGATCGCGATCGACGGGGAGCTGCCGGTGAACACGGCCGGCGGCAACCTGTCCGAGTCGTACATGCAGGGCTGGCTGCACGTCGTCGAGGGCGTGCGGCAGCTGCGCGGCGAGGGCGGCGAGCGGCAGGTCCGCGGGGCCGAGACCACCCTCGTCACGGGGCGGGGCATGACGTTGAACACGGCCAGCGCGCTGGTGCTGGGGAAGGGCAGGTAGTGGTGGGAACGTCCGACGACGACGTGGCGGCGCCGTTCTGGGCCGCGGTGCGGGACCGGGGCGTGCTGGCGATGCAGCGGTGCCTGGCGTGCGCGCACATCCGGTACCCGGTGAGCACGCTCTGCCCGCGGTGCCTGCACGACGGGTACGAGTGGCAGGATCTCAGCGGCCGGGGCACCGTGCTGTCCTCGGTGACGTTCCACCGCGCCTACCGGCCCGAGTGGAGCGACCTGGTGCCGTACGACGTGCTCTTCGTCGAGCTCGACGAGGGGCCGCGGATGTTCAGCGCCCCGGCACCGGCCCGGCGCGAGGGCTTCGCCGTCGGCCAGCGGGTCCGGGTCGTCCCGGCCGAGCTGCCGCCGGGCGAGGTCGTGCCGTGCTTCGAGCGTGCTGATGAGGAGGTGGCCCGGTGACGGGCATGCGCGTGGGTGACATGGCGATCGGGCTCATCCTGCCGAGCAAGGGCGAGGGCACCGGCCCCGAGTCGCTCGACGCGGCCGCGTCGGCGGTGTCGGTCCTCGGCTGGAACAGCGTCTGGGTGACCGACCACATGATGGTGCCCGCCGGCGACGAGGCCGAGGAGTACGGCAACATCCTGGAGGCGCTCACCGCGCTCACCTACGTCGGCGCCCGGCACGAGCGCCTCCAGCTCGGCACCAGCGTGCTCGTGCCGGCGATGCGCGACGCGCCGCAGCTGGCCAAGGAGATCGCCACCATCGACGTGCTGCTCGGCGGCCGGCTCACCGTCGGCGTCGGGGTCAGCGACTCGGGCGACCTGGCGGAGTACACCAACCTCGGCAAGGCCGCCCGGTTCACCGCCCGCGGCGGGTACCTCGACGAGACCATCGCCCTGTGGCGGCACCTGTGGTCGGGCAGTACGGCGCCGTTCCGCGGCGAGCACCACGTCCTGGAGGACTTCACCTTCCTGCCGCTGCCCCCGCGCGGCGCCGCCATCCCGATCTGGTGCGGCGGCCGCAGCGCCCGGGCCCTGCGGCGCACCGCCGAGCTGTGCGACGGCTACCACGCCGCGCAGACCGGCCCCGAGCACCTGCGCGAGCGGCTCCCGGCGCTGCGCGCCGCCGTCGAGCGCACCGGGCGGCCGTTCCCGACGGTCTCGGTCCGCGCCCGGGTCAAGTTCGGCGCGCGGCCTGGCCCGGTCTACGCGATCGTCGGCGACCCCGCCGACATGGTCGCCGACGTGGCGGCCTTCGCCGAGCAGGGCGTCGACGAGCTCATCGTCGTCGTCGAGGGCAGCCGCCCCGAGCAGGTCGAGGCCAACGTCGGGCGGTTTCACCGCGAGGTGCTCGAACCGGCGGCGGCGCTCGTCTCGCGCCGCGTCCGCGCCGGTGCCCGGTCAGCGGCCGGCTGAGCCGTGGACACCGAGCGGGCCCTCGCCGAGTTCTGCACGGGCCTGGACCCGGCGGCGCTGCCCGCGACCGTGCGCGAGCGGGCCGAGCTGCTGCTGGTCGACGCGATCGCGTGCGCGCTGACCGGGCGGCTCGCCCCGCCGCGCCCGGACTGGGAGGCGGCCTGCCGGGCGGCGTTCGGCCGGGGCTGCGCCACGGTCGTCGCCGGCCCGCCCCTCGCCCCGGCCGGTGCCGTGCACCTCAACGCGTTCCAGATCACCGCGACGACGATGTGCGACGTGTACCGCCCGGCGCTGTGCCACGTCACGCCCGAGGTGGTGCCCGTCGTCCTCGCCGTGGGTGAGGAGGTCGGCGCGTCCGGCGCCCGGATGCTCACCGCGCTCGCCGCCGGCCTGGAGGTCACCGCGCGGCTGGGCCGGTCCCTCGACTACCGCGCGTTCCGGGCGGCCGGCTGGCACGCGCCCGGCATCCTCGGCCCGTTCGGCGCCGCGGCCGCCGCGGCGGTCCTGCTCGACCTGCCGGCCCCGGCGCTGGCCCGCGCCTGGGGACTGGCGCTCGGGCAGGCCGGGGGGACCTTCGCCGCGATCGGCTCGCTCGGCGTGAAGTTCCACCAGGCCAACGGCGCCCTCTCCGGCTACCTGGCGGCCCGCTTCGCGGCCGCCGGTATCGGCGGCACGCAGAACGCCTGGACGCACCGCGACGGCGGGCTGTTCGCGGCGTACGGCGGCGGCGAGCCCGACCGGGTCACGGCGGCGCTGGGGGAGCACTGGGAGCTGCTGAACGTGTCGATGCGGCGGTGGCCGGCGGCCAGCTCCCTGCAGTCGATGGTCGAAGCGGTGCTGGAGCTGCGCTGCGGTGACGGCCTCGGCGCCGTGGAGCGGCTGGAGGTCCGCCTGCCGCCGGCCGGCTTCGCGCTCTGCGCCGACAAGGGCTGGCCGGACCAGGGCACGGCGCTGCAGTCGGCCCGCTGGGTCGCGGCCGTCGTGCTCGCCGACGGGGAGTGCTGGCTGGAGCAGTTCGCGCCGGACCGCCTCGCCGACCCGGCCGTCGGCGCGTTCGCCCGCACCCGCGTCACCGTCGTCGCCGACCCGGCGCTGCCGGACGGCGCCGCCCGCGTGACCGCCTGGCCGTCCCGGGCCGCGCGGCCGGCGACCGGTGGCGGCGTGACCGCCGGCCGCGACGACCCGGCATGCGCTCCGTCGACCGGTCGCGGCGACGACCCGGCGGGCGCTGTGTCCATCGCGGGGCGGGACGACGCGCCGGGCGATCCGTCCCGTCCCCTCGGGCGCGACGAGGTCCTCGGCAAGCTGGCCCGGGCCGCCGCCTCCGAGGGCCGGCCGGAGCGGGCCGAGCGGCTCCGGCGGCTGCTCGCCGCCGACTGGACCGCCCCTGAGCTGTGCGAACGGCTGAGCTGACCGTGAGAGCAAGTTT
This sequence comes from Dactylosporangium sp. AC04546, assembly GCF_022095675.1. Lineage (GTDB taxonomy): Bacteria > Actinomycetota > Actinomycetes > Mycobacteriales > Micromonosporaceae > Dactylosporangium. Next base: position 22,753 of record NZ_JAHYSG010000048.1, on the reverse strand, counting down.
ACCGGCCAGGCTGCCAGGATCGAGCAATATTTGTTGTATAGTCCTGCCTGCTGGTACCGATATCGGCGTTGGTCGCTGGCCCGAGCGGCCGGACCGCGCCCAGAGGGGGAGACCACCGTGGTCGACGACCTGATGTCCGACATGCGCCGCCGGTACGAGGATCTGACACAGTCGCAGAAGCGCATCGCCGAGGCGATCGTCGAGGATCCGGAGTTCGTGGCGTTCGCGACGGTGGACAAGCTCGCCGGGCGACTCGGCGTGAGCCCGTCGACGGTGGTGCGGTTCGCCTACCGGCTCGGCCTCAACGGCTACCAGGACCTGCAGGAGCGGGTCCGGGTGCAGGTCCGCTCGCAGATCCGCGGCAGCGCCGGCAAGGGCGAGCCGCTGGCGGCCCTCGCCCACCTCGACGGCTCCGTGCACGCCCAGTCGCTCGCCCGCGACATCGAGAACCTCGACCGCACCGTCGCCGAGCTGTCCGTCGAGGTGATCGACTCGGCCGTTGAGGCGATCCACGACGCCCGCCGGGTGTACGTCGTGGGCGGCATGGCCTCCGACGGGCTGGCCACGTTCGCGGCGCTGACCCTGGGCCGGCTGCACGGCGACGCCGTGATGATCCGCAACGACGGTCACGCCGGCCCGGCGCTGTACGAGGCGAGCCGCGAGGACACGTTCCTGGCGCTGAGCTTCCCGCCGTACGCGTCGCACACCGTCGCCGTGGTCGACCAGGCCCGCAAGCGCCGGTCGAGGATCATCGCGATCACCGACAGCCTCATCTCGCCGATCGCGCAGCGGGCCGAGATCGTGCTGCCCGTCCACGTCGCCGGGGTGGCCAGCCAGAACTCCCTGGTGGCCCCCCTCGCCGTGATCAACGTGCTGCTCAACGGGGTGTCGGCCCGCTCGCCGCACGCCCGCAGCCGGGCCCGGGCGATCATGGACCTGATGGACGGCTGGGACTCGTTCGTCCTGAAGGGCGAGCAGTAAGGCTAGGCCGCCTCGGCCTTCGGCGCGCCGCCGCCCGGCAGCGCGCCGAGGCCGAGCACGACCGCGACCCCGACCATCGCCGCCGGCAGCGCCACGGCGGTCAGCAGCGCGCCGATCGCGAACGGCGCGGCGAACAGCGACACGGCCCGGAAGGACCCGGTGGCCGTGATCGCGTCGCCCCGTTCGTCCGCGGGCACGGCGTCGCTGGCGACGGCCGGCCCCAGTGTGCGCAGGACGCCCGCGCCCGCTCCCGAGGCGATCAGCCCGGCGACGGCGAGCGGCACCACGGCCGCGCCCAGCGCGGTGAGCGCGAGCCCGGCGGCCACCACGACGGTGGCGGCCCGCAGCAGCGCCCGCGTCCACCGGTCGGGGATGCGCCCGACGACGGCGGTGCCGGCCAGCCCGCCGATGTTGCCGGCCGAGATGAGCAGACCGGCCAGGGCGGGGGAGTTGCCCGCGCTGACCAGCAGGAGTGCGAGGTACGAGCCGCTGACCGCCTCGACGACGCCCGCCGTCGCGCTCGACCAGCACCCGGCGAAGACCGACGGCCGCAGCCAGACCACCCGCTGGCCGCCGGCAGCGCGGTCGCGCTGGGGGAACGGCTCGAGGTGCTCGAGCAGCATCGTCGGCACGAGCGCGGCGGCGGCCACGACGCTGGCGCCGACGAGGGCGACCTCCGTGCTCACCAGCAGCGCGGCGCCGCACAGCGCCGGTCCGATCAGCTGGCCGATCGCCGACCAGGTGTTCACCCAGGCCATGCCGCCGGCGGCGCGCTCGGCCCGGCGCACCGCGTGGGTCTGGCTGGCGGTCCAGAACAGCGCCCGCGCGGCGCCCTGCGCCAGCTGCGAGACGAGCAGCAGCACGAACGTCGGGCTGATGAGCACGATCGCGATCGAGCCGGTCAGCAGGATCGCCGACAGGCCGATGAGCCGCCGGTCGGGCCACCGGCGCAGCAGCGCGGCCATGAACGGGCGCACCGAGAGCTGGGCCACGCCGGCCGCGCCGACGAGCAGCCCGACGGTGGTGACCCGCTGGCCCGCGTCGACCATCAGCAGCGGCAGGGCGACCCCGGCCATGCGCAGGGAGACCGAAATGAGGAACGCCGCGACCCCGGAGCCGAGCCGGTCGCGGGTCACCGGGATGACCCGGATCTCTGCAACATCTCGTTCATGGCGACAGGCTAGCAACAAAATCTGCTCCCGCAAGACCTCGCCGGTCCCGGTAGCGACGCACTTGGCGACCGTGATGGAAACAAAATCGTCATGTGGCGTTGACGGGTGGAACAAGTTGTGGTGCGATCGGCAAATCGCGATGACAGCTTGACGTTCACCCCCAGCGATAGGCATCGAGGCCAGACATGCTGAAGATCGAGCACCTGTCCAAGAGCTACGACCCGACCAAACCGCCGATCCTGAACGACTTCAACCTCGACGTGGGTCCCGGGGAGTTCGTCTCGCTGCTCGGGCCCAGCGGCTGCGGCAAGACGACCGCCCTGCGCATCGTCACCGGCCTGCTGGACGCCAGCGGCGGCGAGGTCTTCATGGACGGGCAGCCCAGCACCGGCCCGTCGCGCGAGAAGGCGATGGTCTTCCAGGGCTTCAACCTGTTCCCCTGGCGCACCGCGCTGAGCAACGCCGCCTACGGGCTGGAGCTGCAGGGCATGAAGAAGAAGGCCCGCACCGCCGTGGCGGCCGAGTACCTCCAGCTGGTCGGCCTCGGCGACCGCATGGCGCACTACCCGTCGCAGCTGTCCGGCGGCCAGCAGCAGCGCGTCGGACTCGCCCGCGCCCTGGCCATCAAGCCGAAGCTGCTGCTCATGGACGAGCCGTTCGGCGCGCTCGACGCGCTGACCCGCGAGCAGCTGCAGGGCATGCTGATGCGCATCTGCGCCGACCACGGCCTGTCCGTGCTCTTCGTGACGCACTCCATCGACGAGGCCATCTACCTCTCGGACCGCATCGTCGTCATGGGCGTCAACCCGGGCCGGGTCCTGCGCACCTTCGACGTCGGCCTGCGCAAGCCGCGCTACGACTACGACTGGCGCGGCGAGGCCGAGTACGTGCGGCTGCGGGCCGAGATCTGGGCGCTGCTGCAGTCGCAGATCGCCCCGGTGGAGGCCGCGGCATGACGACCCACACCGCCGGCGTCGCCCCGCCGGACGCCCGCCGCCTCGCCCCCGGCCACCGCCTGCGGGCCGTGCTCACCGCGCCGTGGCTGCTGCGGACCGCCTCGCTGGCCGCCTTCCTCGTCGCGTGGCAGCTCATCGGCAAGAGCCACCCGCTCGCCATCTCCTACCCCACGGCGATCGTCGAGGCCGCCCGCGAGTCGTTCGGCCCGGAGATCCTGCCCGCCTTCGGCGAGACCCTCAAGGGCCTGGCCGTCGGCTTCGGCCTGTCCATCGTGCTGGGCATCCCGATCGGGCTGCTGATGGGCCGCAGCCGCATCGTCGAGCTGGCGCTGAGCCCGTACGTGAACGCGCTGTACGCCACCCCGCGCCTCGCCCTCGTCCCGCTGCTGGTGCTGTGGCTCGGCATCAGCTTCGAGATGCGCGTCGGCATCGTGTTCATCTCGGCCGCGCTGCCCATCATCGTCAACACGTACCTGGGGACCAAGGAGGTCAACCCCGACCTCGTCGACACCGGCAAGGCGTTCGTCGCCTCGGAGCTGCAGATCTACCGCGGCGTCGTGCTGCGCGGCTCGCTGCCGTTCGTCTTCGCCGGCCTGCGCATCGGCCTGGGCAAGGGCATGATCGGCACGGTCATCGCCGAGATCATGACCTCGGCCGGGGGCGTCGGCAACCTCATCGTCGACTACGCCCGGTACTTCCGCATCGCCGACATGTTCGTCGTCATCGTGCTGCTCGGCCTGCTGGCCCTCGCGATCAGCTGGGTGATGCGCGCCGTCGAGCTGTCCCTGACCGAGCCGTGGAACCGCAGACCCTGGAAGGTCAACCCATTGCGACGCACGAAGGCGGCACGGTCATGACCGACGGTGCGGTGCGCCGGCGCCCGAAGCGCTTCCTGGACCGGCCGAGCGGCCGGTGGACCGTCCGGCTCGTCACGTTCGTGGTGCTCCTCGTCGCCTGGCAGCTCTACGCCGGCACGGTCAGCCTGGCGCTGCTGGCCAGCCCGACGCAGATCGCCGAGGCCTTCTACGAGCAGGCGTTCGTCGAGGGCACGCTGTGGGCGCCGCTCGGCGAGAGCCTTCTCGTGCTCTTCACCGGCCTCGCGCTGTCGCTGCTCATCGGCATCCCCGTCGGGCTCGCGATGGGCCGCTGGAAGCCGATCAGCGACGTCCTCAGCCCGTACGTCACGTTCCTCTACGCGCTGCCGCACGTCGCCATGGTGCCGCTCATGGTGATCCTGCTCGGCTTCGACTTCCAGTTCCGGCTCGGCTACGTCGTCTTCTCCGCGGTCTGGCCGGCGATCATCAACACGATGGCCGGCGTCACCGCCGTGCCGAAGGAGCTCATCGACTGCGCCCGCGCGTACGACGCGTCCGAACGGCAGATCATGCGCGGCGTGATCCTGCCGGCCGCCGCGCCGCTCATCATCGCCGGTGCCCGCCAGTCGTTCTCCATGGCCTGGGTCGGCGTGGTCGTCTCCGAGATCCTCTCGACCCTCGTCGGGCTCGGCGGCCAGATCAAGATCTTCTCGATCCAGTTCCAGACCGCCGACATGCTCGTCGCGATCATCCTGATCATGCTCATCGCCACCGCGATCCAGGGCTCGGCCGGCTGGCTGCAGCAGCGCCTCACGCCGTGGCAGGCGCATCGCCGCCTCTCCGCCTCGAACTGATCCCGAACCGATCTCGAAACTGAACTCTCTGATAGGAGCGCAATGTCCCTGCCGGGCAAACGGGTTCCCTACTCACCCCTCCCCGAGGTCGACGACCCGGAGAGCACCGACGACCTGCGACAGTGGCTGCGCATGGCGGACAAGCTCGGGCAGCTGCGGGTCATCGAGGGCGTCGACATCGAGGAGAGCGTCGGGCGCATCTCCGAGATGCTGCACCACACCGAGGACGCGCCGGCGGTGCTCTTCGACGACATCCCCGGCTACCCCAAGGGCTGGCGGGTCCTGGTCAACACGCTGGGCACCCGCCCGCGGCTGGCCGCCACCCTCGGCCTGCCGCCGGACACCTCCACGTTCGGCGTCGTCGACGCGTGGGAGCGGCTGCTCAACGAGGCCAAGCCGCAGCCGGTCCGGATGGTCGAGTCCGGGCCGATCCTCGAGAACGTGATGCGCGGCGACGACGTCGACCTGCTGAAGTTCCCCACCCCGCTGTGGCACCCCGAGGACGGCGGGCGGTACATCGGTACCGGCTGCGGCATCATCACCCGCGACCCGGACAGCGGCTGGGTGAACGTCGGCGCCTACCGGGTCATGGTCCACGACCGCAACCGGACCGGCCTGTACATCTCGCCCGGCAAGCACGGCCGGATCCACCGCGACAAGTACTTCGACAAGGGCGAGCCGATGCCCGTCGTCGTGCTCGCCGGGCTCTCCCCGCTGCAGTTCGTCGCGAGCGGCCTGGAGATCCCCAACGGCGTGTCGGAGCTGGAGTGGGTCGGCGGCCTGCTCGGCCACGGCATCCGCTGCGTCGAGGGCGAGTTCACCGGCCTGCCGATCCCGGCCGATGCCGAGATCGCGATCGAGGGCTTCCTGCACCACGACCGCACCGAGTTGGAGGGCCCGTTCGGCGAGTGGACCGGCTACTACGCGTCCGCGTCGCGGCACGAGCCGGTACTGGAGGTCAAGGCGGTCTACCACCGCAACGACCCGATCATCCTCGGCTGCCCGCCGGAGAAGCCGCCCTACGAGGCGCAGCGGTTCCAGCAGTACCTCAGAAGCGGCAACCTGCGGCGCGAGCTGCGGGCCGCCGGGGTCCCCGACGTCGTCAACGCCTGGACCCACAGCGTCGGCGGGTGCCGGCTGTTCAACGTCGTGTCCATCAAGCAGCGCTACGCCGGCCACGCCCGGCAGGCCGGCCTCATCGCCACCCAGTGCCGCCAGGGCGCGTACCTCGGCCGCATCGTGGTCGTCGTCGACGACGACGTCGACATCACCGACCTGCACGAGGTGATCTGGGCCGTGTGCACCCGCGCCGACCCGGTGCGCGACATGGACATCATCCGCGGCGCGCTGTCCGGCCCGCTCGACCCGGCCATCCACCCGGACGAGAAGGGCACCAACAGCCGGCTCATCATCGACGCCACCCGCCCCTGGGCCTGGCGCGACCAGTTCCCGCCCGCCATCGGACCGTCGCTCGAGGTCAAGCTGCAGACGCGCGAGACCTGGAGCTGGATCATGGACTGAGCCGGTGGCGACCATCTCCGAACGCAAGGAGCAGCACCTCACCCTGGCCGTCGCGCTCGGCGACGGCCAGGACGGCGGCCCCGGCTGGCCCGACGTGCACCTCGTCCACCACGCCCTGCCCTCCGGCACGCCCGACGGGGTCGACGTCTCGACCCGGCTGCTCGGCCGGCGGCTGCCGATCCCGCTCGTCATCGCCGGCATGACCGGCGGCCACCCGGCCGCCGCCGAGCTCAACGCGCGGCTCGCCCGCGCCGCCGAGCGCACCGGCGTGGCCATGGGCGTCGGCAGCCAGCGGGCCGCGCTGCGCGACCCGTCGCTGGCCGGCACGTACGCCGTCGCCCGCAGCAACGCGCCGAGCACCCTGCTCATCGGCAACGTCGGCGCGGCCCAGCTGCTCGACCAGCGCACCGAGCGGGCGCTGAGCGCCGCCGACATCCGCCGGGCCGTCGACATGATCGGCGCCGACGCCCTGGCCCTGCACCTCAACTTCATCGAGGAGAGCGTGCAGCCCGAGGGGCAGACCAACGCCGAAGGCCTCACCGCCGCGATCGGCGCGCTGTGCCAGGACCTCGACGTGCCCGTCATGGTGAAGGAGACCGGCGGCGGCGTCTCCGGCCCGGTCGCCGCGACCCTGGCCTCGTGCGGAGCCGCCGCGCTCGACGTCGGCGGGCGGGGCGGCACGTCGTTCCGGGCCATCGAGGCCCAGCGGGCGCAGGAGCACGCCCACGCCACCAAGCGCGGCATCGGCCGCGCCCTGGCCGGCTGGGGCATCCCGACCCCGGTGAGCGTGGCGTGGTGCGCGGGCGTCCTGCCGGTGGTCGCCACCGGCGGCATCCGCAGCGGCGTCGAGGCGGCCAAGGCGATCGCCCTGGGCGCCACGGCCGTGTCGGTCGGCCGCCCGCTGCTGGAGTGCGCGATGCGCGGCGAGGACGCGGTCGTCGAGTGGATCGACACGTTCGAGGCGGCCCTGCGCGCCGCGCTGTTCCTCAGCGGCTGCCGCACCCTGGCCGACCTGCGCACGGCACCCCGGGTGGTGCTCGGCGACACCCGCCACTGGCTGACCCAGCTCGGCCTGACCGGCGGCCCCGGGGGCGGCGGGTAGGTCAGGGGCTAGCTCAGGGGCGCAGGCGCATCGGCACCGTGGCCACGACGACGTCGGGGCGGGTCCGCAGTGCGGCGCCGAGGGCCACCTCCAGGTGGTTGTGCAGGACGCGGTACCGCAGCCGGTCCGGCAGCGCCACCGGGATGAGCACGACGACCTGCTCGTCCCGGTCGCGGTCCAGCTCGTCGATGAACCGGGCGATCGGGTGGGTCACCGAGGCGTACTCGGTGTGCAGGATGCGCAGCGGCACGCCCGGGTCCCACCGGTCCCACCGCTCGTGCAGGTCGCGGTCCGCGGCGGCGTCGGCTCCCGTGGAGCAGGTCACGACGTGGACCGCGACCACCCGCCGGCTGATCGACAGCGCCTCGGCGAGGCCGTGGCGGGTCAGCCGGGACACCTCGGCCACCGGCACGACGACCACCGAGGGCCGGGCCCGCGGCTTCTGCGGGATCTCGCCGACGCCGAGCAGCCGCCGGGCGCGCTCGTAGTACACGTGGATCCGCATGAACAGCAGGATCAGCGCCGGCACGACCAGCACCACCACCCAGGCGCCCGCGGTGAACTTCGTGACCAGGAAGATCACGGTGGCGACCGCCGTCGTGACGGCGCCGGCCCCGTTGATGACCGCCCGGCGCGGCCAGTGCCGCGGCCGGGTCCGCAGCCAGTGCTTGACCAGGCCGGCCTGCGCGAGCGTGAAGGCGGTGAAGACGCCGATCGCGTACAGCGGGATCAGCGCGAGCGTCTGCCCGCGGACCGCGACGAGCAGCACCCCGGCCAGCACCGCGAGGGCCCAGATCCCCACGGCGAACACCTGCCGCTCGTCACGCAGCGCGAACAGGTGGGGCAGGTAGTGGTCCCGGGCGAGCAGGCTGGCCAGCACCGGCAGCCCCCCGAACGAGGTGTTGGCGGCCAGCATCAGCACGACGGTGATGGTCAGCGACATCGCGTAGAAGGCCCAGTTGCGCCCGACCGCGCCAGCGACGATCTGGCTCAGCACGGTCTGGTCGGCCCGCGGGGCGATCCGCCACCGGTGGGCGAGCACGGCCAGGCCCAGCAGCATCGTGGCGAGGATCCCGCCGAGCAGCAGCTCGGTCCGCCTGGCCCGGGCGACCCGGGGCGGCTTGAACAGCGGCACCCCGTTGGCGATCGCCTCCACCCCGGTCAGCGCGCTGCACCCGGCCGAGAACGCCTTGAGGACCAGCAGCACCCCGACCGCTTCGAAACCTCCGGGCGGCGGCGCGCGGGCGGGCGCCGGCGCGGGCAGCGCCAGCGGATGGACGAGGCCGACGCCGATCACGGCCAGCACGCCGACGATGAACAGCATCGTGGGCAGCAGGAACGCCCGGGCCGTGTCGCCCAGGCCGCGCAGGTTGAGCAGCGTGAGCAGCGCGAGGATGGCGAGGCACAGGGGCACGGTGGCCGCGACCAGGCCGGGGAAGGCCGACGTCAGCGCGGCCACCCCGGCGGCGATGGACACCGCGACGGTCAGCGCGTAGTCGACGATGAGCGCGGCGGCCGCGAGCAGGCTCACCCGCGGGGCGAAGTTCGCCCGGCACACCGCGTAGGTGCCCCCGCCCTCCGGGTACGCCTCGATGACCTGGCGGTAGGAGAACACGAGGATCGCCAGCAGGACGACGATCGCGACGGTGATCGGCAGGACCAGCGGCAGCGCCACGGCACCGGCGGCGGCGAGCACGACCAGGATCGCCTCCGGGCCGTACGCCACGGACGTCAGGGCGTCGAGCGACAGCGCGGGCAGCCCCTCGATCGGCGTGATGCGCTCCTTGGCCACCTGGCGCGCCCGCAGGGAAGGGCCGACGAGGAACCGCCACAGCGTCGCCACCCTGCGCACAGCGGTTCGCGGTACCCGCGCCGGCGCCGGCCACACCCGGCGCCGGGCGGTCACCCGGGTAGTGCCGCCGCGAGGCCGGGCAGCATCCGCAGGACGCTGTCGAGGTGGGCGCGCATGGCCTCCTCGGCGCGGGCCGGGTCGCGCGCGCAGATCGCGTCGATGATGGCCAGGTGCTCCGGCAGCGAGACCGAGGGCCGGCCGGGCACCAGGGCCAGGCGGAACTGGTGGCGGACGAGCTGGCCCTGCAGCTGGTCGATGATCTTCGCCGCGGCGGCGTGGCCGGCGATGCGGCGCACGGCGCCGTGCAGCCGGACGTTCAGCTCGGAGTAGCGCGGCATGTCCGTGCGCTCGACCGCGTCGGTCATCGCCCGGCCGAGCCGGCGCAGCTCGGCGGCCTCCGCCTCGGTGACCCGCTGCGCCGCCCGGGCCGCGACGAGGGCCTCGACCGCCCGGCGGATCTCGGTGATCTCGACCGCCTCGGCGGCGGTGACCTCCCGGACCCGGGCGCCGCGGTTCGGCTGGAGCTCGACCAGGCCCTCGCTGGCCAGCCGGGTGAGCGCGGTGCGCAGGACGAACCGGGTGGTGCCGTACCGTTGCATGACCTCCGTCTCGATGAGGCGCTCGCGGGGCGCGTACTCACCGCGCAGGATCGCCGCGCGCAGCTCGCCGAACAGATCGGTCATGACGGCCGGTGGCCCTTCTTGGCCAGCTGGACCAGCTCGTAGACCCGGGTGCGCAGGTCGGCGAACTGCTGCGAGGAGCGGGTCCGCAGCTGGTCGCGCTCGTCGGGCAGGTCGACGCGGACGTCCTCGAGGATGACGGTCGGGCGGTTCGACAGCACCAGGACGCGCTGGCCGAGATACACCGACTCGTCGATGTCGTGGGTGACGAACAGGACGGTGACGCCGAGCTGGTGCCACAGCCGGCGGACCAGGTCCTCCAGGTCGGCCCGGGTCTGGGCGTCGACGGCGGCGAACGGCTCGTCCATGAGCAGCACGCTCGGCTCGTAGGCGACCGCGCGGGCGATCGCGACCCGCTGCTGCATGCCGCCGGAGAGCTGCCACGGGTGGGCGTCGGCGTTCTCCAGCAGGCCGACGGCGGTGAGCGCGGCGTCGACCTTCGCGGTCCGCTCGGCGCGGCCCAGGCCCCGCTCCTTGAGCGGCAGCTCCACGTTCCTGCGCACGGTCAGCCAGGGGAAGAGGCTGCGGCCGTACTCCTGGAACACCACGGCCATCCCGGGCGGCGGGCCGGTGACGGCGGTTCCGTCCAGGCTGATCCGGCCGCCGGAGACGTCGAGCAGGCCGGCGATGCAGCGCAGCAGCGTGGTCTTGCCGGCGCCGGACGGCCCGACGATGCAGACGAGCTCGCCCTTGCCGATCTGGAAGGTCAGGTCGCGCACGGCCTCGACGCTGCGGCCGTGGCCGGTGTAGGTCTTGGCCAGGCCGTCGACGTCGAGCGCGATGGCGGCGGCGGGCGTGGGATTCTGCATGGTCAGCCTTCCCGTTCGGCCTGGCGCAGCCCGCGGTACCAGGCCAGGGTTCGGTGTTCGACGAGGCGGAACAGCGCGGAGAGCGCGACGCCGATGAGGCCGAGCAGGATGATGCCGGTCCACATCTGCGGGATCGCGAAGCCGCGCTGGAACTGCACGATCGCCGCGCCGAGGCCGCGGTTGGCGCCGAACAGCTCGCTGATGACCATGAGGATGACCCCGATGGACAGCGACTGGCGGGCGCCGGTGATGATGCGCGGGCTGGCCGCGCGCAGGATCACGTGCTGCAGCGTGGTGAGCCGGCCGAGCCGGTACGAGCGGGCGGTGTCGCGCAGGACCTCGTCGACGGAGCGGACCCCCTCGACGGTGTTGAGCAGGATCGGCCACAGGCAGCCCAGCGCGATCGTGACCAGCTTCGCGGTCCAGCCGGTGTACCCCGCGAAGAGCGCGATGACCGGGATGAGCACCGGCGGCGGGATGGCCCGGAAGAACTCCAGGGTCGGCTCGCACAGCGCGCGCAGCGTGCGCGACGAGCCGATCGCGGTGCCGGCGGCCACGCCGGCGACGACGGCGATGAGGTAGCCGACGCCGAGCCGGGCCAGGCTGGGCAGCACGTCGTGCAGGATCGGGTCGAGCGTCCAGGTCTGCGGGAAGGCCCGCACGATGGTCGCCAGCGGCGGCCAGAAGAAGCTGGTGCTGTCCGCGGAGGCGAGCCACCAGACCGCGACGAGCACGGCCGGCAGGCCGGCGGCGAGCGCGACGCGCCGCGGCAGTTCGCGTGCCTTCACAGATCCCCCCGTACCGAGGTGTGCCAGCGCAGCACCCGCCGCTCGACGGCCCGCGCCGACGCGTTCACGACCACGCCGATGACACCGACGACGATCACGAGCGCGTAGGTCTCGGCCACGGCGCCGGAGCTCTGCGCGACGCCGATCGAGCGGCCCAGGCCGGGCACGCCGATGATGAGCTCCGCGGTGATCTCCAGGATCAGCGCGACGGCCGCGGCGAGGCGGAAGCCGGTGACGACGTAGGGCAGGGCGGTCGGCCACACGACGGTGCGCACGATCGCCCAGCGCGAGAAGCGGTAGGAGCGCGCGGTGTCGCGCACGACCGGGTCGACGTCGGCGACGCCGTAGAGCACCTGGACGAGCACCTGCCAGAAGGCGGCGTACACGACCAGCACGAGCGCCGACTGCAGCCGGCTGCCGTAGATGAGCACCACGAGCGGGATCAGCGCGACCGACGGGATCGGGCGCAGGAACTCGATCGTGGAGGCGGTGACGGCGCGCAGCAGCGGCACGCTGCCGATCACGACGCCGAGGACGATGCCGGCGAGCATGGCGAGGGCCAGGCCGAGCGCCCAGCCGCGCAGCGTCTGGCCGAGCGCGGTCCAGAAGCCGCCGTCGGTCAGCTCGCCGCCCAGGCTCGCGGCGATGGTGCTGAACGGCGGCAGGAACCGGCGGTCGACGACGCCGGCGCGGGGCAGGACCTCGACGAGGGCGACGACGAACGCCAGCCCGGCGAGGCCGAGCGCCGGCTGGCGCCACCGCTGGGCAAGGGGCCGGCCGGTGACCGGCCCCTCGGTGGTCGGTACGGCAGTCGTCACGGCAGCAGCGCGTCGAGGGACAGCGGCTTGGTGATGAGGCCGTCGCTCTTCGCCAGGTCGGCCAGCAGCTGCACCGAGTCGCGGTCGACGGCGCTGGGCCACTTGGGCAGCACCAGCTTCGCCTGCACGGCGGGGTCGATCTTCGTGTAGGTGCTGAGAATGGAGCGGACCTCGTCGGGGTGCGCGGCGGCGTACTCCATCGACTGCTGCATCGCGGCGGTGAAAGCGCCGACCAGCTTGGCGTTCTGCTGGGCGAACTGCTGCGACGTGAAGTACATGCCGACGGTGAGGTCGGGGTCGGTGCCGGCGTAGTTGGAGACCACCTGGCGGAAGCCCTGTCCGGTGGCGATGGTCAGGAACGGCTCGACGACCTGCCCGGCGTCGACGTCGCCCTTGGCCACGGCCGCGGCGATGTCCGGGAAGGCCAGCTCGACGAAGCTGATCGTCGACGGGTCGCCGCCGGCCTGCTTCACCACGTTGTTGATCGTCGTGGTGTTGATGTTCTTCAGGGTGTTCACGGCGACGCGCTTGCCGGCGAGGTCCTTGGCGGTCCTGATCGGGCTGTCGGCCTTGACGACGACGGCGCCGAAGTCCTCGCCCTGCTTGCCGGTGGAGGAGACGCCGGCGGCGGCGACCTTGAGCGGCAGGCCCTGCGAGTTCGCCAGCAGCAGCGACGTGGTGTTGCTGAACCCGAACTGGTACTGCCCGCTGACGACGGCCGGCACGATCGCCGCACCGCCCTGGGCGGTCTCGAGCGTCACGTCGAGCCCCCCGGCGGTGAAGAAGCCCTGCTTGACGCCGAGGTAGATGGGGGCGACGTCGACGATCGGGATGACGCCGATCTTGACCTTGGTGACGCCGCCCGACGAGGTCGGGGCGGTGCCCGGGCTGTCGTCGCCGCAGCCGGCGGCGGTGACGAGGGTGGCGAAGGCGCCGAGGGCAAGGACGGAACGACGACGCATCTGGACCGCTCCGGTGGGGGTGTGGGGTCGGGGCATGGGTCCTCCTGATGGACGGCGAGCGCCCGGCGGGGCGCTCGCGGAGCCGACGAGGCGGACGTTACACATATCGTCAACAATTGTGAAGTCAATCTTGCCTGCTGTTCAGCCCCGTTTGAACCTCGTGCTGGCGAAGTTGTTGACAATCTGGGCGAGCTGTTCGAGGGTCTGAGCATGGCAACGCACTACGTGGTCCGCACCGTCGAGCGCGCCGAACCGGAGATCATCGCCGCGCTGCGCGAGGCGGGCGTCGCCACCGCCCACGAGGCCGCCGGCCGGGTCGGCCTGCTCGGCCCCGCGATCCAGGCCCGCCAGACCGGCCCGGCGATCGCCGGCTCGGCCATCACCGTCTCCTGCCACCCCGGCGACAACCTCATGATCCACGCCGCCGTCGAGGTCTGCCGCCCCGGCGACGTGCTGGTCGTGACCACCACCTCGCCGTCCACCGACGGCATGTTCGGCGACCTGCTCGCCACCTCGCTGCTGGCGCGCGGCGTGCTCGGCCTGGTCATCGACGCCGGCGTGCGGGACGTCGCGACACTGCGCGAGCTGGGCTTCCCGGTCTGGTCCCGCGCCGTGCACGCCCAGGGCACCGTGAAGGCCAGCCCCGGCTCGGTGAACGTGCCGGTCGTCGCGGCCGGTCAGCTGGTCCGCCCCGGCGACATCGTCGTCGCCGACGAGGACGGCGTGCTCGCCCTCCCCGCCGCCCGCGGCCGGGCCGTGGCCGACGCGGCCGCGAAGCGCCTCGCCGCCGAGGCCGGCAAGCGCGAGCGGCTCGCCGCCGGCACCCTCGGCGTCGACCTGTACAACCTGCGCCCCCTCCTCGACTCGCTCGGCGTGCGCTACGTCGACCGCCTGCCGGAGGAAGACGCATGACCGGCATTCCCTGTATGCAGATGCGTGGCGGGAGTTCGAAGGGCGCCTACTTCCTGCGCGACGACCTGCCGGCCGACCCGGCCGAGCGCGACGACCTGCTGCTGCGCATCATGGGCTCGCCCGACGAGCGGCAGGTCGACGGCCTCGGCGGCGGCCACCCGCTGACCAGCAAGGTCGCCGTCGTCTGTGCGTCCGGCGACCCGGACGCCGACGTCGACTACCTGTTCCTGCAGGTCGTGCCCGGCCGGCCGGTCGTCACCGACGCGCAGACCTGCGGCAACCTGCTCGCCGGGGTCGGGCCGTTCGCGATCGAGCGCGGCCTGGTCCCGGTCGCCGGCGACACCACCACCGTGCGGATCCGCATCGTCAACCCCACCGTCAGCCTCGTCGAGGCGACCGTGCGGACCCCCGGCGGCCGGGTCCGCTACGACGGTGACACCGTCATGGCCGGCACCCCGTTCCCGGCCGCCCCGATCGACCTGGCGTTCCCCGGCGGCGCGGGCCCGGTGTTCCCCACCGGCCGGGTCGTCGACTCGTTCGCCGGCCTGGAGGTCACCTGCGTCGACGCCGGCATGCCGGTGGTGCTGCTGCGCGCAGCCGACCTCGGCCTGGCCGGCGACGAGGACCCGGCGGTGCTGGAGGGCGACGCCGCGCTGCGCGAGCGGGTCGAGTCGGTGCGGCTGGAGGCCGGGGCGGCCATGGGCCTCGGTGACGTCCGGGACGCCACGGTACCGAAGATGAGCATCGTCTCGGCGCCCCGCCACGGCGGCACCGTGACCACGCGGACCTTCATCCCGCACCGCGTCCACGCCGCGATCGGCGTGCTCGGCGCCGTGTCCGTGGCCGTGGCCGTGCGCACCCCGGGGACCGTCGCGCACGGCCCCGACGACACCCCGGTCCGCGTGGAGCACCCGACCGGCACCTTCGACGTGGCCGTCGACCTCGACCCCGACGGCGCGGCGACGCGGGTGCGCCGCACCACCGTCGTGCGCACCGCCCGCAAGCTGTCGGACGGCCTCGTCTGGCCGCGGCCCGCAAGCATCGGAAAGGCAACCGGATGAACCCACCGCCCCAGCTGACGCACGACCCCGACGGGCGCCGCGACATCGCCCACGTGGGGCCGATCGAGCTGTACACCCCCGTCCTGGAGGCGTCGGCGGACTTCTTCGTCCGCGTGATGGGCCTGCGCGAGGTCCACCGCGACGACACGTCCGTGTACCTGCACACCTGGGACGACTACCAGTCGTGGACGGTCCGGCTGATCCAGCGCGACCGGGCCGGCATCGGGCGCACCTACCTGCGGGCCGCGAGCCCCGAGGCGCTGGCCCGGCTCACCGCCAAGGTCGGCGTCACCGGCGTGGCCACCGACGTGCACAACCTGGGCGAGGTACACCTGTTCGCCGACCCCGACGGCCACGAGCTCGGCCTGTACTGGGACGTCGAGTGGTACCGGGCCGACGACACCGACCGCCCGGCGCTGAAGAACCAGGCCGCCGCGTACCCCGGCCGCGGCGCCAACCTGCGCCGCCTCGACCACGTCAACTACCTCTCCGCCGACGTACCGGCGACGTCGGCGTTCCTGCGTGACGTGCTCGGCGCCCGCTGTACCGAGCAGATCGTCAAGGACGACGGCAGCCCGCAGGCGATCTGGTACTCCCTCGGCAACAAGTCCTACGACCTCGTCTACACCGAGGACTGGACCGGCACCCGCGGGCGGCTGCACCACATCGCGTTCGCCACCGACACCCGCGAGGAGATCCTGCGCGCCGCCGACGTGTGCCTCGACGCCGGCGTGCACATCGAGACGGGCCCGCACAAGCACGCCATCCAGCAGACGTTCTTCCTCTACGTGTGGGAGCCCGGCGGCAACCGCATCGAGCTCTGCAACGCCGGCGCCCGGCTCATCCTCGCCCCCGACTGGAAGACCATCAGCTGGACCAGGCAGGAGCGGGCCAAGGGCCAGGCCTGGGGGCTCAAGACGATCGAGACCTTCCACACCCACGGCACCCCCGTGCTCGGGGACCCCGCATGATCATCGACTGCCACGGGCACTACACGACGGCGCCCGCGGCCCACTCCGGCTGGCGGGAGGCGCAGGAGGCCGCGTTCACGGCCGGGCGGCCCGCCCCGCCGTACCCCGGCATCTCCGACGGCGACCTGCGCGCCTCGGTCGAGGACAGCCAGCTGCGCCTCATGCGCGAGCGCGGCGTCGACCTCACCGTGTTCTCGCCCCGCGCCTCCGCCATGGGCCACCACTTCGGCGACGAACCGGTCAGCGCAGCGTGGACCCGCGCCTGCAACGACCTGGTCGCCCGGGTGGTGTCGCTCTACCCCGGGCACTTCGCCGGCGTGTGCCAGCTGCCCCAGTCGGCCGGTGTCCCGATCGCCCGCTCGGTGGTGGAGCTGCGCCGCTGCGTCGAGGAGCTGGGGTTCGTCGGCTGCAACCTCAACCCCGACCCGAGCGGCGGGCACTGGACGTCGCCGCCGCTCACCGACCGCAGCTGGTACCCGCTGTACGAGGCGATGGTCGAGCTCGACGTGCCGGCCATGGTGCACGTCTCCGCCGTCACCAACCCCAGCTTCCACGCCACCGGCTCGCACTACCTCAACGCCGACACGACCGCCTTCATGCAGCTGCTGCAGGCCGACCTGTTCCGCGACCTGCCCGGCCTGCGGTTCGTCATCCCGCACGGCGGCGGCGCCGTGCCGTACCACTGGGGCCGCTTCCGCGGGCTCACCGACATGCTCGGCCGGCCGCCGCTCGCCGAGGCGGTGATGCCGAACGTCTTCTTCGACACGTGCGTCTACCACCAGCCCGGCATCGACCTGCTCTTCGGCGTCGTCGACGTCGACAACATCCTGTTCGGCTCGGAGATGGTCGGCGCCGTGCGCGGCATCGACCCGCGCACCGGCCACCACTTCGACGACACCCGCCGCTACGTCGACGCGCTGGGCCTCAGCCCGGCCGACCGGCACAAGGTCTACGAGGCCAACGCCCGGCGCGTCTACCCCCGCCTCGACACCGCCCTGCTGCGCCGGGAGACCGCCGCGGCCTGACCCCGCACCACGTCCCGTCGTTCTGTTGTCGAAGGAGACGCATCGTGCACAGACCCGTCCGTACCCTCCTGGTGGCCGCCGCCGCCCTGCTGCTGACCGCGGCCGCCGGCGCCACCCCCGCCACGGCCCATCCCTCGGGTGGCCTCGCCGGTCTCCCCGCCGTCCAGCCCGTCATGCCGTGCGCCGGCGTCACCGGCGTGACGGTCAAGGGCCTCACCATCACCTCCGCCACCGTCGTCACCGCCAACACCCCCGCCCCCTACTGCGAGGTCCGCGGCACCATCGCCCCCGCGAACACCGTCGTGGTCCGGCTGCCCGTCAACGGCTGGACCCAGCGGTACGTGCAGACCGGCTGCGGCGGCCTGTGCGGCAACGCGAACATCAACTACGGCCAGTCCGCCGGCTGCCCGGTCATCGCCGACGGCACCGTGGCCAGCGCCACCACCGACATGGGCCACCAGGGCCAGAACGACGGCTCGTGGGCGGCGGGCAACCCGCAGGCCCAGATCGACTTCTCCTACCGCGGCGTCCACGAGACCGCCGTCGCCGCCAAGGCGCTCATCAAGGCCTTCTACCACCGGGCGCCGGCCTACTCGTACTTCACCGGCTGCTCCGACGGCGGCCGTGAGGCGCTCATGGAGGCCCAGCGCTACCCGGACGACTTCGACGGCATCGCCGCCGGGGCGCCGGCCAGCAACATGGCGGTACAGAACACCTTCCACCACGCCTGGAACGTCCTGGCCAACAAGGACGCGAACGGCGCCTTCATCCTGCTGTCCGGCAAGCTCCCGCTGGTGCACGCCGCGGTGCTGGCGGCCTGCGACGGCATCGACGGGCTCACCGACGGGCTGATCGACGACCCGCGGCTGTGCCGCTTCGACCCGGCGAGCCTGCACTGCACGCCGGCCCAGGACCCGGCGACCTGCCTGAGCCCGGCCGAGGCGACCGTGGTGCGCAAGCTGCACGACGGCGCCACCGACGCCCGCGGCAACCGCCTCGAACCAGCCGTCGCCCACCCGTGGGGCTCCGAGCTGGAGTGGACCCTGTTCGTCCCGGCCGCCCAGGGCCAGACGGTCGCCAGCGAGAACTTCGCGCTGTCGTTCCTGCGGTACCTCGCCGACCCGAACCACCCGAACCCCGCATACCAGCTGACCGACCTGCGGTTCACGGTCGAGTCGTTCTGGCGCACGGTCCTGCCGTCGTCGACGTACATGGCGGCGCTGGACCCCGACCTCGGCGCGTTCCAGCGCGGCGGCGGCAGGCTCATCCTCTGGCACGGCTGGAACGACCAGCACATCTCGGCCCAGAACACGCTGGTCTACTGGGACACCGTGCGCCGCACGATGGGGCAGCGCAGCGTCGAGCGCTTCGCCCGCCTGTACCTGTTCCCCGGCATGGCCCACTGCGGCGGCGGCGCCGGCCCGAACACGTTCGACGTCCTCACCCCGCTGATGTCGTGGGTCGAACGCGGCAACGCCCCCGGCAGGATCGTCGCCGGCAACGCCACGCGCACCCGCCCGGTGTTCCCGTACCCGGCGGTGGCCCGCTACGACGGCTCCGGAAGCATCGACGACGCGGCGAACTTCGTCCCGTACACCCCGCCGCACGAGGTCCGCAACGACGCCGGCTGGGTGGGCGAGCGCCTGTTCTCCCACGGTTACCAGACCTGGCCGCGCGCCGTGGACGGCAAGCTTCTTGTCGAACGCGGCTGACCGCTCGGTCCTTGTGGGTACCGTCGATCACCCAGGCGGCGGTCCGCCTGGGTGATCGTCACCCGCCCGTGGGCGCCATCGAGCGGGCCGTGGATCGCGGCGATGTTCCCGCCGTTGGCCTGACCGGCATCCCACACAAGACTGCCCGACCTGGAGGCGTGGAATCCGCGCGACTGGGTACGCGGACCGCATGGAGCCCAGGTCACCCGTCACGATGACGTGGCAGCTGCCGGCCGCCGGGGTCGACCTCGCCGGGGACCTGAGCGTGCCCGCCGAGGCCGGCGGGCTGGTCATCTTCGCGCACGGCAGCGGCAGCTCCCGGCTCAGCCCGCGCAACCGCTCGGTCGCCGCCGCGCTGCGCCGCCGCGGCCTCGCCACGCTCCTCGCCGACCTGCTCACCCCGCAGGAGGATCGGCAGGCGGCCGCGACCTTCGACATCGCGCGGCTGGCCGACCGCCTCACCGCCATCACCGACCTCGCCGGGTCCCGCCCGGAGACCGCCGGGCTGCCGCTCGGGCTGTTCGGCGCCAGCACCGGTGCGGCGGCCGCCCTGTTCACCGCCGCGGCCCGCCCGGGCGCCGTGCGGGCGGTCGTGTCCCGCGGTGGGCGGCCCGACCTGGCCGCGGCCGCGCTGCCGGACGTCACCGCGCCGACCCTGCTGCTCGTCGGCGGGCTCGACCTGCCGGTCCTCGACCTCAACGAGCAGGCCCGCGCCGCCCTCGCCGGCCCCGTCGAGCTGCGCACCGTCGCCGGCGCCGGGCACCTCTTCGAGGAGGCCGGCGCGCTCGACGTGGTCGCCGAGCTCGCGGGTGACTGGTTCGCCGCGCACCTGGCCGCGCCCGCCGCGTCCGGACCTTCCCGCCGCCGCTGACGACACCGGCCCGCGGTCGACACGCTGTGGCACGATGGCCGCGTGGCAGATGAGATCGTCGATGTCGTCATCGGGCCGGACGGGAAGGTCTCGATGCACGTCCAGGGAGTCGACGGCATGTCCTGCGTCGACGACACCGAGCAGCTCGTCATGCTGCTCGGCGGGGACGTCGAGGCGCAGGAGCTCACCGCCGACGCCTACGTGGCCGTCGAGACCGACCTCGAAACGGGGGAGGTCCGGCGGCAGTGGAGCTGATCCTGCACGGCGTGCTGCGGCGCAGCCGGGCCAACGGGCCGGGGGAGCGCCTCGTCGTGTGGGTCCAGGGCTGCTCGCTCGGCTGCCCCGGGTGCTTCAACCCGGGCACCCACGCGTCCGCTCGAGGCGAGCGGCGGGAGATCGCCGAGCTCGTCACGACGGCGGTCGGGGACGGCGTCGAGGGCGTCACCCTCACCGGCGGTGAGCCTCTCGAACAGCCCGCGGCCGTCGAGGCGTTCGGCGCCGCGCTGCGGCCCACCGGCCTCGGCCTCATCATCCTCACCGGCTTCACGACGGCCGAGATCGAGCGCGACCCGGCCAGGGCAGCCGCGGTGCGGCACGCCGACCTCGTCGTGGCCGGCCGGTACCAGCGGCGCCGGCACCTCGGCGCCGGGCTGCGCGGCTCGGCGAACAAGCAGTACTGGTGGCGCACCGGCCGCTACCGCGCGGCCGACCTCGACGCGCTGCCCGACCTGGAGGTGCTGATCGCCGCCGACGGCACCGTGACCACGACAGGGATGGTGGACGCGTGACGGTCGCCGACGAGATCCGGCTGTACCTGCGGGCCCGCGTGGCCCTCATCGTCGTGGTCACGATCGAGGAGCAGCGGGCGGTCGACATCCTCGACGAGGTCCGCCGCGACCGGGACGCGACCGCCGACCTGGTCACCTGGGACCTCGCCGACCACTTCTCCTCGGCGGCCAAGCGCCCGCTGCCCGACACCGGGGACCCCGGCACCGCCCTCGACAAGATCCGCGAGCTGGCGACCAAGCACCCCGAGCGGCGCGACCTGTACGTCCTCAAGGACTTCCACGAGTTCTGGGGCCGCGACCCGCGGATCCGGCGCAAGCTCAAGAACCTGGCCCAGCAGCTCGTCTACACCGGCGCGTCCCTCGTCGTGCTGTCCCCGCTCCGCACGGTACCGGTGGAGCTGCGCAACGACGCCGTGCTCGTCGACCTGCCGCTGCCGACCGCCGAGCAGCTGCGCCGCGAGCTCGACGCGCTCGTCGACGGCACCGCCGGGGTGCGCTCGGCGCTCACCGGCCCGGGCCGGGCCCGGCTCGCCCAGGCCGCCCTCGGCCTCACCGTGGCCCAGGCCAAGCGGGCGTTCGCCAAGGCCATCGTCCGTGAGGGCACCCTCGACGACCGGGGGATCGACACGGTACTGCTGGAGAAGCAGGCCGTCGTGCGGGAGAGCGGGGCGCTCGAGTTCCACCCGGCGGAGCAGACGAGCGCCGACGTGGGCGGCCTCGACGCCCTCAAGCGCTGGCTGAACCTGCGGGAACGGGCCTTCGGCGAGGAGGCCGGGCGGTACGGCCTGCCGGCGCCGAAGGGCCTCGCGCTCATCGGCATCCCGGGCACCGGCAAGAGCCTCACCGCCAAGATGATCGGCGGGCTGTGGCGGCTGCCGCTGCTGCGCCTCGACGTCGGCGCGCTGTTCGGCCCGCTGGTGGGCGAGTCGGAGGAGCGGGTGCGCCTGGCGCTGACCCTCGCCGAGACGATCGCGCCCTGCGTGCTGTGGATCGACGAGATCGAGAAGGCGCTCGCCGCCGGCGGCCACGACGGCGGCACCTCGCAGCGGGTGTTCGGCACCGTGCTGACCTGGATGCAGGAGAAGACCGCGCCGGTGTTCGTGGTCGCCACCGCCAACGACGTGACCGCGCTGCCGCCCGAGACGCTGCGCCGCGGCCGCTTCGACGAGGTGTTCTTCCTCGACCTGCCGACCGAGCGGGAGCGCCGCGAGATCATCACCGTGCACCTGCGCAAGCGCCGCCGCGACCCGGAGGCGTTCGACGTGCACCACCTGGCCCAGATCTCCGACGGGTTCGTCGGCGCCGAGCTCGAACAGGCCGTCATCGACGCGATGTACCACGCCTTCGCCGAGGACCGCGACGTGCGCACCGCCGACATCACCGACGCCCTGCTGCACAGCGTCCCGCTGAGCCGCTCCCAGCGCGAGGAGATCGAGCACCTGCGGACCTGGATGCGCCAGGGCCGCGCCCAGCCCGCCTCCGCGGCCGCCGACCCGCAGGCCCCGGCCGGCGGCGTGCCCGGCCTGGAGCTGGACCGGGAGCTGGACACCGGGCTGGACACCGACCGCTGGGACGGTGACCTCAACTGAACCGGCTCGGCGCCCACCTGCGCGCGGCCGCGGTGCCCGGCACCCTCACCGGCCCCGGCTGGGACGCGCTGCTGGCCGCGGCCACCGGCGGCGACCGCGCGGCCTGCGGGGCGCTGGCGCGGCTGCTGCGCCGCCGCGGCCACCTGCGGCCGGGCGCCGAGCTGCCGCCCGTGCTGGCCGAGCAGCTGTGGCTGGTCGTGCTCGGCTCGCCGGCCCCCGACCCGGCGCTGTGGGACCTGCTGCGCGGGCGCGTCACCGGCAGCCCGCGGGCCCGGGCGCTGGCCTGGCTCACCGGGCCCTCCGAAGCCGGGGCCTCCGAAGCCGGGGCCTCCGAAGCCGGGGCCTCCGAAGCCGGGGCCTCCGAAGCCGGGGCCTCCGAAGCCGGGGCCTCCGAAGCCGGGGCCTCCGAAGCCGGGGCCTCCGAAGCCGGGGCCTCCGAAGCCGGGGCCTCCGAAGCCGGGGCCTCCGAAGCCGGGGCCTCCGAAGCCGGGGCCTCCGAAGCCGGGGCCTCCGA
>NZ_JAHYSG010000047.1 GCF_022095675.1 Dactylosporangium sp. AC04546 | reverse complement strand
GGGTGGGGTCAGGCGAGCGGGCGGCGGGCGGTGCGGAAGGAGTAGATCGGGCTCACCTTCACGCCGCCGCGCTCCGTCGAGGCGTGGACCATGCGGCCGCCGCCGATGTAGATCCCCACGTGGCCCGAGGACGGGAACACCAGGTCGCCCGGGCGGAGCTCGGCGCGGGTCACCGGGCGGCCCCGGCCCACCAGGCCGCTCGTGGAGCGGGGCAGGTTGACGCCGATCCGGCGGTACGCCGCGACGACCAGGCCCGAGCAGTCGAACCGGTCCGGGCCCGTGGAGCCGTAGCGGTACCCCTTGCCGACCTGCGCCATCGCGAAACCGATCACGCCGCCGTCGCCCGCGTTGCCCTGCGGGACGGGCCGCGGCCGGGTGCGCGGGCGGTTCGGCGGCGCGGTCGTGCGCGGTTTCGCATGCGTGCGTTTGCGCTGCGCGCGGGCGGTTCGCGGGGTCTTTTCCAACGACGCTCGCGCGTTGACCGCGGTCGTTGCCGGGGTTGCTTGCGCAATCGGCGTTCGACGCTCCGCCGGCGGGCGGCGGGCCGGCAGGAGCTCCGCCGGCGGGCGGCGGGCCGGCAGGAGCTCGGCCAGGCGATCGGGGCGGTGCGGCTCGGCCGGGCCCACGGCGACGTAGGGCGCGGGGTCGGAGACGGCCGGAGCCTGCGTGAGCAGTGAGCCGCCGACGGCCGAGGCAGCGATGGTGCAGAGGGTGGTGGCGGCCGCGACGTTGCGGCGTAACGGTTGGCTGGTCAGCGGAACTCCCCGTTCGGCCCAGGGCTCACGTGCGCTTTCCGGCCGCGTGCCCGCGCCCGGCGGGAAACGCCGAGAACAGACCCGTGCCGCCGGTCGTCGAGACGGCCGGCCTCCGGAAACCCGGGCAATGATCGTTGCCGGAGCCAGATTGACACACCTCGCCGGCGAAATGGGCAATTTGCGCAAATTCCATTAGCGAGGGGCAGCCCCGAGGCTACGACTCCTCCGGGTCGGAGACATCGGCGACCGTCGCTTCCAGCGCCACCAGCGCGGCGTCCGCGGAGACCGCGAGCGCCACGCCGTGCGCGCCGCCGCCGAGCGTGATCTCCCGGCCGCGGACCCGCTCGTCGGCGACGACCGGCCAGGCGGTGGTCGAGCCGAACGGCGTGATCGTGCCGCGCTCGTAGCCGGTCGCCGCCTTGGCGGTCGCCGCGTCGGGCATCGAGATCCGGCTGACCCCGAGCAGTGCCCGCAGCTTCGGCCACGAGATGACCCGGTCGCCGGGCACGAGGACGAACCGGAAGTCGTCGTCGGCCAGCCGCACCACGATCGTCTTCACCACGTCGGGCACCGCGACCCCGCGGGCCGCGGCGGCCTCGGCCAGGCTGCGGACCGGCCCGTGCTCCACGATCCGGTACGCGATGCCGCTCGCGGCCACCCCGTCGATCGCCGCGTTGCTCACTCGTCCACCTCCGAGGCTCCAGACAACCGATCGTTATCGGGCGCCCCGTGCAGCGGCGCGCGGTCACCGGCGAACAACACGGTCACGAAGGCCCGGCGCTCCACGACCGTGCCGGGCGCCGGGTGCTGGGCCGTCACGACCTTCGCACCGATCACCACCAGCGGCGGGCCGTCCGGGTCGACGCCGCACGCGAGCACGCCGGCGTAGTAGGCGCGGTTGTGCGCCTCCCGTGCGGTGAGGCCGACCAGGTCGGGCACCACGGCCCGCTCCATGGCCACGTCAGCCCACCAGCGGGCGGACGCGCTCGGCCACGAAGCGCACGAAGCCCTCCGGGTCCGGGTCGTCCGGGGTCGGCTGGAGGACGACGCTGTCGGCGCCGGCCGCCGCCCAGCGGTGCACCGCGTCGGCGATCGCGTGCTCGTCACCCACGACGGTCACGTCGGAGGGACTGCGGCCCTGGTACCCCCAGCGCTCCCGCTCGGCGGCCATCCGGTCGGCAGCGCCCTCGCCGGTCGCGGCGTGCAGGTAGACGACGATCGGGTGGGCCGCGGAGCGGCCGGCCGCCGTGCGGGCCTCGTCGACGAGCGCGCGCGCCCGCAGTACACCTGCTGGATCCGTCCCACCGGTGAGAATGGTCCCGTCGGAGACCTCCCCGGACAGCCGCAGCGTGCGGGGGCCGACCGCACCGACGAGGATCGGGGTGGGCGCGGTCGGCGGCCAGTCGAGCGCGACCCCGTCGAGCTTCACGTAGCGGCCGGCGGTCGTGACGCGCTCACCGGCGAGCAGGGCGCGCAGGGCGGCGGTGTACTCGCGCAGCAGGGTCACCGGCGACTCGACCCGCACGCCGACCTGGCCCATCCAGTCCTGCACACCGTGGCCGACGCCGATGAGCGCGCGGCCGGGGAACAGCCGGGACAGCGTGGCCACCTCCATGCCGGTGAGCGCCACGTTGCGCAGGGGCACGGGCAGCAGGCCGACGCCGACGCGCATGGACGTGCTCCACGCGAGCGCGGCGGACGCGGTGGCGATGCCGCTCTCCAGGAAGCAGTCCTCCCACAGCCACAGCTCCTCCAGCCCGGCCTGGTCGGCGGCCCGGACGACGGACCGAAGGCGTTCGGGCGGATTCTGGGGCAGGAACACGGCGCCGAGAGTCGTCATCCGGCCAGTCTTGCACGGTTCATAAACAGTTTTGACGGCACGGAACGCCGACGTCTCTTCATCGACGTTCCCCGTTCGATGCACGGCCTCCTAGCGTCGTCGCAGCCCTCCGGGGTCGGCGCCGACCGGCCCGGCCCCGGAGCCGGCCACCCCCAAGGAGGTCTCCACCGTGTTGCGAAAACTCCCGATCGCCGTGCTCGCCGCCGTCCTGGCGGCGGCCGGCACCACGACCGCGGCGCAGGCCGAGGCGCAGGGCGCGATCCTCTACGCCGACAGCCCCGACGCGGTACCCGGCCGGTACATCGTCACCCTCAAGGAAGCGCTGAGGAACACCGGCAAGCGCACCGAGCTGTCCAAGCGGTACGGCCAGGCGCGCCACCTGTTCGACAACGGGTTCTCCGGCGCCATGAGCGCCGACCAGGCCCGCCGGCTGGCCGCCGACCCGGCCGTCGCGAGCGTCGAGCAGGTCCAGCGCATCAGCGTGCAGGATACCCAGAACAACCCGCCGAACTGGGGCGACGACCGTATCGACCAGGCGAGCCTGCCGCTGAACCAGCGGTACACCTATCCGGCCGACCCCGGCAAGGGCGTCACCGTCTACGTGCTCGACACCGGGCTCAACGCGAGTCACGTGGACTTCAGCGGCCGGGTCAAGCCGGGCACCGACATCGTCGACGGCGACGCGAACCCGGCGGACTGCCACGGTCACGGCACGCACGTCGCCGGCACCGCGGTCGGCACCACGTACGGCGTCGCCAAGCAGGCGAGCCTGGTGTCCGTCCGGGTCCTGGACTGCCAGGGCACCGGCACGAACGACGACCTGATCGCCGGCATCAACTGGGTGCGCACCAACGCCCAGAAGCCGGCCGTGGCGAACTACAGCATCGGCTGCGGCAGCCGCTGCACCAGCCAGGCCATGGACAGCGCGGTCACCGGCCTCATCAACTCGGGCGTGCAGTTCGTCCAGGCGGCCGGCAACAACGGTGACGACGCCTGCTACTACAGCCCGCAGGCCGTCTCCGCGGCGATCACGGTCGGCAACTCGAACAGCTCCGACGCGCGCAACTCGACCAGCAACTACGGCTCCTGCCTGGACCTGTTCGCGCCCGGTACCAGCATCGTGTCCGCCTCCTACTCGAGCAACACGGGCAGCGCCACGATGACCGGCACCTCGATGGCGTCGCCGCACGTCGCCGGGGCGGCGGCGCTGTACCTCGGCGCGAACCCGGGCGCCACCCCCGCTCAGGTCCGCAACGCGCTGGTGACCAACGGTACGACCGGAAAGATCACCAGCCCGGGCAGCGGCTCGCCGAACGTCCTGCTCTACACGGGCTTCATCGGGGGCGGCACCCCCGGCGACCCGTCGGTGACCAACCCCGGCAACCGCACCACGCCGGTGGGCCAGGCCGTCGACCTGCAGCTGCAGGTGTCCGGCGGCACCAGCCCGTACACCTGGAGCGCCTCGGGCCTGCCCACCGGCCTGGCCATCGGCGCATCCACCGGCCGGATCACCGGCACGCCCACGACGGCGGGCACGTCCAACGTCACCGTGACCGTGACGGACGCCGCGAGCAGGACCGGCCAGGCCACCTTCACCTGGACGGTCACCACGGGCGGCGGCTGCTCGCCCACCCAACCGGTCGGCAACCCCGGCTTCGAGAACGGCACGTCCCCGTGGACCGCGACCGCGAACGTCATCGGGACGTGGACGCAGTACCCCGCGCGCAGCGGCACCCGCAACGCGTGGCTCAACGGCGGCGGCCAGGTGCAGACCGACACGCTGTCGCAGGCCGTCGCCTTCCCGGCCGGCTGTGGCAGCGTCACCCTGCGGTTCTGGATCCGCATCACCACCGCGGAGTACGAGAACGTCGTCTACGACCGGCTGACCCTCACCGTGGGCGGCACGACCGTGGGCACCTGGACGAACCTCGACAAGACCACCGGTTACGTCGAGAAGACCGTCGACGTCAGCGGCTTCGCCGGGCAGAGCGCCACGGTGAAGTTCACCGGCGTCGAGGACTGGTCGCTGCAGACCAGCTTCGTGATCGACGACGTGTCGGTCAGCGCCGCCTAGCCCCTACTCCCACTCCCAGCGCATTCCCACGATGCCAGGGGGCACATCTGACGCGATCAGGTGTGCCCCGTTCGTGGATCCGATCCAGGCCTCGCCGACGCCCTGTTCGGGCGCGTTGAGCGCCCGCCGCTCGAAGCGGTGGCAGCGGGCCGGCACCGCGTCCGCGTCGAACTGCACCTGCATGACGTACTCGGTCACCGGGACCGCGAAGCCGCGGTAGTAGCGGTTGGCCGGGAGGCTCGAGTCGCTCAGGTACTCGTACTCGACCACGACCGTCTCGCCCTGGGTCAGGATCCGGTCGAAGATGATCTCGGCGGCGACCAGGCCGGCGGTCGGCACCGAGCGGACGCGCCCGAGGCGGCAGTTGCGCACCGGGTTCACCGTCACCGTCGCGTCGAGGTCGTCGGTCTCGAAGATCGCCACCGTCCGCGACACCCGGTCGACGTTCGCGCGCAGGACCTGGCGGACCGTCAGGCCCTTCTCCTGCCGCTGCGCGCCCACGTGGTACAGATCATGAAGGCTGAGGCGGGTCAGCTCGTGATATCGCCAGCGGTCGAGATCGCCCAGCATCCTCGCGACGCCGGTGTGGTCGGCGAACAATCGGTCGATCTCGATGGTCCCCGGCGGGCGGCTCAGCCAGCGGCCGCGCGGCCGGCGCGGGCCGAGCTGGACGATCAGCGACTCCTCCGGCAGGGACAGGATCTTCTCCAGCAGCCGGACCGCCTTGATCGAGTCGGGGCGCTCCGGCCGGCTGCGGCCGCGCCGCCAGTACGACAGCGTGGTGAGGCTGACGTGCACGCCTTCCGCCGAGAGCCGGTCCTGGATGTCCTCCAGCCGGATCCCGCGGTCCTCGATGGCGAGGTGCAGCGCGGCGGAGAACGGGCCGGTGCGCAGCGCGTGCGCGAGGTCGCGGCCCATCGATGGCTCCATGCCCGCTGAGTATTGCCGGGAGCCGGCGGTGGCGCCACCGCCGGCTCCCGGGTCTCAGGATCGAGTGCGAACGATGTTGTACGTGGTCTCCGGCGTCGGCACCTCGACGTTGAACCGCGCGTTGACGGCGTAGAGGTGCGGGCCGAAGCCGGCGACCGTCGCCGGGATGTCGAACTTCGGGTGGGTGATCTCCTCGGCCAGCTCGGCCTTCTTGAGGCTCGGGTGCAGGCGGAACTTGGCGATGATGTTGAAGAAGTTCCGCACGACGTACAGGTGCTGGCCGCGGCGGAGCAGGCCGTCGCCCTGCAGGACGCTGGCGCCGCCGAGGTCGATCCGGCCGGCGGTGCCGCGCTTCGGGTCGTAGGAGAGCAGGCGGTCGGCGAGCATCTGCACGATGATCAGCCGGCCGTCCGGCGTCGCCTCGATTCCGTTGTTGAACCCGGCCGCGTCGCCGAGCTCGCCCGGGAGCTGGATGATCTGGACCGCGTCCTGGCCGGGCAGCCTGTGGTGGTGGAGCGGCACCTTGTAGAGCACCGGCTGGTAGGAGTCGGTGAAGTAGGCGGCGTCCTCGGTCACGACGACGTCGTTGACGAATGTGCCATTGAAGTTGTACTGCGTGAGCTTGCGCCCGGTGGCGCTGTACACGGTTGCGCCACCGGTGCCCGCGCCGGCGACCCAGAGCCGTCCGTGGCGGTCGAACTCCAGGCCCAGGGCGGCGCCGTTGCTGCCTTCTACGAGCGTCGATCCCTTGCCCGTGGCGACGTCGCCGCGGTAGATCGCGCCGGTGGCGAGTGAGCCGACGTAGAA
This sequence comes from Dactylosporangium sp. AC04546, assembly GCF_022095675.1. GTDB lineage: Bacteria > Actinomycetota > Actinomycetes > Mycobacteriales > Micromonosporaceae > Dactylosporangium. The sequence goes on along the minus strand of NZ_JAHYSG010000047.1, from coordinate 80,372 downwards.
CGTGGTGCCCGGGCCGGCGGTGATGCCCTCCGGCTGGAATCCGGGCGGCAGGTCGATGATCTCCGGGAACGTCGTTCTCGCTTCGGCTGCTCCCGGGACTGCCAGGCCGGCCGCGACGCCCGCGGCGCCGGCCAGCAGGGTGCGTCTGTGCATTGAGGTCCTCCCCGATCAAGATCTCACTGCGGACCCGGGAATCCTATCGTCATTTGCCTATTCGTAAATGACCACACCAGCGGGCGGGACGGTGATCTCGACAGCTTTCCCGTTGCGCCGCTCGACGCGCGTGAAACTTCCCTCCAGGCTGTGGTCGGTGCTGTACCGGCAGGTCAGCGTGTCGCCGGCGGCGTGAAGCCCGTCATCGACGGTGACCCATGCGGTGTGGGCTGCCTGCTGATCGGTGTTGACAGCGATCAATACTTCGTGATCGGCGAAGATGCGCGACCATGGGATCAGGCCGCGCTGCGTCGGTGGCTCGAAGCGGACGCCGTCGGTGGACCGCGGCCGCAGGTACTGCCGGCCCCTCCGCAGTGCCTGCGTGCGTTTGCGGAGATCGAGGATTTTCGCCAGCTCCTGATAGACCGGGTGCGATTCGTCGAAGGCGTGGACGCCGCGGCTGCGGAACGGGCCGAACTCGCCGCCGAACATGGCTTCGCGGAGGTACCGGTCGTCGCCGCCCGCGCCGTCGAAGAGCTGCTCGCTGCCGTAGTAGACGCAGGGGATGCCGAGGGTGGTGGCGTTGAGGGCGAGCGCGACGGTGGTCAATGCTCCGTGGTCGCTGGCGAACCGTGCCTTCCACGGGCCCTTGCGGACCTGGTCGTGGTCGTCGTAGCCGGTGACGACCTTGTCCCGGAACCAGGTGTGGGACTCGCGGCCGACCTGGAGCGAGTTGCGGAAGAGGTCGAAGTACTCCCGCGGGTCGGCCTCTCCCGTGGCGACCCGCTCGAGCCGGTCCTGCACGTCGGCGAGCCCGAGGGCGGCATCCATGCCGATCTCTTCCAGGGTGCGGTACGCGAACGCGCGGTCCCCGGTGATCTCCGCGATGAGGTAGAAGCGCTCCTTGCCGATGGACTGCGCGAACTCGTGGATGGCCGAGGCGAAGTACCGGGCGGCGCCGGGGTCCATGTGCTTCACGGTGTCGACGCGGAACCCGTCGAGGTCGGCGAAGGCGATCCAGTACTGGTAGGCCCGGGTCAGCGCCTGGAGTGCGGGGGAGGGCTGGTACCGGTCGATGGGGCCGCGGCCGAGATTGATGTCCTTGAGGCCGGCGAAGTCTCCTTCGAGGTACTCCGGATATCGGTCCCAGTTGACGATGCGCCCCTTGGCCGAGAACGTGCCGGGCCGCTGCAGCTCCTCCGGCCAGACGGCCCCGTCCGGCCAGGCCTCGGGGCAGCTCGCGAACGGCAGCGTGGGCTTCCCGTCGGCGTCCCGGAACCCGCGGACGTCGTATGCGGACCCCATCCAGACGGGCCGGTTGTCGGGCTCGTACCCGAACACGTCGCCGGCATGGTTGAACACGACGTCGAGCACGACCCGGATACCGTGCTCATGCGCTTCGGCGACGAGCTCCCGCAGTTGCCGCGCGGTGCCGAAGTGTGGGTCGACATCGAGGAAGTTCTGTGTGCCGTACCCGTGGTAGGTGTCCTGGCTCGGCACCTGCTTGAGGATGGGGCTGATCCAGACGGCGGTGACCCCGAGCCGCGCGAGGTACCCGAGCCGCCGCCGGATCCCGCCGAGGTTGCCACCGCACCAGGTCGCTCCGGCGTCCCGCCACCGGTCGGCGTCCGCCGCACTGCCGACGGCGTTCCCGCGATCCTCAGCCGTGATCAACGGCCGCTCCAAGCCGTCGTCGAACCGGTCGACGAGCAGGAAATAGAGGACCTCGTCCTCCCAGGCGGCGGGCGACGGATGGAACTCGCGTTGGGTGAGGGTGCTGAGATCGATGTCGGCCACTCGGCGCAACTCCATCGCCCGTCTCCGTCCCGGCCTGCTTCGGCTCTTCGGCGTTCCTGATCCTTCCATGGGGCGGAGGGTTGCGCGCTCTTGTTGGCTGGCGTCGAGGCCGCTCCGTTCTTCGCTCCTGCTCTTCCTCGGCCTTCTCGTCGCTCCAACCCCGTTCGCGCCTTGCTCCGCTTCCGTTTCGCCCCTTGTGTCGTTCCTTCCTGCCTACGTCGACCGTGGTCGATTTCGGTGGTAGACAGGTGCCATGGCGGAGCGCGTGCTGGAGCAGTGCCGGCGGTTCAACGACGGGGTGCGGACGGGGGAGTGGGAGGACTACCTGGCCGCCTTCGCCGAGAGTGCGACGCTCGACATCGCGGGCGACCCCGGCGGCCCGTACGTCGGCCTCGACGCCATCATCGCCGCCTACTCGGCCGACCCGCCCGACGACACGATCACGGTCCAGTCGGTGGAGACGTCGGCGGACGTCGATGTGGCCCGCTTCGCCTGGGACAGGGGCGGCGCCGGCACGCTGACGGTCCGGTGGGCCGACGGGCTGATCGCCGACTTCCGGGTCGCCTTCGACTGAGGCGTCAGCGCTGGTGCCACTCGGCCAGCAGGGCCGCTTCGCGCTCCGGGGTCAGGCGCTCGGGCAGCGGTTCCAGCGGATGTTGTACCGCGTGAGCGTGTGTCTCCCGGATCGTCTCGGACAGCGGGCGCGGTGACAGCCCGGCCGCCAACGCTGCCGACGGGTCGGCCAGGTTGCCGGCCGCCTCGGGATCGAACGCGGACCACAGCGGCAGGCTGTCGGCGTCGACGCCGCGGTCGCCGAGGAAGTCGGGATCGACCCACGTCAGCGTCGTGCCGGGCGGCCCCACTTCGACAACCATCGCTTCCAGGAGTGCGCGGAACGGGAACGGCGGCCTGGGGTACGCCGCGTGGAACACCCCGCCGTCGCCCCGCTCGATCATGTCGAGCGTCCACGCAGCCAGGTCGCGGGCGTCGATGACCTGGATCGCGGCGTCGGGCGGCCCCGGCGCCAGGATCTCGCCGCCGCGCGCCACGCGCTCGACCCACCAGGTGAACCGGCACAGGTGGTCGTAGGGCCCGACGACGTAGGTGGGCCGCACGATGAGCGTCCCGCTGCCGAACCGGTCCAGCGCTGCGCGCTCGCAGGCCGCCTTCAGCCCGCCGTACGTCTCGTCGCTGATCTCCTCGATCGTGGGATCGGGAAGCTCGTGCAGTGCCGCGTCCTCGGTGAACCCGGGCGGCGGGCCGGCGTACACGGAGACGCTGGAGATGTAGACATATCGCCCGCCACGCTCGTCCAGCGCGTCGGCGAGGTCCCGGACCTGCCGCGGCAGATATCCACTGACGTCGACGGTGACGTCCCACTCCCCGCCGGCCAGCGCCGCAAGATCGCCGTTCCGGTCGGCGAGGATGTGCCGGGCCTGCGGAAAGAGCTCACCCCCGCTGCGCCCGCGGTGCAACAGCGTGAGTTCGTGGCCCCGCTCGATCGCCTGCTCGACGATGTGCCGCCCGACGAACCGCGTCCCTCCGACAACGAGCATCCGCATCGGTTTCACCCCCGCTTCCGGCTGGATCCCATCACGCGGACGCCGGCTCGTCCTGGCCGGGGTGTCCGCACAATCCCTTCACGCGGTCGGCGCGTATTCGCCGCATCGAAGACCTACGATCACGGCGTGCGAACCGGTCTGCTGTTCGTCGTGCTACTGCTGACGGGCGCCTGCTTCGCCGCGCCGAGCGGCGGTGGTGGCCGCGGCGGGGGTTCGTCGTTCGAGTGGGTCGACATGACCCCCGAGGCGCTGGCCGGCACCTGGCGCGACGCCCGCACCGGCGACGGGATCGAGTTCCTCTCCAGCGGCGACTTCTACGCCGACAACGTCGCGTACCTGCTGAACCGCGACGGCGCGAGCCCGGCCCCGGGCGCGGGCTCCGGCTCCTGGTCGATCCGCAAACTCGTCGGCCACCTGGACGGCCCGAACGCCTCGGTATCGCTGTACTTCGACGTCGACCGCGGCGTGCCGGCCGCGTCCGGCAACAGCCTGGAAGTGCAGCGCGTCAATGGCGAGGTACAGCTGGTCATCTATGTCGGCGCCCCCGACCTGGACCGCACGGTGCGCTACCACCGGGTTGGCGGTGCGTCGATCCACCCCGCGCAGCCGGGCCCGCCGGCGGACGTGACCCGCGACCAGGTGATAGGCGAGTGGCTCGACCAGGCGAGCGGAAGATCGATAGTGGTCGAGCAGGATGGATCGTTCCACGCCGATGACGTGTCCTTCCTGTTCCGCACGCCACCGTTCGCATTCCCGGCCCCGACCCCGGGCGACGGCACCTGGACGATCGAACGCGCGGAGTGGGACCCGGCGGGCCCTTGGAGCATGCTGCACCTGAAGTTCAACAACGTGGCCGGCGGCCCGCTGCACTTCGGCAGCCGCCCGATGCCGCTCTACGGCCAGTCGCCGTCGCTGCTGCTGACGAACTACACCAGCGACGAGTCGATCAACCCGCGCCACGCCTACACCAAGCGCCCGGGCACCTGAGCGCCGCAGCGCCGCCCGTGTTCAGTCAGTGAATCGCTCGTCGATGTCCTTGATCGACTCCGCGGTGGCGGCCAGCTCGAGCCGTCGGTCCAGCTGGTCATGGTCCGTGCACGCCGTGACCTGCTCGCGGACCGCGTCCGACACCTCGATGCCCCGGCTCTTCAGCACCAGGAGCAGTGCGCGAGCCTCGCCCTTCGCCTCACCTTCGCCGTAGTAACGGCGGGCGAAGTCGCTGTGGTACTTGTGGCCGTGAGACGTGGTGGTCATGAACTCCTCCAGGCTGTCGCGGGCGCCGTGAGCAACAGGCAAACCTGATACTCAAGCTGATACGTGTGTCGCCACAACAGTGGCCGTGCATGTTGAGTTTTGTGACGTATTGACGTTCGACGTTGTACGTTTGACCCATTTGATTCGGGTTTGTCTCTGTTACGAATGGCATGGTAACCGCGCGGCGAAAACGGGGAGATGCGGCGTGTCCATTCGCATGCTGGTGCTGGTTGTCATTCCACCTCTGCTTGGCGTCGGGATCGGGTATCTGGCCGGTGGGCGGCTGGCCGGGTTCCGGGCCATTCGAATCCGTGGGCTCTGGCTGCTGTGGCTCGCCGCCGGGCTCCAGGTCGCCCATTACTACGTGCCGCTCGTGCGGGAGCTCGTCAGTGACCGCGCCATGCTGGCCGTCGTGTTCGCGCCCGTGTTGCTGTGGCTCGGGGTCAACCTGCGGCACTGGCCCGCCGGGCTGCGGATCGCCGGAGCTGCGATCGTGCTCGGGGCCGCGCTCAATGCGGTCGCGATCGGGTTGAACGGGCGGATGCCGTACTCGCCGGCGGCGGCCGAAGCGGCCGGGCTCAGGGCCGGCATCACCACGCCGAAGAATGTGCCGGCCGGTGACGGAACGCGGCTTTCGTACCTTGGCGACATCATTCCCATCGCTCCGCTGAGAAAGGTCGTCAGCCTCGGCGACCTGCTGATCAGCGGTGGCTCCTGCGCGGTCGTGGCGCTCGCGATGCGCCGGCACCGGCGGGAGTCAGCAACGGTCCAAGAAACGCGCACCGCGATTCCGGTAGGAGGTGACCTATGACCGCAACGATTTCCTGGCGCCGCGTGGTTCTCGCAGTTTTCACGCTCGCGTCGCTGGCGACCCTGCTGTACACGATCGGCGCTCCGCACACGCACGGCGGCTGACCACCAACCCGCAGAGGAGCACATCATGACCGCGACCATTTCCTGGCGCCGCGTGGTTCTCGCAGTTTTCACGCTCGCGTCGCTCGCGACGCTGCTGTACACGATCGGCGCTCCGCACGAGCACGGCGGCTGACCACCAATCCTCAGAGGAGCACACGATGACCGCAACGATTTCCTGGCGCCGCGTGGTTCTCGCAGTTTTCACGCTCGCGTCGCTCGCGACTCTGCTGTACACGATCGGCGCCCCGTTCGAGCAGGGCGGCTGACATTCCTCGCCGCGTCCGGAGGTCATGTACCGCGTGTCCTCCGGACGCGGCGACGCCGTATCGTGCGCGGTTGTGCAGAACGTCAGGGTCGGCATCGGCGTGTTCGTCATCCGCGACGGACGGTTTCTCATGGGACAGCGGCGCGGCTCACACGGCGCCGGATCGTGGTCGGTGCCGGGCGGGCACCTCGAGTTCGGCGAGTCCTTCGAGCAGGTGGCGGCGCGCGAGGTGGCCGAGGAAACCGGCCTGACGGTCGTCGATCTCCACTTCGGCGGCGTCACGAACGACGTCTTCACCGACGAGGACCGGCACTACGTCACCATCTGGATGCTCGGCGACTGCCCGGAGGGCGAGCCCGAGGTCCTGGAACCCGACAAGTTCACGCGCCAGGGATGGTTCACCTTCGATGATCTCCCGCAGCCGCTGTTCCTGCCCTGGGTACACCTGCTGCAATCGCCCTTCATCGAAGACGTTCGTCGTCGGGTGGCCGGCTGAGGCCGGCGGCGGCTAGGCCGCGCGGGTGATGAGGTCGTGCATACGGCGTTTCGCGAGCTCCATGCGGATGCGGCGGTCGTGGTTGGGGTCCGTCGTCGCCGGGACGATGGGCTCGCCGATGACGATGACCATCGTTGGCTTGCGGCGGAACACGCGGCTCACGCCTGTCGGCGAGGTGAAGCGGATCGACAGCGGGACCACCGGCACTCGGGCCCGGGCGGCCAGGTGGAATGCGCCGAGTTTGAAGTCGCGCAGGCTCGTGTCGTACGGCTTCAGCTCACCCTCGGGGAAGAAGTGCACAATTCTTCCCTGGGCGAGGAAGAGCTCCATCTCCGAGAAGAACATGGGCAGCCCGGCGGGCGTCTGCGGTACCGGCACGCCGCCCAGCAATCGCACCAGTGCGCCGTACCAGCGGTTCTCCAGATTGATGGGCGCCGACGTGAACACCGGGCGGCGGGGGAACAGGGCCAGGCCGACGAGTGCGCTGTCGAGCAGGTGCACGTGGTTGCAGACGGTCAGCGCGCCACCGGTGCGGGGGAGGCGCTTCTCGCCCTCGGTGCGCACGCCCAGAATGACGCGCGTCCAGAGGAACAGCAGCGGAATCGCCACCACGTAGTAGAAGGCGGTCGAGAAGAGGCGGTACACGCGCCCGGCGTATCCGGCCGGTGCCTCTGGGGCGCGGCCGGCCCGGGCGTAGACCCGTTCGATCGCCTTGACGCTGCGGTCGACCGAATAGAGTTCGGCGTAGCGGGCGTACGTTTCCGAGGCGGATTCGCGGGCGGCCGGGCCGTCGATCCACGCGTCGATGCGTTCCGCCAGGGACGCCGGGTCGCCCGCGCGGAACAGATTTTCGGGGCCGAGCGCGAACTGGCCGGTCGCGCTCCGGCGGCTGTCGGAGATGACCGGGACGAGTCCGCAGGAGAACGCCTCCATGCACGACAGGCCCTCGATTTCGACGTCGGAGGCGTGGACGTACAGATCGCAGTCGCGGATGAGGTCGACGAGGTCGTCCTGCGAGTAGTAGCCGAAGCGCGCGGGATTCGGCAGTTTGGCGCCCATCCGCCGCAGACGCTTCTCGCTCGGGCCGTGTCCCGCGAGGTACAGCTGAATCCTCCTCGCATGGCGCGAACGCCGCACGGCCCGGATCAGCACGTCCTGCCGTTTCTCGGGCGAGAACCGGCCGACCATCAGGATCCGGAAGCGGTCGTCGGCGCCCCGAACGCGCGGCGGACCCGGCCGGAAAGCGCCACCGACGCCGTTGGAAATGACGTGGAGCCGGGCACGGTACCCGTGCTGGCGCAGCTGTGCCGCGATGAACGTCGACGGGCAGTGGATGTCGGTGAACCGGCGGTAGAACATGAGCCGTAGCAGGAGGTAGACAAGATGCGCGGCCGGGCGGAACCAGCCCAGGCCGATGTTGTACGTGATGTTCTCGGGCTGAACGTGAAACGCGGCCACGGCCGGCACCCCGAGCTGCCGCGCGATGCGTTCCGCGGCCCGGCCCAGCGGCCACGGCTGATAGATGTGCACGACGTCGGCGCCCTGAATCGCCTCGATCAGGACCTGCCGGACGGGTTTGCCGAACACCGTGTTCTGGTGGTGCGCGAGGCGACTGGCGATCGGCACGACGAGCTCCGGCACCCAGTACATTTCCGGCCCGGTGACGCCGCCCGGTTCACCGCACGCGACCACGCGCACCGTATGCCCCCGCGAGATGAGGGTCGCGGCAAAGCGCATCGCCGATATGGTCGTGCCGTTGTTCCCGACGTTGAACGTGTCGCTGACCAGTGTGATGATCATTGCCCCCGCCGCTTCTCCGGGCTCCGCAGATCAGGGCGGTGAGGCGAGCGCGGACGAACGAATTGCATGCGGACATCCCTGGTCCAAAGAGTGATCAGCACGCTATCCAACACGTATCGACCGGTCAATCTTCCCGCGGACCGCACGCTTGATGCCGCGACCGCGGGGTAGTCGCGGGCATGACGATCACCGCGGCCGACTGGCCGGCCCGCCGTTTGTTCATCGAGGTCGACGGCTCGTTCGACGACGCCGTCGCCCGGTACGAGGCCCTGGTGCCCGAGTATCCGGCGGCGCGCTTCGAGCGACTCGTGGCCGACAAGGCCGACTGGCGCACCGTGCTCTCCCTGACCGACGAGATCGCCCGGCACGGCTTCCTGATCTACTGGCGCTTCTCCAGCGACTCCGTCTTCGGGCTGGCCGGGGACACCGCGCGCTGGGCCGCGTACCTCATGGGCAACCACACGATCGCCGAGCGGATGACCCGCCACGACCCAGCCGCGATGCTGTACGCCCCGCTCCGCACGGTCATCTCACAGGCCCGGGGTGGCCCGACGCGCTTCGCGGTGGAGCAGCCCAGCCTGCAGTTCGCGTCGCTGGGGAACCCGGATATCACCGCGGTCGGCATCGAGCTCGACCACAAGCTGGCCGCCCTGCTCGGCGCACTGCACTGGCCCGTCCCCGACGGCCTGACCCCGTGAGGTCAGCCGCCCGGGGCGCGGTAGTCGACGGTCTGCAGCACCGCCCGGTCGACCTCTGCCGGGGTCAGCAGGGCCACGGTCTTGGTGGTGGCACCGCCGGACGCACCGACCGCGAGCGCGACCGCCGTGGCGGCCTGGTTGTCCGGCAGCTCGCAGATCACATACGTGTCGTTGTCGCCGAAGCAGAAGTCGAACGACTCCAGGTGTCCGCCGACGCTTTCGGCCATCTTCCGGACTGCGTCAACTCGCCCGCTGCCCCCTTCCTTGAGCAGCCCGCGGAGCCCGTCCGGGGTGAAGGTTCCCTGGATGAGGAATCTAGACATGAAGATCACCTCCTAGTACCGAGGGTAATCACGGGAGGCGCACCGGCCCAACGAAGCGTCGCGCCCTCAAAGCCGCGGCATGGAGGGCGACCAGCGCACCGGCGAGGCTCCGGCCGCCACGAGCGCCGCGTTGATCCGGCTGAACGGCCGGCTGCCGCGGAAACCGGCCGGGTTCATCGGGCTGGGGTGCCCGGCCCGCAGCACGACGTGCCGGTCGTTCGTCACGAGCGGCGCCTTCGCCTTCGCCGCCGCTCCCCACAGCACGAACACGACGCGCTCCTCCTTCGCGTTCAGCGCCCGGATCGTGGCGTCGGTGACGTTCTCCCAACCGCGCCCCTTGTGCGAGTTCGGGGAGCCGGCGCGGACGGTCAGTACCGCGTTGAGCAGCATCACCCCCTGCCGGCACCACGCGGTCAGGTCACCCGACGGCGGCGGGTCCACCCCGAGGTCCTCGCGCATCTCCTGGTACACGTTGTGCAGCGACGGCGGGACCGGGACGCCCGGCGGCACGCTGAAGCTCAGCCCGTGGGCCTGCCCTGGCCGGATGTACGGATCCTGGCCGAGGATGAGGATCCGGGTCGTCGCGAGCGGCGACAGCTTGTACGCGGCGTAGATGTCCTGCTTCCGCGGATACACCGTGCCGGACCGGTACTCCTCGACCACGAACGAGGACAGGGCCGCCACGACAGCGGGGTCGACGTACGGCGTGACCGCCTCGCGCCAGTCGTCGGGCAGGAAGTCCAGCAGATAGACGGGCTTCGCCGATACGGTCATGGCGGGCAATCTATCGCCCGCCGGCCGCCCATGGTCAACCAGCGCGGCGGCTGGAGCTGCGCACCGTGGAAGATATGTAGCGCGCCTGCACGCCGCCATGACGAGTCGAAGGGCCACACCTGATGAGCGCACGTGTCGTCACCCCCGCCGGCAAGGGGTTCGTGTTCCTGGACGCCCACCCGGCCGGCTGCGCGGAGACGGTGAACCGGATGTGGAGTGATGTTCCCGCCGGCTCGGTACCGTCCGGGCGCAGGCCCACTGCGCTGGTCGTGGGCTGCTCGGCCGGGTACGGGCTGGCCGCCACCATCGCCGGCCTGGCCCGCTACGGCATCCGGGGCGTCGGGGTGTGCCTGGAGAAGGCGCCGACGCCGCGGCGGACCGCCACCGCCGGCTGGTACCGCGTCGCCGCCACCGCCGAACTGGCCGGGGACGACTTCGTGTTCGTCAACGGCGACGCGTTCAGCGACCAGACGAAGGAGCAGGTGACCAAGCTGCTCGCCGAACGGTTCGGCCCGATCGACCACCTGATCTACTCGGTGGCGGCGCCGCGGCGTACCGACCCGGACACCGGCGAGACGTACGCCTCGGTCCTCAAGCCGCTCGGCGCGGCCCACACCACCAAGACCCTCGCGTTCGACGACGGAGCCCCGGTGGTCAAGACGGTCACCAGCGAGCCGGCCACCGAGCAGGAGACCGCGCAGACCGTCGCGGTCATGGGCGGCGCCGACTGGCGCCGGTGGATCCATCACCTGAGCGCGGCCGACATGCTCGCCGACGGGGTCACGACCGTGGCGCTGACCTACATCGGCTCGCCGCTGACGTCCGGGATCTACCGGGCCGGCACCATCGGCGCGGCCAAGGCCGACCTGGAGGCCACCGCCCGGGAACTGCACGCCGAACTCGCCGCCCGCGGTGGGCGGGCGGTCACCAGCGTCAACGGGGCCGCGGTCACGCAGTCGTCGACCGCTATTCCGGGCATCGCCCTGTACGTCGGGCTGCTGCGCGCCGTGCTCGGCGACGCCATGGTGTCCCCGGCCGCGCAGCTGGTGCAGCTCTGGGACCAGCTCATCGGTACCGTCGAGCTGACCACCGACGACGAGGCCCGCGTCCGGCTCGACACGTGGGAACTGGAACCGGCGGTGCAGGCCGCGATCGGCGAGCGCTGGCGGGACGCCACCACCGAAACCATCGCCGGCCTGGCCGACCTGGACTGGTTCGCCGGCGAGGTGCGCCGCTTGCACGGCTTCGACGTGCCCGGCGTCGACTACAGCCGGCCGGTCGAGACCGAGATCCCCTGGCCCACCACCCCCTGACTCGCCGCCGCCGTCACGCCGTCTGCATGATCAGTGGTCATCTGGCCGCCACGTTCGTGGTCACTCAGCCGCACCGGTCGTGGTCGCCTGGCCGTGTTCCCCACACCGCCCGGGAACCTTGACGGTTCTGGGCAGGCAACATTGTGGCGCGGACGCACCGTGGTATGAACGCGGTGATGGACGTTCCGGAGCGGTTCTGGTCGGTGCTCGAGACGCACGCCCGGAGCCAGGCGAGCCTCCTCGCCTGGCTACGCGAGGCGCCGGAGGACGAGATCGTGGCGTTCCAGCTGGCGTACGAGCTGGCGGCGGAGGAGCTCGCCGACTACTGGGACGGACCGGTCGTGGACGGGGTGCGGTACTCCGAGGACGACACCGAGGATCTGTGCATGTGGATCGTCGCCCAGGGGCGTGAGTTCTGGACGGCGGCCCGTGCGGACTTCGGCGGCGCGATCGACCGCTACACCGCCCGTGACGAGGGCGAGTCGTGGACGCCGGGCGCGCCGGCGTACGCGGTGTTCTTCGAGCGGTTCGGCCGGTCGCTTCACGAGCGGCTGTCTGAGTCCTGAGCTACCAGCCGCGGGCGCGCCGCTCCGGTAGGGACGGGCGTTCGGTGCCGATCGTGGAGTTCGCGCCGTGGCCGGGTTGAAGTGACCCCGTCCGGCAGGACGTCGAAGAGCTTCGTGGTCACGTCGTGGTACAGGGAGTCGAAGTTCTCCTTCGAGCCGAACGTGTTGCCCACCCCGCTCGGGAAGAGGGAGTCGCTCGGTACCGCAGCCTTGTGAAAAGGCTGCGGATTTGGATGGTCCGTGACGTCGAGGTCGCTGCGGATGCGTTACGACCGACGTGATCACGTGCGGAGACGCTCTGTTGGCTGGCCGGTTGCGCCCGCGATGACTTCGAAGTCCTTGTCAAGATGCAGCACGGTGTGGCCGGCGCGTTCGGCTGCGGCGGCGATCAGAAGATCGGGAATGCCCGGCGCGCGATGTTGCCCCAGGTCGGCGAGAGTCGCCTGGACCTCAACGGCGCGCTGCTCCATTGCGGGCGTTAGGTATTCGACCGGCATCAGGGAGAGCGGTGGTTCGCTGGAGGCGGTGCGGATTTCTCTGGCTGTCCGGGCGGAGTAGCCCACCTCCAGGAGCGTGACCGTGGTGATGTGGACAAGGCCCCGGCCAATCCGGTCTGCCCACGTCTCCGCGTCGGGGCTGGCGCCGAGTCGCACAAGAGCGGACTTGTCGATCAGCCAGCTCACTTCCATGCCTCGCGCATGAGGTCGTCATCGGCAAGGTCGCCGAACGTGTCCGTGAAGCGTCGTAGTTGGTCGACTGTCACGGGGGCGGGTCGATGTGCCGCCTGAGTCAAGGTGCGTCGAAGGTATTCGGTGCGCGACAGGCCCAGCCGACCGGCGTTGGCGTCGATTGCGGCCACCACATCGTCCGGCACGTCGCGGATAAGGAGGTCGGTCATCGCTGGTCTCCCGCCTGGCTCGTGATATCACATGATATCACGAGCCAGGAAGGCTGCTGGGTCCGGCGGCCGAAGATCTTCTCCTCCGGGTCGTCCATCAAGGAGTTGAAGTCGGTCGGGTTTGTTGTCCGCCCAGGACCCCCGGGGAAGTCGCGGACGGACGGAACTACGCGGCCAGGTGATGGAGCCTGGGGTGGTGAAGTCGAGGCCGATCGGGACCCTCGTGTCGTGCCCGCACCCCGCCCTCGGTGCTGATCTTCGATTTTCGAGCGCTGTGGGCGGGGCTGGTGCTCGGTCGGATCCAGATAGACGGCAAAAGCAACGAAGTCACCGCGTTCACCCCAAACCGATCCCGATGCCCTGACCTGTGGATTTAGGGCGAACAAGCGGGATCGAGAGATCCACATTTTACAAGTGGATCAAGGCTGAGAAACGTGAGTTCTTTAGGGTCCGAATCATTCGGGCCCTAATCAATTCGCGGAGATGGTCGTGAAAATACCGTTTAGAAGACGGAAGAGTGCCTACGTGCTCCTCCTGGTGACCGCCTCGCTGACTGTCCAGGTAGCGCTGCCTTCGCAGGCAACGGCAGCACCGGCAGTGCCAGCCGTGGCCGCGACGAATTCGGCGGACCTGCCTGACCCGACGGCCCGCGGACCGTTCGGGCATCGGGTCATCCAGGAGGCCAAGTTCGGTCTGGCCACCATCGAGGAGCCGAACTCCGACGGAGCCCTTCCGACGGCAGGGACGGCACAGGCGCCGGAGCAGTTCGAGATTCGCGGTCAGCTCTACATGCCGGACTGGAGCCTGCGTACCACGCCCTCGCCGCTGATCGTTCTGGTGCACGGCAACCATGGATCGTGCGACGTCGGCCAGGACTCCGTGCGCGCCACCTGTGCGCAGTTCAAGCACAACGAGAGCGGCTACGCGTACCTCGCGGAGAACCTCGCCACGTGGGGATACACGACGTTCTCCATCTCGCAGGACCAGCTGATGATGCGGCAGGACAACCCCAAGGGCAAAGGCATGCACAACCGGCGCATGCTCATCGCCGCCACCCTCGACGCGCTCAGCGCGGCGAACCGCGGTGGAGGTCTGCCTGCCGACGAGCACACCACTATCGGCACGGCGCTCTCCGGTCATCTTGACATGACCCGCATCGGCTTGATGGGCCACTCACGCGGCGGTGACGCTGTCTCGAGCTTCATCGACTACAACCGCATCCGCACCGACGGCCCCAGGTATCCGATCCGGGGGGTCATCTCACTGGCGCCGGTCGACTACGAACGCAAGGCTCCGTACGGCATGCCGTACATGACGATCCTGCCGATGTGCGACGGCGACGTCTCCAACCTGCAGGGCGCCCGGTTGTTCGAGCGCAGCCAGTACATCAACCCGGGCGACCCCTTCCCGCGGATCCAGGTGGAGCACCTGGGTGCGATCCACAACTGGTACAACACCGTCTGGTATGCCGACGGTGGCGCGGACGGCCAGGCCAACAACGACGCGGCGTGCGGTAACTCGGCACCGTTCGCGACCAACAACATCCACCCGCACAACCTTCGGCTCAGTGGTGCCGCGAGCTCCACCGATCCGAACCTGAACTACGCGATCGGCAACCTCGACCCGCTCAACCCGGCCGTGAACACCAAGATCTCGGGTGACGCGGCACGCATGGGCGATCAGGAGAAGCTCGGACTCGCCACGATGGCCGCCTTCTTCCGTCGGTACATCGGCGGTGAGGGCGCGTTCCAGCCGTACATGACCGGCGAGCTGGCGAACACCTCCACCGGGCTGCAGATCCCGCCGACGGCCTGTCCCACAAGTCCGTCCGGCAAGGCCATCCCATGCAACGAGCGGGTCAACACGTCCTACTTCGCCGCGCCGCAGGAGCGGGTGGACGTGATACGTCCCGAGGTGGAGAACCCACTCACCCTCAACGCTCTCGGCGGCTCCCTGGGCGGCAGTGGCTTCGCGGACCCGTACGCCCAGGCTGCTGGTGTCGCGTCGAAGCCGGCGCCGACCGTGGGCGGTTACGACTGGTGCAACCCGGAGCCCCAGGACTTCGCACCGGCGCAGCTCGGCAAGAGTGGCCTGCCGACCGCCGCCAAGCCCTGCCCGCTGCCCGCGGCAAGCTCACTCGGTGGACAGAACGCCACCCGCGAGAACAGCCCGATCAACCACTCCTACGGTCGCCAGCTCACGCTCGCGTGGGACCAGAACTCGACCGCCACGCTCACCGCCCAGATCCCGGCCGCGTCGAAGAACGTGCAGGGCCTCAAGGCGCTGACGCTGGGTGCCGCCGTCAACTTCTTCGACACCCGCAACCCGGGCGCCGACAACCGTGGCGACAACACCAGAGACACGACGGTGAACGGCACTCCGGCGAACCCGGTGTGGCCCAACGAGTTGCCGACGTCGTACGACCCGACCTCGACGACCCAGCACTTCCTGATCGCGCTGAGCGACACGGCCGGCCACGAGGGCACCGTCGACGCCGGAGACCCACGCTGGGGCAACGCCCTGCACATGTCGACCGGCACGAACACGCCGAACACCCACATCGTCCTCGACCAGATCCGCGTCCCGCTCACCGAGTTCGCGGCGCAGGGCGTGGACATCAGCTCCCTGTCGAAGCTCGAGTTCCGCTTCGGTGTGGGCGACATGCCGAAGTCCGGCTCGATCGAGATGGCGGATGTTCGCTTCCAGGAGAGCGTGGCGGGATCGCAGATCCTGTCGGACGGCAACCAGGCGAATGGTGCCGGTTACGGCCCCTCCGCCCTCGGTGGTCCGGACCCGGCGAGCTACCTCGCCGCCTATGACAACAGCCCGGGCAACGTCAAGCTCAACGACGTGGTCGCGAACCCACAGGGAAACACGACCTGGACCGTCGACGACGACAAGAAGCAGTGTCCGAACGCTCAGTTCACCTCGATCCAGACGGCCGTCGACTACGCGTCGCCTTGGGACACGATCGTGGTGTGTGCGGGTGTCTACCAGGAGTCGTCGACTCCGGTGAACCACACGTCCAACCCCGTACAGACGGGCGCGAAGAACGGGCTGACGATCAACAAACCCTTGAAGATCAAGGGTGCGGGAGCGGACAAGGTGATCATCGAGCCGGACCAGTCGCTCGGGACCTTGGCGGGCAGCCAGCCGTACCTTCGTGACGGTGGCGGCAACGTGATCACGGTCTCCAGGCAATCTCTCGGCTCGACCGACACCAACGAGATGTTCGTTGACATCTCGGGCGTGACGGTGACGTCGGGCAACGTCTGGGCCGAGGCGGGCATCGCATTCTTCGGCGCGGCCGGACGCGTCGCGAGCTCCGTCGTCGGTCCGATGAAGGTCGCGACCAACGCCCAGGAACTGGCCGATCACCCGCATGGTTGGGGCGTCGTCAAGACCGGCGTGATCCAGGGGGCGAGCTCCGGCACGGTCGAGAGCGAGCTCACCGTCACCAACAGCGTGATAACCGGCTACCAGACGGGCGGAATCCTGTTCGACGGAGCCCGCGGCAGGGACGGCAGCCCGGACAACGCCGTCCGGACCGGCATCCGCTACCACGGCTATGTGACCAACACGGTCGTCAAGGGCGAGCCGAACAGCCTGTACCCGCAGGCCGGCATCAAGTACACCAGCGGTGTGACCGGCTTCGTGAACAACAGCCGGATCACCGGGAACTACTACACGCCCGCACCGTCGCAGTCGTACGGCATCCTGCTGACCGACGCCGGCACCGATACGGCCGGAGCGCTCACCGCTTCGGGTGACATCATCACCGGGAACGGATTCGCCGTGTACAACGCCAACGCTGCCAACAGCGCGGTGCGCGAAGGCGCCCCGTTCGCCGTATCGGGCAGTGATCTCGGCAAGGGTCAGCAACGCGAGGCCATCTCCGGCCCCGACAGCACAGGCGCGGCCACGGTCACCATCACCAAACCGCACCCGTCGCCGAAGGTACCGACCGGCGTCGGCAGCATCGTCGACTCCGCGCCGACCGCCGAAGTGGCCGACCCGGGGCGTGGCTCGGTGTTCCAGGTCGGATCGACGGTGCATCCGCTGATCCGGGCTGCCGACGACTTCGCCGTCCAGTCGGCGACCCTGGTCGTCAACGGCACCAAGGTAGGCACAGCCGCTGCGTCGCCGTATCTGTTCAGCTGGACACCGGGTCCGGCGGACGCGGGCAAGCACGTCAAGTTCCAGGCGCTGGTCGTCGACTCGTCCGGACAGGCGACGCTTTCCAGTCCGATGTTCATCGAGGTGGTCCCCGTGACCCCGCCGCCGGTGGTGACGGTCGACAAGGTGGACACCAACGTCAACGCAGGCACGGCAGAGATCACCGTCACGGTGAACTCGGCCGGTACGGTCACCCTGTCCGGCGCCGAGGTGGCCACGTTCACCAAGCATGTGAGTAAAGGGAGCACCTTCACGATGAACGTGACGGTCGCGCCCGCGTACCGCGAAACCTTGATAGAGAAGGGTGAGCTGGCCGTGGATCTCACGGTCGCGTTCGAGAACGCGGCCGGTCAGAGCGCGACACAGTCCGTCAACGTGACGTTCATCAAGAAGCGCTGACGACCGGAAGGGCTTCCGCAAGGGAGCCCTTCCACCGTCCATGGCGACGGAGCAGAGCTACCAGCCCCTGGCGCGCCACTCCGGGATCGACGGGCGCTCCGTGCCCAGTGTCGAGTCCTTGCCGTGCCCCGGGTAGATCACCGTCCCGTCCGGTAGGCGGCCGAAGACCTTCTCCTCCAGGTCGTCCATCAAGGAGTTGAAGTCCTTCGGGTTTGTTGTCCGCCCAGGACCCCCAGGGAACAGCGAGTCGCCCGTGAAGAGGTGGCCGCCCTCGCCGGCGTAGTACAGCGCGATCGAGCCCGGCGTGTGCCCCACCAGGTGGATCACCGAGAGGGTCAGCTCGCCCAGGTGCAGGGTGTCGCCCTCCGTCAGCGTGTCGGTCACCACCGGGATCTCCGGCGCGTCCGCCGGGTGGGCCAGCGAGGCCGCGCCCGTTGCCGAGACCACCTCCGTGAGCGCCTGCCAGTGGTCCGCGTGGCGGTGCGTCGTGACGACCGACGATATGCCGTCCGGGCCGATCAGCGACAGCAGGCGCGGCGGCTCGTTGGCGGCGTCCACCAGGATGCCCTCGCCGGTCGTGGTGCAGCGCAAGAGGTACGCATTGTTGTCCATCGGGCCGACGGACAGCTTCGTGATCGAGAGGCTCATTTCCAGTTCTCCAGGGAGGGCAGGTCGCCGGTCAGGCCGGTGCCGTCGCTGCGGCCGGTCAGCCATGCGGCCAGGAGGTGGACCGGGCCGGTCACCGTGGGGGCGTCGGCGATCGACAACAGGCAGTGGCCGGTCGGGTCGACCAGCGTCGCCGGGCGCGGGGTCGTCGGGTCGTGCAGGAGGCGCTGCGGGAACGACTCCGGCCAGTCCGCCGGGCCGTAGCCCGCGTCCAGGTCCACGTGGTGGAGCTCCACCTCGCAGATGCGCGCCCAGACCACGCGGGCCGCGGGGATCTGGGTGCCGGACGGGAGCTCGACGACCGCCGACCAGGACTCGGCGGGCAGTTCGTCGATCGCCGAGCGCAGCCGGGCCACGGCGGTGACCAGGTCGTCGAGCTGATCCTGCGGGGACCGGCCCGATCCGGATTCGATGTCCCCGTCCCGTACGGCGGGCGACGCGTACGCCGGCGTGCGCACGCCGGTGCGGGCCCAGGTGAGGAGGTTGACGTAGGCGTCGGCGTTGCGGGCCAGGTGGGTCACCACGTGGCCGCGGGTCCAGCCGGGGCAGAGGGACGGCGCGGTCAGGCCGTTGCCGTCGAGCGTGCGGACGGTGCCGAGCAGGCGTTCGGTGGCGCGGTCGAGCTCGGCGTCGAGGACCAGCGGATCAGCCGTCACGCGGTAAACGCTACCGGTGCCGTACCCCGACCGCAGGCGGCAGGTCGCCGACCGCCCAGTGCAGTTCGTCCTCCCAGTCGGCGACGCTGAGGTCGACGGTCTCGAAGGACAGCCGCGCGCCGATGGGCTTGCCGAGGTAGCCCGCGTAGAGATCGTGGACGACCACCAGGCGCTGGCCGACGGCGGCGGCCGCGGGGTCGTCGTCGGCGGCGGGGCGCACCTCGAGCCGGCCGTAGATGCCCATCTCGGCGTCGGTGCCGCGCTCCTCGATGATCACGTCCAGGATCTCGTCCTCGGCGCCCACGTGGAACCCGAACGACCGCCCACCGAAGGTGAGCCAGAACCGCATCAGCGAGTCCTCCTGGCCAGGTGAGACGTGCCACTGGACATCGGCCCGCTCAAGGCGGAGTCCGACGGCGCTGGCCAGCACATGCGAGGGGAGCACGCACCCGACCATAGCCGCGATATTCGGTTTCGCGGCATGGACGCGCTACCTACCGTGGATTTCCGAACACCAGTACGTCAGGAAGAGTGGATGACAATCGACCTGTCGGCCCTTGGGTGGGACGACGATTTCGCCGCGGCCTATGCGCGCCGCCACGACCTGCCGGGCCAGCGGCCCGCGCGGGTCAGCCGGGTTGACCGCGGCATTTGTACCGCGCTGGCCGCCGACGGCCCGGTCCGCGCCAGTCTGGCCGGATCACTGCTGGCCCGCGGCGCGCAGGATCCGGCGGCCCTGCCGTGCGCCGGCGACTGGCTGGTCGTCCGGACGTGGCCCGACCAGCGGGTGACGGCGGAGGCGGTACTGCCGAGACGCACCGCCATCGTCCGAGCCGTGGCCGGCGAGGAGTCCTTCGGCCAGTTGCTCGCCGCCAATGTCGACGCGGTCGCGGTCGTGGAGCCGGTCGACCCGTCACCCGACATCGGGCGTATCGAGCGCCTGCTGGCGCTCGCCTGGGAGTCGGGGGCGAAACCGCTGCTGGTGCTGACCAAGGCCGATCTCGCCGCCGACCCGCTCGCGCTGGCCGCGCAGATGCCGGGCCGGGAGTCCGGGGTGGTGGTGCACGCGGTGAGCACGCGGACGGGCCTGGGGCTCGACGCGCTGCGACCGTTCGTCGCCCACGGCCGCACGCTCGGCCTGCTGGGCCAGTCCGGCGCCGGCAAGTCGAGCCTGGTCAACGCGCTCGCCGGGGCGCCGGTCATGCAGACCCAGACGCTGCGGGCCGACGGGCGCGGCCGGCACACCACCACATATCGGGCGCTGGTGCCCATGCCGGGCGGGGGTGCGGTGCTCGACACCCCCGGCGTCCGCCTCGTCGGCATGTTCGACACCGCGGCCGGCCTCGACCGGGCGTTCGCCGACGTGACCGAGCTCGCGGCCCACTGCCGGTTCCAGGACTGCCGGCACGCCGAGGAGCCGGGCTGCGCGGTCCGGGCGGCGGTGGAGGACGGCGTGCTGAACGCGCGACGCTTCGCGCACTGGCAGAAGCTACAGAAAGAGCAGATGCTTGCATCGGTACGGCGGATGAAGCGCGAGAGCCGCGGCAAGGCCAAGCGGCTGGCGCGTCCATAGCCCGGAGGTTCGTGTCCCCCGTTCGTGTCTGTCGGGCGCGGAAAAGTGTCATACCCCCTGGCTAGAGTTGTCGGCTGGCACCGGGACGGTGTTCGAACCGGACAAATCACTGCCAAGGGGAAGCATGTCGGACCGCTTGATCATCCGTGGCGCACGCGAGCACAACCTCCGCGACGTCAGTCTCGACCTGCCGCGCGACGCGATGATCGTGTTCACCGGGCTGTCCGGCTCAGGAAAGTCGAGCCTGGCGTTCGACACGATCTTCGCGGAGGGCCAGCGGCGCTACGTCGAGTCGCTCTCCTCCTATGCGCGACAGTTCCTCGGCCAGATGGACAAGCCCGACGTCGACTTCATCGAGGGCCTGTCCCCGGCGGTCTCCATCGACCAGAAGTCGACCTCCCGCAACCCGCGTTCGACGGTCGGCACCATCACCGAGGTCTACGACTACCTGCGCCTGCTCTTCGCGCGCATCGGCGAGCCGCACTGCCCGGTGTGCGGCGAGGCGATCACCAAGCAGACCCCGCAGCAGATCGTCGACCGGGTCCTCGCCATGGACGAGGGCACCCGCTTCCAGGTGCTCGCGCCGGTCGTGCGCGGGCGCAAGGGGGAGTATGTCGACCTGTTCAGCGAGCTGCAGTCGAAGGGGTATGCGCGGGCCCGGATCGACGGGGTCGTGCACCCGCTCACCGAGCCGCCGAAGCTGAAGAAGCAGGAGAAGCACACCATCGAGGTGGTCGTCGACCGGCTCGCGGTGAAGGCCAGCGCGAAGCAGCGGCTCACCGACTCGGTCGAGACCGCGCTCAAGCTCGCCGCCGGCATCGTCATCCTGGAGTTCGTCGACCTGCCCGAGGACGACGAGCACCGCGAGCGGCTGTTCTCCGAGCACCTCGCGTGCCCCAACGAGCACCCGCTGTCGATCGAGGACCTGGAGCCCCGGTCGTTCTCCTTCAACGCGCCCTACGGCGCCTGCCCCGACTGCACCGGCATCGGCACCAAGAAGGAGGTCGACCCGGAGCTGATCATCCCCGACCCGGAGCGCACGCTGCGGGAGGGCGCGGTCGCGCCGTGGGCGACGGGCCACACGCTCGACTACTTCCTGCGGCTGCTGGAGGCGCTCGGCGACGAGGAGGGCTTCAACCTCGACACGCCGTGGCGGGCGATCTCCTCCCGCGGGCAGAAGGCGATCCTGCACGGCTCCGAGGACCAGGTCCACGTGCGGTATCGCAACAAGTACGGCCGCGAGCGCTCCTACTACACCGGCTTCGAGGGCGTGGTGCAGTGGATCGAGCGGCGGCACTCCGACACCGAGAGCGACTGGTCGCGCGACAAGTATGAGGGGTACATGCGCGACGTGCCCTGCCCGACCTGCGGCGGCACCCGGCTCAAGCCCGAGATCCTGGCGGTGACCATCGCCGGGCACAGCATCGCCGACGTCTGCAACCTGTCCGTGGGCGATTGCGCCGACCTGCTCGGCAAGATGGAGCTCAACGACCGGCAGAAGATGATCGCCGAGCGGGTGCTCAAGGAGATCAACGCGCGGCTGCGCTTCCTGGTCGACGTAGGCCTCGACTACCTGTCGCTCGACCGGGCCTCGGGCACGCTGTCCGGCGGCGAGGCGCAGCGCATCCGGCTCGCCACCCAGATCGGCTCGGGCCTGGTCGGCGTGCTCTACGTGCTCGACGAGCCGAGCATCGGCCTGCACCAGCGGGACAACCACCGGCTCATCGAGACGCTGGTCCGGCTGAAGAAGCTCGGCAACACGCTGATCGTCGTCGAGCACGACGAGGACACCATCCGCACCGCCGACTGGATCGTCGACATCGGGCCGGGCGCGGGCGAGCACGGCGGCCGGGTCGTGCACAGCGGGCCGTATGAGGGCCTGGTCACGGCCGAGGAGTCGGTGACCGGCGCCTACCTGGCGGGCCGCAGGAGCATCGCGACGCCGGAGATCCGCCGGCCTCGCACCCCGGGCCGTGAGCTGGTCGTCGTCGGCGCGCGCGAGCACAACCTGCGCAACCTCACCGTGCCGTTCCCGCTGGGCCAGTTCGTCGCGGTGACCGGCGTGTCCGGGTCCGGCAAGTCGACGCTGGTCAACGACATCCTGCATTCGGTGCTGGCCAACACGGTCAACGGCGCGCGCCTCGTGCCCGGCCGGCACACCCGCATCACCGGGCTCGACCAGGTCGACAAGGTCGTCGGCGTCGACCAGTCGCCCATCGGCCGCACCCCGCGGTCCAACCCGGCGACCTACACGGGCGTCTTCGACAACATCCGCAAGCTGTTCGCCGAGACGACCGAGGCCAAGGTCCGCGGCTACGGTCCCGGCCGGTTCTCGTTCAACGTCAAGGGCGGCCGCTGCGAGGCGTGCGCCGGCGACGGCACGATCAAGATCGAGATGAACTTCCTGCCCGACGTCTATGTGCCGTGCGAAGTGTGCAAGGGCGCGCGGTACAACCGCGAGACGCTCGAGGTGCACTACAAGGGCCGGACGATCGCGGAGATCCTCGACATGCCGATCGAGGAGGCCGCGGGCTTCTTCGAGGCGATCCCGGCGATCCACCGGCACCTGAAGACGCTCAACGACGTCGGCCTCGGCTACGTGCGGCTCGGCCAGCCGGCCCCGACCCTGTCCGGCGGCGAGGCGCAGCGCGTGAAGCTGGCCTCGGAGCTGCAGAAGCGGTCGACGGGCAAGACGGTGTATGTGCTGGACGAGCCGACCACCGGCCTGCACTTCGAGGACATCCGCAAGCTCCTGCTGGTGCTGCAGAGCCTGGTCGACAAGGGCAACACGGTCATCGTGATCGAGCACAACCTCGACGTGATCAAGGCGGCCGACTGGCTGATCGACATGGGTCCGGAGGGCGGCCACAAGGGCGGCATGGTCGTCGCCGCGGGCACGCCCGAGGAGGTGGCCGACCTCGAGGAGAGCTACACCGGCCAGTTCCTCCGCCACGTCCTGGGCCTGGAGGGCCCCGCGACCGGCGCCGACACCTCGGCCCGCGACCGGGCGGCCAAGGCCAACGCGGGCCGGGGCACCGAGACGGCCCCGAAGAAGTCGGTGTCCGCCCGCAAGGCGGCCCCCGACCCGGCCGACCCGCCGGCGGAGAAGCCCCGCGCCACGAAAGCGACCGGCCGCGCGGCGAAGTCGACGACCAAGGCAACAACCGCGGCGAAGGCGACGACCGCGGCGAAGGCGACGGCCCGCAAGGCCCCGGCGCGGAAGGCGACCACCAAGAGCTGACCGGCGCACGTCCGCTGACCGGCCCACCCGAGCCAAGCGGGTGGGCCGGTTTCGTCGGTGCGGGAACCGGCGGCCGGGGTTCGCGCTCGAAGGCGATAGCCAGGTGGCTCGAAGGTGGCGCTGCTACCCTCGCCGCTTGGCGAGGCCTGATCACAGGAGGACTGGGTGCCAGTTCAGGACCGATTCAATCCCTGCGCCGCGCGGCGGGCGTTGCTGCTCGGGGCCGGCGCGCTGGGTGTCACCGTCGTCGCGGGGTGCGGCGGCGACGACCCCGCGGAGCCGGCCGCGAACGGTGGGGCGAGCAGCCCGCCGGCTGCCGGCAGTACCACTGGAGCCGCCAATCCCTTCGACAACACCGGCGCACCGACCCAGCCCGGCGAGGCCGCGCCACCAGCCGGCGCGCTCGTCGCGACGAAGGAGGTCCCGGTGGGCGGTGGCGTGATCGCGAAGGACACCGTGCTCGTCGTGCAGCCGAAGCAGGGCACGTTCAAGGCGTTCAAGGCGGCCTGCCCGCACCAGGGGATCATGGTCGACCCGCCGGCCGCGGGTGACGCCGTCATCAACTGCCCCGGGCACAACTCGCAGTTCAAGGTGGCCGACGGCAGCCTGGTGCGGGGGCCGGCGTCCCGGGGGCTGAACGGCGTGCCGGTGAAGGTGCAGGACGGCTACGTCGTCGAGGTGTAGCTACATCACGCCGAGATAACGGATTTCTGAGGATTTGTTGAGCATTGAACCGAGCGAACCAGTATGGGGGTAGTTCTCGGCGTAGCCAGCGGGCCACGATCATTGAAGGAGAGCCTATGAGTGACACGACCCGCCGTGCGGTGCTTGCCGGAGCGGCCGGCGTTACGGCCGTGACGGTGCTAGCTGCGTGTGGAGACGATGACAGCGACAGCGGCTCGTCGGGGAACGACAACGGCGGCAGCACCGGTGGTGCGGCGGCCGGCGGCGTCCTGGCGGCCAAGGCCGACATCCCGGTCGGTGGAGGGAAGATCTTCACCGAAGGTGGCGGGGTGGTCGTCACCCAGCCGGCGTCGGGCCAGTTCAAGGCCTTCAGCTCGATCTGCACGCATCAGCAGTGTGTGGTCTCCGAGGTGTCGGACGGCTCGATCCACTGCAAGTGCCACGGCAGCGCGTTCTCGGCGGCCGACGGGTCGGTGAAGACCGGCCCGGCGACCAAGGGGCTCGCCGAGAAGCAGCTCAAGGTCGAGGGCGACAACATCTCGCTGGCGTAAGGAACCGTCGCGGGGTCGGCCGAGAGGGGGCGGCCGGCCCCGCCCCGGCGGGTTTTGTCGTACCGTCCGACTAGTCTCGGAACCGTGCCTGACCCGTCCACGTATCGCCCCGCCCCCGGCACCATTCCGGACTCGCCCGGCGTCTACCGGTTCTACGACCCGTCGGGCCGGGTCATCTACGTGGGCAAGGCCAAGTCGCTGCGGCAGCGGCTGAGCTCCTACTTCGCCGACGTGTGGACGCTGCACTCGCGCACCCAGCAGATGGTCACCACCGCGTCGCGGGTCGACTGGGTCGTCGTCGGCACCGAGGTCGAGGCGCTCCAGCTGGAGTTCAACTGGATCAAGGCCTACGACCCGCGATTCAACGTCCGCTATCGCGACGACAAGAGCTATCCCTATCTCGCCGTCACCCTCGACGAGGCCTATCCGCGGCTCCAGGTGATGCGTGGCGCGAAGCGCAAGGGTGTGCGCTATTTCGGGCCCTATGCGCACGCCTGGGCGATCCGGGAGACGCTCGACCTGCTGCTGCGGGTGTTCCCGGCGCGCACCTGCTCCTCGGGCGTCTTCAAGCGGGCTGGGCAGATCGGCCGGCCGTGCCTGTTGGGGTATATCGGGAAGTGCTCCGCCCCCTGCGTCGACCGGGTGAGCGAGGCGGAGCACCGGCAGATCGTCGAGGACTTCTGCGACTTCATGGCGGGCAAGACCGACATGATGGTCCGCAAGCTGGAGCGCGAGATGTATGCGGCCAGCGACGAGCTCGACTTCGAGCGGGCGGCCCGGCTGCGCGACGACCTGGGGGCGCTGCGGCGCGCCATCGAGAAGCAGGCGGTCGTGCTCGGCGACGGCGTCGACGCCGACGTCGTGGCGTTCGCCGACGACCCGCTCGAGGCCGCCGTGCAGGTGTTCCATGTGCGCGGCGGGCGGGTCCGCGGCCAGCGGGGCTGGGTCGTGGAGAAGACCGAGGAGCTGACCGCCGGCGACCTGGTCCACCACTTCTGCAGCCAGATCTACGGCACGGAGGCCGGCGCCGACTCCGCCGACCTGCCCAAGGAGCTGCTGGTCCCGGAGCTGCCGGCCGACGTCGACGCACTCGCCGACTGGCTGTCGAAGCTGCGTGGCAGCCGGGTGGCGATCCGCGTCCCGCAGCGCGGCGACAAGAAGACCCTCGCCGAGACCGTCGCCCGCAACGCCGAGCAGGCGCTCCAGCAGCACAAGCTGCGCCGGGCCGGCGACCTGAGCACGCGCAGCAAGGCGCTGGAGGAGATCGCCGAGGCGCTCGGCATGCAGACGGCGCCGCTGCGCATCGAGTGCTATGACGTGTCCCAGATCCAGGGCACCGACGTGGTCGCCAGCATGGTCGTGTTCGAGGACGGGCTGTCGCGCAAGAGCGAGTATCGGCGGTTCGCCGTCAACGGCGCCACCGACGACGTGTCGGCGATCTCGGAGGTGCTCCGGCGGCGGTTCGCGCGCTATCTCGAAGCGAAGGTCGAGCTCGACGAGCTGACCGACGGCGAGGAGGACCCGTCGCGGCCGGGCATCGACCCGACGACGGGCCGGCCGCGCAAGTTCGCCTACCCGCCGCAGCTGGTGGTCGTCGACGGCGGCCAGCCCCAGGTCAACGCGGCCGCGCAGGTGCTGCTCGACCTGGGCATCGACGACATCGCGATCTGCGGCCTCGCGAAGCGGCTGGAGGAGGTCTGGCTGCCCAACGACGAGTTCCCGGTGATCCTGCCGCGCGCCTCCGAGGGCCTGTATCTCCTCCAGCGCGTCCGCGACGAGGCCCACCGGTTCGCCATCACGTATCACCGGCAGAAGCGCTCGAAGCGCATGACCACGTCCACGTTGGACGGTGTTCCCGGCCTCGGCGAGATCCGCCGCAAGGCCCTGCTGCGGCACTTCGGTTCACTCAAACGGCTGAAGGCGGCGAGCATCGAGGAGATCGCCGAGGTCCACGGCATCGGCCGCCGCACTGCCGAGGCGATCCTGACGGCGCTCAACGGCGATGGCCCGGCACCCGCCCAAGAGGGGCAAACCGACCGAGCGGCGGGGGCGGAAGGCGTCACCACATAGACTCGACCGCGTGGTGAGCGAAGAGGGGGAGCCGGTCACGCCTGACCGGACGACGACCGACCTGGTCATCGTCACGGGCGTGTCCGGCGGTGGGCGCAGCACGGTCGCCCGGGCTCTGGAGAACGTGGGGTATTACGTCGTCGACAACCTGCCGCAGGCGTTGTTGCTCGACATGGCCGAGCTGGCGTACCAGGCGCGGGGGGCCGCCCGGCGCACGGCGATGGTGCTCGACGTGCGCAGTCACGCA
This sequence comes from Dactylosporangium sp. AC04546, assembly GCF_022095675.1. Taxonomy (GTDB): domain Bacteria; phylum Actinomycetota; class Actinomycetes; order Mycobacteriales; family Micromonosporaceae; genus Dactylosporangium. Next base: position 53,295 of record NZ_JAHYSG010000047.1, on the reverse strand, counting down.
TTTTCGACCGATCTTCCGGGGGCGGTCAAGGCGCTGCGCGAGCGGGGGTTCAACCCGCGCATGGTGTTCGTCGACGCGGACGACGAGGTGCTCATCCGGCGGTTCGAGAGCGTGCGCCGATCGCACCCGCTGCAGGGCGCGGGGCGGCTCTCCGACGGGATCGCGGCCGAGCGCAAGCTGCTCCAGGAGGCCCGGGAGCAGGCCGACGTCCTCATCGACACGAGCCATCTCAACGTCAACCAGCTCCGCGGCCGCATCGAGGAGATGTTCGGCGAGGAGGACACGACCCAGATCCGGGTGACGGTGCTGTCCTTCGGGTTCAAGTACGGGCTGCCGCCCGACGCCGACTTCGTGCTCGACGCGCGCTTCCTGCCCAACCCGTACTGGGTGCCGGAGCTGCGCGAGCACACCGGCCGCGAGACGGACGTCAGCCGGTACGTGCTGGGGCAGCGCGGGGCGGTGACCTTCGTCGAGACGTACGCGCGGCTGATCAACGCGACCGCGCCGGGCTTCGAGCGTGAGGGCAAGCGGTATCTCACGATCGCCGTCGGCTGCACCGGCGGAAAGCACCGCAGCGTGGCCATCGCCGAGGAGCTGGCCCGCCGGCTGCGCGAGATGCGGCTCGCGGCGTCGCCGCAGCACCGCGACCTGGGGCGCGAATGACCGGTCCGGAGCGCAGCGGAGGGGCCGGTCATCGAGGGCTCAGCGTGAAGTCGTGCGGCCGGAGCGAAGCGGAGGCCGCATGACCGATCCGGCACCAGCGCCGGCAGCGCGGCCGGCGCCTCCGCCCGAACCGTCGCCTGCTCAATCAGACGTTGGTCGATCCACCCCGAGTGGATCGGCCGGCGTCGAGCCGATGGGCAACGACGTGGGTCCGGGTGTCGACCGTGGTGTGGAGGAGTTGTTGGCAGAGGCGGCAGCGGTGGTGGCCGGCGGCATTGGGCTGGCCGAACCGGTGGTCGAGGCCGGGGACGGGCGGCGGCCCGTGCGGGTCGTGGCGTTCGGGGGCGGGCACGGTCTGTCCGCGACCCTGCGCGCGCTGCGCCGCCTCCAAGCCGACGCGCCGCTCGACATCACGGCCGTCGTGACCGTCGCCGACGACGGCGGGTCCAGCGGGCGGCTGCGGCAGACGCGCGACATCCTGCCGCCCGGCGATCTCCGCCAGGCCCTGGCCGCGCTCGCCGACGAGACCGCGATGGCCGAGCTGTTCCAGCACCGGTTCGACGGCGCCGACGACATCGCCGGGCACCCAGTCGGCAACCTCGTCCTGTGCGCGCTCATGGAGCTGGCCGGCGACCCGGTCGCGGCGCTCGACCAGGCGGCCGCGATGCTGCGGTGCGGCGGGCGGGTACTGCCGATGTCCCGGCAACCGTTGCACATCGAGGCCGATCTGTCCGACGGTGGTGAGGTCGTCACTGTCCGGGGTCAGCACGAGGTGGCCGTCACCGCGAAGACCATCGACCGGGTGCGGCTGACGCCGGCCGCGCCGGCGGCGTGCGCGGAGGCGGTGCTGGCGACGCAGCGCGCGGACTGGCTGCTGTTCGGGCCGGGGTCCTGGTTCACCAGCGTGATCCCGCACCTGCTGGTGCCCGGGCTCGCCGACGCGATCCGGGCCAGCGCCGCAAAACGGCTGGTCACATTGAACCTCGCCGCGGACAGCGAAACCGCGGGATTGACGCTGCCGGAACACCTGGCCGCGCTGCGTCGTTACCTACCTGGGTTACAGGTCGATGTAGTTCTTGCTGACGGGAAAGCCGTAGGCGACCCCGAACCGGTCCATCGTGCGGCAGAATCGCTTGGTGCACGTCTGGTGCTGGCGCCGGTGGCCGTCGTCGACGGATCCCCTCGGCACGATCCGCTGGCACTCGCGGCAGCTCTGGAGCCGCTGATCCGTAGGGAACTCGAAAACCGCGAGGTGACGACAGAATGGCGATGACCGCTGCGGTCAAGGACGAGCTGAGCCGGGTTGACGTGGCGAAACCCTGCTGCCGGCGCGCCGAGATGGCCGCGCTGCTGCGCTTCGCCGGCGGACTGCACATCGTCTCCGGCCGGGTGGTCGTCGAGGCTGAACTCGACACCAACGCCGCCGCCCGCCGGCTGCGGCGCGAGGTGTCGGAGGTGTACGGGTACCAGAGCGAGATCCATGTCCTGGCCTCCGGCGGCCTGCGCAAGGCGAGCCACTTCATCGTCCGGGTGGTCAAGGACGGCGAGGCGCTCGCCCGGCAGACCGGCCTGCTCGACGTCCGGGGCCGTCCGGTGCGCGGGCTCCCGCCGCACGTCGTGTCGGCGAACATGTGCTGCGCCGTCGCCGCCTGGCGGGGCGCGTTCCTGGCCCACGGCTCGCTCACCGAGCCCGGCCGCAGCTGCGCGCTGGAGATCACCTGCCCCGGGCCCGAGGCGGCGCTGGCGCTGGTCGGCGCGGCCCGGCGGATCGGCATCACCGCGAAGGCCCGCGAGGTGCGCGGCGTCGACCGGGTCGTGGTCAAGGACGGCGACGCGATCGCCGCGCTGCTGACCCGCATCGGGGCCCACCAGAGCGTGCTGACCTGGGAGGAGCGCCGGGTGCGGCGCGAGGTCCGGGCCACCGCCAACCGGCTGGCCAACTTCGACGACGCCAACCTGCGCCGCTCGGCGCGGGCCGCGGTGGCGGCCGCCGCGCGGGTCGCCCGCGCGATGGAGATCCTGGCCGACGCGGCTCCCGAGCACCTGTTCAGCGCCGGCACCCTGCGGCTGGAGCATCGGCAGGCCTCGCTGGAGGAGCTGGGCGCGCTGGCCGACCCGCCGCTGACCAAGGACGCCATCGCCGGCCGGATCCGGCGGCTGCTGGCGCTGGCCGACAAGCGGGCTCGTGATCTGGGCATTCCGGACACCGAGTCCGCCGTGACGCCGGAGATGCTCGTGGGGTGATCCCTCGGGGGATTCTCACTGTGAAACGAACTGGAAACGTGGCCTCGGACACCCCCGTGCGATCGTGACCGGTTCGAGACGATAGGGTTTTCCGTGTTCGGCGATGAGGCCGACTCGGGTCGCTCCTCGCTGTTCGATCGCCGCCGCGACACGCGGCCGGGCTCCTGTGCAATTGCGGGCCCGGACCGGCGGGACCAGGGTGGGCGAGCCAATAACACTCATCTGGCGCCCGGCATCGGCAAGGAAGGCCGGGCGCGACAAGGCGAGGAGATGTGTCGAAGTGACCATCCGGGTTGGCATCAACGGCTTCGGCCGGATCGGCCGCAACTTCTTCCGTGCGGCGCTGGCCAAGGGCGCCGACATCGAGGTTGTCGGCGTGAACGACCTCACCGACAACGCGACGCTGGCGCACCTGCTGAAGTACGACAGCATTCTGGGCCGCCTGCCCTACGAGGTGAAGGCGACCTCCGACGAGATCACGGTCAACGGCAAGACCTTCAAGGCGCTGGCCGAGCGTGACCCGTCGAAGCTGCCGTGGGGCGACCTGGGTGCCGACGTCGTGATCGAGTCGACCGGTATCTTCACCGACGCCGAGAAGGCGAAGGTCCACGTGGAGAGCGGGGCCAAGAAGGTCATCATTTCGGCGCCCGCCAAGAACGAGGACATCACCATCGTCCTGGGCGTCAACGAGGACAAGTACGACGCGGCGAAGCACACGATCATCTCGAACGCGTCGTGCACCACCAACTGCCTCGCGCCGATGGCCAAGGTCATCAACGACACCTTCGGCATCGAGCAGGGTCTGATGACCACCATCCACGCGTACACGCAGGACCAGAACCTGCAGGACGGCCCGCACAAGGACCTGCGTCGCGCCCGCGCCGCGGCCCTGAACGTGGTTCCGACCTCGACCGGCGCCGCCAAGGCGATCGGCCTGGTGCTGCCGGAGCTCAAGGGCAAGCTCGACGGCTTCGCGATGCGCGTGCCGATCCCGACCGGCTCGGCCACCGACCTCACGGTCAACCTGGCCCGCGAGGCGTCGGTCGACGAGATCAACGCCGCGATCAAGGCCGCCGCCGAGGGCCCGCTCAAGGGCATCCTCACCTACACCGAGGACCCGATCGTCTCGACCGACATCGTGACCGACCCGGCCTCCTGCATCTTCGACGCCGGCCTGACCAAGGTCATCGGCAAGCAGGCCAAGGTCGTCGGCTGGTACGACAACGAGTGGGGCTACTCGAACCGCCTCGTCGACCTCGTCACCCTGGTCGGCACCGGCCTGTGAGGACGCTCGACGACCTCCTCAGCGAGGGCGTCGCGGGTCGGCGCGTGCTGCTGCGCGCCGACCTGAACGTCCCGCTCGACGGGGAGAAGATCACCGACGACGGGCGCATCCGCGCGGTGCTCCCGACGCTCAACGCACTGCGTGCGGGCGGGGCCCGGGTCACGGTCGTGTCGCACCTGGGGCGGCCCAAGGGCGAGCCTGACCCGGAGTACACCTTGGGTCCCGTGGCGAAGCGGCTCGAAGAGCTGCTCGGCACGTCGGTCGCCTTCGCGGCCGACACCGTCGGGGAGTCCGCGCAGGCGGCGGTCGCCGGCCTCGGCGACGGCGACGTGGCGCTGCTGGAGAACCTGCGCTTCAACGAGGGCGAGACCAGCAAGGACGCGGCCGAGCGGGGCGCGTTCGCGGCCCAGCTGGCCGCGTTCGCCGACGTCTTCGTCGACGACGCGTTCGGCGCGGTGCACCGCAAGCACGCGAGCGTCTACGACGTGGCCGGGCTGCTGCCGCACTACGCCGGCGGGCTCGTCGAGCGCGAGCTCGAGGTGCTGTCGAAGCTGACCGGCGAGGCCGAGCGGCCCTACGTGGTCGTGCTCGGCGGGTCGAAGGTGTCGGACAAGCTGGCCGTCATCGAGGCGCTGCTGCCGAAGGTCGACAAGCTGCTCATCGGCGGCGGCATGTGCTTCACGTTCCTCAAGGCGCAGGGCCACGAGGTCGGCAAGAGCCTCCTCCAGGAGGAGATGGTCGACACCTGCAAGGACCTGCTCCAGCGGGCCGGCGGCAAGATCGTCCTGCCGTCCGACATCGTCACCGGCGACAAGTTCGCCGCCGACGCGACGGTCAAGACCGTCTCCGCCGCCGAGATCGGCGCCGAGGACCTCGGCCTCGACATCGGCCCCGAGTCGGTGTCCGCGTTCGCGGCCGCCCTCGAGCCGGCGAAGACGGTGTTCTGGAACGGCCCGATGGGCGTCTTCGAGCTCGCGCCGTTCGCGGCCGGCACGCGGGGCGTCGCCGAGGCGATCACCAAGGTCGACGGCTTCACCGTCGTCGGCGGCGGCGACTCGGCCGCGGCCGTGCGCGCCCTCGGCATCCCCGAGGACGGGTTCAGCCACATCTCGACCGGTGGTGGCGCTTCCCTGGAGTACCTCGAAGGCAAGCAGCTCCCGGGCATCACGGCGCTGGAGGCCTGAGCGATGACCACTCCCCAGACGGGCCGCCGGCCGCTCATGGCCGGCAACTGGAAGATGAACCTCAACCACCTCGAGGCCATCGCGCTGGTCCAGAAGCTGGCCTTCAGCCTCACGGAGCCGCAGCTCAACGAGGTCGAGGTGGTCGTGCTGCCGCCGTTCGTCGACATCCGCAGCATCCAGACGCTGGTCGACGGCGACAAGCTGCTCATCGGCTACGGCGCCCAGGACGTCTCGCAGCACAACAAGTCCGGGGCCTACACGGGCGAGATCTCGGCTGCCATGCTGGCCAAGCTCGGCTGCCAGTACGTGGTGGTCGGGCACTCGGAGCGCCGGCAGTACCACAACGAGGACGACGCCCTGGTCAACGCCAAGGTGAAGGTCGCCCTGGCCAACGGGATCGCGCCGATCCTGTGCATCGGCGAGGGGCTCGAGGTGCGGGAGGCCGGCGAGCACGTGGGCTACACGCTCGCGCAGCTCGACGCCGGCCTGGAGAAGGTCAAGGCCGACGAGGTCGAGAAGATCGTCATCGCGTACGAGCCGGTCTGGGCGATCGGCACCGGCAAGGTGGCGACGCCGCAGGACGCGCAGGAGGTCATCGGCGCGATCCGCACCCGGCTGGCCGAGAAGTACTCCGGCGGCACCGCCGACCGGATCCGCATCCTCTACGGCGGCTCGGTGAAGCACGACAACGTCGCTTCGATCATCGAGCAGCCCGACATCGACGGCGCGCTCGTGGGCGGCGCCAGCATCGATGCGGAGGGTTTCGTCCGCATCTGTCGCCTCGGCAAGTAGCTGATTTTGGTTGGGGCCTATCGGCTCTGAACCCGGTCTAGCACTCGCGTCACCAAACGTCGCGCGGTCCTCACGGGCCGCGCGACGTTTGTCGTTCGGGCCACCCCCGGTTCCGCGGCGGCTGAATGCCGCCTAAAGTGGCCTGGTCCCGCCACGAGCGGGTGACGTAAGGACAAGCATGTTGTTCGGAACGCGCCGTCGTGCCATCGTGGCGGGTTCGATCGGTCTGACGCTGCTGGCGACCGCCGGGTGCAGCGATGCGGACGCGAAGAACCAGCCCCAGCCGCCCCGGACGGGCGGGACCCTGCACGTGATCGTCAGCGCCAAGCCGGCGCACCTCGACCCGCAGCGCATCGCGACGGCGACCGAGGCCAACGTCAGCCGCCTCACCACGCGGACGCTCACGACCTTCAAGTCGGAGCCGGGTGCGGCCTCCAGTGAGATCGTCGGCGACCTGGCCACCGACGCCGGCCGGCCCAGCGAGGGCAACCGCGTCTGGGACTTCCAGCTCAAGGACGACGTCCGCTGGGAGGACGGCACGCCGGTCACCTGCGCCGACGTCAAGTACGGCGTGGAGCGCAGCTTCTCCAGCCTCTTCTCGGTCGCCCAGCCCTACGCGAAGACGTACCTCGCCGGCACCGACGCCTACACCGGCCCGTTCGTCGGCGGCAACAACGGCGGCAAGGGGCTGACCTCGGTCCAGTGCGTCGACCAGCGGAACATCAAGTTCACGCTGGCCCAGCCGGTCGGCGACTTCGGCTACACCGTCGCCATGTCGGTCTTCGCGCCCGTCCCGGCCAAGCAGGACACCAAGGACCAGTACGACAAGAAGCCCTTCTCCAACGGGCCGTACAAGCTGCAGGAGGTCACCGACCAGCAGCTCGTCTACGTCCGCAACTCGTACTGGGACCGCAAGACCGACACCGTCCGCAAGGCCTACCCGGACAAGATCGTGATGGAGGCCAACGGCGACCTGCCGACGGTCACCTCGAACCTGATCCAGAGCGAGGGCGACTTCGCCGACACGATCGACCTGGACAAGAACGTCGCGCCGAACTTCGTGCAGCAGGTGGTCAACGACCCCGACCTGTCGGCGCGAGCGGTCCAGGGCAGTTACGGGGGCATCCGGTACCTCGCGATCAACTCCAAGCGGATCCCGAACCTCGACTGCCGCCGGGCCCTGGTGTATGCCTTCAACAAGCGAAAGTTCCGCGCGGCGGCCGGTGGTTCGGTCTACGGCGACTACGCGAACACGATGATCGCGCCGCAGCTCAAGGCCCACAAGAAGTTCGACCTCTACGACAGCACCAACAACGTCGAGGGCAAGCCGGACGTGGCCATCAAGCTCATGGAGGACCAGCGCAACGCCGGCAAGCCGTGCCCGACCACGCTGACCCTGTCGATCCCGGAGCAGAAGGACCTCCGCCGCCTCGCCGCGACGATGGTGGAGACGTACCAGCAGGTCGGCATCCAGCTGAAGGTCAATGGGATCGACCCGGAGACGTACTTCGACGTCATCGGCAACCCGGCGAACCAGAACGACCTGCTCTGGGCGGGCTGGATTCCCGACTGGGCCAACGGTTCGGCGGTCATCCCGCCGCTGTTCGACGGCCGGCTCATCCCGACCAAGGCGAACGCCACGAACAACCAGAACTACGCGCTCCTGAACGACCCTTCCATCAATGAGGCGATCACCGCGGCCTTGTCGGAGTCAATGCCGGAGCGGCAGTACCGCCTGTGGGGCGAGCTCGACGAGAAGATCCAGCAGCAGGCGGTGACGATCCCGCTCATCTACATGAAGTCCCTGCGCATGGCGGGCACCAACGTCCGCGGCGGGTTCATCCACCCGCAATTCGGGCAGCCCGATCTGTGCGCACTCGGCCTCGCCTAGTAAGCTTGCCCAGCCTGACCCATCCGCCCACCGAGAGGACGACCGCGCCATGACGGCGTTCGCCTACACCCTCATCGTGCTGCTGGTCATCACGAGTGTTCTGCTCACCATGCTCGTGCTCCTGCACCGTGGCAAGGGCGGCGGCCTGTCGAGCATGTTCGGCGGCGGCGTCTCGTCGAGCCTTGCCGGCTCCTCGGTCGCCGAGAAGAACCTGGACCGATACACGATCCTCGTCGGCATCGTCTGGTTCGCGTGCATTGTTGGACTTGGGCTTTGGCTGAAAATTGTCCAGAACGGTGGTGCCTGAGCAGCGCCGACGCTTTAAAATGATGCGCGCGGTTCCGTTCCGGGGCCGCGCGCAGGTGTTTTTCGCCCACACTCCTGCACTCCGCACGACGTCGCACCCCCCGACGAACAGGAGCGAGCAGCCGTGGCAGCTGGCAACGCCATCCGCGGAACCCGAGTCGGCTCCGGCCCCATGCGCTGGGCCGAGCGCGGCGAGCAGGCCCCTCGCCGTAGCGTCACCTATTGGTGCGCCAACGGCCATGTGACCGAGCCGGCCTTCGCCGCCGAGATCACGCCCCCCATTACCTGGGACTGCCCGCGCTGCGGCCTCCCGGCGGGGCAGGACGAGCAGGCGCCGCCGGAGCGGCCGCGGGCCGAGCCTTACAAAACCCACCTGGCGTACGTGAAGGAGCGGCGCACCGACGCCGACGGCGAGGCCATCCTTCAGGAGGCCTTGACCCGCCTCCGCCAGCGTCGCTCCTGACGCTCCCACTGGCCGCATCGGGCCGCCTGGCGGTGATCCGCACCCCCGGCCTTGGTGATTTGCCCGCTTTGTCCCGGTGGATGGCGTGCTGATGGAGTGGCCTCTTCGCTCAGCCGTGCGGAATCCGCGATCACGGCTTGAGCGCCCATGATCAAGGGAAGATTCTGGCTGCCATAGCGACCAGAAGTTTCCTTTGATCATGGCAGGACGGTAGAGCGCGGCACGACTTCGGCGCGGCGGCCGGTCGCCGTGGTGGGCGGCCGGCCGGGAGACGGCGTCGACTCGCCTGCGGCGGGGCGGCCGGCCGCCGCAGCGGGCAGCCGGCCGGGAGACAGCGTCGAGCGGTCAGACCAGGCTGCGGAACTTCGGCGGCAGGTCGTGGGCGGCCGCCGAGTCCAGCAGCCACAGCGTCAGCTCGCGGCCGTGGACGCCCGCGGCCGGGATCTGGCGCGGGCCGGCCTCGGCGAGCGCCAGGCCCACAGCGCGCGCCTTGCCCGTGCCCGAGGCGATCAGCCACACCTCGTCGGCCGTGTTGATGGCCGGCAGGGTCAGCGTGATGCGCACCGGCGGGGGCTTGGGGCTGCCCCGGACCGCCGACACCGGCCGGGTCTCGAACGTCACCGGGTGCTCCGGGAACACCGAGGCCACGTGGCCGTCCTCGCCGACGCCGAGCAGTACGACGTCGAAGTGGGGGAGCTCCGCGTGGCCGGGGCCGGCCGCGGCGGCCAGTTCGGCGGCGGCGCGGGCCGCGGCGGCCTCGGCGTCGTCGCCGTCGGGGCCGTCGGAGGGCGGGAGCGGGTGGACGCGCGACGGCGTCAGCGGGAGGACGTCGAGGAAGGCCGCGCGGGCCTGGGTCTCGTTGCGCTCCGGGTCGCCGGCAGGCAGGAACCGCTCGTCGCCCCACCACAGGTTCACCCGCGACCAGTCCACCGCGTCACGGGCCGGGGACTCGCGCACCGCCTGGTAGATCTGGGCGGCGATGCGGCCGCCGGTGAGCACCACGGTGGCCTCACCGCGCTCGGCCTGCGCGTCGGTCAGCCGCACGATCAGGCGCGCGGCCGCCGCCTCGGCGAGGAGCTTCGGCTCGGTGTGGACGACGACCTTGGACTGGGTCATGAAGACAGCGTCTCCTGCAGGCTGGGTGCGGGCGGGGCGGCCTCCGGGCGCTCGGCGAGCGCCGGGTCCTTCCAGATGTGCACGCGGGGCGCGAGCCGCTCGTCGAGGCGGCCCTTGCCGGTCGCGGCGGCGAGGGCGGCCGCGTAGGGCTGGTCGGGGTCGAGGCGGCGCAGCTCCTCGGCGAGCTCCTCGCCCAGCGGCCGGCGGCTCAGCGGCAGGATGCGGTCGGGCTGGCCGGTGCACTGGAGCGTGGCGACGCCCGCGTTGAGGTCGCGGACGAGGCGCATGGTGGTGTCGTCCTCCAGCTGGAGCTCGACCGCCTCCATGATCTTGCCGCTGCCCCTCGACCGGGTCGGGTGCACGCCGAGGCGGGCCTCCAGCCAGCCGCCGAGCAGCGGGGCTGTGGGGTCCTTGTCGGGCGCGACGATGTTCACCGCTCGGACCCCTACCCGGTTGGCGTCGAACGCGCCGGCCAGAAGGGTGCGCCACGGGGTGATCCGCGACCAGGCCAGGTCGGTGTCGCCGGGCACGTAGTCGTCGGCGCGGATGCGCAGCGCCTCGACCGGGTCGTCGGCCTGCGCGCTGTCGGTGATGCGCCGGTCGGCGACGACGCCCAGCGGGTCGTAGGCGATCCGCTCCGGGGGCGTGCACTGCCACCAGGTCACCACCGGCACGTCCGGGGCGAGCAGCGGCATGACGACCGACTCGGCGTGCAGCGCCAGCCGGCCCTGCATCCGCATCACGACCGCCTCGCACGGGCCGAGGCGACCGCCGACGACGATCTCGGCGTCGAGCCGGGAACGCTGCTGGGTGACGTCGGCCCGCACGATGATGAGCAGCCGGCACGGGTGCTGGGCGGCGGCGATGGTCGCCGCGGCCTCGGCCTCGCGGACCTGGCGCTCGTCGACCACGGCGATCAGCGTCAGCGCGAGTCCGCTGGTCAGCCCGCCGGCGCTGCGCCGCTCGTTGGCCAGCGCCTTGACGACCTCGATACCGGTGGTGTCCCAAAGTCCGATCATGAGTCTCGCAACCCCTCTTATGCCCGGCGCCAGGCGCGGCCCTCGCGGGCCAGCATCTCGTCCGCGGCCCGCGGACCCCACTCGCCCGCGCGGTACGGCTCGGGCGTCGAACCCGCCCAGGCCGCCTCCAGCGGGTCGACCACGTTCCAGCTTGCCTCGACCTCGGCCGAGTCCGGGAACAACGTCTTGTCGCCGACGAGCACGTCGAGGATGAGCCGCTCGTACGCCTCGGGGCTGGCATCGGTGAACGCCTCGCCGTACTGGAAGTCCATCGCGATGTCGCGGACCTCCATCGTCGTGCCGGGCACCTTGGAGCCGAACTTGAGCATCACGCCCTCGTCGGGCTGGACCCGGATGACCAGCTGGTTGTGGCCGAGCATCTCCACGTCGGCCGGCTGGAACGGCAGGTGCGGCGCCTTCTTGAACGACACGGCGAGCTCGGTGACCCGCCGGGGGAGCCGCTTGCCGGCCCGGATGTAGAAGGGGACGCCCGCCCAGCGCCGGTTCTGGATGCCCAGCCGGACCGCGACGTAGGTCTCGGTCTTCGAGTCCTGCGGGACGTCCTTCTCCTCCAGGTAGCCGGCGACGCGCTCACCGGCGACCCAGCCGGTGAGGTACTGCCCCCGGACCGTATGCGAGAAGACGTCCGTCGGCACCGCGATGGCGTTGAGGACCTTCAGCTTCTCGGTGCGGATCGCGTTGGCGTCGAACGCCGTCGGCTCCTCCATCGCGACCAGGGCCAGCAACTGGAGCAGGTGGTTCTGGAGGACGTCGCGGGCCGTGCCCACCGTGTCGTAGAACCCGGCGCGGGTGCCGATGCCGACGTCCTCGGCCATCGTGATCTGCACCGAGTCGACGTAGTTGGAGTTCCAGACCGGCTCGAAGAGGTTGTTGGCGAAGCGCAGGGCCAGGATGTTCTGGACCGTCTCCTTGCCGAGGTAGTGGTCGATGCGGAACACGTCCTGCGCGGTGAACGCGTCGTCGACCAGGTCGTTGAGCTGGCGGGCGGAGGCCAGGTCGTAGCCGAACGGCTTCTCCACCACCACCCGGCGCCAGCCGCCCGACTTCGCGTTGTCGGACATGCCGGTGCGCTCGAGCTGCTTGAGCACGATCGGGAAGGCCGACGGCGGGATCGAGAGGTAGAACGCGGCGTTGCCGGGGATGCCGGCCTGGTCGCGGAGGTCGTCGAGGGTCTGGGCCAGGTGGTCGAAGGCGGTGTCGTCCTCGAACGAGCCCTGCACGAAGTGGATGTTGCCGGCGAGGCGCGACCAGACCTCCTCGCGCCACGTGGTGCGGGCGCCGGCCATCGCCGCCTTGCGGGCGAGTTCCTCGAAGTCGCCGTCGCCCCAGTCGCGGCGGGCGAAGCCCAGCACGGCGAAGCTCGGCGGCAGCAGACCGCGGTTGGCGAGGTCGTAGACGGCCGGGATGAGCTTCTTGCGCGCCAGGTCGCCGGTCACACCGAAGATGACCAGCGCGCACGGCTCGGGAATCCGAGGCAGCCGCCGGTCTTGGGGGTCCCGCAGCGGATTCGTCATCAGTCTCACCCTCCGAGGGCGGCCAACAGTTGTTCGACACCGGTTGCCCGGTCGGTCAGGTGCAGGCGCAGCACCGGGCGGCCGAGGCCGCGCAGGGCCCGGCGCTCGCCCGCGGCCTGCGCGGCCTGGAGCTCGCCGAAGGTCTGCTCGCGGCCGGGGATCGGCAGGTCGTCGGTCACCGCGCCGGTGAGCTGGAGGAACGAGCCGGCGGCCGGGTTCCCCTGCGGCAGCCGGCCCCAGGCGAACGTCACCACCCGGGGGACGCGGGCGCCGAGCGCGTCGCGGACACCGGTGGCGGCCGCGTCGCCCACCCGGTCGAGGAAGGCCGTCACCGCCAGGTGGCCGCCCGGCCCGATGCCGCGGGCGAACTGGTCGACGGCCCCGATGAGGGTCGTCGCGGAGACGTCGCCGTAGACCTCGACGGCGCCGTCGACGAACGCGGGCGTGTCAGCGCTGAGGGCAGGCTCGCAGCGCAACGGCTCGCCGGGGCCGAGGATGCCGGCGGCGACCGCCACCGCGCGCTCCCACACCGCGAACTGGGCGCCGAGCGGGCCGTTGACGGCGAGGTCGGGGGCGATGCCGCCGCCGGGCATCAGGCCCGCGCCGACGGCGCCGCCGAGCGTCACGCTGAGCACGTCGGGACCCTCGTGGCCCCAGGCGGACGGGTTCTCCAGCACGACCGGGACGAGCGGGGTCCGCGCGGCGACGAGGTGCGCGATCCAGTCGGCGAGCCCGTCGAGGCCGGTGCCGTCGGAGGCGAGGGCGAGCTTGTCGCGCCCGGCCCGGGCACCGGCGGCGATCGCGGCCCCCAGTGCGACGCCGGGGTCGTCGGACGCCTCGACCGAAAGGGACGGCGACAGCGGCGTCAGCGCGAAGCCAGCCGCCGCGCGCCGCACCGGCTGATCGAGCAGCGACGCGACGTCCGCGCCGGCCAGGCCGCTGGGGACCAGCCCGTAGGCGGAGAAGGCCGAGGACGAGGGCTCGGCGAGGAACAGGTGCGCACCGGTCTCGGCGGCCAGCGTGGCCGACGGCGAGCCGGGGGAGGTCACGATGACGAAACGCCGGCCCACATCGTCGTGACCGGCGTCTTCGAAGGCCTGCTGATAGGCCCGGCGGTGGCTGTCGGTCTCCGGCGAGGCCAGGACGACCACGGTCCGCCCGAGGCGGTCGCCGAGCGCCGCCCGGACCTGATGGGGATCGTCGGCGTCGAGGACCGTGAGGTCGACGCCGAGCGTGCGGGCGATCGCCGCGGCGGCCAGCACGGAGGAGCCGCTGCCACACAGCACCACGTGGTCGAGCCCGCGCGAGCGCAGCTCGGCCCGCAGCTCGGCGATGCGCGGCAGGAGGCCGGCCGGCACCGGCGGACCCGCGGGAGGCGGCTCCGCAAGGGAACGGGCGTCGATCGAGCCCGGGACGGAGGCGGCGCCGAAGACCGTCAGCCCGGCCGCGGCGACCACGTCGTCGAGTAGATCAGACACCCGTTCCCCTCCGGTTACCAGCTCAGTGTCAGCGGTGCAGGATCACTTCGCAGCCGCTTCGAGGGCCACCCGGACCGTCTCGAGCATCTCGCTGCCGCTGGCCGTGAACTTCTCGACACCCTCGCGCTCCAGCACCTCGACGACGTCGTCGTAGCTGATGCCGAGCGCCGCGAGCCCGTCCATGACCCGGTGGGCGTGGTCGTAGTTTCCGGTGATCGCGTCGAGGCGCACCTCGCCGTGGTCGGCGAACGCGTGGACGACCGACTCCGGCATGGTGTTGACCGTGCCCGGCGCCACGAGCTCCTCGACGTAGATGACGTCGCGGTACTCCGGGTTCTTGGTCGAGGTCGACGCCCACAGCGGCCGCTGCGGGTGGGCGCCCGCGTCGGCCAGCGCCTGCCACCGCTCGCTTCCGAACAGGCCCTCGTAGAGCTTGTACGCCAGGCGGGCGTTGGCGACGGCGGCCTTGCCCATGAGGGCCTTCGCCTCGTCGCTGCCGAGCTTCTCGAGGCGCTTGTCGTACTCGGTGTCGACGCGCGACACGAAGAACGACGCCACCGAGGCCATCTTGGACAGGTCGTGGCCGTTGGCCTTGGCCTGCTCCATGCCCGCGAAGAAGGCGTTGATGACCGCCTCGTACCGCTCCAGCGAGAAGATCAGCGTGACGTTGACGCTGATGCCCTCGGCGAGCGTGGCCGTGATCGCCGGCAGGCCCTCCTTGGTCGCCGGGATCTTGATGAACAGGTTCTCGCGGTCGACCATCCACCACAGCGCCTTCGCCTCGGCGATGGTGCGCTCGGTGTCGTTGGCGAGGGTCGGGTCGACCTCGATGGAGACCCGGCCGTCCTGGCCCTTGCTGGCGTCGTAGGCGGGCCGCATGACGTCGCAGGCCCAGCGGACGTCGGCGGTCATGAGCGCGCGGGACGCCTCGCTGACCGCGCACTTACGCAGCGCGAGGTCCTTGACGGCGTCCGCGTAGTCCTCGGCCTGCGACAGGGCCTTGGCGAAGATGGTCGGGTTGCTGGTGACGCCCACGACGTGCTGCTCACGGCGCAGCTTGTCGAGGCCTCCACTGGTCAGCCGCTGGCGGGAGAGGTCATCGAGCCAGATCGCCACGCCGGCGGCGGCGAGCTCGGCCAGCCGATCGGAAGTCATCGCTGTCTCCTTGGGTACTAGTTGCCGGTGGTGCTGCCGGTGATCTCGCCGACCTTGGCGAGCGACGCGTGCGCCGCCGCGACCACCGCGTCGGCCGTGAACCCGAACTGCTCGAACAGCACCGTGTACGGCGCGCTGGCGCCGTAGTGCTCGATGCTGACCGCCACGCCGCAGTCGCCGAGCAGGCCCTGCCACGACATCGCGATCCCGGCCTCGACGCTGACGCGCGCCTTCACGCCGGTCGGGAAGACCTGCTGGCGGTACGCCAGGTCCTGCTCCTGGAACCACTCCTGGCACGGCATCGAGACGACCCGCGTCGGGGTGCCCGCCTCCTCCAGCCGCTGCTGCGCCTCGACGGCGAGCTGCACCTCGGAGCCGGTGGCCACGATGATGACCTGCGGCTGGCCGTTGGACGCGTCCTTGAGCACGTAGCCGCCCTTGGCGACGTTGTCGGCCGACGCATATTCGGTGCGGTCGAGGACCGGCAGGTTCTGCCGGGTGAGGGCCAGCGCGATCGGCTGGTCGCGGCGCTCCAGCGCGGCCTTCCAGGCCTGTGCGGTCTCGTTGGCGTCGCCCGGGCGGACCACGGCGAGGCCGGGGATCGCGCGCAGCGCCGACAGGTGCTCGATCGGCTGGTGGGTCGGGCCGTCCTCGCCGAGGCCGATCGAGTCGTGCGTCCAGACGTAGACGACCGGCAGCTTCATCAGCGCGGCGAGCCGCACCGCCGGGCGCATGTAGTCGGAGAAGACCAGGAAGGTGCCGCCGTAGGGGCGGGTCGGGCCGTGCAGCTTGATGCCGTTGAGGATGGCGCCCATGCCGTGCTCGCGGATGCCGAAGTGCATCGTCCGCCCGTACTCGTGGCCGGGGAACGCCTTCGTCGCATACTCCGACGGCAGGAACGAGGGCTCGCCCTCCATCGTCGTGTTGTTGCTCTCGGCCAGGTCGGCCGAGCCGCCCCACAGCTCGGGCAGCACGGGCGCGAGCGCGCCCAGGGTGTCGCCGGACGCCTTGCGGGTCGCGACGCCCTTGGCGCTCGGCGCGAACTCGGGCAGCGCCTTCTCCCAGGCGTCGGGCAGCGCGCCGGAGTAGAGCCGGTCGAGCAGGGCCGCGCGCTCGGCGTTGGCCTCACGCCACTCGGCGAACCGCTTGTCCCACTTGGCGTGGTCGTCGCGGCCGCGCTCGATGACGCCGCGGGTGTGGGTCAGGATCTCGTCGGACACCTCGAACGACAGCGCCGGGTCGAAGCCCAGCACCTGCTTGGTCGCGGCGACCTCGTCGGCGCCGAGCGCCGATCCGTGGATCTTGCCCGTGTTCTGCTTCTTGGGGGCCGGCCAGCCGATGATCGTGCGCAGCGCGATGAACGACGGGCGGGAGGTCTCCGCCTTCGCCGCGAGGATCGCCTCGTGCAGCGCCTCGACGTCCTCGACGTAGACGCCGTCGCCGGCGTCGTGGCCCTTGCGCCAGTCGACGGTCTGCACGTGGAAGCCGTAGGCCTCGTAGCGGGCGGCGACGTCCTCGCTCTTGGCGACCCTGGTGTCGTCCTCGATCGAGATCTCGTTGTCGTCGTAGATGACGACCAGGTTGCCGAGCTTCTGGTGGCCGGCGAGCGCGCTCACCTCGTGGCTGATGCCCTCTTCGATGTCGCCGTCGGAGCACAGCACGAAGACGTGGTGGTCGAAGACGCTCTCACCGACCGGCGGCTCCGGGTCGAACAGGCCGCGCTCGCGGCGGGCGGCCATCGCCATGCCGACCGCGTTGCCGATGCCCTGACCGAGCGGGCCGGTGGTGGTCTCGACGCCGGCCGTGTGCCCGTGCTCCGGGTGGCCCGGCGTGAGCGAGCCCCACTGCCGCAGCGACTTGAGGTCGTCGAGGCTCAGCCCGTAGCCCGCGAGGTACAGCTGGATGTAGAGCGTCAGGCTGGAGTGCCCGCAGGAGAGGACGAACCGGTCCCGGCCGATCCAGTTGGGGTCGGTCGGGTCGTGCTGCATGGCCCTCTGGAACAACAGGTATGCGGCGGGGGCCAGGCTCATCGCCGTGCCCGGGTGGCCATTGCCCGACTTCTCGACGGCGTCCATCGCCAGCACCCGGACCGTGTCGACCGCCCGCCGGTCGACCTCGGACCAGGAAAGCTCGGGACCCTTGACCTCTTCAACGCTCACGGCGGTGCTGCTCCTGTCGAACGGCGAGGTTGCGTATTTTCCTCGAGGGGTTATCAGGTCGACCCTACCCACGATCGGGTGGCGGCACGCGCAGTCGACCATGTTTCGGACATCGGCGACACTGCCTGCGGCAACGGTAGTCGATGGCCACACGGCGCCGGAGTGGCCGGACGGTCCGGATCCGTCCAAACGCCGATCCGTTCTGCTGTGCGCGAAATCCGCCGGGCACACTTCCCCGGGGCCCGCGTCTGGCCTGCACAGTTGCTGTTCTAGGATGCGAGGGCCTGGCGATCTCGACCCGAATTCGCCAGGCGACTCCGTGGTCCGACGCCGGAAGGTGGCTATCCAGCGTGACGCAGCTCGTCGACCGTGCATCGGTTCCCCAGAGCGCGTCCGAGGCGGTCCGTCCCACGTCGGCCGCGGCCCTTGCCAGGGCCCAGCAGGCGCAGGCGGCTGTCCGGCGCGCAAGTCTCGGCGCGGTCATCAAGGCCTACGTCTCGCTGACCAAGCCGCGCATCATCGAGCTGCTGCTCATCACCACCGTCCCGGCGATGTTCCTGGCCGACCACGGCCTGCCGTCGCTGTGGCTGGTCCTGGTCGTCCTGGTCGGCGGCACGCTCGCGGCCGGTGCGGCCAACGCGCTGAACTGCTACATCGACCGCGACATCGACCAGGTGATGAAGCGCACGTCGCGGCGCCCGCTGGCCACGCACTTCGTGTCGCCGCGGGCGGCCCTGGTGTTCGGCCTCACGCTCGCCGTGCTGTCGACCGTGCTCATGGCGGTCTTCACCAACCCGCTCGCCACGCTGCTGACGGTCGGCGCGATCGCCTACTACGACCTCGTCTACACGCTGTGGCTCAAGCGGACCACGCCGTCCAACACGGTGTGGGGCGGCGCCTGCGGCGCGGCGCCGGTGCTCATCGGCTGGGCCGCGGTCACCGGCGGCCTGTCGTGGCAGGCCTGGGTGCTGTTCGCGGTCGTGTTCCTGTGGCAGCCGCCGCACTTCTACGCGCTCGCCATCAAGTTCAAGGACGACTACGCCCGGGCCGGCATCCCGATGCTGCCCGTCGTGGCGAGCATGCGCCGCGTGGGCCTGGAAACGGTCGTCTACAGCTGGCTCACCGTGCTCGCCTCCGTCGCACTCTGGCCGTTCGGGATGACCCCGCTCTACGGCGTCGTGGCCGTCGTCACCGGCGCGCTGCTGCTGATCGAGGCCCACAAGCTCGACAACCGGGCCCGGCGGGGCGAGCCGCTCAAGCCGATGCGGCTGTTCCACTGGTCCGTCACGTACCTCACGCTGCTGTTCGTCGGCATCGCGATCGACGCGCTGATCCAGTAGCAAGGGCCGCGGAAATGCGGGCCTAAGCGAAACTTAAGCTAGAAACGCCCGAATTTTTTGGCACATTCGTTCCGGTTGTCGAGACGTGATGCAAATCTCGTTTCCACTGAAAAATGGCCGCCCTGAATATCCCGATTTGCCGGTACATGATCGGGCAAATCGCCGGGCCCTCGGGCTAAACCTCGCAGTAACCACGATCACAACCTGCCCGCAGTTCATCCACAGGCGGCCCACCGTCCCTTTAGTGTGGCCGTCATGGCAGATGGTTCCGATACGACGATGACCCTGAACCGGCCGGTGCCGGGCAGCCTGATCTCCGGCATCAAGTCCTTCGCGGAGGACCACGGCGGGGCAAAGGCAGTCATCGAGTACGTCGGCCGGCGCGGTGCCCGCATCGTGCTCGTCGGGGAAGACGGAGTCTGGGGCGACCAGTTCGCCGAGGGCACGGACATCGCGCGCTCCGCCTGCGCACAGGCCGGTGTCACGATCGAGAACGCGTGGGAGCGGGAGCTCCTCGAGCAGATGCGCCCGAGCAACGACCTCTGGCGCTCCATGGGGCGGCGAACCCTCTCCCGCTAGGGTGCGTATCCTCGCTCGGTGAGTGCCGATCATTCCCAGTCCTCTGCGACCCGGGCCGCCGCCCGGGTCGCTCTCGTTACCTGCGGGGAACTGCCCGACCTCGACCCCGACGACCAACCCCTGATCCCGGCCCTCGCCGCCCGCGGCGTCACCGCCGAACCGGTCGCCTGGGACGCCGACGCCGACTGGTCCGCCTACGGACTGGCCGTGGTGCGCAGCACATGGGACTACGCCAAGCGCCGCGACGAGTTCGTCGCCTGGGCCACGGCCGTGCCGCGGCTGGCCAACCCGGGCGCGGTCATCGCCTGGAACACCGACAAGCGGTACCTCCGCGAGCTCGCCGACCAGGGCGTGCCGATCGTCCCGACGACCTGGGTCGAGCCCGGCGACGGGTGGAAGCCCGCCGGCGAGGGCGAGATCGTGGTCAAGCCGGCCGTCAGCGCCGGCAGCGTCGACACCGGCCGCTACGACCTGGCGACCCAGGCCGGCCTGGCCGAGGCCCACGTGGGGCGGCTCCAGCGGGCCGGCCGGACCGTCATGATCCAGCCCTACCTCGCCGATGTCGACACCGCGGGGGAGACCGCCCTGCTCTACGTCGACGGGCGCTACAGCCACGCGATCCGCAAGGGGGCCCTGCTCACCGGGCCCGACGAGGGCGTCGCCGGGCTGTACGTCGAGGAGGACATCACGCCGCGGACCCCCTCCGCGGAAGAGCTCGCGCTCGGCGAGCGGGTCCTCGCGGCGCTGCCGGTGCCGGCGGGCGACCTGCTGTACGTCCGGGTGGACCTGCTGCCCGCGGCGGACGGCCCGGTGGTCATCGAGATCGAGCTCGCCGAGCCGTCGCTGTTCCTCGGTACCGCCGAGGGCGCGCACGACCGGTTCGCGGACGCGATCGTGCGGCGGCTCCCGTGAACATCTTCGAGGCGATCCTCCTCGGCGCCGTCGAGGGGCTCACCGAGTTCCTGCCGATCTCCAGCACGGGCCACCTGACGATCCTGGAGAAGCTGCTCGGGTACAACATCGACGACCCCGACGTCACCGCGTTCACCGCGATCATCCAGAGCGGCGCCGTTCTCGCCACCACGATCTACCTGCGGCGGGACATCGCCCGGATCGTCCCCGCGTTCTTCCGCGGCCTGTTCTCGAAGGCGCACCGCGACCGCGACTACCGGTTCGGCTGGATGGTCATCATCGGCTCGATCCCGATCGCGGTCATCGGCCTGCTGTTCAAGGACCAGGTCGAGACCACACTGCGCAGCCTGTGGTTCGTCGGGTTCGCCCTCATCGGCTGGTCCGGCGTGATGTGGTTCGCCGACCGCGCCGCCACCCAGCAGCGCCACGAGGAGGACGTGACCTGGAAGGACACGCTCATCATCGGCTGCGCGCAGGCGCTCGCCCTGATTCCCGGCGTGTCCCGGTCGGGCGCCACGATGTCGGCCGGCCTGCTGCGCGACTTCGACCGCGTGACGGTGACCCGGCTGTCGTTCTTCCTGTCCATCCCGGCCCTGCTGGCGGCCACCGTGCTCCAGGTCACCGACGAGTACGACAACATCGCCAACGGCGTCGGGTGGGCCGCGACCATCACCGCGACGGTCGTGAGCGGCATCGTCGGCTACCTCGCCGTCGCCTGGCTGCTGAGGTTCATCGCGAAGCACAACTACACCATCTTCATCTGGTACCGCGTGATCCTCGGCACCGTCGTCCTGCTCCTCGTCGGCACGGGCACCATCGAGGCGACCTGACGCTCAGAACCACCGGCGCCGTGCCGATGTGCCCGAGGTGAGGAGGCGCATCGGCACGGCCCTGGCGCTGTCGGCCGCGTTGCTGGCCGGCGTGACCGGCTGCGGCATGCTGCCCGGGCTGGGCGGCGGGTCGTCGTCGGGCGGGACCTCCAAGGGCAGCGGCAAGGTGCTCGACCTTCCCCAGAAGACGGTGTACCTCAAGGGCGACGCCGTCCCGACCCCCGGCCTCACGACGGGCACGCCCGCGCGGGGCCCGATCGCCTCGATCTCCCCGTTCAGGACGGCCTCGCCGTCCCGGGCGACGCCGAGCGCCAGCCCGTCGGAGTGCACCGGCGTGGTCCGCCCAGGCGTCGTCAACGGCCTCGACGTGACGCCCGGCACCACGACGGCCACGGTCAGCTGGTGGAACATCGGCGACCCGGCCATCACCGAGTACCAGCTGGCCGCCGTGCCCCAGTTCTTCACCTACGGCCCCCAGCCCGGCTGGACCTGGCAGGCGGTGGCGCCCGGCACCGGCTGCACCCGCGTCACGGCGACGGTCTCGGGGCTTGTGTCGCGGTCGCCGTACGTGTTCGTGCTGCACGCGCTGCTGGAGAAGTACGAGTCGCTGCCCCCGACGGCTCCCGAGGTGGGCCGCAGCGAGGCTGTCATGATGCTGTGATGGCGCTCCCCACGACAGTCGACCAGCCGCTGCTGACCTTCTACGACGACGCCACCGGCGAACGCACCGAGCTGTCGGCCCAGGCCCTCGGCGAGTGGTCCGCCCGCGCCGCCGGCCTGCTGCTGCACGAGTGCGGCGTCGGCGCCGGCTCGCGCGTGGCCAGCCTGCTCCCGCCGCACTGGCTCACCGCGGCGGCCCTGCTGGGCGCCTGGTCGCTGGGCGCAGAGGTGTCGTTCCAGCTGTCCGCCACGGCCGGCCTGTCGCCCGCGGACCGCTTCGACGCGGTCTTCGTCGAGCAGCGCCGCGTCGGGTCGTGGCTGGAGAACATCCCGGACGCGCCGCACCGGTTCGTGCTGGGCGAGGCCGACGGCTACCGGTCGCTGGAGCCGGCGCTGCGGGCTCACTCGGCCGCGCTGCCCAACCTGGGCCGGGTCCGCCCGACGGACGCCGCGAGCACCGACGGCACGACGTACGGCGAGTGGGGCCGCGTGGCCGAGGGTCTGGCCCAGGAGATGGACCTGCATCGCGGGGACCGGCTGCTGGTGGATGCCGCTGAGCACGAGCACCCGATGAAGTGGCTGTTGACGCCGCTTCAGGCGGGTGCCTCGGTTGTCGTCTGTGCCAACCTGGACCGCGCTTTGCTGGACGCCCGCGCGGCCGCCGAGGGCGTGACCCGCGTCATCTGACTCAGCCCGGCGAGGCATGTAGTGGGGTTGAACGGTATTCCGGTCAGGAATAGATATTCCCCACAGAAATATCCGCCGCGCCGGGTGGGTGCGGGCGGAAGCGGACGCCGGTCGCGGCCGGCAGGCCGCGGGTCCTTGGGACGACGGCGATGGCAGCGTCTTCTCGGCGGGACGGATGTCGCGCCGGGAAGAGCGGTGTCTGGCGGGAGCGACGGTCGTCACTTGCTCGGACCCGAGCCATCGGAAGCGGTCAGCGGTGGCCGGTGTGCAGCCTGGAGGGGAGGTCGGCCTCGATGCGGGCGGCCGTGGCGACCAGAGGCGGGATCAGCGTGCGGCGGATCGAGTCGATCGACGTGCGGGAGGCGGCAGCCGAGATGTTCAGGGCCGCGACCGTACGGCCCGTGCGGTCGCGGATCGGGGCCGCCACCGAGCGTAAGCCCTCCTCCAGCTCCTGGTCGACCAGCGCCCAGCCCTGGGCGCGGACCCGGTTGATCTCCGCCAGCAGAGCGGCCGGGGTGGGGACGGTGCGGGTGGTCAGGCGGTCGAGGCGGACCTTGGCGAGGTACGCCTCCAGCTCGTCCTCCGGCAGCCCGGCCAGCAGGACGCGGCCCATCGACGTCGCGTAGGCCGGGAAGCGGGTGCCCACGCTGATCATCACGGTCATGATGCGGGAGGTGGGGACGCGGGCGACGTACACCACGTCGTCGCCGTCCAGGACCGACATCGACGACGACTCGTTGACCTCGGCCACGAGCGCCTCCAGGTGGGGCTCGGCCACCGCCGGCAAGGACAGGCCCGACAGGTAGGCGTAGCCGAGCTCCAGCACCCGCGGGGTCAGCGAGAACTGGCGGCCGTCGCTGCGGACGTACCCCAGGTCGGCCAGCGTCAGCAGGAACCGCCGCGCGGCCGCCCGTGTGACGCCGGTCAGCGCGGCGACCTCGCTCAGGGTCAGCTCCGGGCGGTCGGCGTCGAAGCACCGGATCACGGCCAGCCCGCGCTCCAACGACTGCACGAAGTCGGGACCGCGCGGCTCGGTCATTCCGGTCGCCCCTCCTGCGCCGACAACACCCGGGACGCGATCGCGAACGCCGCGTTGCCGGCCGGCGCGCCAGCGTACACGGTCGTGTGCAGCAGCACCTCGGCGATCTCGTCGGGCGTGACGCCGTTGCGCAGCGCCGCCTCGACGTGCATCTCCAGCTCGTCGGTGCACCGCAGAGCCGTGAGCACGGCGAGCGTGACGCAGCTGCGGGTGCGCCGGTCGAGGCCGGGGCGGTCCCAGACCTGTCCCCAGGCCGCGTCGAGCACCCACTCGCGGAAGGGCACGGCGAACGGCTCGGGCGGCCGGTCGGCCCGCTCCGGCCCGAGGACCTCCCGCCGTACCGCCGCGCCACGGGCCGCCGCGTCGCTCATCATGATCCCTTCGCGTAGGCCTTGAGTGCCCGGTCGACGAGCAGCCCCGCGGCGGTCAGGTCGCCGGTGAGGCCGCTGCGGACCAGATTCTCCCGCATCACGTCGGGGTGGACGATCAGCCGTTCGAACGCCGCCCGCAGCCACGAGACCGCGGAGCCGGTCGCGACCAGCAGCTCGCGCATCGGGCGCCACTCGGCGTGCCAGGCGCCTGCCGCCCGCTCGTGCTCGTGGGCCATCGCGGCCAGCAGGTTGGCGACCAGGCCGGGCGCGGAGCCGGCGCAGCCGAGGGCGCAGACGGCGGCGACCGGGTTGCGCTTGTGGGCCATCGCCGAGGAGCCGCCGGGCGACGCGTCGGCGACCTCGTCGACCTCGTTCTGGGCGAGCAGCGTGAGGTCTCGCGCGACCTTCGCGACGGCGCCGGCGACCGAGCCGAGGGCGCCGGCGAGCTCGGCGATGCGGGTGCGCTCGGTGTGCCACGGTACCGCCGGCTCGTTCAGCCCCAGCAGCGTCGCGAGGCTCTCCAGGATGTCGGGGGCGTCCGCACCGAAGGCGTCGAGCGTGCCGGCCGCGCCGCCGAACTGCACCGCGAGCCGGTCCCGCTGGACCTGCTCCAGGCGGCGCCGGGAGGCGTCGAGCCCGCCGAGCCAGCCGGCCGCCTTCAGGCCGAACGTGGTGGGCACCGCCTGCTGGAGCAGGGTGCGGCCGATCATCGGGGTCTCGCGGTGCTCGCGGGCCAGCCGGGCGGCCTGGTCGGCGCAGGCGGCGAGGTCGGCCAGCACGACCCGCACCGCCCGGGAGGCGACCAGCATGCCGGCCGTGTCGAGGATGTCCTGGCTGGTGGCGCCCCGGTGCACGGCCGGCGCCGCCTCCGGTGGCACGGCCGCCCGCAGCGCCTCCACGAGGGGCACCACGGGGTTGCCGCTCGCGGCCGCCTGAGCGCCGAGGTCGGCCGTGGAGAACCGCTCGGGCCGCGCGGCGGCCCCGACGGCGTCGGCGGCGGCCTGGTCGATCAGCCCGCTGAACGCCTGCACCTGGGCGAGCGCGGCCTCGACCTGGAGCATCGCGTGCAGCCAGGCGTCGTCGGCGACGGCCGCGGCGACCTCCCCGCGGGCCAGGACGCCGTCAAACAAGCTCGAAGAATGCGGTTTCATGCGGACCCTGGAGGTGGATGTCGAACCGGTCGCCGTCGTCGTCCTCGCGGGCCACGAGCGTCTCCCGGACTGCCGTGTCGGGGATCGCGGACAGGACCGGGTCGGTGGTGTTGCCGGGCTCGTCCGGGAAGTACACCCTGGTGACGACTCTATCGAGCAGGCACCGCGCGAAGACCGACATCGCGAGATGTGGGGCCTGCGCGCCGATCGGGGGCCAGTCGAGCGGGGTGCTCATGACTCCTCCCCTCCCAGCAGGGCGCGCAGCTCGGCGAGCTCCACAGTGGAAGGCGGCGCGGTCCGCTCGAGCGCGGGGGAGACCGCGAGGTCCCAGCCGGTGGCGGCGCGGGCCTGCTCGACGGTCGCCCCGGGGTGCAGGTGGGTCAGCGTCAGCGCGCACGTCGCCGGGTCGGGGGAGAGGATCCCGAGGTCGGTGATGACCAGTACCGGGCCGCGCCCGCGCAGGCCGAGCCGCTCGCGCGAGCCGGGGCCGTCGCCGTGGCCGACCGAGGTGCGGAAGTCGACCCGCGGGACGAACGCCCGGGGGCCCTGCCGGAGCACCACGAAGACCTCACGGCAGGACGCGGCGATCTCGGGCGCGCCGCCGGCGCCGGGCAGGCGCACCTTCGGCTCGCGGTACGAGTCGCCGACGACGGTGGTGTTGATGTTCGCGAACTCGTCGATCTGGGCGGCGCCGAGGAAGCCGACGTCGATCCGGCCGGGCTGGAGCCAGTAGTTGAACATCTCCGGCACGCTGACCACGGTGTCGGCCGTCTCGGCGAGCTCGCCGTCGCCGATCGACAGCGGCGGGCGGGTCGGCCGGGCGCCGATCGTGCCCGACTCGTAGACCAGCACCAGGCCGGGGTTGCCGGTGCGGCGGGCCAGGTTGGCCGCGACGCTGGGCAGGCCGATGCCGACGAAGCACGCGGTGTGCCCCTGCAGGGCCCGCGCCGCGGCGACCGTCATCATCTCGTCGGCAGTAAAGGTCATAGCGCGTCCAGCCAGGCGGTGAAGGCGGCGCGGTCGCGGCTGATCGCGTCCCACGCGCGGTAGTGGTCGTTGTCGCGGTCGTAGTACCCCTGGGCGTACGAGGGACGCGCGCCGCCGGGAACCTCGGCGACCGCGGTCACCACCCAGGACGGCAGCACCACGGCGCCCGGCCGCGGGTCGAGCTCGTCGACGATCTCCTCGACCGTCACCAGGCTGCGGGCGGCGGCGAGCACCGCCTCCTTCTGCACCCCGGTGATGCCCCACAGCTGCACGTTGCCGTGCCGGTCGGCGCGCTGGGCGTGGACGATCGCGACGTCCGGGTTGAGCGCCGGCACCGCGGTGAGCACCTCGCCGGTGAACGGGCACTCGATCGGCTTGATCGTGTCGGTCTGGGCGGGGAGGTCGGTGCCGCGGTACCCCCGGAGGACGGCGAACGGCAGCCCGGACGCCCCGGCCACGTAGCGGTTGGCCATCCCGGCGTGGCTGTGCTCCTCCAGCTCCAGCGGGCCGGGCCACTGGCGCTCGACGGCGTCGCGGAAGCGGTGCAGCGAGCCGACCCCGGGGTTGCCGCCCCACGAGAAGATCAGTTTCGTCGCGCAGCCGGCCCCGATGAGCTGGTCGTAGACGATGTCCGGGGTCATCCGCACGAGCGTGAGCCCGCGGCGGCGCTGCCGGATGATCTCGTGCCCGGCGGCGACCGGGATGAGGTGCGTGAACCCCTCCAGGGCGACCGTGTCGCCGTCGTGCACCAGGGCCGCGACGGCCTCGGGCAGCGTCAGCAGCTCCGCCACGCCCACCCCTTTCGTGTTCGGATGCCGAACAGTTGTTCTCTAGCCGAAACCCTAGAGAGCTTGCGGCGGGCCGTCAATGGCCTTACGGTCGGTGCGAGTCGCAGCCTGACGAACAGAAGTTCGCTATCCGAACACCCCTTGCCGGATGGAGTCCCAGATGCGCCGCCTAGCCGTCACCGCGCTCCTCACCGCCACCACACTCCTCGCCGCCACCGCCTGCGGCGGCAACTCCAGCAACAACACGTCACCCACCCGGGCCGCACCCGGGCAGCCCGACAAGGTCGCCGCCGGCGTGATCGCCATCGTCGACGTCGCACCCATCTACCTCGGCAAGCAGAAGGGCTTCTTCAGCTCCCGCAACATCGACCTGAGCCTGGAGACCAGCCAGGGCGGCGCCGCCATCGTGCCCGGCGTCGTCAGCGGCCAGTTCCAGTTCGGCTTCAGCAACATGACGTCGCTGATCCTGGCCAAGTCGCGCGGCCTGCCGATCAAGGTCGTCGCCAACGGCGTCGCGTCCACCGGCAAGGACGGTGCGGACTTCAGCGCCGTGCTGGTGAAGGGCGACAGCCCGACCCAGAGCGCGAAGGACCTGGCCGGCAAGAAGGTCGCGGTCAACACGCTCAAGAACATCGGTGACACCACCGTGCGCGCGTCCGTGCGCAAGGCCGGCGGCGACCCGTCCGGGATCCAGTTCGTCGAGCTGGGCTTCCCCGACCAGCCCGCCGCGCTCGCCGCGGGCCGCGTCGACGCGATCTGGGTCGTCGAGCCGTTCGTGACCGCAGCCAAGGGGCAGGGCGCCCGGGTCGTGGCCTCCAACTACGTCGACGCCGCCGCGAACCTCACCGTGGCGACCTACTTCACCTCGCAGGACCTCATCGCCAAGAACCCAGACCTGGTCAAGCGGTTCAAGGAGGCGATGGCCGAGTCGCTCGCCTACGCGAACGCGCATCCAGACGAGGTGCGGCAGATCATCACCACCTACACGCAGATCACCGCGGACGTCACCGCGAAGATCACGCTGCCGGCCTGGCCGGCCGAGGTGAACAAGGCGTCGGTGCAGACCTTGACCGACCTCGCGGTGCAGGACAAGCTGCTGGACAAGGCTCCCGCATTGGACGACCTCATCCCGTGAAAGCCTATGGACTGATCGGCGTGGCCGGGTTCGTGGCGCTGCTCGAAGCGGTGCCGCGGCTCGGCCTCGTGCCGGCCGAATACCTGCCGCCCGCCAGCCGCATCGCCGTCGCCCTCGGCGAGGAGGCCCGGCACGGGGCGTTCTGGCAGGCGCTGCTCGACACCCTCCAGACCTGGTTCACCGGCCTGGCCATCGCGGCCGTCGCCGGCTTCGTCGCGGGCGTGGTGATCGGCTCGGTGCCGATCCTGCGCGAGTACACGGCGTCGACCATCGAGTTCCTCCGGCCGATCCCCTCGGTGGCGCTCATCCCGCTCGCGGTGTTGCTCTACGGCACGGCGCGCACCGCCACGCTGCTGCTGGTCGTGTACGCCTCGTTCTGGCAGATCCTCGTGCAGGTGCTGCACGGCGTGGCCGACGTCGACCCGATCGCCCGGGACACCGCCCGCAGCTTCCACCTGACCGCGTGGCAGAAGCTGTGGCGGCTCACCTGGCCGACCGCGCTGCCGTACACGGTGACCGGGCTGCGGCTGGCCACCGCGGTGGCACTGATCCTCACCATCACCGGCGAGCTCATCATCGGTACCCCGGGCATCGGCAAGGAGATCGCCGTGGCCCAGTCCAGCGGTGCCGTGGCCGCGATGTACGCGCTGGTGGTCGTCACCGGCGTGCTCGGCGTCCTGGCCAACCTGGTGACCCGGGCCGGCGAGCGGCGCGTCCTGGCCTGGCACCCGGCGCAGCGGGCGGCCCAGGCATGAGAGCCGTCAAGATCCTGCTGCTCCCGCTGCTGCTCCTGGCCGGTTGGTGGGTCTTCTCGGCCGGCTCGACCGACTTCTACCGGCCGCCGCTGCGGGAGATCCTGTCGGTCTTCCCCGAGACCTGGATCGGCCCGCGAATCGTCGACGACGTGCTGCCCAGCCTGGCCCGGCTGGCCGTCGGCTACCTGGTGGCGCTCGTCGCCGGGGTCGGGCTCGGCGTGGTCATCGGTCAGCACGCCCGCGTGCGGGCGACCGTCGAGCCGGTGCTGGAGTTCGTGCGGGCCGTCCCGCCGCCGGTCCTGGTGCCGATCCTCATCCTCGTGGCCGGCATCGGCGACCTGATGAAGGTGCTGGTCATCGTCTCCGGGTGCCTCTGGCCGGTGCTGCTCAACACCGTCGAGGGCGTGCGGGCCGTGGACGGCGTCCTGTCGGACACCTGCCAGACGTACCGGATCCGCGGCTTCCAGCGGCTGACCCACCTGGTGCTGCGCTCCGCCTCGCCACAGATCGTCACCGGCGCGCGGCAGGCCCTGTCGATCGGCATCATCCTCATGGTCATCAGCGAGATGTTCGCCGCCCAGAGCGGCCTCGGCTTCACCGTCGTGCAGTTCCAGCGCGGCTTCCAGGTCCCGGAGATGTACAGCGGCGTGCTGCTGCTGGGCCTCATCGGCGTCCTGCTGGCCCTGCTGTTCCGGGTGTTCGAGCGGTGGAGCCTGGCGTGGTACCACGGCCAGCGCGCCGCGGAAAGGGAATGGTGATGCTGGAGGTCACCGGCCTGAAGAAGGTCTACGAGGGGCACGGGCGGCGGGTCGAGGCGATCGGCGACCTGACGTTCAAGCTCGCCGACGGGGAGTTCGCCTGCCTGGTCGGGCCGTCGGGGTGCGGCAAGACCACCCTCCTGCGCTGCGTCGCCGGGCTGCTCGCGCCGACCTCCGGCGAGGTGCGCGTCGGCGACCGGGTCGTCAACGGGCCGCCGGACGGGCTGGCGGTGGTGTTCCAGGAGTACGGCCGGAGCCTCTTCCCGTGGATGCGCGTGCGCGACAACGTCGGCCTGCCGCTGCGCTCGCCGAACAAGCGGCAGCTGGTGGACGAGGCGCTGGCCGCCGTCGGGCTGGAGGACGCGCACGACGCCTACCCGTGGCAGCTCTCCGGCGGCATGCAGCAGCGGGTGGCCATCGCCCGCGCGATCGCCTTCGAGCCGAAGGTGCTGCTCATGGACGAGCCGTTCGCCGCGGTCGACGCCCAGACCCGCGCCGAGCTGGAGGACCTCATCCGGCAGGTGTGGCAGCGGCTGCGCGTGACGCTGCTGTTCGTCACCCACGACATCGACGAGGCGGTGTACCTCGGCCAGCGGGTCATCGTGCTGTCGAAGTCGCCGACGCACGTCATCGACACGCTCGACGTCGACCTGCCGCCCGAGCGCGACCAGCTCACCACCCGGTCGGCCGCACGCTTCACCGAGCTGCGCGGCCGTGTCTACGAGCAGATCCAGCAGGCGAAGCGGGGCGGCTGACGACCTCGATGCCTGCAGGTGGCCCCCGACGCCGACCGCTTCGTGGTCGGGTCGGAGGCCATGGGTCTCACAGAAAGTCCGTGAACCCCGGGCGGAAGCGGTCGTCCGGCTTGCCGAACGCCGTGAACACCAGCCCGCCCCGCGACTCCACGCCGGGCAGGTGCTCGATCATCCGATCATGCTCAACGACGCACGACAATGCCTGCGTCAGGTCGGACTCGAGCTGGTGGACCGCTTCCTCGAGGTCCTCCTCCCGCCGTGACCAGTCGATTTCTGCCTCGCGGAGCTGCTGGCCGGCCAGCTTCCCGATCAGCTCCGGATCGGTCACCGCAACTTCCAGGCGGCAGTAGATCTGCATGATGAGCGGTTCCGTGTGCCCCATTGCAAAAGGGTGGCACAGCAAAGATCGGGGACCCTAGAACGTGCAGATGAATTTACAGCCTGGCAACGAATTATGGTTCGCGGGTTTTCCTTTTGCGGGTCCCCAGTTGCACACTGCGCGCCTCGATCGAGTGCAGGTCGTCGCGGTGGCCGAGCCAGTCGGGGCCGTCCGGGTCGAGCAGCCGGTCCCAGGTCCGCCGGTCGTCGGCGGTGAGCAGGTCGGTGTCCCGCAGCCACTCCAGGCGCTTGCCGAGCTGCGCCACGACCCGCTCCCGGTCGGCGGCCGACAGCGGCACCGGCCGCTCCAGCAGGAACGTCCGGGTCGTGACGTCGTCCAGGCCGGCCCGGCGCAGCGCCTCGGGCCAGCCGTACGGCATCGGGACGCTGCCGGGCAGCTCGGCCCGCATCCGGGCGAACCACCGGTCCTGGGCCGCGTCGAGGCGGACCTCCAGTCCGGGCTCGCCGACGCCGAGATCCCACGGGAGGTACCGCGGCCGCAGCCCGCCCTCGGCGATCGCCAGCCGCCCGCCGGGCTTCACGAGCCGGGCCAGCTTGTCGAGCGTCGCCTGCTGGTCGCCGGCGTGGTGCACGGCCGCCGACGACCACACCAGGTCGGCCTCGGGCAGGGCCAGCTCCTGGTCCAGGTCCACGAGTGCGAACTCGGCGGTCGTCCCGGCGTCGGCGACCACCGTCCGCGCGGCGTCGAGCACCTTCTCGTTGTGGTCGGCGGCGATGACCCGCTCGATGCGACGGGCCAGCGCGACCGTCATCCCGGCGCCGCCGCAGCCGACGTCGATCGCCACCCGGTCGGTGTCGCGCACCAGCTCGGCGACGACCGCCGCATACCACCCGGCCTCGTCCGCCGCGGCCGCCGCCAGCCGCGGCGCGTGCTCGTCCCAGTCCAGCGTGTACGTCACCGCTCAACGGTAGAGGTCTTGTGCGGGTTTCGTGCATGGCGGGCCTTTTCGCGACTTCGTGGGCAGTATCGGAACCGTGCCTTCGACGTTGCCGACGCATCCGCTCGCGGTGCTGCCGCTGAAGCTGTGGCGGCCCCGCTGGTTCGACGGGGTCGCCCTCGCCACCGGGGCCTGCGCCCCAGACTTCGCCTACGCCCTCGACGGGTTCGGGGTCAACGTCCGCAGCCACACGATCCCGGGGATGTTCTGGTGGGGCCTGCCGACGGCGATCCTCGTCGCCTGGCTGGCCCGGTTCGGTGCGCCCGTCGTCGCCGCGCACCTGCCGAGCTGGCTGCGGGACTTCGGGGTGCTGGGCCGGGTGCGGCACCGGTGGTTCGTCACGGTGTGGTCGGCCCTGATCGGCGTGGCCAGCCACCTGCTGTTCGATCTGGTGACGCATCCGGGGCCGGTGGCCGCGTGGTACCAGATCCGCCGGGCCAGCGACGGTTGGGCGGTGCTGCTGACGCCGCTGCTGCTGTGGTACATCGGGCGCCGCCGCCTGCTGCGGGACTGGCACGGGCCGGCGCCGGAGGTGCCGCGGGCGCCGATCGCGTTCTGGGGCGTGGCGGCCGGCGTCGCCGCCCTCGGGTTCGGGGCGACCTGGCTGCTGGGGTACCACGGCGTCCACGTCGTCGGCGTGCGGCTCATGGCGTCCGTGGCGGGCGGGTTGCTCTGCGCGGCGGCGGCACTACAGTGGGCGCGTGCTGCTGGAGACCGACCGTCTCGTCCTGCGCCGGTTCCGCCCGGCTGACGCCCCCGCCCTGGCCGCCTACCGGTCCGACCCGGACGTCGCGCGGTACCAGTCCTGGGACGCGCCGTTCCCGCTCGGCGACGCGATCGCGTTCGTCACGGAGACCGGGCACCTCGACCCCGAGCGGGAGGGCTGGTTCCAGTACGCGATCGAGGCCCGGGACGGCGGCGCGCTCGTCGGCGACGTCGGCGTGAACCGGCTCGACGGCGGCCGCCAGGCCGAGATCGGGTTCACGCTCGCGCCGGCGTTCCAGGGCCGCGGCTACGCCACCGAGGCGGTCCGCCGGATCGTGGAGTTCCTGCTGGTCGAGGAGGGCCTGCACCGGGTGCACGCGTCGCTCGACGCGCGCAACGCGCCGTCCGCCCGGCTGCTCGAGCGGCTCGGCTTCCGCCGCGAGGGCCTGTGCGTGCAGGCCAGCTGGTGGAAGGGCGAGTGGACCGACGACCTGCTCTACGCGGTGCTGGCCAGCGAGTGGTCACGGTCCTCGGCGGCCTGACCGCTCCGGCGTGGCGTCAGTGACAGCAGCAGGCTGAGCGTCGAGGTCCAGACCAGGCAGGCGCCCAGCATGTGCAGGATCACGACGGGCCAGGGGAGCCCGGTGAAGTACTGCACGAAGCCCACCACACCCTGCGCCAGCTCCACCGCCAGCAGCGTGGCCGCGGCCCGCGTGACCCGCAGCGGCGCCCCGAGCGCGCGCAGCCCGAGCCACATCGCCACCGTGAGCCCGACCATCACGAACACGGCGTCGCCGTGCAGCTGCGACATGGCCGCCGGGTCGAACCCGGTCCGGCTGGCCCGCGTGTCACCGGAGTGCGGCCCGCTCCCCGTGACGATGGTGCCGAGCACGAGCACGGCCGCGCTCACGACCGTGATGAGCACGCCGCCGGTCCGGATCGCCTTCGGTGCGGTCCAGGCGGGCGGGACCTCCTTGGTGCGGTACCAGAACAGGTACGCGATCGCGATGAGCACCATGGAGGCGAGGAAGTGGGTCGCCACGATCCACGGGTTGAGCTCCATGTGCACGGTGATGCCGCCGATGACCCCCTGCATGCCGATGCCGAGCAGCACCCAGACGGCGGCGGCGAGGATCCCCGGCACCTGCTTGCGCTGCCGCCAGGCCGCGAGCAGCGCGACCGCGGCGATGAACCCGATGAGGAAGGTCAGCGTCCGGTTGCCGAACTCGATGACCCCGTGGAAGCCCATCTCCCGCGTCGTCACGTAGGAGTCGTCGGTGCACCGCGGCCAGGTCGGGCAGCCGAGCCCGGACCCGGTCAGCCTGACGAGCCCGCCGGTGATGACGATGCCGATGTTGGCGACCAGGGTGGCGAGGGCGGCCCGCCGCAGCGTGGCCCTGCTGTCGAGCAGCCAGAACAGGAAGCGCAGCACGGGCTGATACTACGCGCGGCTACATATCAGCCCCCGTCGGCCCAGGTGGCTGCGGTCGCGGTGGTGGGTCGCGGATATGTCCGGCACTTCGTGCCTGACATATCCGACATTTCGGGTATGTCCTGGTCCGTGGTTGGCCGGGTTCGGCGAGCGCCGTTGGGGCTGACGGCCTGCGCTCCATGATCAAGGGAAGGATCTGGCTGCTATGGCAGCCGGAAGTTTCCCTTGATCATGGTCGGTGCTCGCGGTGCTCGCGGTGCTCGCGGTGCTCGCGGTGCTCGCGGTGCTCGCGGTGCTCGCGGTGCTCGCGGTGCTCGCGGTGCTCGCGGTGCTCGCGGTGGCCGGGCCGTGGTGGCTGGGCCGTGGTGGCTGGGCCGTGGTGGCCGGGCCGTGGTGGCCGGGCCGTGGGTCGATGTCCGCATCTGCGCAACCTCGCATAACCGAAATGTCGGATATGTCAGGCGCGCCAGCGCCGGACATATCCGCCGACCAGCCTCCGGGCGGCCGCTGCGGGTGCTCTGCGATCATGAGTGCCGGTCGGGTGTGCGTAGGTTTGGTTAGGGTTACCTTCCGTGCCGTGGATCACCCAGAGGGCGGTTTGCTGGGCCTCGGCGAATTACGTAACGTTGGTGTTGTGAAAAACGCCGAGGCGACCTCTCCTGCGGTCCGGCCGCAGGTCGCTGACGCGTGCCCGCCCGGCGCCGCGCTCGACGTGCGGACCCGGGACCGGGTCACCGAGCTGCTGCTCCAGCAAGGGTCCGCCACCGCCTCCGAGCTTTCGCTCGCCCTCGGGCTGAGCCCTGCGGGCATCCGCCGGCACCTCGACGCCATGCTCGCCGAAGGGCTCGTCGAGAGCCGCGAGCGGGCCGAGCGTGGGCGGCGCGGGCGTGGGCGGCCGGCGCGGACGTTCACGCTGACCGCGGCCGCGCGCGAGACGCTGCCGCACACGTATGACGGGCTGGCCGCGGCCGCTTTGCGCTGGATCGCCGCGCACGGCGGGGCGAAGGCGGTCTCCGAGTTCGCCGCCGAGCAGGTCGCGGGGCTTGAGGAGCGCTGCCGGTCGGCCATGGCCGAGGCGGGCGAAGACCCGCTCGCGCGGGCCGAGGCGCTTGCCCAGGCGCTGACCGCGGAGGGCTACGCCGCCGGGTCGACCACGATCGCCAGCGGCGGGCAGCTCTGCCAGCACCACTGCCCGGTGGCGCACGTCGCCGCCGAGTTCTCGCAGCTGTGCGAGGCCGAGACCCAGGTGATCTCCAGGCTGGTCGGCACGCACGTCCAGCGGCTCGCGACCATCGCCAACGGCGATGGCGTCTGCACGACCCATATTCCGGCCCCGGTGCTTCCCGGTGCCCGTCCCGATAGGCAAAGGAACGTGAGATGACGACTGCCGATCAGCTTGCCGGCCTCGGCCGGTACGAGTACGGCTGGGCCGACTCCGACACGGCGGGGGCCTCGGCGCGCCGCGGCCTCAACGAGGACGTCGTGCGCGACATCTCCGCCAAGAAGAACGAGCCGGAGTGGATGCTCGACCTGCGCCTCAAGGGCCTGCGGCTGTTCGGTCGCAAGCCGATGCCGGCGTGGGGCGCTGACCTGTCGCACATCGACTTCGACAACATCAAGTACTTCGTCCGCTCCACCGAGAAGCAGGCCGCGAGCTGGGACGAGCTGCCCGAGGACATCAGGAACACGTACGACAAGCTGGGCATCCCGGAGGCCGAGAAGCAGCGGCTGGTCGCGGGCGTCGCCGCGCAGTACGAGTCCGAGGTGGTCTACCACAAGATCCGCGATGACCTCGAGGAGCAGGGCGTCGTCTTCCTCGACACCGACACCGCGCTGAAGGAGCACGAGGAGCTCTTCAAGGAGTACTTCGCCACCGTCATCCCGGTCGGGGACAACAAGTTCGCCTCGCTGAACACCTCGGTCTGGTCCGGCGGCAGCTTCATCTACGTGCCGAAGGGCGTGCACGTCGAGATCCCGCTCCAGGCGTACTTCCGGATCAACACCGAGAACATGGGCCAGTTCGAGCGGACCCTGATCATCGTCGACGAGGGTGCCTACGTGCACTACGTCGAGGGCTGCACCGCGCCGATCTACTCTTCCGACTCGCTGCACTCCGCGGTCGTCGAGATCGTGGTGAAGAAGAACGCCCGCTGCCGGTACACGACCATCCAGAACTGGTCGACCAACGTCTACAACCTGGTCACCAAGCGCGCCGTCTGCCACGAGGGCGCGACCATGGAGTGGGTCGACGGCAACCTCGGCTCCAAGGTGACGATGAAGTACCCGGCGGTCTTCATGACCGGCGAGCACGCCAAGGGCGAGGTCCTCAGCGTCGCGATGGCCGGCGAGGGCCAGCACCAGGACGCCGGCGCCAAGATGGTGCACGCGGCCCCGCACACCTCGTCGACGATCGTGTCGAAGTCGATCGCCCGCGGCGGCGGCCGCACCTCGTACCGTGGCCTCGTCCAGGTGCTCGAGGGCTCCCACCACTCGAAGTCGACGGTCAAGTGCGACGCGCTGCTGGTGGACACCATCTCCCGCTCGGACACGTACCCGTACGTCGACATCCGCGAGGACGACGTGTCGATGGGTCACGAGGCCACCGTCTCGAAGATCAGTGACGACCAGCTGTTCTACCTGATGTCGCGCGGCCTCACCGAGGACGAGGCGATGGCGATGATCGTGCGCGGCTTCATCGAGCCGATCGCCAAGGAACTGCCCATGGAGTATGCGTTGGAGCTCAACCGGCTCATCGAGCTGCAGATGGAGGGCGCTGTCGGATGAGCGCTCCCGCTCTGGTACCCCCGAAGACCCGCGCCCAGCAGGTCCGCTCGTTCGACGTCGCCGACTTCCCGGCGATCACCGGCCGCGAGGAGGAGTGGCGGTTCACGCCGCTCAAGCGCCTCCGCGGGCTGGCGTCGACGACCGACACGGCCGGCGCGACCGCCCCGAAGGCCGAGGTCGGCGACCTGCCGGCCGGCGTCACGGTCACCACGGTCGACCGCGGTGACGCGCGCGTCGGCTCGGCGCTGACCCCGTTCGACCGGATCAGCGCCCTCGCCGCCGGCGCGGCCGCCGAGGCGCTCGTCGTCTCGGTCGCGCGCAACGCGGTGCTCGACGCGCCGGCCGTGGTTCGCCTGGCCGGCTCGACCACCGAGGTCGCGTTCGGGCACACGATCGTCGAGGTCGGGCAGCTCGCCGAGGCCACGGTCGTGCTGGAGCAGACCGGCACGGTCACGCTCGCCGACAACGTCGAGGTGATCGTCGCCGACGGCGCGCGGCTCACGTTCGTCACCGTCACCGACTGGGACGGCGACGCCGTGCAGGCGCAGCACATCCGCTTCCGGCTGGGCCGCGACGCCAAGGTCACGCACGTGCAGGTGACCCTCGGCGGTGACCTGGTCCGGCAGTACACCAGCGTCGAGTACACCGGCCGCGGCGGCGAGATCGACGCGTTCGGCCTCTACTTCGCCGACGCCGGCCAGCACTTCGAGCACCGGCTCCTCGTCGACCACGCGGTGCCCGACTGCCGCAGCTACGTGGGGTACCGCGGGGCGCTGCAGGGCGCCGACGCGCACACCGTCTGGGTCGGCGATGTGCTGATCCGGGCCGAGGCGACCGGCACCGACACGTACGAGATCAACCGCAACCTGGTCCTGACCGACGGGGCGCGCGCCGACTCGGTGCCCAACCTGGAGATCGAGACCGGCGAGGTCGCCGGGGCCGGCCACGCCAGCGCCACCGGCCGCTTCGACGACGAGCAGCTGTTCTATCTCATGTCCCGGGGCATCCCGGACGACCAGGCCCGCAAGCTCGTCGTGCGCGGCTTCTTCCACGAGCTGCTGCACAAGATCCCGGTCGAGGAGCTCCGCGACCGGCTCGGCGTCGCCATCGAGGCGCGACTGGAGCAGGCCGGCTGATGATCCGTGTGTGTGCGGCCACCGACGTGGCCAAGGGCGAGGCCGTCCAGGTGACCGTGGACGGCACTGAGATCGCGCTGGTCCACGCCGACGACGACAACTTCTACGCCGTCTACGACGAGTGCTCGCACGCCTCGGTCCCGCTGTCGGAGGGCGAGGTCGAGGGCTGCACCCTGGAGTGCTGGCTGCACGGCTCGCGCTTCGACCTGCGCACCGGCGAGCCCACCGGGCTGCCCGCCACCGAGCCGGTGCCGGTCTACCCCGTCGAGGTCCGCGACGGCGACGTCTACATCGACCTGAACCCGAGTAACGGAGTCACCAAGTGAGCGAGCTTTCCATCAGCAACCTGCAGGTCTCGGTCAAGCTGCCCGACGGCGAGCTCAAGCCGATCCTCGCCGGTGTGGATCTGACGGTACGAGCGGGCGAGACCCACGCCATCATGGGTCCCAACGGCTCCGGCAAGTCGACGCTCGCGTACTCGATCGCGGGCCACCCGCGCTACGAGGTCACCGGCGGCACCGTCACCCTCGACGGGCAGGACGTGCTCGCGATGACCGTCGACGAGCGGGCGCGCGCCGGGCTGTTCCTCGCCATGCAGTACCCCGTGGAGGTCCCGGGCGTCTCGGTCGCGAACTTCCTGCGCACCGCCAAGACGGCGATCGACGGCGAGGCGCCGAAGCTGCGCACCTGGGCCACCGAACTGCGCGGCGCGATGGAGAAGCTGCAGATGGACCCGGCGTTCGCGCAGCGCAACGTCAACGAGGGCTTCTCCGGCGGCGAGAAGAAGCGCCACGAGATCATGCAGCTCGAGCTGCTCAAGCCGAAGATCGCGGTGCTCGACGAGACCGACTCCGGCCTCGACATCGACGCGCTGCGCATCGTGAGCGAGGGCGTCAACCGGGTCCGCGAGGGTGGCGACACCGGTCTGCTGCTGATCACGCACTACACGCGAATTCTCCGGTACATCAAGCCGGACTTCGTCCACGTCTTCGTCGGCGGCCGGATCGTGGAGGAGGGCGGGCCCGAGCTCGCCGAGCGGCTCGAAGACAAGGGCTACGAGCGCTACCTCGCCGGCGCCGGCCCGGCCTCGATCGCGTAGGGGTTTCATACATGAACGCACTCGACGTTGAGTCCATCCGCAAGGACTTCCCGATCCTCGACCGGCTGATCAACGGCAACCCGCTGGTCTACCTCGACTCCGGGAACACCTCGCAGAAGCCGCGCCAGGTGATCGACGCGGTGCGTGAGCACTACGAGCAGCACAACGCGAACGTCGCCCGGTCCGTGCACACACTCGGTACCGAATCCACCGAGGCGTTCGAAGGTGCGCGCGAGAAGATCGCCGCGTTCGTCGGCGCCCCGGCGGCCGCCGAGATCGTGTTCACCAAGAACTCGACCGAGGCGATCAACCTGGTCGCGCACGCCTTCTCCGCGGTGGCCGACGACCCCCGCTTCCGGCTCGGTCCCGGCGACGAGATCGTCGTGACCGAGATGGAGCACCACTCGAACATCGTGCCCTGGCAGCTGCTCGCCCAGCGGACCGGCGCGACGTTCAAGTGGTTCGGCATGACGGACGAGGGACGGCTCGACCTGTCCCGGCTCGACGAGGTGATCACGCCGCGGACCAAGCTGGTCGCGTTCGTGCACTACTCGAACATCCTCGGCACGATCAACCCGGTCGACGTCATCGCCGCCCGGGCCCGTGACGTCGGCGCGCTGGTGCTGCTCGACGGCTCGCAGTCGGTGCCGCACGTCCCGGTCGACGTGTCGGCGCTGGGCGTCGACTTCGTGGCGTTCACCGGCCACAAGATGCTCGGCCCGACCGGCATCGGCGCGCTGTGGGGCCGCTTCGAGCTGCTCGACGCGATGCCGCCGTTCCTCGGCGGTGGCTCGATGATCGAGACGGTGTCGATGACCGGCACGACGTTCATGCCCCCGCCGGCCCGGTTCGAGGCCGGCACGCCGCCGATCGCGCAGGCGGTCGGCCTGGGCGCGGCCGTCGACTACCTGTCGACGGTCGGCATGGATGCCGTCATGGCGCACGAGAAGGAGATCACCGCCTACGCGCTGGACGCGCTGCAGTCGGTGCCCGACGTGCGGATCATCGGACCGACGTCCACTGTGGACCGTGGCGCGACGGTCTCGTTCACCGTCGAGGGCGTCCACCCGCACGACGTCGGCCAGATCCTCGACGACGAGGGTGTGCAGGTGCGTGTCGGCCACCACTGCGCGCGGCCGACCTGCGTGCGGTTCGGCGTGCCGGCGACGACGCGGGCCTCGTTCTACCT
Organism: Dactylosporangium sp. AC04546; assembly: GCF_022095675.1. GTDB lineage: Bacteria > Actinomycetota > Actinomycetes > Mycobacteriales > Micromonosporaceae > Dactylosporangium. Next base: position 13,576 of record NZ_JAHYSG010000047.1, on the reverse strand, counting down.
CTACACGACGACGGACGAGATCGACGCGCTCATCCGGGGTGTGGAGCGGGTGCGGAAGGTCTTCGCCTGATGCAACTCGACCAGCTGTACCAGGAGATCATCCTGGACCACTACAAGCGCCCCCACGGCCGGGGGCTCCGGGCGCCGTTCGACGCCGAGGCGCACCACGTCAACCCCACGTGTGGCGACGAGGTCACGCTCCGTGTCACGATCAAGGGCGACGTGGTGGCGGACGTGTCCTACGAGGGCATGGGCTGTTCGATCAGCCAGGCGTCGGCGAGCGTACTGCACGATCTGCTCACCGGCGCCACGATCGCCGAGACGCTGCGCCGTCACGAGGCCTTCGCCGAGCTGATGGGCGGGCGCGGCACGGTCGAGCCGGACGAGGCCGTGCTGGAGGACGCCGTCGCGTTCGCCGGCGTCGCGAAGTATCCTGCGCGCGTCAAGTGCGCCCTGCTGCCCTGGATGGCGTTCAAGGACGCGCTCAGCCGGGCTTCTGCTGCGGAGTCTACGGAGGAACCATCATGACCGCGGTGCTCGCCGACATCGAAGAGGCGATGAAGGACGTCGTCGACCCGGAGCTCGGGATCAACGTCGTCGACCTGGGGCTTGTCTACGGCATCCATGTCGACGAGGAGAACGTGGCGACCCTGGACATGACGCTCACGTCGGCGGCCTGTCCGCTCACGGACGTCATCGAGGACCAGGCCCGCCAGGCCCTGTGCACCGGCCCGGGCGGCGGCCTGGTCTCGGACATCCGCATCAACTGGGTCTGGCTGCCGCCGTGGGGCCCGGACAAGATCACGGACGAGGGCCGCGACCAGCTCCGCGCCCTGGGCTTCAACGTCTGACACTGCTTCGCTCCGACCGGCCGCGGCGCGCTTCGTGCGCACCGCGGCCGTCGCGCTTCGTGCGCACGGCGGCCCGCCCTCCAATCGGGAGGGTAGATCGACCAGCGTCTGTGCAACGTGCGGCCTCAGGGGAACAGCAGGAGCAGCGCCAGCACGGCGATCACCGCGGCTGAGGACAGCGCCGTCCACAGCCGGCCCGACGGGCTGGTCAGCAGGCGGCCCAGCAGCGAGCCGCTCCCCGCGATCAGCAGCTGCCAGCTCGCCGACGCCACGAACGCCGCCGCCACCCACAGCGTCTCGGCCCCCGCGGACAGGCCGTCGTCGGCGCGGCGGCCCATCACGAGCGCCCCGAAGTACACGATGGTGGCCGGGTTGAGCAGGGTCAGCCCCAGCAGCGCGAAGTAGGCGCCGAACGGCCGGCTCATCCGGCTCTCCGCGGACCGGGCGGTCGCGGCCCGGCCCCGCGCCCGGAGCGCGTCGGCCGCCGTCTTGGCCGCCAGGGCCAGCAGGACGACTGCCGCGATCCAGCGCAGCGGGGTGGCGATCGGCGCGATGACACCCGCGAGGGCGGCGCCGCCGAGCACGGCGATCACCGCGTACACGCCGTCGGCCGTCGCCACGCCCAGCGCGGCCGAGACGCCGACCCGCCAGGACGTGCGGGCGGCCAGGGAGGCGATGAGGGCGCCGATCGCGCCGACCGGCATGGCGACGCCGTAGCCGGCGAGCAGCCCGGAGAGGACGACCTCCCCGAGGCCGGCGCTCACGACCGCTGCTTGCGGCTCGCCTCCGCCAGGGAGCAGGGCTGTCGGCGCGCGCCTTCCCCCGCAGGGGAGACGACACAGCTACGACAACACCTCATGCTCGGCATGGCGCGAAGTCTGACGCTCCGCCGGTACCGTGGCCACCGGTTTTTCCACGGCGGAACGTGGAAGTGTCCGGTGGTGGATCTCGGACTGAGCGGCCGGAGGGCACTCGTCACCGGCTCGTCGTCGGGCCTGGGCGAGGCGATCGCCCGCACCCTGGCCGCCGAAGGGGCGGCGGTGGTCGTGCACGGGCGCGACGAGCGGCGCACCGCGGCGGTGGCCGGGGCGATCGGGGCGGCCGGGTACGCCGTCGGGGACCTCACCAGCGACGCGGGGGCCGAGCGGGTGGCCGGCGCCGCCGGGCGGGTCGACATCCTGGTGAACAACGCCGGGCGGTACGAGTCGCGGACGTGGAGCGAGGCCGAGCCCGAGCAGTGGGTGGAGGCCTACGAGACGAACGTGGTGTCCGCCGTCCGGCTGATCCGGCGCCTCGTGCCGCCCATGCGCGAGCGCGGGTGGGGTCGCGTCGTGCAGATCGGCGGGGGACTGGCGAGCCAGCCGACCGCCGCGGCGCCGCAGTACAACGCGACGCTCGCCGCCCGGCACAACCTCGCGGTGTCGCTCGCGCGGGAGCTCAAGGGCTCGGGCGTGACCTCGAACGTGGTGTCGCCCGGCGCGGTCCTCGTCGACTGGATGCGGCCGTACGTCGACACGCCCGAGATCCAGGCGATCGTGCACGGCAACGACGTGGGGCGGCTCGGCCGGCCGGAGGAGATCGCGGCGGCGGTCGCGTACCTGTGCGGGCCGGCGGCGGACTACATCAGCGGCGCGACGCTCCGGGTCGACGGCGGGACGATCATCAGCGCGTTCTGAGGGCCTCGCGGACCGACAGCGGACTCAGCGACGGGTGGCCGTCCACGAAGGCGCGCACAGCGGCCGCGTCGGTCTTCGCGTACTCGCGCAGGGCCCAGCCGATCGCCTTGCGGATGAAGAAGTCGGGCTCCGCCGCCCACGACTCGCAGTAGGCGAAGAGGCGGCCGGTGTCGGTGCGCTCGCCGTACCGGAGCTGATGCAGGATCGCCGTGCGCGCCGTCCACAGCTCGCCCGGGCGGCCCGCCCACTCGTCCATCGTGGTCCGCAGCTCGGGGTGGGCGGTCACCATCGGGCCGACCACGTTCGCGGCCAGGATGTCGACCGTGTCCCACCACGACTTGGTGGTGATGAGCGTGCGGATCGCGGGCAGCGCGGCCGGGGTGAGGACCTTGGCGTGGCGGCGCAGGTAGTCGCAGGCGAAGTACTGGTACTCGCGCTCCGGCAGCGCCCAGCACGCGAGCGCGACCTCGACGAGATCGCGCTCGGTGGGTCTGGCCGCGCCGGCCAGGACCTCGCGGGTCAGCGCGCGGCGGGGCTCGCTGGTGAGGCCGAGGAACTCGAACTGGTCGCGCATGTAGGCCTTCATGGGGCCGGCGCGGCCGGGGTCCGCGCCGGCCGTGAAGGCCGCCTGGAGCCGTTCGATCACAGGTTGTTCGTGCTGAACGTGTCGCACTGGCGCGGGTCTCCCGTGTTGAAGCCCTGGAGGAACCACTTCTTGCGCTGCGCCGACGTGCCGTGGGTGAAGGCGTCGGGGTTCACCCGGCTGCCGGAGCCCTTCTGGATCGTGTCGTCGCCGATCGCCTCCGCCGCCTGGATCGCCTCGGCGACGTCGGACTCGGTGATCGACTTGAACAGCGCGTCGCCCTGCGGGTCCTTCGTCTCGGTGGCGTGGTTCGCCCAGGTGCCGGCGTAGCAGTCGGCCTGCAGCTCCAGGCGCACCGACGCCGAGTTGGCGCCCTGCTGGGAGCCCTGCTGGGCCTTGGCGTTGGTGCCGAGCAGGTTCTGGATGTGGTGGCCGTACTCGTGGGCGATCACGTACGGCGCCGCGAACTCGCCGGAGGCGCCGAAGCGGCTGGACAGCTCGTTGTAGAAGGTGAGGTCGATGTACACCTGGCTGTCCGCCGGGCAGTAGAACGGGCCGACGCCGGAGTCCGCCTGGCCGCAGCCGGTGTTGACGGCGTTGCTGAAGAAGACCGTCTTGGCCGGCTGGTACTGCTTGCCGGACGCCTGGGGGAGCATCTGCTTCCAGTACGCCTGCACCGAGTTGACGTAGAGGACGTTGCGGCAGTCGGCGTTCTTGAAGCGGTCGGGGTTGCTCTTGTCGCACGACTTGCTGATGTTGGTGTTGTCGCCCTGCTTGTCGCCGCCGCCCAGCAGGCCGCTGCCGAAGAGGCCGCCGCCGCCGCAGACGACGATGGCCAGGATGACGAGCGTGATGATCAGGCCGGACCTGCCGCCGCCGATCGGGATCGGGATGCCGCCGAGACCCCCGCCACCACCGCCGCCGAACCCACCGCCGCCTGAGCCGCGGCGGTCGTCGACCTGGCTGGTGTCGAGATCCGCATCGTCGTTGAACTCCATCGCACACCTCGGGTTGGGGATCGACCGGCGTCTGCTTCGTGCGGGTACCCGATGATCTTGTGACGTAATCGTGTGGCGAATCTCGGGGGGCCGCCCGGTAGACTATCGCCGTGATCGCGCAGCTGGAGTGAAGCAGGGCTGTCTTCTCGCCCTGTCCTTCCCTGCTGCCCGAAAGTGAGTCCTTCGGTGATCACGACCACCGGCCTTGAGCTGCGCGCGGGCGCGCGCATCCTCCTCAGCGACATCAACCTGCGCGTCCAGCCCGGCGACCGCATCGGCCTCGTCGGGCGCAACGGCGCCGGCAAGACCACCACCCTCAAGGTGCTCGCCGGCGAGGGCTCCCCGCACGCCGGCCAGGTCGATCGGCGCGGCCCGGTGGGCTACCTCCCGCAGGACCCGCGCACGGGTGACCTTGAGGTGACCGCCCGCGACCGGGTGCTGTCCGCGCGTGGTCTCGACACCATCTACGCCGAGATGAAGGCCCTGGAGCAGCGTCTCGGCGACGACGAGCGCCTCATCCGCCGCTACGGGCAGCTGGAGGACCAGTTCGCCGGGCTCGGCGGCTACGCGGCCGAGGCCGAGGCCGCCCGCATCTGCGCCAACCTGGGCCTGCCCGACCGGGTGCTGGCCCAGACCCTCGGCACGCTCTCCGGCGGCCAGCGCCGGCGCATCGAGCTGGCCCGGATCCTGTTCCGCGACGCGGCCGCGACCGGCGGCGGGATCCTGCTGCTCGACGAGCCGACCAACCACCTCGACGCCGACTCGATCAACTGGCTGCGCGGGTTCCTGAGCACCCACAAGGGCGGGTTCATCGTCATCTCCCACGACGTCGACCTGCTGGACGCGATCGTCAACAAGGTGTGGTATCTCGACGCGAACCGGGCGACGATCGACTTCTACAACGTCGGGTGGAAGCTCTACCAGCAGCAGCGCGAGACCGACGAGAAGCGCCGCCGCCGCGAGCGGGCCAACGCCGAGAAGAAGGCCGGCGCCCTGATGGCCCAGGCCGACAAGATGCGGGCCAAGGCGACCAAGACCGTCGCCGCGCAGAACATGGCGCGCCGGGCCGAGCGGATGCTCGACGGGCTGGAAGAGGTCCGCGTCGCCGACAAGGTCGCCAAGGTGCGCTTCCCCGAGCCGAAGTCCTGCGGCAAGACGCCGCTGACCGCGCGCGGGCTGTCGAAGTCGTACGGGTCGCTCGAGATCTTCATGGACGTGAACGTCGCCGTCGACCGCGGCTCGCGGGTGGCCATCCTGGGCCTCAACGGCGCCGGCAAGACGACGCTGCTGCGGATGCTGGCGGGCGAGCTCGTCCCGGACACCGGTGAGGTGGTTCCCGGGCACGGGCTGCAGCTGGGGTACTACGCGCAGGAGCACGAGCAGCTCGACGTCGACCGCACGATCCTGGAGCTGATGCGCTCGGCGGCGCCGGAGCAGAACGACACCGAGCTGCGGAAGATCCTCGGCGCGTTCCTGTTCACCGGCGACGACGTCGACAAGCCGGCCGGGGTGCTGTCCGGCGGCGAGAAGACCCGCCTCGCCCTGGCGACGCTGGTCTGCTCGGGCGCCAACGTGCTGCTGCTCGACGAGCCGACGAACAACCTCGACCCGATCAGCCGGGAGCAGGTGCTCGACGCGATCGCGCGGTACCCGGGCGCCATCGTCCTGGTCACCCACGACCCGGGCGCCGTCTCCGCCCTCAAGCCCGACCGGGCGATCCTCCTGCCGGACGGCGTCGAGGACGCGTGGAGCGACGACCTGCTGGAGCTCGTGGAGCTCGCCTGATCACCATGGCGTGATCAGGACGGCCTCGATCACGATCGCCAGCACGGCACCGATGGCGACCAGCAGGACCGGGGTGGGCGGCAGCTCGCCCGCGGGCCGCTCCGGCGCGACCGCGGCCACCGTCAGCCACGGGAAGAACGGCAGCCAGGCGTGCTCGACGCCGCCCCGGGCCAGGCCGGCCGCGATCGAGAACACCACCGCGGCCCCGGCGCCGACCAGGAACGGCCAGGCCGCCGTGTTGCGCACCTTCCGCGCGCTGGCGGCGATCGCCGGGCCGGTGGCGAGCAGCAGCACGACCACGCTGATCGCGCTCCACCACAGCACCGAGCGGTAGGGCGCCACGCGGCTGGCGTAGTCGGACTCCGCCGCGACCAGGCCGTCGGCCCAGGCGAAGCCCAGCAGCTGGGCGCCCAGGACCGGCAGGAGGGCGCCCACACCGCTCATCACGTTGAGGAACGCGCGGCGCCGGGCGAAGTACACGCAGACGAGCGACAGGCCCAGCCAGGGCGCGGAGTACGAGAACAGGGCGGCCAGGCCGATGAGCAGGCCCGCCAGCATTGCCCACCCCGTCGCCGGCCAGCCGCGCACCCGCCGCCGGCTGGCCCGCAGCCCGGCGACGATCGCGGCGGCGCCCAGGACCGCCACGAGGCCGTCCAGGCTGACCGCGACCCAGATGGCGTAGGGGGCGAGGACGAGCACCGGGAGGTACCGCCGGGCCGCCTCCTCACCGACCGAGTCGCGCACCGCCGACAACACCAACGGAATCGTCAGTACCGATACCGCGGTGATCAGGAATCCGAGGACGATGTGGTTGTCGACCCCGATTCGGTCGAGCCCCCACAGAAACAGAACGGGGCCCGGGGGATGGCCGCGGGAAGCTACCGAGTGGTACACGGCGTCGTCCGTGAAATGTCTGAGGTATCCGAGCGGATCGGCACCCACCTGCCTAACGTCGCCCAGGTATTCCTCGGGGGAGCCGAGAGCTTTCGTAAGGCCTGACCAGCCATCGACAAGCGCCAAACTGATTGCCCAAATGAGGCCGGCGGTGTACCCAAAAAGCTGAATTTTCGGCCAGCCGAGCCGGGCCAGGTGGCCGCGTGACGTGAGCCACAGCGTCCCGGCGGCCGCTGCCGGGGCCAGAACGCTGCCGAAACCGATCCTGATCTTGTACCGGCCGAGGAAAGGCGCGCTTGCGGTGCCGAGACGGGCGTCGAGCTGCACCGCAAGGGCGGCGAGCGCGAGTCCGGCGGCGGTCACGACGACCCAACGCAGCGCATCGGCACGCTCACGATGCGCAGTCCATGGTCGATCGGTCGGCGGTTCGCTCATCACGGCGCATCACGGTATCGGGTAGGCGACAATGCTCAGCGTGTCGGTTGGCGTCCTGTCGATATCTAGCGCATGATCGTTCGAGGCGGTCTAATAGGTGAGACCGCACCAACCGCTCTGTCTGGGACGTGAGGGATCAGCATGGCAGCCACCGCCACCACCAGCACCGAGAAGGGTCGCCGGATCGTCGGGGCCGAAAGGCAGACGCTGGCGAAGGACCTCGTGAAGCGGTACACCAACGGTGAGAGTATCCGTGCGCTCGCCGCTTCTACTGGTCGTTCCTATGGATTCGTGCACCGGGTGCTGACCGAATCGGGCGTTCAGCTTCGTCAGCGTGGCGGTGCCCGGCGCCGCAAGAAGGCGTGAACGCCGCTCCCTCGTCGGGAGAGGCGCTTTTCGACCTCGACGGGCCGGTCGCGACGGTGACGTTGTGCCGGCCCCAGGTCCTCAACGCGCAGACTCCCGCGTTGTGGGCCGACCTGCGGGAGTTCGGCCGGTCACTGCCGGGCGACGTCCGCGTGGTCGTCGTCCGCGGCGAGGGCCGAGCCTTCTCAGCCGGGCTCGACACCGCTGCCGCGACCTCGATGCTGGGCGAGATGGCCACAGCGCCGGGCGCCGACGAGCGGATCGCCACCTTCCAGGAGGCGTTCGGCTGGCTGCGGCAGCCGTCGCTGATCTCCATCGCGGCCGTGCAGGGCCACGCGATCGGCGCGGGGTTCCAGCTGGCGCTGGCCTGCGACTTCCGCGTGTGCGCCGACGACGTGCTCTTCAGCATGGCCGAGATCAAGCTGGGCCTCGTGCCCGACCTCGGCGGCACCAAGCGCCTGCTCGAGCTGGTCGGCTACGCCCGCGCGCTCGAGCTGTGCGTGACCGGGCGGCGCGTGGCCGCTCCGGAGGCGTCCGCGATCGGCCTGGCCAACGTCGTGGTGCCCTCCGCGGACCTGTCCGCTGCTGCCGCGGATCTTTCCGCAGCGGTACTGCAGGGAGCGCGGGACGCCGTGATCGAGATCAAGGCGCTGTTCGCCCAGGCGGCGGCGCACACGTTCGGGCAGCAGGAGGCCGCTGAGCGGGCCGCCCAGCTGCGGCGCATCCGATCGCTGGCGGGCCTGGGGGAGTAGGTCCAACGGCCTAGTCGTTCCCGGGAAGCTGGGGGCGTCGGCAAAAGTTGTCGTACCTGCCGGGCACACTGCTCGGCAGGGTTCAACTTTTGCCGGGGGTCGTGTGATGTCGTCGCCGATGAGCAGCATGTCGGGGTGGGAGACGCTGCGCTCCCTGCGTAAGGCCGATGAGCTGCGGGGCAAGCGGCTGGGGCGGGAGACCACCCGGCGGATCATGGCGTTCGCCCAGCCCTACCGGCGCGACATCAGCGTCTTCCTGGTCACGGTGGTGCTCGGGGCGGCGATCGGCGTCGCCACGCCCTATTTCGCCGGCGACGTCATCAACCGGATCAACGCCGGCGGCCCGGACGCCGGCGCGGCCGTGGTGCGGGTCGCGCTGCTCATCGGCGGGCTGGCTGTCGCCGACGCGCTGCTGTCGCTGGTCCAGCGGTGGTATTCGGCACGCATCGGCGAGGGCATCATCCTGTCGCTGCGCACGCTGGTCTATGACCACGTGCAGCGCATGCCGCTGCAGTTCTTCACCCGCACGCAGACCGGCGCGCTGGTCAGCCGCCTCAACAACGACGTCCAGGGCGCCCAGCGGGCCTTCACCTCGACGCTGTCCGGCGTGGTCAGCAACGTCATCCAGCTGGTGCTCACGGCGGCCGTGATGGTCACCCTGTCGTGGCAGGTCACGCTGCTGTCGCTGATCCTGTTGCCGATCTTCATCCTGCCGGCGCGGCGGGTCGGCAAGCGGCTGGCCACCCTCACCCGGGAGGCCTACCAGCTCGACGCCACCATGAACGCGACGATGACCGAGCGGTTCGGCGTCGCCGGTGCGCTGCTGGTCAAGCTGTTCGGCCGGCCCGAGACCGAGGCCGACCGCTTCGCCGAGCGGGCCGGCCGGGTGCGCGACATCGGCATCCAGACCGCGATGTACAGCCGCGTGTTCTTCGTGAGCATGCTGCTGGTCGCGTCGCTGGCCCAGGCGCTCACCTACGGGCTGGGCGGCTGGTTCGCCGTCCACGGCCAGATCACGGCCGGCACCGTCGTGACGCTGGCGCTGCTGCTCACCCGGCTCTACGGGCCGCTCACCGCGCTGTCCAACGTCCGCGTCGACGTGATGAGCGCTCTGGTGTCGTTCGAGCGCGTCTTCGAGGTCCTCGACCTGGCCCCGGCCATCGCCGAGCGCCCCGGCGCCCGCCCGCTGCCGGCCGGCGCGGCCCGGGTCGAGTTCCGCGACGTGCGCTTCCGCTACCCGAGCGCGGCCGAGATCTCTCTGGCGTCCCTGGAGGACGTGGCGTCCCTCGACCGCACGATCACCGACGAGGTCCTCCGCGGCGTCTCGTTCACCGTCGAGCCGGGCCAGATGGTCGCCCTGGTGGGCCCGTCCGGCGCGGGCAAGTCGACGACGGCGATGCTCCTGCCGCGCATCTACGACGTGACCGAGGGCGCCGTCCTGGTCGACGGCGTCGACGTGCGCGACGCGACCCTGCAGTCGCTGCGCGACACGATCGGCGTCGTGACCCAGGACTCGCACCTGTTCCACGAGACGATCGCCGAGAACCTCCGCTACGCCAAGCCCGGCGCCACGGACGACGAGCTGTGGACGGCCCTGCGCCGCGCCCAGGTGAGCGACCTGGTCGAGTCCCTCCCGGACGGCCTGGACACGGTGGTGGGCGAGCGCGGCTACCGCTTCTCGGGCGGCGAGAAGCAGCGCATCGCGATCGCCCGCCTGCTCCTGAAGGCACCGTCCATCGTCATCCTGGACGAGGCCACGGCCCACCTGGACTCGGAGTCGGAGGCGGCCGTGCAGCGGGCGCTGGCAGAGGCCCTGGCGGGCCGCACCGCCCTGGTGATCGCGCACCGGCTGTCGACGATCCGCGAGGCCGACCAGATCCTGGTCCTGGACGAGGGCCGGGTGGTCGAGCACGGCACCCACGAGACGCTGGTCGAGGCCAACGGCCTGTATGCCGACCTGTACCGCACCCAGTTCGCCACCTCCCCGATCCCCGCGCCGACGTCGCCCGCGCCGCTACCACCCCGCCCGGCCGTCCCCACCGCGTAACCGCAGCGCAGCGCAGCGCCGCGCACCGGCGTAGCCGCGCGGCCACGGGGCGGCGGCGCGGTGTGGCCGCCCGGCCGCGTGGCGGCGGGCGGCGCGGCGACGGGAACGCGGGGCCGTGTGACCTTGGGGCGGCTGTTTGACCGCGGCGCCGCGTGACCGGCGGGCGGCGTGAGTGTGAGGCTGCGGGCCGCCCGCCGGCCCGGGGTCTCACGGCCGCTTCGCAACCGTCGCGGCGCCCGCCGTCGCTGCTTCGCGACCGCAGGCGCGCGGCTGCCGCGTCCGGCGTTCGCGTCGGCCCCGGTGGTTGCGCCGCGTCCGGTGGGTTGGGTCGTCGGCCCCGCTGCGGCTCGGCTGTGTGGTGCTCCGACGACCAGGCCGGCTTCGACCCCGCCGGCTGGCTCAGCTGCGCCGACACCGACAAGGCCGCCGCTCGCACCACCGTCACCCACCGTGAGCGTGGGTGCTGCGCTCGCGGTCGTGTCTGCCGGCTGGTCTCGCTGCCCTGCCCTGCCCTGTGACAGTGGCGTGCGGCTGCCGTGTCCGGCGGCCGCGCCGTCGCGTCGTGACCCGTCGCGCGTTGCGGCCTCGGCGGGCGGGGCGGTCCTCGGCCAGATCGATGGAGACTTTTGGCTGCCATGACTGCCAGAAGGCTCCATCGATCTGAACCTGCTAGGACAGGAGGGGCCAGAGGTGTTGGGTGCTCGTGGCCTGGAGGGCCGGGGACTGGGGGTAGTCCTCGCTCGGGAGGGAGCGGCGGATCGACCTCAGCCAGTCCCGGTAGGTCGCGTCCTCCGGCAGGGAACGGAGGGCCTCCAGCGCCACGTGCGTGAACGCGCCGTTCGGGCGGCCGTCGAACGTGGCGTCGTAGGAGTACTCCGCGTCCTTGCAGCCCGAGAGCAGGAGGGCCTTCGACGACGGCTTCACCCGCAGCGCCGGGACCGCCCGCCCGCTCGATGGCAGGTGCAGGAACGCCGACGGCGGCAGGAAGCGGGTCCCGGGCCTCGGGGTCGACCGGGTCAGCGTGCCCGAGTGGCACGAGTCCGAGATCAGGACCGTGCGGACGCCGTCGAGCGCCTCGGCGAACAGGGCGTGCAGCTCGTCGTCCAGCAGCGGGCCGTTCAGGGCGATGTCGTGCGGGCAGATCGCCTCGTCGCGGTGGTCGGGCTCGTCGCCGTCCTCGTCCGGGACCCACGTGCCGTGGCCGGAGTACGTGATCACCACGGCGTCGTCCGGTTGTGCGGTTGTCAGCAGCTCGCGGATGGCCGTGCGGATCGCGGCGCCCGACGCGGCGCTGTCCAGGAGCTTGCGGACCGCGAAGCCGCGGGTCGTGAGCTCCGCCGCCCAGTCCTCGGCGTCGTTGCGGCAGCCCGACAGATCGTTCTCGATGCCCGGATAGTCATTGATCCCGATGCACAGTGCACGTTTCACGGTGGTCCCCCGTCAACTCGTTGAACGAACCTTCTGTACAGAAGGCGTCACAGTTCGCGACGAAGGTTGTCAGTGGGCGGGGGCGGCGTCTGGGACTTTTCGGACGTCGACGGGTCGGTGCGGAGCGCCGGGATGCCGGCGCAGGGGACGGGGTCGATGAGCAGCGCGACTCGCCGCAGGGCGGCCAGCAGGTACTCGTCGGTGAAAGGCATGCCAGTGACTCCGTGCGCGGGGGAGGACGAGCCCAGACTGGGCCCAACAACCAGAGAGCGCGAAACCCGCTCCTGATACACGCGCCATCAGATCGTGCGGATCGCGCCCCCGTCGACCGGCAGCGCGATGCCCGTCAGGTAGCTCGCGGCCGGCGACAGCACGAACGCGGCGACGCGGCCGAACTCGGCCGGGTCGGCCGCCCGCCGCAGCGGAATGGACTGCACGGCGCCGGCCGGGCCGTCCGCGACGAGCGCCTGCGCGGTGGCGAAGCCGAGGCCGCGGGAGGCCCCGGTGAGGACGTAGACGCGGTCAGCCAGCCCGAGATCCATTGCCCGATCGTAGGCGGCGCAGCCAGGACCCGACCCGGCCGCGGGGGACCGGCGCGGAGCGGCCGTCGTAGAAGAGATTGGCCTCCCGTGCGGCCAGCTCGGCTCGGGCCAGCTCGGGCAGGTCGGCGCCGAGCGAGCGGGCGAAGTCCCAGCCGTCGCGCAGGGAGCCGTTCGGCGGGCGGCCGGCGGCCCAGGCGGCGAACACGCGCGGCCAGGCGGCACCGTGGGCGGCGGCCAGGAACGGCCACGCGCGGGCGACCTCGCCCGCGCGCTTGCGGCGCAGTGCCGCGGTCGTTGCCAGTACCGCTGCCGCGTCAAACCCGTCGGGAACGTCCTCCCCGGCGACGAGCGCCGCCACCAGGGCCCGCTGCCGCTCCGCGAGGTCGCTCACGTGATCGCCGGCCAGCCCGCGGCCGCCGCGATGGCGTCCAGCTCGCGCGTCAGGGCGGCGGCCGGCGGGTAGTCGCCGTCGCGCTCGAGCATCAGGGCCGGCGGGGCCGTCCGGGCGCACAGCTCCTTGACCAGGTCGAGGACGGGCTGGGGGATCGCGTCGGTGTGGGTGTCGTGGTAGTACCCCTCGTGCTCCATGCCGCCCGCGACGTGCACGTAGGCGATCCGTTCGAGCGGGAGGGCGTCGAGGAGCACCAGCGGATCCTCGCCCCGGTTGCGGGCGTTGGCGTACACGTTGGCGATGTCGAGGAGCAGGCCGCAGCCCGTGCGGTCGAGGATCTCGGTGAGGAACTCGGCCTCGGTGAGCTCGGCGTCGGGCCAGTCGAACAGGGCGGCGATCGGCTCCAGGGCCAGCGGCACGCCGCCGAGGGCGGCCTGCGTGCGCCGGACGTTGGCGACGATCGCGCCGACCGCCTGGCGCGTGCGGGGGACGGGCAGCAGGTGACCGGCCTCCAGGCCGCCCGCCCGCACGAACGCGATGTGCTCGCTGACCAGCGGGGCGCCGAGCGCGGCCGCACACTCGGCGAGGTGGGCGGCCCGGGCGTCGTCGACCGACTCGGCGCCGCCGAGGGAGAGCTTGACCCCGTGCGGGATCACGGCCACCCCCCGCTCGACGAGCGTGCGCAGCCCGTCGGGCAGGGGGTCACGCGGGTGGACCGACTCCGCCACGACCTCGGTGAACCGGAGCCCGGGCAGGCCGGCCACGTAGCCGGCGATCTCCGGGCGCCAGCCGATCGCGACGCCGTACCGCGGGGTCATCCCCCACAGC